>DADR01000029.1:771-51247 GCA_002495055.1 Methanoregula sp. UBA247 | reverse complement strand
ATGGAAATGAACGAATTTTTAAAGAGGGATAGCGAATAACTACTCAGTAACAGATTATTTCCAGAAAAATTTTACAAAAGTTGAAAAAATTGTAGAATCGAACATCATGTCTCGGTGCTCGGCTGAGGCTTGGACTCAAATTCTGGATATTTTTTGATTTAGAACTTTTTTTAAAGTATTTCCTAACATTTGTGCTTTTTAGGGATTTGAACATTAATTCCGCTTTCGAATTGTTCCGATATGAAGCAGCGGGCCGTAACAGCAAGCCCGAATCGAACCTGCGAGTGAACGGGTGCGTCATCGTCTGCTCAGTCCACCGAGAGAGAGCGGTGAGGTGAAGCGAACCGGAGCGAAGTGAGCGTGAGCGAACGAAAGCGAGGATGAGTGAACATGACTGAGTGTCTACGTACCAGTAACCCGGTAAAATTATTTTGGGGAAGCCCACATAGCTTATTGCCTGGGCCCCGTTGAGCCCCGTTGAGCGTAATCCCCTTCTAGTCCACATTATTTTAGACCTAAATATGCGCCATATTTCTCGTGATTTAAAGAATAGACAAATTTTGAAGAGCAATGACAAATCATTACTCAAGAGATGTATAATTCTAATTAATTTCAAATGAAGTTATGAAAAAAATAAAATCGAATATCACGTCCAGTTGCTCTGCAGGTATATTTCCCGTTATCTGTCAAAATATTCCTGAAATGCTTTAGATAAGGGAGCATCCGGATTCATCCGATAGTATTCAACAAGCCATATCCCCATATTGTTCCCAAAAACCTGGTCGGGTGGAAACCTATCTTCTTTTTCTCTTAGAATCCAATTTTGGATAACAACCTGCCATAAATCACCATAGTGCGTGATAATCCCCACCCACTGGTCTTTTACAAGATTTCTCCCCGTCATCAATTTTGTAAATGTACCAACAATGCCGTCCTCCCTGTCCAGTCCAATCCTGAGCGCGCCATATGCATGACCCAGCTCCACCTTTCTGCCATCATCTGTCAGCACAAATTTTGGAGTATACCAGTCGGGATTGGATATGCTCCTTAAGGGTGCCTTGCATAACAAATCCACATCCCGCCAGCCATCTGTTTCCGGGCCCCACTCAAATAGATGTATGTTCGTTCCCGGCAGCGTTTGGCTGAATGCATCATCCTGGTACCTGTTCACATGCAATGCAGCAATTATCTGTTTCCATGATGAGCCCGGATTTGCTTCCTCCACCTTCTTTAAGTAATTAATCAATTCCTGCTGCGTGACAGTAAATGCCTCTCCTTTGCCACTAGTAAATTCTTTCAGATTACCGCACTTATTCTGAAATGTAGCCCATACAGCATCATCATCAGAGAAAGCCATTACACATTCCATATTTTGATTGGGGGTATAACCCTCTCTGCACTTGCATTCGCAAGCACCATTTACCCTTTGTCCATATGTGTTTGCCCCGTGTATCCTCCCTGCCTGAAATACCGCACATTGCTGATTGCAGGAATCCGTAAGAGGGACACACCTGCGGTATAAAATTGAAGTTGAAGAAAACTTCTCCTCAAAACCCTGTTTGCACTGGCATATACAACGACTGTTTACGATTTGCCAGGAGCTGTTAGGCCCATAATATTTATTGCAATAACCATTGCATGATAACCCGTCATATGGCTTCTGGGGATCCCAATTTGAATTAGTCTCAGCAGATTTAACCAATGCCTGCCCCCATTCTTCAGCATCGGCTGCAGCTGCAAAATGGACCAACAGCAGGGAAATCAAAAGAGCAAATACCACAAATGTTTGGGTCTTTATTTTAACTACCCCCTTGCCTGATCAGGAAATCTCCCTGAGCACTATCCAATAAATTCCTTTTTGGTTGATAAATATTGCTGCGAAATTATTGGAATGATGGTTTCATCATTGTTTTCGGGTATTCATCCCTCCCAAAAAAATCCAAACCGTTCGGGTCGACGTTCGATTCATATTGCCGGGGTAAACTTATCCAGATTCTTCCGAATTGTTGCTTTGCATTAACTAATAACCGCTTTACGAAACATGCGCTAATCTGACATGAAATCAAAGAGAAATAGACGATTTTTTAAGCAGGAACGATGAATCACTGTACAGAAACAGAATAATTTCATAATAATTTTGAAAAAGTTAATGAAACAGCAGAATCGAACACCCCGTCCCGGTGCTCAGCTGATGCTTGGAAATTACCCACTTCTTTTCAGAGTAATCACAATAGATTCAAATTTTCTCATGGTAAATTAGTACAGGTACGGGACATATTATGGCAAAAAAAGCATTCATTACGGGTATTACAGGGCAGGATGGATCATATCTCGCGGAACTGCTTCTGTCAAAAGGCTACGAAGTCCATGGATTAATACGAAGATCGTCAACGTTTAACACCAGCCGTATTGATTCCATATATATAGATCCCCATGATACACAGGCCCAGTTATTTTTACATTATGGAGATCTCTCTGACTCCGAGCAAATTGCAAATGTAATGTACAATATACGCCCGGATGAAGTGTACCACCTTGGTGCGCAGAGCCATGTCCGGGTCAGTTTCGATACCCCGGAATATACCAGCAATGTTACCGCACTCGGCACTACCCGGCTGCTTGAAGCAATACGGCGCTGTTCAAATCCGATAAAGTTCTACCAGGCCTCCTCCAGTGAGATGTTCGGGGCGGCAAATCCGCCTCAGAAAGAGGATACCCCGTTTCATCCTCGAAGCCCGTATGCCTGTGCGAAAATATATGCGTACTGGATGACCAGGAATTACCGGGAGGGGTATAACCTCTTTACATCAAACGGCATTCTTTTCAACCATGAATCCCCAAGAAGAGGCGAAACTTTTGTCACTCGCAAGATCACAAGGGCAATTGCACGAATACTTGGCGGGAAGGACAAATTCCTGTATCTGGGAAATCTCGATGCAAAGCGGGACTGGGGTTTTGCACCAGAGTATGTTGAGTGCATGTGGAGGATCCTGCAGCAGGATAAACCTGATGATTTTGTCATTGGGACGGGAGAGACACATTCAGTTCGTGAATATCTGCATGCTGCCTTTTCGTACGCGGGACTCGACATGGAGGAGCATGTTCGGATCGATCCAAAATATTTCCGGCCGACTGAAGTCGAAGTGCTTATTGCAGATCCAACCAAATCGCAAAAGATCCTTGGCTGGAAACCTACTATCAGGTTTGGGGATCTGGTAAAAATCATGGTAGACTCGGATCTGCGTGCGTCTGGACTTGAACCAATCGGAGATGGCGATCAAATAATCAGATCAAAATTCCCGGACCGCTGGTGGAAATCTGATTGATTTTGGAAGAATGTAGTGGGACGTTGACAACAAGCAAATATTTGAAGCGAATCGAACATATCATTTCACAAAATATTGGTTAAGCCTATGACATTCTGGTCCGGAAAAAGAATCTTGTTAACAGGTGGCGCCGGCTTTTTTGGTACGCAGGTAGTAAACCAGCTCTTAAAAAATGGAGCAAGACCGGATAATATCCATATTCCACGGAGTAAAGAGATCGATCTGCGAATATGGGAAAACTGTGTAAAGGTCGTAAAAGATACCGATATCGTGATTCACCTGGCCGCAAAGGTTGGGGGGATCGGGTTCAACCAGAACTTTCCGGGACAGCTTTTTTATGATAATGCTATCATGGGAATCCAGGTTATTGAAGCGGCACGGCAGGCCGGAGTAAAAAAGTGCGTCATCGTTGGAACTATCTGTGCGTACCCGAAATTTACGCCGGTTCCCTTCAAAGAAGATGATCTCTGGAATGGCTATCCCGAAGAAACAAATGCCCCGTATGGACTTGCGAAAAAAATGCTCCTTGTCCAGTCTCAGGCATACCGGCAGGAATACGGATTTAATTCCATTTATCTTCTTCCGGTCAACCTGTACGGTCCCGGAGATAATTTTGATCCTGCAAGCTCCCATGTTATTCCCGCGCTTATAAAAAAATTCACTGAAGCGAAGCGGGATAAAAAATCTTCTGTTGAAGTATGGGGGACAGGATCGGCATCCCGGGAATTCCTGTATGTTGAAGATGCTGCCAGAGGGATTGTTCTGGCTGCTGAACATTATAATAAACCGGACCCGGTAAACCTGGGATCCGGGGCAGAAATCACGATTCGCGATCTTGTTGACCTGATTCGGGATCTGACAGGATTTGCCGGAGATATCCACTGGGATACATCAAAACCTGATGGCCAGCCGAAACGGCGCCTCGATGTGGAGCGGGCAAAAAAAGAGTTTGGATTCGAAGCGCAGATGCCATTCAGGAAAGGTCTTAAAAAAACAATTCAGTGGTACCAGGAACATTCAGGCGAGGTTAATAAACCGGAAGATCCGGGACACCATTGCTGACCTCATACCTGACTGTCAACTCTTCTTGCCGCAATGCAGGGATACTTTTTCAATGATACCAACAATAATCTGAATAGTTGATCTGATAATTTTATACCTTTATCAAAAAAAGAAGCGGACGAAAGCGCAAATAGCAAATGTAACTCTGGAAAAAGACTGCGGGTGACAAAAGATTTTATGAAAATCTCAATTATCGGAACGGGTTATGTCGGATCCGTAACGGGTGCATGCCTTGCTGAGATGGGACACCAGGTTCATTTCGTTGATATTGATCAGGCAAAACTTGATATGATTAATTCCGGACGGAGCCCTGTTTTTGAACCGGACCTGGATGATCTTCTGTTAAAAAACCGTGTCAGAATAACAACAACGACAGATAGTGCCAAAGCCGTCAGACAGACAGCATTATCGATGATCTGTGTGGGCACTCCCCAGAATCCGGATGGATCAAGTGATCTCAGGTTTATTACTGATGTTGCGCATTCGATAGGAAAAGCGCTGAAAAAGGATAAAAAATACCATACGGTTATCGTTAAAAGCACAGTCCTTCCGGGAACAACGAGCACGGTCGTTCAGCCGATTCTTGAGAAGGAATCCGGAAAACTGGCGATAAAAGATTTTGGGATCGGCTCAAATCCGGAATTCCTCAAGGAAGGCAGTGCAGTGCATGATTTTTTCCAAACAGATCGCATTGTAATCGGCACAAACGATCCAAAAACAAAAGAGACGCTGGAGGTATTGTACAAATCATTGTATGCTCCTGTTTTTACCACAGACATTAAGACGGCGGAAATGATCAAATACGTGAGTAATGCATTTCTCGCAACGAAAATCAGTTTTGCAAATGAAATTGGCAACATCTGCAAATTGAATGAAATCGATTCATACGAAGTGTTCGGCGGTGTAGGCATGGACAGCCGTATCAACCCTCATTTTTTCAGGTCGGGTATTGGCTTTGGTGGCTCGTGTTTCCCAAAAGACGTCCGTGCACTTATTTCGTTTGCTGAATCAAAGGGGGTTGAACCCAGAATATTGAAAGCAGTTATCGGGACAAATGATGACCAGCCCCAAAAATTAATTACACTGCTTAAAAAACATCTGGATATAAGGGGTAAAAAAATCGGCATTCTTGGGCTATCCTTTAAGCCGGATACTGATGATATACGGGAAAGCCGTGCCATCCCCATAGTCCAGAAACTGTTACTGGAAGGGGCACAGATCACTGCATATGACCCCATCGCTATGCCGGCATTTAAAAACCTGTTTCCCGGGATATCCTATGCCAGGAGCAGTGATGAAGTTCTCAAAAGCGACGCCGTTATGATTATCACAGAATGGCAGGAATTTTTTAATCTCGATTATACCGGAAAACTCGTGATCGATGGAAGAAAAGTGAATAAGGCTGGGCGTGAAGCTGGTAGCTACGAAGGGATCTGCTGGTAATGCAAGTAATTCAGGGAAAATTGAAGGGCGGGAATAGTTCGTTACCAATGGATGAAAGGTGAGATATGCAAAAAATTAAAAAAGCAGTAATTCCGGCAGCTGGCCTGGGAACCCGGTTTTTACCGGTAACAAAATCAATGCCTAAGGAAATGTTACCAATTATCGATAAACCGGTAATTCATTACGTTGTTGAAGAAGCAATCAATGCCGGGATTGACGATATCATTATCATAACCGGGCGGGGAAAACGCGCAATAGAAGATTATTTTGATGCAGCTCCTGAACTGGAAATGCGATTGAAAGACCAGAATAAGGATGAAACCCTTAAACGCTTAAAAAAAATATCTGACTTTCCCGGGATTCACTATGTCCGCCAGAAAGAACCCAACGGCCTTGGAGATGCGATACTCAAAGCGGAAAAACATATCGGGAACGAACCTTTTGCGGTCCTGCTGGGAGATGACATTATTGTCAATAACCAGTCGTTCACCGGAGATCTTATCTCAGTCTTCTCACGGTTTCAGTCAACGATAATATCCGTTGAGCCGGTGGCAAAAGAAAGGATAAGCAGCTATGGGATCATCAGGGGTTCACTTATTGAACCGGATATTTATGCCATCGAAGATATCATCGAAAAACCTCAACCCGATGATGCTCCTTCCAACCTAGGAGCAATTGGCAGATATATTTTCATCCCGGAAATATTTGACTGCCTTAAACGAACCTCTCCCGGCGTGGGTAATGAAATCCAGCTGACCGATGCAATTCACCTTCACTTACAACAGCATCCTGTGTATGCCTATCAATTCCATGGAAAACGATATGATACCGGTGATAAACTGGGGTATATTGAGACAATTATCGATTTTGCCCTTAAAGATCCCCATCTCCAGAAAAACTTAAAAAAATTTCTTATGCACAGGTTGAGCCAGGATTAAGGTTTTTTCAGCAGGGAATACAGTTTTTTAATCTCACGAAATCATTAACAATTTTCTAAACAATTCTACTATGTGCTATCAGATTCCCTTTTTATCTCCCGTCTTATGGCTATAAGTTCAATCCAGCGTCAGAGCCTAATCACTCTGGGTTCGACGGTCTCTCTGACTGCTATCGGTTTCCTCTCAACCATTTATTTTGCTCATGTATTAGGGCCAGGACCTCTGGGAGCTTATTTTCTCTTTATCGCATATCTGGGGATTTTCAATCTTTTGGGCGATGGTGGTTTTGGGGGAGCAGCAGTAAAAAGAATATCTGAGGGGAAAGACCAAAATGAGTATTTTTCCGCATTTGTTTTTGTCCGGATTACACTTCTTGCAGTATCTGTCCCATTACTTATTTGGGCAGAATCCTTCTTCAAGGACGCAACCTCATCCGGAATTTTTTTCTGGCTTCTCTTAGCACTTATTATCTCCGTTTTTTGGGGGATTACAGGGGTTGCGATCTACGGTTCCGGAAAAGTAGGAATTTCTCAAATCAGTATTTTTTTGGATTCATTTCTAAGGACTCTTTTTCAAATCACCGCGGTCTTTTTTGGTTTTGGTGTTTCTGGACTCGCAGGAGGATTTATTGGGGGTTTGATCGCAGGGGGAATTGTAAATTTTTTTTATATTGACTTAAAATTAGTCCGGTTCGGATTATCGCATCTGAAAAGCCTGTTAAGCTTCTCTTTCTGGAGTTTTCTTACGACGAGTGGTGCATTAGTATTCTGCTATGCCGATACCATCATTATCGGGTATTTTATGAGTAATGCTGATGTTGGAATTTATCGAACAGCATTCCAGCTCACGTCAGCCGCTACTTTCACAACGATGGCTTTTCATACGGTTCTCTATCCGAAGATCAGTAACTGGGGAGCACTCGGACAGCTAAATGAAATTAAAAATTCTCTGGCAAGAGCTTTTACCTATTCACTTTTTCTGGCGATACCGGCTTGCGTAGGAGGATGGATTTTGGGTGAGCGTCTCCTTTATTACCTTTATGGAGCTTCTTTTATTGCAGGGTCGTCTGCTTTTTTTTTCCTTCTGCTTGTTCAGGTAGTCAATGTCTTCATGTTTCTTGGAACGATGAGCCTGAACGCACTTAACCGACCAAAGGATACCTTCTGGATAACCGTTATTGCAGCGATTGCAAATATCCTCCTTGATATCATCCTCATTCCGGTTCTGGGAATCACCGGAGCAGCTATTGCCACCCTGATAGCAATGACACTTAACGCACTTGGTGCCCTTATTCTGCTTTCCCGGATTATTTCAATAAAATTCGAGTTCGGACAGATAAAAAACATATTCTATGCCACGGGCTGTATGGGACTTTTCCTGCTTTTCATCCATTTTGTCTTAATCCTTACTCATGTAGCGGTGGTTTTGGGTATCGTTATTACCGGAGCAGCGATTTACCTGTTGATAATATTAAAACTGGATCAGGGAATTCACGACGACCTCAAGGGTCTGAGTGTCAATCTGGGGGTTCCGTGGCCAGAATGGTTATAAATCGGTCCTAGCAAAAAACAGTTTTAAAAAATGTATTTCTCAGATGTATTTGAAGCGATTTGTCCTGGACATAACCACAAAGAAGGTGTATAATTAATAGTGAAAGATATAATGAAAAAGGATTAGGATGAAGAGTATCTGATCTATCAACCTGTAAAATCAACGTCTAATAAAATGTGAAGTGATCCTATGAATTGCCGGAATTGTGGTACAAAACTAAGTCTAGTTGTCTGCGATCTTGTAAGTGCCCCATTATCCAATGCCTATATCTCTGAAGCAGAATTAAGCAAGCCTGAAATTTATTATCCACTCTGTCTGTATGTCTGTGATCAATGCTGGCTGATGCAAATAGAGGATTATAAAATCGCAGATGAGATTTTTGGAGAGGATTATCGTTATTACAGTTCATTTTCTTCGTTATGGCTGAATCATGCAGAAAAATATGTAAGGATGATTATTCCACGACTAGGACTTGGGGTTAATTCCAAAGTGATGGAAATTGCATCCAATGATGGATATCTTCTTCAGTATTTTAAGATCGAAAAAATACCTTGTTTTGGCGTTGATCCTGCCGAAGGACCTGCCCAGAAAGCAAATGAAAAGGGAATAGAAACAATTGTTTCATTTTTTGATTCGGATATGGCAGCTGAAATCGTTGAATTGAAAGGGAAACAGGATCTCATCATCGGAAATAACGTTCTTGCTCATGTACCGGACATAAATAATTTTATTGCAGGTCTTGAGGTTTGTCTCTCACCTCATGGCACAATTACCATGGAGTTCCCCCACCTTTTAGAGTTAATCCATCAAACTCAGTTTGATACTATATACCATGAACACTATTCTTACCTTTCACTTGCGACAGTTGAATCGATATTCAAAAAACATGGATTAAGGATATATGATGTTGAAAAAGTATTCACTCATGGTGGATCACTTCGGATTTATGCATGCCACACCATAGATTCATTACATCCCACCGAACGCTCTGTTAATTTGATTATAAATGAAGAGCGGTCCCGGGGTCTTTTTGAGGAGCAGACATACATCGATTTTCAAAGGAAAGTCAACAAAATCAGGAGCAGATTTCTCAAATTCCTTATTGAGCAACGAATGGCAGGAAAACGGATTGTTGCATATGGTGCTGCTGCAAAAGGAAACACATTAC
Source organism: Methanoregula sp. UBA247 (assembly GCA_002495055.1). GTDB lineage: Archaea > Halobacteriota > Methanomicrobia > Methanomicrobiales > Methanospirillaceae > Methanoregula. The sequence goes on along the minus strand of DADR01000029.1, from coordinate 41,759 downwards.
TCAACTATTGCGGGATTAAAGGCACCGAACTCATCGAATACGTTGCTGATGCCTCTCCCTTCAAACAAGGGTTTTATCTCCCGGGGTCCCGTATCCCAATTGTGGAACCTCAAAGAATTTTTCTTGATAAACCCGATTTCATTATAATTTTTCCCTGGAATATAAAGAACGAAATTATGAAACAACTTGAAGGAGCACGTGAATGGGAAGGAAAATTTATTATTCCGATTCCTGAGCTTGAGGTAATTGATGCATGATCTTTAGTGAGACAAAGATCGAGGGAACTTTTATTATCGAACCTGAACTTCTCATCGATGAGCGGGGATTTTTTGCCCGATCTTTTTGTAAAGAAGAATTCGATAAACATGGACTTGATTCTTCAATCGTCCAGTGTAACATTTCCTGTAACCGGAAGAAAGGGACGCTGAGGGGGATGCATTATCAGATACCGCCCTATGAAGAGGCAAAGATTGTCAGTTGCACTGAAGGAGCAATTTATGACGTTGTTCTCGATCTCCGGAAAGATTCGGGAACATATCTGCGCTGGATAGCCGTGGAACTGACGGATGAAAATCTAAAAATGCTGTATATTCCAAAAGGATGCGCCCATGGGTTCCAGACCCTCAAGAATCAGACAAGGGTATTCTATCAGATGACGAATTTCTTTCACACGGAATCCTCAAGAGGAGTGAGATGGAATGATCCGGTTTTTGGAATACAGTGGCCAGCCGGCAGGAAGATTATTTCCAAAAAAGATACACAATTTTCAGAGTATTGCTTATGAAAACAGTCATGCTCACCGGGGCTTCTGGATTTATCGGGAGGCACTGTATCCCGTTATTAATCAAACGGGGGTATGAGGTTCATGCACTTACGTCAGGAAATAATCCTCTCCGCGAACCAGGGATTACATGGCATACTATTGATTTATTGAATCCTGACCAGGTTCACCACGCGATGAAAACAATATGTCCTTCACATATCCTGCATCTCGCATGGTATACCGCACCAGGAAAATACTGGTCGGCAAGGGAAAATATTCATTGGTTGCAGGCCGGTCTGACAATGGTCCAGGAATTTTCAGAAAGTGGGGGACAGCGAATGGTCTCTGCAGGAACTTGTGCAGAATATGATTGGCGGTATGGATATTGTTCCGAGGAAATCACGCCATTAAAACCTCAATCCCTCTACGGTATTTCAAAACACTCGCTTCATGGTATTTTACAGGAAACCTTAAGTTCTGCAGACATAAGTAATGCATGGGGAAGAATTTTTTTTCTCTATGGCCCCCACGAAAATAAGACAAGATTAGTCCCCTCAATCACCTGTGCACTCCTTCAGTCAAAACCCGCACCCTGCACATCCGGCCACCAGATAAGGGATTATCTCTTCGTTGAAGATGTTGCGGACGCCTTCGTGCGATTGCTGGAATCACAGGTTACCGGGCCGATAAATATTGCATCCAGAAAACCAGTTTCCATCCGGGAGATTATCGAAATGATCGGGATAAAAACAGGTCATGAGGATTTAATCCGTTATGGAGAACTTCCAACACCTTCATCAGACGCACCATTTATTGTGGGGGATAACCGTCGGTTATTGCAGGAGGTCGGCTGGCACCAGGAAAATGATCTGAGCACAGGACTTGATAAAACAATTTCCTGGTGGGAACAGTCTTTGAAGAGAAACTTAAGATCTTAAAATGAAATTGAAGTTGTTTTCAATCCACTGGTGTCGAAATTGATAATTCCTTCATCAGGTTTTTGAATCGATATTTGGATGAATATCATTCGAAAGATGCATTTCCCAAGTATGTGAATTTTTCTGGAAAAGTCCGTACTGCTATCGGAAAAACCGGTGCGGGTCAATTTGTTCGAACACTTCGAGAATATTTTTATAAGACCGAACGTCCTTTGGGAGATCCAGCTGGGGAGTCCTGCCTATCCTGACAAGAATGGGATTAATCAGTCTGCCGCGAAGGCTGATAGGAATTAAACGTGTTCCCAGAGCAGCGATCCGCAGTATGTTAAGATAGACCATTTTTTCCCATACCGTGAGCTTCGATGCAAGTTCATCAAATTCCCTACGATATTGAGCAAGTTTTGGATCCTTATTTTCTAATGCCCGGGCGAATCGACCATAGACATACAGCATCTGAAGATACCGATAACGGTTGTAGTCAACTGTCAGCAGAAACTCCGATCCATAATTTATTTTGATCATTTCCATCGAAATGAGCCAGGAGGTCTTGTCTGCTAATCCGGGAAGGATAATGTGTTCCATTCGACGAGTGGTTTTTTGGTCCGGAAGATTGTTCAGAAAATCGACTCCCTTTTTTTCCTGATCGTTGAAATAATAATATCCGAAGGATTTCGGGCTGATGCCGACAACAACCATGGGTACCGGATTGACTACGAGGGTATCTGCCTTCAGCAGAATAACATTAGTAGCATAGAAATCAGGATAAGGAGATTGAAAGAATTGCCCTTTATCGCTCAGGCGATCAATAAACGCACGCTTGACTACAGAGTGCTGCATATTAAAGGTATAGGACATCTTGAAGTGCATCGCGTCCCGGGCAAGTTCTTGCGCCTTTGTTCTGTCAAGTAAAAAAGGCGTTTCTGCATTCCTGAAAAACCATGCATACCCGTAGGGTTGGAGAAATCCCCCAGGATATCCCTGCATCACACCGGGATAAGCATAGAGTAATGCATTCGTGTAGATGCTGTCAGGATTTTGGAATTCTTCAATAAGTGAATCCATTGTCCTGAAGAATCCCTTTAACAGGCAATCATCGTCACCCAGCATGATGATGTAATCACCGGAACTATTCATGAGGGCGTTGTTCCAGTTATCTGTAACGGGTATAAACGCCTGCGTCCTCACATATTTGATCCTCGGGTCATTCAGAGAACGGATAAAACCGGCTATGTCCTGTTCAGACGCATTGTCGGAAACGACAATCTCCCAGTCATCATAATCCTGACGCCGTACCGTCTCAATGGCATAGGTAAGAAGATCAAGGCGATTCCTGGTCGGCAATAATACAGAAAACTTCATAGGTCTAACGGTCCTTCCTGAAGATTAATGTGTAGGCACTTCCCGCCTGATCATTCCCTTCGAACGGGGCCATAATACGGGTCAGGACAGCACCCAGGAAGAAGAGCATGTTCTTGATAAAACGTGATTCGGCAAAGTTCGACAGAGAGTACTGCCATCCGAACATATTCCACCCTCTTGCACCCGGATCTGTCATAGTCACAGAAACAGTTGTAAAGCCTAATTTAGCCATATGCGCTTCCAGAAGTCCAAAAGGAATTAAGACGACATGCCGTGGAGCATCCACATGGGCCCAATACCGGCCCAGAATCCTGAATTGCCATGACTCTGGATTCGGTGCTGCAATAACGATGAAACCCCCTTTCCTGATCTTACCCGCCAGTATGTCGAGAGTATGCTGAAAGTCAGGGAGATGTTCAATCACGTGCCACAGCGCGATGACGTCATACGGCCCTCTGTCCTGCACTGCCTGCGCCGCATCAGAACTCTGAACGGTAGTGATCCCTGCAATGTTTTGGAGGAATTCGCAACAGCGGGAGTCCATTTCAACGACCTCGACATCAAAGCCTGCCTGTTTGGCAATATAAGCAAAGTTGCCAAAGGCCGGTCCAACTTCAAGGAGTTTGCCTTTTTGTATGAATGGTGTGATGAGGTCGAGCTTGAAGCGTTCATTTTCCGCGGAGGCCGCCAGTTCAGAACGGGAGCCCGGAACCAGATAATAGTCCTTTGGATAGTAAGAACCCAGGTCTGACGGAACCGGTTGAAGAGATATCAAGCCACAGGAAATGCATCGATAATAGGCAAACGGATCATTGCTGATACATCTGTTACAATCTTGGGTAATAAAAAGCAATGTGGCGTCTTTTTTGCAATAGGGACATGCTGCCTGACGATCTATTCCATTACCAGTCATTACCAGATGCACTTTAAAAATATCATTGCAGCCCATAATAAATAAGATCGAGATTAAATCATTGGTTGTTTCAATTAAAATTTTAATTGTTAAATCACAACAACGGAAACAGGAGCGCTTCCTAAGGGATTTATGAGGTAAAAAATAGAATTCAAAATTATTTAAGTATAATGAGAGAAAATTAAAAAATCATTTCAGGGCGGTTAGGTTTTATAGCCTGTTTCAATCATGAATTTTGTCAGTATTGGAATGCCGTTATATAATGAAGAGCAGTTTGTTGAGCAGGCGATAGCGTCTATTCTTAATCAGGATTATAAAAATTTTGAACTGATAATATCTGATAATGCCTCAACAGATAAAACAAAATCAATTTGCCTTGAATACTCCAAAAAAGATATGAGAATCCGGTTTTACTCTCGGGATATCACAACGGATTCAACAACGAATTTCAATTATGTCGCTTCACTTGCCAAAGGAGATTTTTTTATGTGGGCCTCTGGTCATGACACACGAGATCCCACATTTATTTCCCGATGTCTTGCAATGTTTGAAAAATCAAATTCAGTTCTGCTCTGTTATTCAGACGCGATATGGATGGATGTAAACGGAAACAACATCGGAAATGAACATTCAGATATCGATACTGTTGGTATGGATCGGATAAAAAGGCTCAAGAAGGTTTTCTGGAATCTCGGCTATGCCTATCCCATATATGGTCTGTTCAGAAAGGATGCTCTGAATAAAATTTTACCGTATCAAAAGATCCTGGGACCGGATATATTGTTATTGAATGAATTGTCGGCCATTGGAGAAATTGCCAGAATTCCTGAACCACTGTTTAACCTCAGGAGACTGGCTGATTACGGTGATTGGCACGCTTACTTTCAGAAAAGTCTGAATATTAAATTGAATCGGAAAAAAGCAATGGGATTATTTTTTGAATTTATTATAAAAAATTATCTGGCAGTCAGAAAACACGCTCAATCACCAAAAGAAAAAATCATGATCATGAAATTATTTCTTTTCGATTCACTGTTCCGTTATCATTGGATATTCGTCGGGTTCATCCGTCTGTAATAAGGAATATCCCAGAGAACTGTCATTTTGGATTAAAACAATGGCCATTCCTTAATTCATATGAGGAAAAATAATGTAACAAATAGATCAAACTGGACTATATTAAAAAGGATGAAATTTCATGAAAATCCTTTACGACCACCAGATGTTTTACCGGCAAAATTACGGAGGTGTAAGCCGCTACTATTGTGAGTTAATGAACCAATTCTCCTGCGATCCCGATATCAGGTTTGTCCTTTCACTCAGGTACGTTCAGAATAATAACCTGGAGCAGTTCCCACAATTGAATCAATACTGGTCAAACCGGTATAATTTCCTCTATGATAATCGTTTAATCTCATTCATGCAGAAAAAAATTCGGTTTAATGCGCTTAATTTTGGTTTAAATTATATAATCAATAATCAGGAAGAATCGGTCAGATTATTAAAAGAACAGGATTTTGATGTATTTCATCCGACCTATTATGAGCCATATTTCTTAAAATTCCTTCAGAAAAAACCCTATACTATTACCGTTTATGACATGATCCACGAACTATTTCCCCAGTATTTCAAAGTAAAGGATCAAACGAAAAAATGGAAAAAGCAACTCATTGAAAACGCGGGGGCAATTATAGCGATATCCGAAAATACAAAAAAAGATATTCTCAGATTCACTGAGGTTGAGCCGGACCGCATCCGGGTTATCCACCTGGGAAATCCTTTAGAACATCGAAATGAACCTCCACAGGCCAATACTTTTTCGGACTTTCCTGTTTCTCAAAAATCCTACCTGCTATTCGTGGGGGGGAGGGCTGCCTATAAAAATTTTGATTTTTTTATCCAGTCCATAGCCGGGATGTTATTCAGACAAGAGGATTTACATGTAGTTTGTGCAGGATCATCACCTTTTTCTCGTGAGGAAAAAAAGACTTTTGAAAATTTAAATATCCTTAATAAAGTACACCATGTAAAAATTAACGATACAATATTGAAAAATCTGTATAAAAACGCTAGCGCCTTTGTTTTCCCTTCACTCTATGAAGGGTTTGGATTACCCATTCTGGAGGCTTTTTCCTCTGGTTGTCCGACCGTCTTAAGTAACACAAGTTCATTTCCTGAAATCGGGGGAGATGGGGCACTTTATTTTGAACCTGGTGATTCGGAATCAATCGTCTCTGCAATTGAAACCATCATTTCCCAGAAGAAATTCAGAGACGAACTTATCGAAAAAGGGTATAAGCGTCTGAATTTCTTTTCATGGAAAAAAACTGCCTGCTTAACGAAAAAAGCGTATCGGGAGTTACTCTGATCACTGGTTCAGATCTTTTGAGATTTCTTAAGGGCTGCTATAAAAGACAACACGAATTCACCTCATTGATGATAAGATCCGCAAAATGTTTGGCGCCAAACGGCAAAATTTTATCACTTTTAATAAAATCTTCGATAGAATGTAAAAAATTCAGATACTCATTATCAGACATGTGTTCCAGGTAGTCAAATAATGTGGAATAATCTGAAAAATCTCTTTTATCGATAAAACAATTTCCAGGGATATAATCTGAAACGTTTGAAGCCCCAAGATACACGGGGATGCAGCCTGCAAAAAAACAATCAAATATTTTCTCCGTGATATACCCGGGAATATCGCATACGTTTTCATAACAGATTGAAAATTTATATTGTTCCAGTATCATGCGTTTTGAGGTTATTTCTCCTCTGAATGATGGATAATGTGGAAAAAATAAATTAAAAAAAGGATGGATTAATGGTTTTAGTGGCCTGATTGAACCGGGCAACGTCAGATCCCACCCTTTACCGAAGAGATCAAAACAAGCAGGCTGATTTGTTTCAAACCATTTAATTGCCCTTATTCTTTCTGAATAGAGTTCCCCGGGCTGATTATTTTTTTTATTCCCCGCTATCATGCAACAGAATTTCGTTTTCTGAGAAATATCGGATGATATGGTTTCAGGGATTTTATTGGGTAAGAAAAATTTGAACGTTTTTTTATTATCGATGATATCATCCCTCCAGGAGAAGATCTTTTTAAAATAACGATGATTTTCTCTTTTCCAGTTGTCTGGCTTAATTATCTCATTCTCGAATATGAACAGATACAAATTTTCAAATTTCATATCAATTACTTTTTTCAGATATTGGTTATGAGGTCCGGGGTAATCCAGGAAAAAAATTGCATCATATTCATCCAGAGGTTCGGTATCAATCGTTGAAACCGATATTCCGCGTTGCCGGGCTACCCGGGCCAGATGGTGAAAGGGATACAGTAAATCGTCGCCAATAGGAGCCTGGATTTCCGGATTGAACATCCGGTTTTTGTTATAAACATTGTAAAAATTGTAAAAACCAATTTTCTTCATTTCAATCAGATTTCATAGATATTCCTTATAATTTGCTAAATATCTGCCGAAGAGAAAACAGGGACTTATCTAGGATACAATTTTTACATTGTTAAGCGAATATTAAAATGTAATTACCATTATCCAGTAGAATTCAGGTGGTTGACACGAAAGTTGTAATTCTTGCAGGGGGGTTGGGTACTCGTCTGAGCGAAGAAACGGTTATCAGACCCAAACCAATGGTGGAAATTGGGGGAAAACCTATTTTATGGCATATAATGAAAATTTATTCTCATTTTGGGTTTAATGATTTTATCGTCTGTCTTGGTTACAAGGGATATATGATTAAAGAATATTTTGCCAACTACAACCTCCATATGTCTGATGTCACCATCGACATAAAAAAAAATACCATTGAAACTCATCACAATTTTTCTGAACCCTGGAAAATCTCCCTCATCGATACCGGAGATACTACGATGACCGGGGGACGGGTGAAAAAAATCCAACCTTATATCGGGGATGAACCATTTATGCTCACGTACGGCGACGGATTATCGAACGTAAATATAACGGAATTGTTAAAATTTCACGCCAAAAAGAAAAAAATCGGAACCCTGACTGCCATCAGACCTCCCGGGAGATTTGGCGTGCTGCAAATCCACGATAATCATAATGTTACTTCATTTCTCGAGAAACCTATGGGGGATGGGGGACATATTAATGGCGGATTCTTTGTTTTCGAACCGGAATTATTTGATTACCTTAAGGAGGATACCACGGTTCTTGAGCGAGAACCCCTGGAATTACTGGCAAATATGGGGCAGCTGAATGCCTTCAAGCATGAAGGATTCTGGTATGCCATGGACACCCTCCGGGATAAAAATTATCTTGAAGAAGAATGGGCAACCGGAAAAGCCCCCTGGAAGCTGTGGAATTAATGGATATTTTAAAAAAATTGATTGATGCGTACCAGGACAAGACGGTTCTCATCACGGGACATACCGGTTTCAAAGGCACCTGGCTTGCTTTGTGGCTGGAATCGACGGGAGCAAAAGTAATCGGGTATAGCCTCGATCCTCCATCAGAGCCCTCGATCTTCCAGGCTACCGGGTTATCGGATCGGATTCTTGATATCCGGGGAGATATCCTGGACGGGGGTAGAGTTTTTGAAGTGGTGAAAAAAAACCGTCCTGAGTATATCTTTCATCTCGCCGCGCAACCTCTCGTACGTTTTTCCTACAAACATCCTCTGGACACATTTAATGTCAACGTCATGGGAACCACAAATATTCTCGAAGCGGTCAGGATATTGCAGTATCCCGTTACCTGTGTCTGCATTACGAGTGACAAATGTTATGCAAACCGGGAGTGTGATTATGCGTATCAGGAAAATGATCCCCTCGGGGGATACGATCCTTACAGTGCAAGTAAAGCAGCTGCTGAACTCATCATTTCTTCCTACCGGAGAAGTTTTTTTGGTGCAATGAAAGAACCCCCGGTTTCTTTATCGTCGGCTCGGGCAGGTAATATCATCGGTGGCGGAGACTGGGCAGAAGATCGGATCGTGCCGGACTGCGTCCGTGCCCTGGTGAAAGGTGATCCAATTGAGATCCGGAATCCGAATGCAGTCCGACCATGGCAATATGTACTTGATCCACTTTTTGGATATCTGTGGCTCGCATTGAAGATGCGGGAAGAGCCTGATAGTTATGCGGATGCCTGGAATTTTGGTCCGGATTATTCGAACACGATAGACGTCCAGACCCTTACTGAAAAAATTCTGGGGGAATGGGGGAGCGGAACATGGAAGATCCCCTCCCAAAATGAAATTGCGCCCCATGAAGCGGGGTACCTCAAACTGGATAGTACAAAATCAATGGTAAGATTAGGGTGGAAACCGGCATACTCGATTGATGAGGCAGTAAAAAATACAATTGCATGGTATAAAGAATACTACTCCGGAAATTCTGACATGTACGAATTTTCCTTCCGGCAGATTATGACGTATATGAGTGACGTCATGAAAAATAAATAGCGCTACTGGTCCGGCTGCACAAAAGATTTTCTCTCTGCGGGTGAAAAAATCCTTATCCGTTCAACGGTTAATAGTGATAAGCAATAAAAAAACTAAAATATTCATCGTAATCACAAAACAAAAATCCCCTGAATGAGATCCCATCCTGATCACGAGTGTAGTCATGATTTTGTCAAATGGAGAGAAAGTCTTCATTACCGGCGCAACAGGATTTGTTGGTTCTAACCTTGCCCGAAGATATCTCGGACACGGCGCTGAAGTTTATATAAATGTCAGAGATACGTCAGACACATGGCGGATTGACGATATCCTCCCCGAGGTCAATATTGTTCCTGTGGACATCACTGATTATGAAAAATTAACGAGTACATTAAAAAAAATCCGGCCAAATTTTATTTTACATACCGCTACCTATGGAGGAAGTGCCGATCAAAAAATTTCAGAAAAGATAATCGCTACAAACATTACCGGGACGTTAAATGTATTACGTTGTTGCAGGGATATCAATGTTGATCTGGTGGTGAATACCGGATCATCCTCGGAGTACGGGATAAAAAATCTGCCAATGAAAGAATCAGATCTTTTAGAACCGTTAAATGAATACGGGGTATCAAAAGCAGCTGCAACATTATATTGCCAGGAGTACGCGGTCAGTGAAAAAATACCGGTCATCACCCTTCGCCTTTTTTCACCATTTGGACCGTATGAACAAAAATCCCGCCTCATTCCTTCGGTTATACTGGCCGCACTCCAGAAAATAAATCCAAGAATCAGTTCGCGCCGGTTTGTTAGAGATTTCATTTTTATGGATGATGTGCTTGATGCTTATGACACCGCACTGAATCTCAAAAATCCTTCCGGAAAAATATTCAACATCGGCTCAGGCACACAATATTCCATTGGTGAAGTTGTTGACATGATTATCAGGCTCCTGGGAAATGAAGTATCATACGATGTCGGTGCACCCCAGGCATGGAAGAACGAACCCGCCACCTGGCAGGCAGACATTGAAAAGGCAAAATCAGAACTGGGCTGGGTACCAAAATACCCGCTGGAGCCAGGTCTTCTGGCGACAATTAACTGGTTTAAGGAGCATAAGGAATTATACGAATAACAACCGGAGCTTGCATGAAAATATCAGATTATGTCATTGACACCCTTGCCGCTGAAGGGGTAACACACATCTTCGAAGTGTGTGGAGGAGCCCTGGGGCACCTCCTGGATTCCCTCCACGGGAGGATTGACATTCATACCGTATCCATGCACCACGAGATGGCAGCAGCAATCGCTGCAGAGGGATATTCCCGAGCAAGTGAAAATATTGGTGTTGCAATGGCCACAAGTGGCCCGGGTGCAACGAACCTGATAACCGGGATAGGGAGTTGTTATTTTGATTCCATCCCCTGTCTTTTTATCACCGGTCAGGTAAATACGTATGAATACAAATTCAAAAAGCCCGTACGGCAGATCGGGTTTCAGGAAACGGATATTGTCAGCATCGTAAAACCTATAGTTAAAGATGCATTTCTTGTCAAGGATCCGGATGATACCCAAAAAATAATGGAAAAATCAATACGTATTGCAAAAAGTGGTCGGCCCGGTCCGGTGCTCATTGATCTCCCCCTTAATGTCCAGAGATCGGTGATAGACCCTTATTCTGTTGGCACATTTCATTCCTCCGGTTCAGCGGTTCCGGATCACCTGCCCATAAAGAAAATCAAATCACTGGTTGAATCCGCATCACGACCGGTAATCCTTGCCGGTGGAGGTGTACGATCTTCGAAGGCAACCAAAGAGCTCTTCGATTTTGCTCATTCCGTTAATATCCCGGTTGTTGTTTCACTCATGGGGCTTGATTCATTTCCCCATGATGATCCCCTCTATATTGGAATGATCGGCACCTACGGGAACAGGTACGCAAATTTAGCTATTGCGAATGCTGATCTCATCATTGCATTAGGCACACGTCTTGACACCCGCCAGACCGGGACAAAACCGGATACGTTTGCACGTGCAGCAAAAATCATTCATGTTGATATCGATGTGCATGAACTGAACAACAAAATCAAAGCTGATCTTCCCCTGCACATGGATGTCAGGGCATTTTTAGGATCGATAAACAAAAATTCCGGCAAATTTGTCAAGAAAAATTACTCTCCATGGCTCGATTGGATAAAACAGAGGAAAATGAAATACTCCGAAGACTGTATTGGTGACCGGAAAACTATCGCTCCTTACCATTTTTTACGCGAAGTGTCAAAAGCTCTGCCAGATGATGCGATTATCTGTGTTGATGTAGGCCAGAACCAGATGTGGGCTGCTCAGATAATTGAAGTGAAAAAGACCCAGAGGTTTTTGACCCAGGGGGGAATGGCTTCGATCGGATCGGCTTTACCCATGGCGATTGGAGCGGCATTTGCTAAACCATGTTCCATGGTTATCATAATTACCGGAGATGGGGGATTCCAGCTGAATATCCAGGAGCTTCAGACGGTTTACCATCACCATCTACAAATTAAAATTATACTCCTCAATAATAGCGGATATGGTATGATCCGGCAGTTCCAGGAACAATATTTCGGGGGAAGGTTACAATCATCAGTAATTGGATACAGTAACCCGGATTTCCAGAAAGTTGTGGGTGCATATAATATTTCAGGGAGGAAAATAACATCGTTCCCCGAGATCAGACCGGCACTTGAGTCTCTTTTTTCTGATTCAGAACCCGGGTTCCTTGAAGTAATCATTGATGAAAAATGTATGGTGACACCCAAACTGTCGGTAAATAAACCTGTGGAGGATCAGGAGCCGGAGTTATCGAGGGAAGAACTACAATCTGCCATGATAATCGACATTCTCCCGGAGCTGGATAATTCATGAGGAAAGAAGAAGAAATCCGACAGGAAATATTTTCTAAAATATCAGAGATCTACACTATCAGAGAACAAACAAAGCAGTCATTTATACCCGGAACATCCTCCCTTCCCTACGCCGGGCGAGTCTATGATGAGAAAGAACTCATAAGCCTTGTCGATTCATCCCTTGATTTCTGGCTCACCTCGGGACGCTATACAGAAAAGTTCGAAAAAGACCTGGCAGCATTTCTTGGGATACACCATTGCCTTTTGACCAATTCCGGTTCTTCTGCCAATCTCCTTGCGGTTTCTGCACTCACTTCCAAGAAACTTGGAAAGAAACGGATGCATGCCGGAGATGAAGTGATTACAACCGCCTGCGGTTTTCCCACGACCCTCAACCCGATTCTCCAGAATAACCTGGTCCCGGTCTTTCTGGATGTTGAAAAGGGAACGTACAATATCCAGGCGGATCGTATCGAGGAAGCGATTTCCGAAAAAACAAAAGCAATTATCATCCCGCACACGCTGGGGAATCCCGCAGACCTGGATACCATTCTGAAAATCGTGGAAAAATTTGATCTCTGGTTCATTGAAGACAATTGCGATGCTCTTGGATCAAAGTACAAGGGAAAATTTACCGGAACCTTTGGCCATATTTCCACCTGCAGTTTCTACCCGGCCCATCATATCACGATGGGGGAAGGCGGTGCCGTTCTTACCGATGATCCGCTGCTGAAAAAGATCATCGCTTCATTCCGGGACTGGGGTCGGGACTGCTGGTGTGACCCTGGCTGCGATAATTCCTGCAAAAAACGGTTCGACTGGAAACTGGGAGATCTTCCTCATGGATATGATCACAAGTACATCTACTCTCATATCGGCTACAATCTTAAAGTGACCGATATGCAGGCAGCTATTGGGATCGAGCAGTTGAAAAAATTACCGGAATTTATCGAGAGAAGAAAAGAAAATTTCAACATCTTATTCCACGGACTGAAAAAGTATAAGGAGTATCTGGTCCTCCCTCGCCCGACACCCCATTCAGATCCAAGCTGGTTTGGTTTTCCCATTCTTGTTAGGGATGATGCCTTGTTTACACGTGATGATATCCTTCATTGTCTTGAAGCGAACAAGATTGCAACAAGGATGTTATTCGGAGGAAATCTGATAAAACAACCGGCATATTCAGAAATGATCTACAGGTCTGTTGGTCCTCTGGTGAATACCGACCTTGTCATGAATAATCTGTTCTGGATTGGGGTTTACCCTGGGCTGACCTCAGAAATGTGTAATTATATCCTGGCTGTGTTCGATGCATTCTTCTCAAACCAACGAGGGTAAACCGGGATGGATCCACGGGAATAAGATATTTAGATGAATGACAATAAAATAAAAAAGAGTCTGTTATGCAAAATCTTGACAATCCGGAACCACTGGTGACTATTTGTGTTCCGGTATTTAACGGTGAACGAACCATTGCGGGGACAATCGACTCAATACTGAACCAGACCTATAAAAATATTGAAATCATTGTTGTTGACAACTGCTCAGAGGACTCAACTGTTAAGATCGTAAAGGAATTCAGTGATATCAGGATACATCTTGTTCTCTCCGATAATCACCTGCCCTGTGCGGAAGCTAACTGGAACAGGTGCTTTCAGTATGGACAGGGAGAATTTTTGGCAATCTTCCATGCTGATGACGTGTACCTGCCTCACATGATTTCACGACAGGTAGAGGCTTTTAAAAAATTTCCCCTTGTGGGGAGTGTTTTCACCCAGGGAAACATCATCGATGAGGAAAACACGGTCATAGGTGAATTCAAGATCCCTCCCGGGATACGCGATTCAGAACCATGTTCCTTTCCAAAAATATTCAACACTGCACTTGAATATGCTGATTTCTTACCCAGCCCAAGTGCGATGCTTCGACGGGATCTCTACATGAAATTGTCGCCATTCAGATACGATCAATTCAGGTCTGCATCTGATTTTGACCTTTGGCTGAGAGCAGCAGCCTCCGCACCCATCATGATTCTGAATGAAAAACTGATGAACTACCGGGTCAGTAAAACACAGGGATCGTTTGCAATCAATAAATTAAGAACCGATGAATCTGATTTTTTTAAAGTAATGGACTATCACATTGATCAGAATAAAAATACAAGCGTGATATCAGCAGGCTCATTGAACAGCTATGAAATATCCCGGATGGGTGATCAACTAATCCGGGCGTGGAATTCTTTCAAAAAACGCGACGTGAAGAAATTCAAAGAACAAATGAAGAATATATGCTGGTTGAAATATGTAAAAATCCTGACCAGAAACCCCGGCCTATTGTATTCAAAATATCAACTCTATTCGTATTTCCGGGTTTTCAAGTCATATCATTAGGACGACCCATTCAAAAAAGAGATAAAGAGATAGTACTCCATTGAAAACATTTTTTGAAAATTCTGACGATTTTTATGGCAGTGCCCCCGCCACAAGGGCACTCCCTTTGCAAATGACCATGAATTACCTGCTATGAAACCCGGGTCATTACCCTTGGGCTCCATCCCCTTGATGGGGACTGATTGACACGAAGAGGCGCATTATTTACCAAAAAAGGATTTTTGTAGGCTCTGGAGAAATGTTCAAAAGGCTCGAACGTTCAAGGATGTTTCACCCAGGTCACTCTGGCTCCCCCCAGATACGATAACTCCTGATAGGGTAATAACACCCTTATCGGGTGCATTATCTGGTCGGTTTTAATAAGTTAGTCTGCATGCTAACGGGACAGGAGATAATTTCAAAACCCCTAGATCACTCCCATCTCGCTCAACCGCGCCGGTAAATACTTTTTCGTGACAAAGTCCAGGCCCCGTGCGGCAAACGCCTGCTGTTCTGACTTCAGGTTCATCTCGAGCTGCAGGTTGATCTCTTTCTTCCAGTAATCGGTGGCAAACCGGGGGTCGGTGAGTTCCGACTTGAGCGCCTCGACATCCTTTTCGGTCAGCTTGTCGGAGGGGAGGTTGTAGTCCCGTATGTCACGGGGCTGCAGGCCGAGGAACTGAGACTTTGGCGTCGCGAGGAGCTCGGACATGTGGGCGCTCTTGATCGCTCCGTACGCAACCGATGCATAGATGCGGTATGACCATGGATCGCCGTCCGTAAAAACCATGACTGGAAGGTCCCAGGTCGCACTGATCTTGTTCAGCATCCGCCGTGTCGACCGTGCTGGCTGGCCCTTCAGGTGGACGAGGATCGCATTATGTTCCTCGTCAAACCCGTTCTCGATAAGACGGTCGTACATACCACCGGTTTCGATGGCAATGACAAATTTTGCATCGTGGTCGACGAACTCGATGTTCTCGACATTGTTGGGAATCGTATACCCTGCCTGCCCGACATCGTCCTGGCAGTGGATCGTCTTCATACCCCGCCGGGTCTCTTCCCGGATCCTCATCGGGCCATAAATGGATGCCCCGTTCTCCTCGGGATGGAGGTGGAACCCTTCACGGGGGACATCGGAGAGGATCTCGAGGTCCTCGATCAGGAAATTACTCTCGTCCTGCGCCCCGAACTTGGCCCGTTTCCAGCCTTCCGAGATGTAATACATCTCCCTGAGCGTTGAAGAACGGTTCTCGATCAGCTGCTGCTTGATAAACCCGATCACGTAGGCCATCTTTAACAGATGCGTGGCACTTTTTGCCGATGCTGCCGTCCGCATGCTTTCCTTGTCGCCGTACTTCCAGACCTCGCTTGTATCGTCAAACTCGATATTGTATTTCGTCCGCGTGGGAAGGGAGATGGAGGGGATCTCGCCAGCCTTCATCTGGTCGTACCATGCGCCGGCTATAGTGAGCAGCGCTGCCATCGACTTCTTCTCCAGCTCTTCTTTAGACATCCAGGTCCACCACCATCTTTTTGCTATCCTCTATCCCGCGGATTTCAAGTAAACCCCCTCCCTTTCCTGCATACGTGACACGCCAGGTCTGCCGGGGTGGGACGTGAACTTTCCAGACCTTGGTAAACTGCCCGTCCATCTCGCTGACAAAATCTGCTTTCGGGACAGCACCTGCGGCACGGTCAGCAGAGATTTCATACACAGAGAGTTCGCCTTCATGCCCGGTATAGTTATTCAGCTCGATCGTCACGTTCCCATCGCGGGTCCATTTTTTTGCTATCAGTTTGTGCATAAGTTTACCCTCGATGGGACTGGTGTCGACGACCGGTTTTTCTACAATTTCACTCACTTTGAGGGCGATCTCCGGAATAATTGCACAGACTGCACGGGCCCGGTCTTCTGCCACCTTGCTCTTGTCCCGACGGGATACAAAGAGCCTGAGGTCGCGACCGAGGTCCTGCAGGGCGAGGGTGATCTCCTTTTCTATCTCCGGGATGGCGGCGATGGCATCCTTGCTCTCGCTTGTAAAGGGCACATTGGTCGATGCCACGTGCACGAGGATAAGCACCGGCCCGGTCGGGAAACCACCCTGCTGGGGGATATTGTACGCCTTCCAGTTTATGCCTGTGACCGCTCCGGTGATGGCACAGGCACCCTGCTGGTACATCAGGGGGACGCGGTTGGCAAACCGCAGGAGGATCGCATTACCTTCTGCCGGCAGTTTTCCCCCGTACCCGATCGCCGCCTCCACCATGAACGAATGCCCGGAAAAGACCGAGCTCTGCCGCGTGCGGGCGGCAACAAAATCCATGGGGAACTCCTTTTCAAGGCCCCTGCGTATCAGCTCCTCTCCGATGGGTGAGAGGCACTGGGTGGCAGGTGGAGCCGGCACCGCGACTTCCTGCATCGAGGATAGGAGTTTTTTCAGGTCATCGGTGGAGAGCCCTTTTGCCTTCAGGCTGCCTTTGAGCCCCGACCGCTCGCACATCTCCTGCGCACTCTTCTTTCCCACCCGGCTGAACGATTCCACGAGAAAATCGGCAAGGGTTATGCCGCTTGCCGCTGCCATCCGTTTCAGCTGGCCAAACTCGATACCGTGCGGGTGGGGCTGGATTGCAACAGGGCATGCAATAACCTCGTGGCTCACCCGGTCGAAGGTAAATGCCTCGTCATCGAGTTCCACCCTGAACCGTGCGTGGGGATTTACGATTGAGGTATACCTGAGATATTCCAGCAATTTTTTCTTTGCCGACATCGTGCTCTTGAACTCTATCTGGACCCGGGTCCCGTGGATGCGGTCCCATTCGAAGGATTGTTCCGAGATAATATCAGGTTCGTTGGTCTCAATTTTTATCTGGATCTCACACCGGTATGCAGGTTCCTTAGCTCCGGTCCGGGAGATTACAACCGTCGGAACACCGCTGGTCAACTGGGCATAGAGCACTGCTGCTGAGATCCCGATCCCCTGCTGCCCGCGTGTCTGTCGTATCTGGTGAAACCGTGAACCATAGAGGAGTTTTCCAAAAACGAATGGTACCTGGGCAGGGACGATACCGGGGCCATTGTCCTCAACTATGATCCTGAAAATTTCACTCGCGATTTTTTTTATGCTGATATAGATATCAGGAAGGACCTGGGCCTCTTCACAGGCATCCAGTGCATTGTCCACTGCTTCTTTTATAGTGGTGATTACCCCGCGTGTAGGCGAATCAAAACCGAGAAGGTGTTTGTTCTTCTCAAAGAATTCTGCAACGCTGATGCTGCGCTGCTGTTTGGCAAGCTCATCAGCGAGCACCATGCGATGCCACCTCAGCCACCGCTGATTGCGGATCCAGAGTCTTCTGCTCTCCGCTCCGCAGGTTCTTCAGTGTCACGTTCCCTGACTCTGCTTCACGTTTCCCGATAACGACAGCAAAATCTGCTGATTTGGATGCATGGGCAAGCTGGGCACCCAGTCCACGTTCCATGAGATCCATCTCTGACCGAATGCCGGCGTTTCGAAAAATTCTGGCTATCTTGAGTGCATAGAACCGGCCTTCATTTGTACAGAGTATGGCAACAATAGTATCTTTTTTGTCCTGTATTTCACCAAGTGAGACCATGACCCGGTCAAACCCGATGGCAAATCCGCAGGAGGCTACATCGTCACCACCAAAAAGATGTGCGAGACGATATGTACCCCCACCGATGATCTGGTTTTCTGCACCCAGGTTCTGTGCAAACCCTTCAAAGACCATACCGGTGTAATAGTCCAGTCCACGGGCAATCCCGAAATTTAAAGAATAGTTCACACCGGCAGTATCAAGGGACTCGACAATCCGATGAATGCGCTCTTTTTCAGGAATCATACCTGCAATATCAAATGCATCGTCAAGTTCACGGCATTCAACAAGTGAAATGAGGGAAGTTCCCAGATCTGCTTCGCCCATGGATTCAAGCGTACCTGACAAACCGTCAAAGTCCTTCTTATCGAGGTGAGCCATCACTTTACGCTGCACCTGCGGTTCAAGGTCTTTTAACAGGTTTTTCATGAACGAGAGATGCCCGACTTTCAGGTCATACGTAACACCCGTGGCGTTGAGCATATCAGCAGCGAGCATGATGATTTCGGCATCGGCAACTGCAGTATCAGCTCCAATCAGCTCAACACCGAATTGCCAGAACTGACGGTAACGGCCTTTCTGGGGGCGCTCGTACCTGAAACAGTCAGCAAAATAGCACCAGCGTAAAGGTTTTGGTGCAACTTTTGCTTCGTTGATGTACATCCGTATAACCGCTGCAGTAATCTCCGGTCGCAAGGCCAGCTTCCGCCCCCCTTTGTCCTCAAAAACATACATCTCCTCAATGATGCCCTCGCCGGATCGCATCGTGAAGAGCTCCAGATCCTCAAATTCCGGAGTGCAGACTTCCCGGTAACCCCAGCAACGCGCTACATCACGCATGCGCCTTTCGATCGTACGTCGCGCTTCCATCTCATCCGGTAAAAAATCCCGCGTTCCTCTCGGTTTTTGAAGCATATGAAAAGTCCTGTTCTGTACTGTTTGTTCTAGTGTTATTTCTTATTCGCCCTGCGGGTTGGTACACTTCCAAAAAAACGCTGGAGTGTGCCTTCACTCTCCCATACCTTCTCACGTTCGATCCTTCCCTGTAAATATAATGCGCCAAGGATCAGACCAAGCCCAAGCAGTTCCAGCATATATAAGGTAAAGAAAATCCCCAGCGTTCCAAGGGCACTATACAAAACTCCCCTGAAAGCTGCTTTGCGGAATCCAGCGAGCCCGGTCCGGTAAAATATCCTCACATCACGCAGCCAGAGAAAAACAATTGCAGCTGCTCCGAATATCGCAATGTAGGTGAGGTATGTCATCTCAATAAACTTACTTATTATACGCAGTTCCATATCTGTATTATTACAAACATGGTACCGAACCCGACGTTGCAGGATGTACTGTCGCGCTACAAGAGCGGTGATATTTCCCTCGAGCGCGCATCAGAAGAGATTGAAGGTCTCCGATTTGACCATATAGGTGATTTTGCCTGTATCGATCTCGGGAGATCCATGCGGTGTGGCATGCCAGAAGTAGTGCTTGCTGAAGGTAAAGATCCAGCACACCTCGCCCAGATCGCACTAAACCATGCTGAAGCTACGGGGCGCTGTATAATCACGCGCGTAATTCCGGAACAGGTAGTCTCAATAAAAAAGATTGCAGAAAGCAAGGGAATCGTTACCCAGTACCATGAAGCCGGGCGTGTACTCGTACTGGCAACGGGCGCAGCGCCGAAGCCCACGGGAGGAGTGGTCGCGATCATCACTGCCGGAACAGCTGATATCAGGGTTGCCGAAGAAGCAAAAATCATTGCTGAGGAGATGGGGTGTAACGTGCAAACTGCATACGATGTCGGTGTTGCTGGTATTCACAGGCTTTTCCCGGCACTCAGACCATTACTCACTGCCCATGTTTTTATCGTCTGTGCCGGGAGGGAGGGAACCCTCCCTGCAGTTATTGCCGGTCTTGTGGACAAGCCAGTTATTGGAGTACCAGTCAGCACAGGCTATGGATATATGGGTGAAGGAAGGGCAGCACTTGCCAGCATGCTCCAGTCATGTTCGGTTATTGCGGTCGTAAATATCGATGCCGGTTTCACTGCCGGTGCATTTGCCGCGCGTATTGCGAATATGGGGGTTAAAAAATGAAACGCGGTTTTTGCATTGGTCGGTTTCAACCGTACCATAACGGACACCAGTCGGTCCTTGAACATATTGCACATGAGGTGGATGAGATTGTCATCGGTATAGGGAGTGCCCAGCTTTCGCACCTGACCGACAACCCGTTTACTGCTGGTGAACGAGTCCTGATGATCACTCGCGCACTTGCCTCTCTTGGCTGCCCGTTCTATGTTATACCTATTGAAGACATCCTGAGAAACGCACTCTGGGTTGCCCACGTCCAGTCAATGACACCGCCGTTCGATCTCTGCTATTCTTCAAACCCGCTCGTTATGCAACTTTTCAAAGAGGCAGGTATCCAGGTACAATCACCAGCGATGTATGAGCGTGAAACTCTGAGTGGCACCGAGATCCGGAGGCGTATGCTTACGGGAGAGCAATGGGAATCGCTCGTGCCTCATACCGTCGTTAAGGTAATCAAAGAGATTGATGGTGTTGAAAGACTTCGTCAGATTTCCCAAAAAGATTGACAACAACTCTGCGATATATTCCCTAAATCCATCCTTCTGGTGAAAACATGTATAAATTCATTAAAGATCTCCTGAAAAAAAAAGAACCGGAGAGAGTCGTCCTTTCATTTAATGCTGTGCTGGCATGGCTCGATGAATGTGAGAAGACCTCACGGACTTTACTTGATTCTGAAACAGGAACTCCGACACAGAATATCCGGAATGCATCGGCGCAGTTGCAACATATAATCAACGGAATAGCTGATGCCGAACATGATCCGGCTATCCACCCCAAACTGAAAAGTATTACAAAAAATTCACTTCCCTTGTTTGTGAAGGCAATGAATGCTTCACTGTCCAAGGAACTCCCCGAAGATATTGAAGCGTTTTATACTGCTGCTGTTGAATGTGTGAAAGGCTGCCTCAACAGCACCCGCGGGCAGGGCAGGTACCTGCAGGCTGTATTTCCTGATGAGATGAAAGCAGTGAAAAACGGAATCGATACTATGGGGCACGAGATTAATACAATAACCGCATCACTTGCGAGGTACCAGAAACAGAAAGCGTTGATAGATACAGCACGATCATTGCATGCCGCGCTCTACGATATCCAAGTTGATTTTAAAAAATCTCTTGAGAAAGACCGCCGGATAACCTCCCGGATCAGCGAGATCACCCAACGGCTTGATTGCATTGAAAAAGAGTTGGTGGAACTACCTTCTGATGCAAAAATGAAAGAAGTCAATGAAAAAAAATCGTTACTGGCTGATAGGGAAAAGAATCGGGATGAACGGATTCGTAGTTATACGGCTCTTTCAATGACGGCTTCCCATGTTTTTCGGAAAGCAGAAAAAATTGCCATAAAACAAAAACAATCCGCAGAGATTTCAAATCTTCGACATACAATTGAACTCCTCTCCGATCATGCAGCTCCCGATATAACAGAGCTGGCATCAGCCCTTACTGTTTCCTTTCCTATTGCACACCGAATGATTGATGCTGGCGAAATTATATTAAAAAACAAGGAAGAACGTGCAATCTTTTCCGACACAGGAAGATTCAGTTCCGATATAGTTACGCTCTGCACGGATATTCTGACGCATGAGATGGCATGTAAAAGCGCACAAGAAGCCCTCGCAACACATCCGGTACTCACACGGATCAACGCCCTTGAACGGGAAAAAATTCAACTGGTATCCATGCTGAGTAAGGAACACCAGTCCCAAAAAGATCTTGCCGAATGGAGTGAGAAAGCACGGGCACAAATTCCAACCCTTGGAGATGAACTCAAGAAAAAAATAGAAGAGATTGGTGGGGGAAGCGTGCAACTTCAGGCTGATGATCCCGTCCTGGTGAGAGGGTAGAATACCAGAATCGTTTAATGATCAATACATCTCATTTTCTGTTTCTTCCATTTCCATGAACAACTCATCGATATTTTCGATAACCCACTTGATTTTATCCCGATTAAGATCCTCGGCAAATATCCGGTTCATTGAATCCAACACCATCTGTGGTATGCTTTGGCAGACCCATGTACTACCGGGTCCTGTTATGAATTACCTGATGTTTATTTCCACAAAATCCCCAAGATTACTCTGGTTGGCTGAATACTCGTCAGACCATCCGTAGCAGTCCTTGAGCATCTGTGCAATGACATCTGAAAATGTCATATTCCCATGTTTTAGCACGAGAAGCGCCTCATACACTTCGGGATCGATTCGTATCGAACGCCCCTCGCCTGCACGAGGCATATTTACCACTTTGTGGTCACATTATATAAACCTTTCCCAAAAACTCTGTCTGACTTTATATGCAATGGAAAAAATAGTCGCGAATTGGAGAGATCAAATTGGATTGTTATCGTTTTCGATTCAACTTTATCAGCAAGATGCGATATTTTGCCAGTAGATTGTTACATGCATGAAATGTCATCGATTGTATCATTGTTCTCTCATCATTATCGCGAAGTGTCAGAATAACACAACAGAGAGGTTTTTTAGGTCAGGAAATATCTTCGTTTATTAAAAAAGCCGGGTTCATGAGGAGAATGTTCTCATATTAATCACGGAGATTTATGCGAATGTATGAAAATGTAGTAAAATCCGTGTATGCAAACTCGGGATAATCGCCATGACAACCACCGACCCGGAATAACGTGGGAGCATCAAGCTGTACTCTTGCCACCTCAATATGGTACTTATTTTCCTCATTTTCTGCTGTCAGAGGTTCAAAGTCAATTTTTTTCTGGATTATACCTTCCTCCGTTTTCCTGCAACAGATATTCTCGTGCTGATGACCGCAGCACATATGCATAAAACCCCGCGCCTCAAGAGCTGCAAACGCCATCGAGGCCGTGTAGTAGTACCCGGCAAAGGAATCCCCGGATTCATGGGAAAGCCGCTGCCAGCACTTAAGCCGGAGTGTCTGGTTACCCAGATCAAGAGGCCCCCCATGGACAAACAACATATCATGATCTGACCATTCCATTGGCATGTTGTCAAAAATCGAAAGGAGGGGGGATCCGCGCAAGAGCTCATGACGATAGGTACTTGCGGGATCACTTCCACTCACTAAAAGCCGGTTGAGGTACGCGTGATCATGATTACCGAGTACTGATACAAGACGGTATTCCTGAGCAAGTGTATGAATCATTTCAAGAGTTTCCTGAGGACGGTCACCCCGATGAACAAGATCCCCGAGATTGACCAATAAATCTATCTGACCGAATTCTTTTCGGAATAACGGGGTTTTTATACATGCTGCAAGTGCCCGGATTGCCAATGAATCTGCGTGAACGTCAGAAAAGATTATCGCACCCATAATGGTGGCAAAGTATTAGTGTTCCTTTGTCATAAAAACGGAGGATACATGAGGTTATACCAGGGGACATGGATGGTTTAAGATACGTTCATGTCCGATAAATTCCAAAGGTACTGTCAACGGATCTGATGACCTGTCATCAACAGGGGAGATTCGGCGCTGCTAAAAAACAGTCAGTTCGTTACAAACCGTTTCGAATCATCAGAGATTATAAAAGGAGGATCTGACACAATGGAACGATTCCTTACCGAATATATAAATCGGATGAAACTACACTTCCCCGGCTTTCCAGATTCAACCGCTCACGACATTACTTCGGCTTTCCTTGCTTTTAAATTCGGACTTTACCCCACAGCAATACGTGAATGCACCCAGGCAATCTCACTTATTCC
This sequence comes from Methanoregula sp. UBA247, assembly GCA_002495055.1. Taxonomy (GTDB): domain Archaea; phylum Halobacteriota; class Methanomicrobia; order Methanomicrobiales; family Methanospirillaceae; genus Methanoregula. The sequence goes on along the minus strand of DADR01000029.1, from coordinate 17,694 downwards.
TGATAGCGGAGCGAATAATGCGTTAAAAAAAGCACTTTCGATCGTTCGTGCAAATGCACAGGATCTCGAAAATTCACAATTTTCAGCAGATTTATCGGTAGGATTCTCCGATGAAGAACTAAAATATGTTCCCATCAGTCTTCCCCAGGATCAGATCGAAGATCCAAGAAGTCTCGCACTGGATAATGCACTGGTCATGATCTATAGCGTGGCAGTTATTACCTCTCCGGATGATGAAGAAGCGATGATCGAGCATCGTAAATTCATTACCAGACTATTACAAACATATAAGAAAGCATTAGGAGTCAGCTGAAAGCACCTCTCACATGTTACTCACGCGTTAAAAAAGAGCTGGCCAAATATAAATCCAAAGGAATCGGCTATTCAAAAAAACTTATTGCACATAAGAACCCGCGATCCGAATTATTAGCTGAAGAAATCCTTTTCCGGGGGCGTGATGTATTTTAAATACCTTATAAAAAGGGTTACATTAAAGGCTGTCTAAGCTTACTCCACTGAAATCCTGGGCAACCTCTTGTATATCCCTGACACCGAAAGCCGTCTGAACCATGTTCAGTTGAAGTGAGTTTGCCGCATCACACATATAATCGAGGATGTCAACAGAGAGTTCCTTTTGGACCTTGCTCTTGCGCAGCTGGTCAATAAGCGCAGTCATCTTCTCGGGAGGTTCCATGCGGAGTTTGGCAAGGCTCATGACACACATATAAATCCGTGTTAAATTCCGGTCAGTACCAGTGATGGTATCAAAGAAATTCCTGATTACCTGTGCCTGATAGATATCTCCACCCATGAATCCACCTCCTTCCCACTCTGTAGGTAATTTCTCTGTTCGAATTATCCTTATAAAAGGTTTGTGGCAAAATCGCAGTTTGCTGCGGATTTTGACGCAATTAATCCATTTTTTTTATGATGAGCGGGGGGATTGTCTGACATCGGGATGCCAGGTGTCGTACTTCCCCCATGCTGCCCCGCTCCTACTTCGCTGCACTGACAATCTTGATGATGTCCCCGTCTTTGAGCAGGTGATTTTCCTTAATCCTCATCTTTGTCCGTGCATCGATCGCGTACAAAAATCCCTTGCCGATATCGGTGTGCACCTGGAATGCCACATCGTGGGGTGTGGATCCTCTCTTCATCAGGAAGGCATCCGGGAGCACTTCGCCTTTCTTGTTGGAGAAATGGGTTTCATCCTCAACCGGGTATACAACAATCATGTCAAGAAGATCAAGAACTGCCCGGTTGATTGCCTGCTGAACACCCGTACCTTTGCACTGCTTCATGACATCTGCGATCTTTGAAAGACCGGCTTTCTGGGCAGGTGTCAGGGATCCTTCACTGGCAATCCTGAATTGATCATCCCCCGGAAGGTAGTGTACTACGTGAGCACCGGCTGCATTCCGGAGTGCAAGCTCCGATGCAGCACTCGCAAACACAACGTCCTGTCCTTCAAGTTTTTTACGGAGCATTTCCGGTGTCTCATCAAACTTGTTGCCAATAACCAGCATGGGTTTTGAGATTTTCACGATCTCCGCGCATAACGGGATAAGGTCCTCGATTGTTGCGTGGACGAGATCGAGTTTCAGTTTCAGTTCGATATCCCGCACATCCTCTATGGTGATGCCAAGACCGGTAAATATATCGGCAATTCCCTGTTGAATAGCAGTACCTTTTCCCTGGGACATACGGCTTATTCTCGTCCAGTGCTTGTCAAGAATCCCATGAACCCACATTGTCATCTCAAAAATCAGGAACCTGATATCCTCTTTTGGATCATGGTTGCCCGCACCTACGGGGTTCCCCTCGCTGTCCGTGCCTCCGCTCGCATCGACAATGTGGAGTATCGCATCTGCCTGCCGGAGGTTGTCAAGGAACTGGTTGCCCAGTCCCTTTCCCTTGTGGGCATCCGGGACAAGTCCGGCGACATCTATGAGGTTTACTGCAACAAACCGGTTGCCCTCAACACAATGTCCACACGTAATATGAAGGTCATGGCACGGACACTTTGTTCGCACATAGGCAACACCGAAGTTCGGATTAATAGTCGTGAACGGATAGTTGGCGATTTCGACATTTGCCAAGGTCGCGGCCTTGAAAAATGTCGACTTTCCGCAGTTGGGTTTGCCCGCAAGGGCCAGAGTGATCATTTATTTTTCCTCAGATAATTTTTTTGTGTTATTTACACTTTTTCGTCTGACGGGAATCTGACAATATTCTGAATTTCAAAGATCCTGTGGGTATTGATACTTCATTGGATACCTGAACCTGTTCTTCTCCCCCATGAAATAACCGATCGTTTTTGTGCTCTCACAAAAATCCAACCAAAGTTTTTCATGCCTGCTTATTAAAATGTACTTATGACGTTCATACAGAAAAAAATCTATTATTTTGAAAAACCAGGTGAGGTTAATACCCGGGATGCTGCACGATTTGCCCTTGAACGTGCAAAAGAACTCAAAATCAGAACTATCGTGGTTGCAAGTACTTCCGGTAAGACCGCAGAGATTTTTTTTGATGTAATGAATGGATCGGGGCTTGAACTTGTTGTGGTTACCCACGTTGTCGGGTTTATAAAACCCGGTGAGTGGGAATTTTCAGAAGAAATCGCACGCCGTCTGCAGAAACAGGGAGTACGGATAGTGACCACTACTCATGCTTTTTCCGGACTCGAACGGGCGCTTTCACGTTCGCCAAAAATCGGGGGAGGATCACGGTCAGAAGCAATAGCAGAAGCACTTCGGCGGGTAATAGCAGTCGGACTCAAGGTTGCTGTCGAATGCGTTTTAATGGCAGCTGACCAGGGGGCAATTGGTATCAAAGATGAGGTAATCGCTGTTGGGGGGACAGCAAGTGGTGCGGATACAGTCTGCGTGATCCGGCCGTCACATACATCCGGTTTCTTTGATCTGCAGGTGCGGGAAATTGTGGCCATGCCGAGGGTCAGATAATAATGGCAATTGAAGAGCTCAAGGAAGCGATAATCTTCCTTAAACAGATTCCGTCACTCTGGATTTCAGGAATTGTTGGGGGTTTTCTGGCTGCCGCACTTTGGGTGAGTCTCAATCTTTCGGGTACCTTTTTTGCCAGCAGGTTACTCGTAATCTCCGCATTAATACTTCACCTCCTCACAACCGGGATCCTTGTAACAATCAGGAACAAGGAAGGAAACGTAAGGACTCTACTCGCAGGGGGCATCAGGTATTATTTTCGGGTACTCCTGCCACAGCTCGTGATTTTGTTCGGTGTCATACTCATCTTTACCGTGATAATAATTACTTTTGGTCTGGTTGGAGGACCATCAGATCCCGGTACGGTCTCCGCACTGACCTTCGGATTCATGATCCCAATGCTTATTCTCACCTTTTTTTTCGATACTGCCGCGGTGTTCGAGGAGCGGAAAGTGTTTGATTCTATCCAGCATAGCATCCGGCTGGTCATGACCCACATCTACAAAGTCTTCGCTTTCTTAATCATAAGTGCAGTCATCATTTTCGGGATTATTTTTATGCTGATGATAATCTGGGAAATTTCCCTCTATGACAAGCTCGAACCGATAACCCGTTACAACGAGACACAGCTTCAGGCATTCACACCCGACCAGTTCATAATGCTGATAGGTCCGGGTGGCATGTGGATCACGGCAATTGTTCTCTTTATCGGAGTATTTCTGCTCGTCCCACTTTTTTATAGTTATAAAGCCTGTTTTTTCAGGAGCCTTGTCAATAGCGCTGTAATCAGCCAGCAACCAACAACAGGTGAGTATGATAGCAAAGGGCGTTGGTACAAATATTAAACACAAACCCCATTCATAAAAAAATTTATTTCAAAATATTCACCCAGTACATAATAATCATCGGGATTTATAAAAAAAAATGATAATTCATAAAATCGCGAATAGTATACAGTCAATTTCCTTTTTTTAATGGATAATAAAAACATCGTTAAATATCCTGTTTTCAATCGAAGAAAAAACAACAAGGTACAACGTAAAAAAATAAAATTTTTACCTGTATCAGAAAATAATGAACTTCCAGAGTATTCTTGGTAAAAGGTGATCAATAATCTATCCAATCAGAAAAATATACAATACGACACCAAACACTCCACCGCCCATCGTTGCGAGAAGATTGGTTCCTGCGTTTCCCAGAAATCCCCGGTTCTCCAATGTCGCCCCAATAAGGCTGTCAATATTGGTGCCGATAAAACCTGCAATCGAACATAAAACCATCATTTCCGGCGTTATCACATTGAGCAGCAACGCAATAAGCGAAATAGTAACACTCCCCATGAGTGCCACAAATTCCCCTTTAAATGTGATGCCCCCATTCGTGCCAACCGGGACCTTTCTGAATGTTGTAATCAGATAGGGTATTCCACCGGTTACACCAATCTCACTTGCCAGGGTATCAGCTGCAGCAGTTGCCACGCAACCGACATACAGGACAATGAATACCGGCATCTGAAAAACGCCGAAAAGTACTGCAGCAGCGGCCGCAATAATCCCATTCGCAAAAACATTCCGGTATCCCCGTGCTCCGCCTTTTCCCTGTTCGACACCGATCCTCTTTTTATATTCAAATTTATATCTGGTTGCAATAGAGCCTAAGATGAAGAAAGAGAGCATTATCAAAAACCATTGCGTGCCCATAGGAGCCGCAAAGACCAGAAGAATTGTCCCGACAAGTGCTGCTGAGAAGAGCCCCGAAAGATCTGCTGTTTTTGCCCGGAATGCAAAATAGCCAAAGGTAAATCCGACAAAAACTGCGATGACTACAAGCAGCACGTCTGCCTGGTAATTAAGTTCCCGGATAAGCCACATCGTCATGGCGATGCCGATCGCTTCAATAACGAGGGAATCCTCAAACTTGAGCAGAATTGTTTTTAAGAGAACCGCTGCGATGATGCCGAAAATGACGGTTAAAAAATATTTCTGGTCGAGATACGCGATGACCAGCACACCAGCCCACGCGGTGGAGATAATATAATAGAGATAGGTGTTCAGATCATCAGCACCCCGCTGGAAAACAAGCTCTCCCAGGACAAGCATGGCAAGGGTGCAGCAGAATACAAACAGCGGCAGGAGTGTAACACCGTAAAGCAATGCAATTATACACAAAGAGTAGGTGAGGTATTTCGTGTTAAAAAAACGCCAGAGGATCAGCGCAAAGAAAATGACAATAAAACACATCAGCCATGCCGGCTGGACATACGGGGCGACCAGGATGGCACCACTGACAAAACCCGCAGCGTAACCCAGCCCTCGTTGTTTCTCCATTTGTCAATCATTTGTTTCTTAAGCAAAAAGAGTTTTATCGTGTTTGTAAGTACTATTAAAAAAATCCAGGAGCGGTACCAACTCAGGTAGCTAAAAATCTGGATACGATTACTATATTTTATTTCACATCCAACAATCTGGAGAATGGTATCCTCTGGTCAACTGCCGAAAAATTATGATTTCGCTGAGGTGGAGGAGCGCTGGCGCAACACCTGGCATGATGAAGATCACTATTTTGATAAAAACTCAAAAAAACCACAGTTTGTGATCGACACGCCCCCGCCCTACCCGACAGGTAATTTCCATATCGGCAATGCATTAAACTGGTGCTATATCGACTTCCTCGCCCGCTATAAACGCATGAAGGGTTTTAATGTAATGTTTCCCCAGGGGTGGGATTGTCATGGTCTTCCAACTGAAGTGAAAGTGGAAGAGATCAACCATATTACAAAAAATGATGTCTCCCGGGAAGAGTTCAGAAAGATGTGCCATGAACTTACCGAGAGAAATATTTCGCTGATGCGTCTTACGCTACGGAGAATGGCATTCTCTACGGACTGGAGTAACGAGTATATCACGATGATGCCGGATTACTACGGTAAAACACAGCTCTCATTCCTGCGTATGCTCAAGAGCGGTTACATCTACCAAAGTGAACACCCGGTCAATTATTGTATCCGGTGCGAAACCGCAATTGCCTTTGCTGAAGTTGCATATGATGACCGTGAAACGCAGCTCAATTACTTTGACTTCGATGGTGTGGAGATTGCAACTACCCGTCCCGAACTTCTTGCCGCTTGTGTAGCAGTAGCAGTACACCCCGCAGATGAACGATATTATTTCTTAAAAAACAAGAAGATGAAAGTCCCGTTGTTCGGCTATGAAGTTCCGGTAGTATTAGACGAAGCAGTTGATCCCGCGTTTGGCTCTGGTGCTGTCATGATATGTACATTTGGTGACAAACAGGATGTTCACTGGTGGAAGCAACATAACCTTGCTTTGCGCAAAGCAATTGATAGACGGGGGAAGATGACTGCCATCGCAGGTAAATATGAGGGATTGAATACAACAGATTGTCGCACCGCAATACTCGATGATATGAGGTCCCGGAACATCCTCAAGCGTCAGGAAAATCTGGCTCAGCGTGTCGGGACCTGCTGGCGCTGTAAGACCCCCATAGAGATTCTCTCCGAGCGTCAGTGGTTTGTAAAAATTAAGCCTGATGAGATACAGAAAGCCGCTCACCAGATCACATGGTATCCGGAGCATATGCTGCTCAGGATGGAAAACTGGGTCGAACAGATGGAATGGGACTGGTGTATCTCGCGACAGAGGATTTTTGCAACACCAATCCCGGTCTGGTTCTGTAAAAAATGTGGAGAGATTGTGACACCGGACGAGAGGGACCTGCCCGTTGATCCAACTCTGGTAGCACCGAAACACCCCTGCCCGAAATGTGGCACCAGGGAGTTTGATGGAGAAGTTGATGTCCTTGATACCTGGATGGACTCATCCATCTCTGTCCTAAATGTAACCGGATGGGACGGGAATGGGACACCTCCGTTCTTCCCTGCCCAGATCCGCCCTCAGGGACATGACATCATCCGGACATGGGCATTTTATACCATCCTGCGTTCCGTCGCACTTACCGGCTCAAAGCCGTGGGAAGAGATTCTCGTCAACGGTATGGTACTAGGTGAAGATGGTTTCAAGATGAGTAAAAGCCGGGGTAATATCATTATTCCGGAAGAAATTCTCGGGAAATACGGCGCTGACGCACTCCGGCAATGGGCAGCAATGGGAGCGGCAACCGGTTCTGATATTATGTTCAACTGGAATGATGTTGTTGCAGCATCCCGGTTCCAGACGAAGATGTGGAATATCACAAAGTTTGCTCTGATGCAGCTTGAGAAAGGAGATTTCGATCAGAATGCACCGGTTACCGCACTTGCAGACAAGTGGCTGCTCGTGCGCCTCTCAGATACTATTCAGCAGGTAAGTGCTGCAATGGAGGATTATCAGTTTGATACTGCACTCAAGGCAATCAGGGAGTTTGCATGGGATACTCTTGCTGATAATTACATCGAGTTAGTCAAAGGCCGTTTGTATACAGGGGATGCATCCCGCAAGAGTGCACTCCTTGTACTCCGTACCGCATTTGATGCGCTCTGCAAAATGCTCGCACCATTCACCCCTTACTTTGCAGAAGAGTGTTATTCACACCTGAATAAAGGTGAGAGTGTTCACAAACAGTCCTGGGTTTCCTTCACGTTTGAGGACGAAGCAGCAAGAAATGAAGGTAACATGCTGGCAACGATCGTGGCGGAAGTGCGCAAATATAAACATGATACGGGACTGGCACTCAATGCTCCTCTGGGTAAAGTCACCATTTACGCACAGCACACAATTAATGACCTGGGCGATACCGGGCGAACACTCAATGCAGATGTCCATTGGCGTACCGATGCGGCAAAACTCGATCGGGTGATTACAGATATCGCGTTTAACCGTGCAATAATAGGACCCGTATTCCGCAAACAGGCACAGGCATTTATGAATGCAATAAAAGCACTGCCACCCCACCAGCTGGCAAATCCGCCTAAAATGATCACTGTGAATGAATCTGAAGTTGAGATACCCCAGAATTCGTTTGCTCTAAAGTTTTCCTATATGGAAGAGGGGGCAAAAGTGGACGTGATTACCGTTGGCGACGTGATCGTGACAATCGCAAAAACTGCCTGATTGAATCAGCAACAAATGATGCTATCTCATCTTTTTCTTTCATCGCATCCACAACAACAAACCTCATCGGATCTGCCCTGGCGAAGGTAAGATAATTTTTCTGGACTTTTTCGAGTATATCCCCTTTCTCGAAATGTTCCCGCTCATTCTGGGGTTTAAGACGGGAAAGAGCTTCATCAATCGGTAGAACGCAGAGGTATGTTTTGTCAGGAATGATTGTCCAGCCATTATGCATAGCCCGCAGCCATTCCTCCGGATTAGGAATTACCCCCTGGAGGGTCACGGACTGGTAGGCAAACCTGCTGTCGCTGTACCGGTCAGAAATTACCAGTTTTCCTTGAGCAAGAGCAGGCCGGACAATTTTTGCGAGATGCGCTGCATGGTCTGCAACAAAGAGGGTGGCCTCGGTTACCGGATCAATCTGTTCAGCTATCGCCCGTCGTACTGACTCCCCAACCCATGTGGCTCCCGGTTCACGGGTTAACACTGGCTCAAGATCGAAAAGTAATTCCTGCAGCGCCAGATGCAGCGTACTCTTCCCGCTTCCATCAATTCCCTCCAGGGTGACTAACAACAGCTCCCCCTCCGGATCCATTCTATCGGGATAACTCCCCGGTGGAGAGCTGTACTGATAATGGCTCCATCGAATCCTGACTGGCTGATTATTTCGAGATCCCCCATAGTTGCTACACCCCCGCCATAAAAAAGCTGCCGGTCATATGCACTGCGCATTTTTTCCAGAAGTTGCCGGTCAATACCCCGCTCAGTACCGACAGCGCTGACATTAAGCAGAACAGACCCGTTAAAATCCCAGTGCTGTGCTGATGCTAATACATCAACTGGTGCTCTGCCACAGGGTATGACACGTCCATCTCTGACATCAATGCTGAGAACCCCTCCATGATACCGTGACAGATTACTGCCTCCGGTCTCTGTCCCGACAATATTCACGATATGTTCCCCATCAAGAAAATCATCAGGAGAATGACAACCACGGTCAACAAAACAGCAGCTGACTTTCTCTGCGCACAACCGGATAATCGCATCATGGGACCCTGTCCCTTCAATGCGATCGAGATCAGCGACATAAAGAAATCTGGGTTTGATTGATGTAATGAAACCAAGGGGTTCTGCCGTCAGGGAAAGACCCCAATCAAGTGGTTTATAGGTCGCACGTTGCCCGGATTTGCCGTGAACGACCAGATTTTGCCGCAAATCCATCGCAAGAAATAGTTTCATAGGCGAACGCAATCACTATTAGGATAAAAGATCATTAAACTTTATGCAATTGTTGGTCAGCCCCAGCACCATCGACGAAGCAAAAAGGTCTGTTGCTGCTGATATTATCGATGTTAAAAAACCTTCAGAGGGCTCTCTTGGCGCCAACTTTCCCTGGGTCATCCGTGAGATCAAGACGCTTTCAGCAAAACCGCTGAGTGCGGCAATCGGTGATTTTGACTATAAACCGGGGGGAGCTTCACTTGCCGCCTACGGGGCAGCCTGTGCCGGAGCTGATTACGTGAAGATCGGACTTGCGTTCAGCGGGCACGAAAAGACGCGCGATGTAATTTCTGCTGTAGTCAGGGCCGTGAAAGATGAATTCCCGGAAAAATATGTCGTGATTGCTGCTTACTCGGATTACCAGCGCATGCATTCCATATCACCGTTTGAAATGGCACCCATCGCCGCTGCCTGCGGGGCTGATGTTGCGATGGTCGATACCGGCATAAAAGATCGCCAGAGCACGTTTGTTTTTATGGATGAGGACGCACTCCGTTCCTTTACAGAAACAAACAAAGACCTTGGTCTCCGGACGGCTCTTGCCGGTGCGCTGACGTTTGAAGATATTGATGCACTCAGGCGGATCAACCCGGATATAATCGGTGTGCGGGGGATGGTCTGTGGCGGAGACCGCAATGCAACTGTCCGTGAAGACCTCATACAGACCGCACTCGCAATGATAAGGTGACTTATGTACAGTGAAAAACTGGATGTACCCCTCTCGTTAACCTTCGATGATGTGCTGCTCCAGCCCCGGGCATCATGGCTTGAACCGGCTGAAGCCGACACGCGCTCGAAATTTACCAAGAAAATCGGCCTGAACATCCCCCTCGTGTCCTCGGCAATGGACACCGTCACGGAAGCACCGATGGCAATAGCCCTCGCCCGTGAAGGTGGTATCGGTGTAATCCACCGGAACATGACGGCCGAGCATGAGCTGCAGGAAGTCATTTTTGTCAAACAGGCTGAAGAGCTCATCGAGCGGGACGTGCTGTTCGTGGAAGATACCGCCACGGTGTCGGATGCCGAGCACCTCATGCAGCAGTACAGCATCGGGGGAGTCCCCGTTGTCGATAAGGGGAAGATTATTGGTATTGTCAGCCGGCGCGATGTGCGGGCGATTGTCTCCAAGCGTGGTGATGAGAAGATCACTTCGATTATGACCCGGAAACCGATTGTTGCTGATGAAGATATTTCCGCTGAAAAAGCGCTCGAGATCATGTACACCAATAAGATCGAGCGCCTCCCGGTCGTGAATGCCAAAGGCAAACTGCTCGGCATTATCACGATGCAGGATATTTTGGAGAAACGCCAGTACCCGCTTGCGAGCCGGGATGCGAAAGGCAACCTACGCGTGGCAGCAGCAGTAGGCCCGTTTGATTTTGCCCGTGCTGAACTGCTTGATCAAAACAACGTAGATGCACTGGTAGTCGATTGCGCACACGGCCATAATATGAAAGTGGTCGCGGCCGTCCAGGATATCAAGGGCAGCATGAAGGCCGAGATTATCGCCGGCAACATCGCCACCCGGGAAGCCGCAGAGGCACTGGTCAAGACAGGCATCGACGGGATAAAAGTTGGTATCGGGCCGGGCTCCATCTGTACCACAAGGATTGTCGCAGGTACCGGAGTCCCCCAGATCACCGCGATTGCACACGTCGCCGACATTGCACATGACGCCCAGATCCCCATCATCGCTGACGGAGGCGTCCGCTACAGCGGTGATGTAGCCAAAGCGATAGCAGCCGGAGCCGACACCGTGATGCTGGGCAGCATGTTTGCCGGGACTGATGAAGCGCCGGGCAAAGTCATCACCATCAAAGGACGGCGCTACAAGCAATACCGGGGCATGGGATCACTCGGTGTCATGAGCACCGGGCAGTCGAGCGACCGGTACTTCCAGAAAAAGGATATCGGCAGCACCAAGTTCGTGCCCGAGGGTGTGGAGGGTGTCACGCCCTATGTCGGCCATGTAGCCGAAGTGATCTACCAGCTGGTGGGCGGGCTTAAATCAGCGATGGGATACACCGGCTCACGGACGATTCCCGAGATGCAGAAGAACGCACAGTTCGTCCGCATCACCAATGCCGGTATGACCGAGAGCCACCCGCATAATATCCTGATCACCGATGAGGCGCCGAACTACCGGCTGTTTGAATAATTTTTTACCTATTTTAAAGTTGGGACTAAGATTATTGAGCCAGACAAAAATCTCACCCCGGATTACCATATGATCTTGGGGATCTCATTCTAAAAATCTCATAAAATGCCCAATTTGTTAAAATAACCTCATTTTGAGGCGATTAAAATGCCTTCCAATGCACCTTAATGCGGTTTTGCGGGCAATTATTCTGTACCCGCACCAGAGTTTGATTTGGTAATTTTTTTCAGGGTTTAGAACTCCTGTTTTAAAAAACTCGGATTGGGGTCTTTTTGCGATTTCAGGCTTGAATAATGTTCGAATGGGATCGGGGCATTTTGCAGGGTTTTCTAAAAATGCCCGGATTGGCAAACGGGGGATTTTATGGGGTTTTAGGGGTTTATACTCACCGAATGATGTGGTAGCAAGTGAATGTTAGGACAAAGATCAAGAGAATAGTTTCAAGGAACAAAAAAACTGCTCTGGAGAATTCCTCTTTATTCCTGACGCCTCCCGGGGAGGAGGCTGGAATATCCCCCGTCCGGTGCCTGCCACCTCCCAAACCACACCCCATCCTGCTTTCGATTGTTGTAACTCCGCTAAATACGATCTCATCCGTTCACGTCGGAAATCGATGAATAATTCAGGCCCGGTTCCGCATTTTTCCAAATTATGACCTCTGAAATTCGGGGGGTGGGGGAAAAGAGGTACAACCGGGCTCATAGCAGGCTCCGGGTTTACTAGAATTCTCACAGGGTTTTTTGACGGTAAAAAATCGGGGCAAGACCTGATACGATGACTGCATCCGCAGATGCATCCGCTGCCATTCGTGCTTCGAGGTTTCCGGTGTCCAGGATCTTCATATCCGCAATGATGAACGCAATCGCAGCAGTCCGGTATTTTTTGGCGAACCTGATATGATAATAGCGCAGTAATGGCAACCCATGAACAACCGGTTTCTCCAAAGGAAACCTGAAATGACAGAATAGTGGCGCGAGGGATACTCTCTTCACGGCCTGACAACTTGGGATGATATGAATAGCTCTCAGTGACTGTGATAATCCAATGCTATTTTCAGATCTATGGAATCTCGTCGTTGCTGATTATAATAAACCACCGGTAGGTATATAATGCAAGTGCGTGGTGGAATCAGTAGATCCGAAAGTAGATTCCGGCGTGTGGTTGAGGGATTGACAGTAAGCCGTTATTTTGCATGTAAATGCTCATATTTTGATAAACGTTGAAGATCAGAATGGGGTGGTTGTATTTACGACACAGATTACCGGAAACGGGTTGAGTATGTTATGAACCCGGCAAATCGGACATTCCGTTGCCCGCAATGCAAGAAAATGAACCTACCTGATGGAGAATACTGCAATTATTGCGGCAAGGCAATAGGTGAGCGAACCATCGAACGTATCCGCCAACGGAAACGGGATTTTGTAATGATGGCGATGGAGATGGATCTTGGAATCCTTGACGACTGTTTCCAGATCGTTTTAAAAAAGATGCTGCAAGATGAAATTTTCATGAAGTGGAGTCCGGCAGCCGCAGACTTTGATCAAGCGAGAGAAACTGATGATAATAAAGCCGGCAAGCCTCAGATGAAGAAGCGCGGGAGGAAACCCAAAAATGTTTAGTTAGTAGATCAGGCAGAGGTGGTACGTATTCTCCCTTTTGTAGCCTTTGCATTGCTCTTTTGCATATCAGTTATGAGTCGCAAAAATCTATAATAGTATAGACTGATTTTCAATCATGTCAAACTACGATGAGATACACAACGTCTGGTTAGAGATCTTTGAGATATACGCAGAAATTGATCGCCTGAATCGTCAAGAAACACACACACTGAATAAGGCTCCGGACCAGGCATCGGCAATTTAATTCTGCATATTTGAACCACAGCATGGGCAGGCGAGATATCTGCCCACACCTCTTTTACAAGTGTTCATATTCAGGTTCTGTACGCAGAGCGTAAAGGCAATAAAGGCAGAGTATTTGGTGCATCCACCCCAACAAAGAAATTATCCTTTACTCGGTCGGTAGCTGAATGGTCATCGGGATAATAGATTACAGTATCCACAATATTTTTTTCAATATAATTATCGGCGTTATGCATTGCATTGATGCCTCGCCAGACTTTATTATCATTAATCCGAAGAGGTAGAGATCAAGGAAGATCCGGACAGAAATCACCCCAAACACCCTTTCATCGGGTCTTCCGCATCTCTTTATGGATTTATCTTCGCGTTTTGTCGGCAGATAATACATGCCGGGCAGTCAGTTATAATCCCTGATAATTAAAACGCGAGTATAATTATTTATTTTAGGGAAAAAAAGAGAGAGGTATAATTATGAGTGAACCTTTAACACCTGATGAGAACGTGGTGTTTCGTGAATTTATGCGTCTTGATGTAGAACCTAACCAGATACCTGTCGAACTCTATGCCGGGTTTTTAGAACGGCTTGCCAATTCGTGCAACATGTCCCTCCAGCGTGCACGTCTTGCAACACAAGGATTGATTGATAAAGGAAAATTCGACGTTATTGAGGAGGGAAAAGAAGAACGAATACAAAATGAACGTGAAATAATTCGCGACCTGCTGCTCAATGATACGGAGATACAGGAACTATTGAAGAAAATTGTTGCTGAAATGTGTGCAAACAAGACGTAAGCGAATTTCAAAATTTATTTGAGTCTGATAATTGCCAGGAATAATTGAATTGTTTTTAGCTCAGGTTTGTTGTAACCGTTTACAGATCCAACGGACCAGGGAACAAACTTTTCGTACCCACATATTCGCATTCTGTCTGCGAAAACGATCTTGGGGAACAAGCACAATGCTACTTAACTATCTTTTTTTTGAACAGTCCGCAATCAATGCACAACCAACCGCAGGGTTCAAAAGCAGAAGATTGCGTTTTGTAGACTCTTTGCGTTTTTGCCCTGCATGTTGGGTGCTTGATATCTGGGCATAGAAGATGTATACGACTTACCACCAAAAAAAGTAATCTGTATAGTTTTCGGGATTTGTTTTAATCCCAAAAACATACTGACGTATTTAAAAGTCAGTCATAACACGGAACTGGTCGATCTCTTCCTTATCGAGTTTATCGAGGAACTCATCGGCTGCATGCTTTATATCCTTGCTTGCAGTGATTGCACGCCCGACCACGAGGATATCTGCACCAGCCTTAAGTGCGTCCTTCACTACGTTTACCCGGACACCACCCGCTGTTGCGACAAGGAGTTTTCCGCCGGCCGCTTTCTTGATCGCTGCGATATCCCCCCATGCATGTGCGGTGTCTTCCGTGTCAATGGCACGGTGAAGTTCGACAATGTCCGGTTTGACTTTCAGTTTTTCGATAACTTTTGCAGGGTTCTGGACATTGAGCATATCGACCACCGAATAAATACCGACCTTGCGTGCTTCTGCAATGGCCTTTTCGAGGGTCGATGTTGGTGCAAGTCCCGATATGACAACAGCATCCGATGATGCATCCGCTGCCATTCGCGCTTCGAGGTTTCCGGTGTCCAGGATCTTCATATCCGCAATGATGAACGCATTGGGGCGAAGCTTCCGTATCTCGGAAATGACACCCAGTCCGAACTTTTTAATCAGCGGTGTACCAGCCTCAATGATGAGGTGATCATTCTCCGGAAGTCCTTTTAACACGGATGCAACCTTGGCCATATCGACAAGGTCAAGGGCCACCTGGAGGTAGGGTGGATCCCAGAGACGGGTCACCTTGAATCCCATGATTGCATGGGCGGCACGGTCTTTTTCGTAGGTAAGGGTCTTTGCATCAGGGAACTTTTCCAGCGCCCGGTGGATTGCAAGCTTGGTTGCACCATAGTTGAACCGGTAAATCTTGTTATAGTCCATCGCATCCGGATGAACAAATGCAGATGCGAGAATGACGACATTTTCGATATCCACAGAGGAAAAAACACCCTCTTCCACACAATCAGCAACCGCTTTTGCGACAGCTGCCTGGACAGGGCCGAACATTTCATTCACCTGCGTCATGGTCTTTAACGTTACCTTGGGAATAACAAGGGTCACGGGTTTCGTGAGCAGGTTAGGGCGGATTACTGCAAGGAGCGGGGTATGCCCGGCAGACAACTGGGATACCGCATGTGCGAATGCGGTTCCGATGGGACCTTCCTTGTCCCCCATTAAAAGGTCAACGTGTGCAACTTCTGCACCATCGCCGATAAGTGCTTCTCCGATAAGATACATGGAACTCTCCGTTCGTTGTAATTATGTGTCTGTCAGCTATGATAAATTTATCAAACGAATATCCACAGATAGCGAAATCCGGGTTGCGAAAATTCGCCATATATTCGACGGCGATGTATTTTCCACAGGCAAATCATCCCGCATCCGAGCTCCCCCATAGACTCTCTGCAGGGATGCAGCACCTGTCAGATGATTCCGGTCAGACAAACAGCTGACCGGACAATATGTGGACGGCATGCCCCCCAAGGACGACCCGATCACCCTGCAGGATGACCCTCACGGTCCCGCCCCGGGCTGAACATTGAAATCCCTCCACCTCGGATTTTTTGAGTTTTTCTCCCCAGTATGGCCCGAGACAGCAGTGGGCTGAGCCGGTGACAGGATCTTCCGGTACTCCGACAGCAGGTGCGAAAAACCGGGAGACAAAATCAATATTCGGGAGATCAGAAACCGCGGTTACGATGATCCCCCTCGTCGAAAATACAGCAAGTGCAGCCATATCAGGCTCAAGGGTGCAGAGATCTGCAGCTGATGGGAGCTCGACAAGAATATCAAACCGGTTCCGTCCCACAAAGATTGGGGAGACACCCAGTGCTTGGTCTAGTCCGGGAACTAATGCTGTGGATGTGACCGGCTCGGCAGGAAAATCAAGGGTTATCCAGTCCTCATCCTTTTTTGCAGTTAATTTTCCCGATCGCGTCTCAAAAACAATCGCTGATCCCGGTTTCTCGTGACCAGCTGTCCACAGGGCGAATGCTGCAGCAAGCGTAGCATGGCCGCAGAGGTCCACCTCGCGTGCCGGGGTAAACCACCGCATGTTCCAGCCACCCTGACCATGATGCAGGAACGCGGTTTCGGAATGCTTCATCTCCCCGGCAACCTGCTGCATCCAGACAGGATCGGCCGGCCCGTCCATAATGCAGACCGCTGCAGTGTTTCCGCGGAATGGAGTACCGGTGAAAGCATCTACCAGATGCAGCTCATGACTCATGATAGTGAGATGGCATTTTGGATGCTTATAGCTGATCGGGGATGTATACAGGTTAATTTGATTACGAGGGAAGTCTTCTCAATTGATCAACCTGTTCAAACGTGACTGCCAGCATAACAGAATATATGATTCTCATTTCAATAAACGGAACCCTTATCCGTATTGTCCTGATCCACATAATGCCGGTGAAAGATAGACTAAGAAAATGTGGGGTTGGTGAGATTTGAACTCA
>DADR01000029.1:0-701 GCA_002495055.1 Methanoregula sp. UBA247 | reverse complement strand
CCGTCGCCATTCCGGGCTAGGCCACAACCCCCCGGTCACGCTAGGGACAACAATTTTGCCCATTGCTGACTGTACAAAATCGCGCTAAATTAATTTAATAGTTTTCCTTTTAAAAGTCATTAATAAAAAATTCATACAACAAATGACCCACAGATTCCAAAGACCCGTTTTTTACTGCTCGAAATCCTCGTACGGAAAAATGAAAATTCCAACCAGGGTAGAATAAAAAAAAAGACAAGTGCTCTGGTCAATAAATGAAGAGGTAAAAATCACATCATTAATCATATATTCTGTTCTCGCCCCATATTTTACGGATGGTTGAGGGCAGCTACGCGAGCGGGACATCGTCATTTCCTCTCTGGGGAATGACGATCGGGGAGATGGTGAACAGTATTGCAGCAAAATACCCGGAAAATGAAGCGGTTGTTTCAGTGCACCAGGATATCCGCTGGACGTACCGCGAATTTCTTGAACAGGTTAACCGGGTCTCCCGTGCTCTGATGGGTCTTGGCGTGGAGAAAGGTGACCGTGTTGGTATCTGGGCTATGAACCATGCAGAATNNTCATGGTGAATATCAACCCGGCATATCGCACCTATGAGCTGGAGTACGTACTCAAACAGGCCGAGATCCGGACACTTATCATTCAGGGACGGTTCAAGACTTCGGATTATGTCGGGATGTTCTACGAAGCCTGCCCGG
>DADR01000072.1:7659-49115 GCA_002495055.1 Methanoregula sp. UBA247 | reverse complement strand
TGAGACCATGTGGTAGAGCTTCTGGTAGAAGATCACTCCAATATAGATGTCAGCGGCAAACCGTCTGCCGGTGATTCCATCATACATCACCTCTCTTCCGGTATGGGAGAATCCAAGCCCCTGCAACTCCTTCCTGAGTGCAAACTCCTTCTCTCCACGGAATGGTGTTGCATCGATCCTGCGCCCCTGGAGACTGCCGACCTTCCCACCGATCATCTCGATCATATGACCGATGGTCATACGTGACGGGATGGCATGGGGGTTGATAACGAGATCGGGACATAACCCGCTCTCGGTAAAGGGCATGTCTTCCTGGTGAGCGATGAGCCCGACGACACCTTTCTGGCCGTGCCGGGATGCAAACTTATCTCCTACTTCGGGGATACGGAGGTCACGTGTCCGCACCTTGACAAGCCGGGAACTGTTCTCTCCTTCGGTGATGATCACGGTATCGACAATTCCATGCTCGTTGCTGCGCATGGTGACCGATGTATCGCGGCGTTTCTCAACGGCTATGAGTTCTCCTGAGGGTTCTTCAAGGAACCGGGGTGGGGAGGTCTTGCCAATAAGGACATCTTTTTCCGCGACAACGGTTTCAGGATTAATCACACCGTCTTCGTCAAGGTTCTTGTACGAATCGGCACCGTGTGCACCGGCGACATCCTCTTCAGGGACTTCAATCCGGTCGATCTGGCCACCCGGATAACGTCGCTCTTCCCCCTCATAGGTTCGGAAGAAATGGGAGCGCCCCAACCCCCGCTCAATGGATGCTTTGTTGAAGATGAGTGCATCTTCAATATTGTACCCTTCGTAAGAGAGAATAGCAACTACAAAATTCTGACCTGCAGGGCGATCATCTGAACCGATTAATTCGGAGGTCTGGGTATGAGTAAGCGGTTTTTGCACATAGTGGAGCAGGTGCCCACGGGTGTCAGGGCGTAGCTTCATATTGGCGCATCCAAAACCGAGAGCCTGCTTGACCATCCCTGCACCCATGGTTACACGCGGACTTGCATTATGTTCCGGGAACGGGACATGTGCTGCGCCGATCCCCAGGATCAGCGAGGGGTCGATCTCAAGATGAGTGTGTTCCGGGGTAATATTCTCCGGGTTCATGGCAATGAGAAGATCCTCTTCCTCTTCAGCATCAATGAACTCAATCAATCCACGCTGGAGAAAAGAGTTGACATCGACTTCCTTTCTCGCCAGTTTCGCAAGGTCTTCACTGGTGATGAGGGGTTCACCGTTCTTCAGGACGACAAGAGGGCGGCGGGCCCGGCCACGGTCGGTGAGAATCACGACATCCCCGTTGTATTCCTTGTGTGATACGTTTAATTCAGACGAGATGGCTCCCTGGCGGCGCATGGACCGGATACTGGCCACCAGCGCTTTTGCATCATCTTCCCGCCCGATAAGAGCCCCGTCAACAAACACGCGTGACTTCTTCATCGTGTTTCACCCCTGATATGCTCAACACCGAGACTATGCAGGAGTCGCATAACTTCCGCTTCATCATCCACACCTTTGGATATCTCGACCATTTGCGCAAAGTTCTTGACAAGACCACAATTCGGACCTTCGGGGGTCTCGCTTGGACATATTCGTCCCCACTGGGTGGGGTGAAGATCACGGGCTTCAAAGTGTGGCTGCGAACGCGAAAGCGGTGATATAACACGACGGAGGTGTGAAAGTACAGCCATATGATCGACTCGGTCAAGCAGCTGGGAGACACCGGTCCTTCCGCCAACCCAGTTACCAGTCGCGAGCGGGTGTAAGAGCCGTTCGGTAAGCACATCTGCGCGTACTGCCGTTGCAATCGACAGATCGCGGTGGCGCATACTGGCACGTTCAAGCTGGTATTTGATATCCCTGGTAAGACGGTTCAGGGAAATGCGGAAGAGATCCTCCATCAGGTCGCCGGCAAGTTTCAGCCGCTTGTTGGAGTAATGGTCCTTATCATCGACCCTGCGTTTGTTCAGCACGAGATCGAAACACGCCTCTGCCATCCGCCCCAGGAAGTGGCCCTTTGCCAGTCGTACTGAGAGCACGGCTTCCTGGTAGCCTTCATCGCCCTCTTTTAGGTTTGCAGGCATTGAATAGTTGAGATGCGGCAGCAGGTAATTGTCCAGTACGAATTCAGCCCGTTTGCGCTGGTAATCTTTGGTCTGGTTCGGGGCGAGTTTCTTCCCGACATACATGATACCGCCTTCAACAGAATCGCACTCGCTCTCTTCTAAATTCTGCATCATGAAGGTGAGTATATCCTCTTCGGGAGATACGGCGTTCACGACTTCCTGGTCGTTTGTCATGCCAAGAGCACGCATCAGGTCAACAAATTTGAGGTGGCCGGCAACGGACGGGAAGGAGACCTCGAGGAGGTTCTTCTTGTTCCGCTCNNTGATCTTGTTGGACGCAAGGTCCTCCAGTGTCATGAGCACACGCTCAGTCCCGTTCACAATGAAATAGCCGCCCGGGTCAAATGCATCCTCCCCATGCGAAACACGCTGTGCATCATCCATGCCAAACAGGTTGCAGGATTGAGATCCAACCATAATGGGAAGCTGCCCGATTGTGGTAATTATGGGTTCCTGACGCTCTTCACCATGAACGAGGGTTAACCCGAGCTGGATCGGTGCTGCATACGTAAGGTTACGCAGCCGTGCTTCACAGGGATATAATTCACCCTGAGATCCATCTGCTTCTCTCACGAGAGGCTTTTTTACAGAAATTGTACCCAGTTCCACCCATACCGGCTCGTTGTTCTTCCCGCGGTTCTCGATATCAGTTTCGATAACCCGCTGCTCGTTGACCACTTTCTGTAAATTGTGTTTTAAGAAATAATTGAAAGAGTCTAGTTGGTGGCGCGCAACATGCTCCCGTGAAAAATACGCCTTCGATAAAATGCTTCTGTCAATCAGACTGACCACCCCAAAAATTATTTTTTCGGTCTCTTGACTACGAGACGATAAGCCTCTGCCCTGCCGGCAGTATGACTCATCCGGATAATTCGTATAACATCGTCAACGTTTGCGCCAATTGTTTTGACCGCTGGATCGTCATGGAAAATTTTAGGCAATTGTTCCGAAGTTATGTTGTAGTGGGAGAGGAGCGCAGATACCTCCTCCTCACTCATGATTTTATGTTCAGGCACCATCACGTGCTTTAACACATTCAACTTGGTGCTCAATGAAAAACCCCCTCACCGATAAATAAATTTACTCTCAGATGCATCACCGCAAAAAACCCACGATTAGTCGTGGCAACGGGCCCGGAGGGATNNCTCTACCGAACTGAGCTACGAACCCAATACAAGCTAAGATGTACAGCATTATAACAATGCCAAAAAACTATTTAAAGATTCCCCAAAAATGACCAGAGTCAACACCAGGTTTCACGCGGCTTATTTCCAGGCAGGTAATCAGGATCAAAATGACTCAATACACCACACTCTCCTAACCGTCCAAAAATCCCGAGGCACTGGATATGATCCGGTACTGAAGAGATTCAAAAAAAATTAAAATAACAAAGGAATGGGTTATTTGGGTGCCGTAGCTCCTGTTAATTCCCCTTTTATCTGCTGAAGGCGGTTTTCCTGGAACTTTATGTTAGTTTCCATATTCCTGATGGCGCTGGAGATCTCTTCACTGACCCTTACTTTTGAATCATCGAAATTGTAGGTAGTCTCGAGAATCTTCATAAGACGCTTGTTTACATCTATAGTTTTACTCAGGCGGGCATATTCGGAAATGATCTCCGGATCAAATCCGGATTGCCGGGCAATGTCCATATCCGATTTGATAGCCTGTCTCCTGTGGAGAACATGCTCGATCGCATCATATAACTCCCGGTGAGTAATCGGCTTTAACACATAATCTTCAATATAAATCCCGTATTCCTGTGCTTCAGACGGTGAAAGCTGTTTTGCGGTGAGCATGAGCACCGGAATCTCTTTGGTCTGGGGATTCTCCTTGATCTTTTCCAGTGTTTCCCACCCGTCAACGGGTTCCATCATGATATCCAACAGGATCAGATCCGGGGTTACGGTCTTTAATATCTCAAGACATTCCTCCCCCCCGTAAGCAGCAACGGTGCGGTATCCGCCCCGCTCCAGCATAGTGACAAAGACATCGACGATGAATGGACTGTCATCAACAACAAGGATAGTATACATTACATCGCCTCCCCAATCAACTTCGTAACTCCTTCTCCTAACAGAATAGAATCAATGAAGGTAAAAATATACTTTTTTAACATGGTCCGGCACCTGTTGCAAAACCCTTTGTAATTCATAATACCTGATTGAACCATATATACATATCTTTTTTTTGCGCCGATAAAAGGTGGTATGAAAGGAAAAAATACCTGAAACTCCACAAAAAAATCATTTCAGGAAGTATCTTGTCCAGACGTTCTGTTCAAGCAAATCATTGTATTGCGTTCACGGTAAATTGTTCCTTCTTCCATAACAAGATAAATAAACGAAATGATCCAATAGTAAGAGAGCGGGGCCATAGGGTAGCCTGGNNGAGTTCAAATCTCAGTGGCCCCATTTCTGATGTTGTTTTTTTGGTCGATGGTATGAAGATTACCGAACAATGCATTGATTGTTTACTTTCCCGCGTGAAACTTGAATGTACATTGTGTCACGCTCATCCCGCACTTACCGCTGCAACATTGAACGAGTGCGGCAAGGTGATGGATGAAATTCGTTTCTCAATGCTCAGCCATCCCCAGATTGCAAGCCGAATCCATCGCAGGGCTTATGATATTCTGGGTAATCCCGATCCATTCGCAGACTTAAAAGCTCTGGGCAACCAGCAGGCAATAGAAGTCTGTAAAGAGATCCAGGAGGACCTTTCAACATTCCGCGACTATGTTCTCGCATCGGTAATCGGTAATACATTTGATTATGGCGTAAAAGGACACACGGTTGAAGAAAATTTTTCTGGTTTTTTCAAACGAGAATTTGCACGGGGGCTCACGATTGATGACACGGAAAAAATCGCCCCGCTCTGCTCCCGTGTTGTGTACCTGAGCGACAATTGTGGCGAGATTGTTCTCGATCGCCTCCTGATAGAATACCTCAAATCACAGGGTTCTCATGTGACACTCGCCGTGAAAGAAGCCCCGATTCTCAATGATGCAACATTGAAGGATGCAAAGGAACTGGGGCTTGACAACCATGTTGACCTTCTCACAACAACAGGCGGAGGCGCTGAGATCGGCATATGCTGGGAAAATATTCCTGACGATCTCCGTCATGCAATTTCCCGGTGCACCATCATCATTGCAAAGGGAATGGCAAATTTTGAGTCGCTGTCTGAAATGGATAGTCTTCCCCCGGTTGCTTACCTGCTGGCGGCCAAATGCAAACCTGTTGCTGATGAAGTTGGTGTTCCTCTCGGGTCGAAGATCGCGCTCTTACGTACATAACCGCAAC
This sequence comes from Methanoregula sp. UBA247, assembly GCA_002495055.1. Lineage (GTDB taxonomy): Archaea > Halobacteriota > Methanomicrobia > Methanomicrobiales > Methanospirillaceae > Methanoregula. The sequence continues at coordinate 43,675 of DADR01000072.1, read as the reverse complement.
AATAACCGCAACAGACATTCCTTCCCTACCTGCATCCCATAAGATTTTATCCGTCAATTCTGATCATTGATAATGGTACTCCTGGTAGGAATTGACCTTGGATGGCTGCTCATTATGAGCGGCGCTCTTCTCCTCCTTGTTGAAGTATACAGCCCGGGTTTTTTTGCAACCGTACCTGCCACCGTGATGATCTTTTTAGGCATTTTATTTCTGCTGGGGGTGGATGTCTTCAACTCCGGCTGGGGGATTGTATTCGGCGTGATAATTGCAATCTGCGCAGCGGGATTTACGGTATGGATGTATGGGAAGATCACAACCAACGAGAGTCCGACAACCATCAGCCGTGACTCCCTGATTGGAATGGAAGGGCAGGTGAAGATCCGTGTTGATGCAACAACAATTTCCGGCAAAGTCCTTATTGCAAGCACAGAATGGAGTGCCCGTTCAACCGGATCCGAAATCCCCCCGGGAAAAAAGGTAAAAGTTATCGATTCACAGGGTGTGCATATCGTTGTTGAAGAGGTGAAATAACATGGCAGTTTTCGAAACACTTATCGTAATATTTTTAATCCTTGTCATTGTCGCCATTTTTGCAAAAGGCGTCGTGATTGTCCAGCCGTATGAACAGGGACTCCAGATCCGGCTTGGACAGTATGTCGGGCGGATGAATCCCGGGTTCCGCTGGATCGTGCCGTTCGTGAGCGAGGCGATCAAACTCGACCTGCGGACTACGGTCATAGATATCCCAAGCCAGGAAGTGATCACGAAAGATAACTCACCGACGAATGTTGATGCGATTATCTATATCCGGGTTATTGATCCCGAGAAAGCATACTTTGAAGTTTCAAACTATCGGCTGGCTACTGTTGCACTCGCCCAGACAAGCCTGCGCGGGATTATTGGTGATATGGAGCTGGACGAAGTCCTCTATAACCGGGACGTAATCAACACAAAACTCCGCGACATCCTTGATCGTGAAACCGACCAGTGGGGGGTTAAGGTAGAAAGGGTCGAGATAAAAGAGGTGGACCCCATCGGGGCGGTCAAGAATGCAATGACCGAACAGACGGCTGCCGAGCGGGCACGGCGTGCTGCCATCCTGCGTGCCGATGGTGAGAAGCGCTCGGCCATCCTCAAGGCTGAAGGTCTCCGGCAGAGCATGATCCTTGAAGCAGAAGGAGAGCGACAGAGCAAGGTACTCCGCGCGGAAGGGGAACGGCTCTCAAAAATCCTGCAGGCGCAGGGAGAAGCTCAGGGACTACGCATCCTTTCGGTAGGTGCTGCACCGCTCGATAAAAAAGCGATCACGGTCCTTTCACTGGACGCACTGAAGGCGATGGCAAACGGCCAGGCAACCAAGATAATCTTCCCGTTCGAGATTTCACAGCTAATCCGCCAGGGTGCAAAATTCCTTGGAGCAAGTGAAGAGACGATTGAAGATGTCGCCGGTCGACCGGTTATGGATGAGAGTATCCTTGGCGATATCCCAACGCGCGAGGCGGTAGATGCAATATTAAAGGATATCCAGGATGCGGTACCTCATGTTTCTGAGGATGAACTCAAGGACACGAGCAAGCGCAGGATCCCGATCGAAAAGGAGAAATGGGAGTCCACAGCAAAACCCGTGGAATAATAACCCGGTTATTTTCCCAACAAGCCCTCTTTTTTACTATCACACGCTAAGGGTGCCGTGTAGTTTTTACCGGATACAGACCGATCCACCAACGGGCTTTCGTAGAACAGAGCACATTAATGGACCTTACGGCAATGAAAATATATCCGGGAAGGGAACTATGAATACAGGAACAGGCGCTGTATGAAAAAAATTGCTGTCATGACCGGTGGGGGGGATTGCCCCGGACTCAATGCGGTAATCCGGTCTGTAGTCCTATCGGGATCAGCTTACGATATTGAAACACTGGGGATACAAAACGGTTGGCAGGGGCTCATTGACAATGACCTTGAATTGCTGAGCGATGCTTCGGTTTCCGGTATCCTGTCACGGGGTGGAACGATCCTGGGGACCTCACGGGTTGATCCGCTCAAAAAACCTGGTAACCGGGAAAAGATCCAACAAACTGTCCAGATACACAATATTGATGCCCTGGTAGTGATCGGGGGAGACGGGACGCTCTCAGCAGCGTATGACATTACGGGTAATGGTATACCCCTGGTAGGCATTCCAAAAACTATCGACAATGATATTTTCGGTACTGATCTGACGGTTGGGTTTGATACCGCAGTCTCCATAGTAACCGAAATGATCGACCGGCTCCATACCACCGCAGAATCCCATCACCGGATCATGGTGGTTGAGGTGATGGGACGCGATGCCGGATGGATCGCCCTTATGGCTGGTATGGCCGGAGGAGCGGATGTGATCCTGGTCCCTGAGATCCGTTTCACCCTGGACGAGGTCTGCTGCGATCTCAAGGCCCGGTTCCAGGCAGGAAAAAAATATTCAATCGTCGTTGTTGCTGAAGGGATACATCATGAAAACATTACCGATGCAGCGGTTCCGGAATGCGACCGCGACGAATGCGGACACGAGAAATTCGTGGGTGTAGGGAACCTGCTCGGGAAGGAACTCGAACTCCGGCTCGGTATTGAAACCCGGGTGACGGTTCTGGGTCATGTCCAGCGTGGGGGTATTCCCACGGCAACCGACCGGATCCTCGGAACACGGTTCGGTGTTGCAGCGGTCGAACAGATCATTGCCGGAAACACCGGCTGCATGGTGGCCCTGCAGGGTCCCCGTATCGGCACCGTCCCGCTCAAAGATGTCGCTTCACGGAAAAAAACGGTGAATCCGGATCTCTATAAAATGGTAAAAACAGTAATGTGCCGGATGCGGTAAAAATCTCGCACCGGCAAAAAAGTTTCAGAAATGCAACAGGTAAGGCAGTGCAATAAGTGATATCAGGACAATAAGCATGAGGTAGCTGACGGTACCGGTGATATAACCTGAATATTTCATAAGGCCACGTCTGTCGAGCAACCGGTCAACACCCTCTTTAAAGATATAACCGCCATCGAGCGGGATCATGGGGATAGCATTGAATATTCCAACATTGAGGTTTATCCAGGCACACCAGAAGAGCAGGTGCACAATACCCCAGTAACTCTCAAAGGGAATGTGGTAGTAGGTCATTTCAGGAGTTTCGAATGCAAGGATACGAAGGAATCCGACATCCAGATTAGTTGAGAAAGGGATGACCAGGAACTGGAAAAAACCTATGGGGGACAACATTCCGTTCACTACACCCATGACCGAGTTCCCGTCATAGTACTCAACTCCCATAAATCCACTGGTCCGGTCCGGAATGTCATTCGGCCATGCTGCTAACGTGAGCGGGTAATCCCGGATGATCGAATCTTTAGTTACCGTGAGGACCAGGGTAGTGCCGGGTTTTGTTGTGTTCAGGATTGTCGAAACATCAGCCCGGTTGCTGACGGATACTCCATTAACTGCTGTTATTACCGATCCTGGAGGAATTCCTGCATTGGATGCGGGATAATCTTTGTAGACACCATGTATGATTGGCTCGGTAACAGGAACGACAAGTCCCATGCAAAGAATAAGGAGAACAAAACACGAAAAACCTACAACAAGGTTATTCGTGATGCCGGCCCCGAACATACGGATCTTGGCCATTCCTTTGGTCCTGTCAAGTTCCTCTTCATCAGGTTCAACAAAAAAACCTATGGGGATGACTGCAACCAGTGCGCCCATGGTCTTCACTTTGATGTTCTCCACCCGACAAAGAATCGCGTGCCCGAACTCGTGAACGCCAATGGTGATGATAAACGCCAGCCAGACTGCAAGTGTGGAGGGAACATATTCGTTGATACCGGGAAGCAACAATATGTTCTGCGGCTTGTAGATCCCGGTAGGTTCCGGCTGGACGATCAGGGTATAGCGGATTGAAATGAAAAGCATGACCGTGATGAAGACCGAAACGATGATCACGGCCACAACACCGACTGTCCCGTAGATCCGGAAGAACGTACGGAATGCGGCAAATTTGTCGAAAAACCCGATCCGGTTCGTTTTGATTGCCATAATCGGGCCATAAAAAGTGATGTGATCCTCCCAGAGTTTCTTTGAGTGGATATAATACGCTATCACTGCGTAAGCAGCGATGAGAAAAATGATCAGGAGGATCCAGTCCATTCTTAATTCATTGTATTGCAGGCCACATAAAGCAATGGCTTGGTGTAATCATACCGTAAACCAAGGGAGAAGATCAGAAAAATTCTGACAACTGGCTCTGTTGTTTATGTGCGAGCATGGTGGTTACGGTCTTCCAGCTCTTCCGGGCAATCGGCGGGGGGTATTTGTGTTCATCAAGGTACGCAGAGAGGAAGGCGATAGTAACCGGGTCCGAAGGATATCCGCTTCCGATATTTCCATATTTTTTCGCAAGTGTTTTAATTGCACGGTCACGGGTAACTTTTGCGATGATACTTGCTGCGGAGACTACTTTAAAGGTCTGGTCGGCGTGATGCTCAGACACGATTTCGCAGTCCTGTTCAAGGAAACTTTTTACCGTATCTGCATACCGGAATGTATTCACGTCACAGGCATCGACATAGGCAACAGATGGTGAAAGCTTGTCAATGACCTGTGCGTGTGCCCGGGCAACACAGACATTCATGGTGATACCCGTCCGGATCTCATCGATTTCATGCGCGTCAAGGCGTACCGTTGCCACCCTGAACCGTTTCCTGATAATGACAGCGAGATGTTCCCTCATTTTTGGGGAGAGCAGTTTTGAATCCTGGACCTCAAGATCAGAAAAAACATCTTCTGATGGTATTCCGACGGCAGCAACTACCATGGGTCCGAGCACGGATCCTTTTCCTGCCTCATCCACTCCACAGATCACATGGATTGGTTAATGCGCAAATTATTTCAATGCCGATGATGGTAACGGGTATTCATGTATATTATTATCGTTGGGCTCGGGGGAATCGGGAAAAACCTGGCAAAACAGGCAGTTGAACATGCCAATAATGTCATTGTCATTGACCAGGATGAAACCCGTTGCAGCGAGGTCCTTGAGCACTACGATGTACTGGCAGTGACCGGCAATGCGACTGACAAGACAACGCTGGAGGAGGCAGGTATAGACCGGGCGGATGCCCTGATCGCCACGACCAGCGATGATTCGGTCAATCTTATGACCTGCTGGCTAGCAAAAAAATTCCATGTCCCCAATGTTGTTTCGATCGTCAACCAGTCCTCCCACTCGGATTTTTTCAAAGAAGTAGGAGTCAGGATCAGCGAGAATCCTGATGAGCTCGTAGCGTCACGTCTCTATTACTGGACCCAGAACCCCCAGCTCCAGCAGCTTGCATCCATTCCTGGGGGAACGATCTTTGAAATTGTCGCTGAACAGGGTGCACCCATTGTCGGGCACGAAATCCGTGAGCTGAAAGTCAAAGACTTCGTGTTTATCGCAATTCGCAGGTCCGGGGGTGAACTGATCATTCCAAGTGGTAATGTCAAAATCCAGCCGAACGATATCTTCACGGTCTTTACAAAAAAAGAAGCAGAAGATGACTGCCTGCGACTCCTCAATAAACAACTCAAAAAATCAGTGGATTGATGCTGCGAGCACACCCAGCTCAAGCATCAGTTTCGGGTTTACCCGGATAATTTCTTTTATCAGCGAGAGAGTGGTGAACTCCGTAAGATTAATTTTCGATACGGAATGGATGATCTCGTTAAGTTTTGTATCAGGCTGTTTGATCAGGTATTCTTTTATGTGGTAGTTGCGCTCGATGCCTTTACCCATCTTTGATTCCCGCCACGTTTTATCATAGAGCATGAGCGCATTTTTCGAAACATCACCCTTTTCGATACATCCTGCTGCAACCTCAGCGGCTAACCTTCCGGTATACATGCCGTTATAAATCCCACCTCCGGTGAGAGGATCGACTACACGGGCTGCATCACCGGTAATTATCAGCCCATCTGCAACTGTACAGGGAAGAGGACGGCAGACAGACACACCCCCCGCAATATACTCGATGGATTTCCCCCGGGGGAATGTCTTTTTCACGAACCTGTCCAGGTAATCCTTTGCGCGATGGCCCTGACCGCTTTTTTTACCGGATATACCTATCCCGACATTTGCAGATCGTTCACCTTTCGGGAAAATCCACAGGTAACCTTCAGGAGCAATTTCGTTCCCCAGATAAAAAACGGTGGAATGTGGGTCGATATCGATATCTGCCAGAACATACTGGACAGAACTCATGATCTCCCGGACAGGTACGGTAGTATCAACACCGCACCACCGGGAGAATTTGGATTCAACGCCATCAGCAGCAATGACCACGTCAGCCGCAACGTTCATAACAGCCCCGCAGCTCTCAATCTTTGCCCCTTTTACACACCCGTTTTCCAGGATGGGTGCTGATGCACGGGTCTTGACCGCAATATCAGCTCCGGCTTCTGCTGCCTTCCAGACCAGCTCACGGTCGAAGATTTTCCTATCGAGGATATAACCGACTTTACTGCCCGCAAGTTCAGATGCGAGTTGCATTAAAAATCCATCCGGAGCAACGATACTCGCTCCGGTCATCTCGGCCGAGATCCAACAGGGATCGGGATCAATGAACTCGTGAAGGGCTTCCTTCCCGATTCCCTCGGCACAACGTACCGGGGCCCCGATAGCAGGGCGTTTTTCGACAAGACACGCAGTGAGTCCTTTCTCAACTGCAGTTTTTGCAGCAATTGCCCCTGAAGGACCTCCCCCGATAACCAGGACATCATACTTATTTTTCATCCAGGACCTCCAGNNTTCAAGGGCACCTTCCGGGCAGACTGATACACAACAACCGCAATATCCACAGATATCCCGATGTATTTTGAGCATTGATTGATCATGTTGGCTTTTTCCTTCATTAATAGTTACGATAGGCAGATTTCATCACCCGTGATTTGCCCTGTGATCGCGGTTATCACTTCATCACATCTCGGTTGAGCACGGGAGATGATCCGTATGAATTCTCCCGGTAACCACAACCGGAACAGGGATACTTTTTTTAAAGTTCTATGCCCGATCAGGAGTATTACACTGCTGCCGGGTTAACAACCCTCCCGATGAACAGGATAGTTTCGGTCTCATTGTCCTGTATCAGGAACAGGAAAGGATGGTCGGCGCGGAATTCAGGAATGCGTTACGTAAGAAATTTTTCGCTGGTATCCTGTCGGGCAGGAAACATCATACTATTTCACGCGTAATTGCGACTTTGGCACCGGCTTATCCGAGCGAGAATGTTCCATATTTTCCACCGCCACCGGGATGAAGGGTAACATGCCCGCTCCTCAGGGCATCAATAGCATCAGCAGTTTTTGCATGGATGCTGCGGATCTCGGCAACCGGGGCATCAATGAGCACTGTGATCTCGTTTCCGAATGTACCGATGAGCGACGCATAAATTGCCCTGCACTTCTTCGTGTTCGGGGACGAAACGTTCTCCATTGTCCGGATGATCTGGCCAAGGGGAAGCACATGGACATAGGGTGGACGGGGACGCGGCTGACCCCCCCCGGCTAACTCCTTTGCCCGGTCGGATACGCCCTTCTTGATGATCCCGCTATCTTCCGGGCACCGCCAGTGGTACCCGACTGCCTGTTCGAGAGTATACTGCGTGAAACACCGGGTACAGGCAGTTCGGTTGTATTTCCCTTCCTCAGGGAAAAATCCGGCATTCATTTCGATTGTTCCCTTCTTCACGCTCTCCAGTACGTCCTTTGCTGAACGATCATTGAGTTGTATGCGGTTGAACTCACGGCCGAGCTTGTCCGGGTAGGGGCTGTGGGCATCGGAGTTGGTAAGGAACGGGACACGGTCCAGGTCCGCAATCCCTGCGCCATAGGTACTGTCTGCAGAAAGGCCGAGTTCTAAAAAGTCGATCTTTTCACTGCCGTAACAGGCCTGGACGCTGTCGAAGTAAGCGAACATCGCGGTCCATGGGGTGAAGGCGTGGGCTGGGCCGATAAAAGCACCGACCTCGTGGACGAGCGCGGCAATCTCCTCCCCGCTCAGGTAAATGTGGGGCCGGCCACTCGTCTCAAAACTCTTGCACTTCCCGGCCAGCAGGTCCCGGAGCTGGCTGAACTGTCCAAGATCTTCGGAAAGAATCAGGTGGTGGACGCGTTTCTGGTCCTCGATTTCTCCCTGTGGGACGATGATGATACCGGCATCGTTATCCAGATACGGTTCCCAGCCTTTCTGCCACGATGGCTGGAGGGCATCACCGGTGCCGAGCACATGGATCCCCTTTGTCTGACACCCCGCAAGCAGGTGCTCCGGTTGCATAAAGCGGGAGACTGCCATTGAATACGGGGAGTGGATATGCAGATCTGCATTTGCGAACATGGGTACCTGAACGGTTGTCCTTTGCGGAATATAAGGTGGGGGATAGTTCAATAAAAAAGAAGAAGGATTAGTCGCGATCTTCCTACCGTTAACCATTATAGTTTCCGGCACACGGATTTCCGACCATTACCGCCGTTTACCGGATGTATACTAAAAAACCCGGATTACTCCCTATAATCATTGAAAGAAAAAGGGAATCAGGGAAAAGCCTTTTGGCTAATAGAAACTGTGGGAGAGACCTTACCCGATATAGCTCAGCTCTTCATCTTTCTGCACCTTGTTGACTTCGACTAATCCTTCGATGACTTTTTCCATCTCGGAAGCACGGTCATTGAGTTTAGTAGGATCGACCGGCACATCAATCAGTTTTGAGAGTATTGCGAGTACGTTTGCTGCACTCATCGGATCGACGAGATACCCGCTCGTTTCGCCCATCAGGCATACTGCATCAATACCCCGCTTTGCGGAAAGTCCCAGTATAAGACCGGCCGCACCAATGATCCCCCCGCCGGGCTCCTCCCGGTTAAATACAACGCCGGCAGCCTCTAATTCCCCGCGAAGTTCCGCACGATTCACAGCGCCCAGTACCCGGGGATCGTTTACCAGGTGACCAACGCCAAATCCACCAAGAGTGTAAATGCGTTGAACCTTCAGCTCTTCAGCGATCATGCAATACTGGTCAGCAAGGAGATAATGCCCTTCATTCGATGTACTCTGGTGATCTCCTACAAGGAAAATAAGGTCTTTTCCTGAAGCCCGGTAAATATAGAGTTCGTTCCGGACCAGACGGGCAAGACCACATTCTTCAAGGATTACCTGGGGTGGGAAGTAGATTGAATGGATCTCTCCAATTTTCTTTGCACCCAGCATGTGTATCATGTACTCAGCGACAAGTTTTCCAACCTGCCCGATTCCCGGGAGTCCTTCAATCAGGATTGGATCTGCAGGTTTATTTCCGGTGAAAGAATCAAGATACCGGACAGAAATTTCCTCAATCATTTTTTTGCTAACCTTCGGTATTTTCCATACCTGTCTTCAATCGAAAAACGCGCTGGATGTGCAATGACTGTAGGGTTGCCACACACCGGGCATGTGGTAGAAAGAGTATAAATCTGTTCTCGTGTGCAGTGACGGATGTGACCACTCATTGACTCTTCCCGGACTTCGGTTTCTTGATGAGTTTACCCTCTCCACCAGATTTTTCCATGACCGCAATTGCTGCATTAGCCGCCTTCTCGATCGCTTTCTCTGCTTTCTTATAATCAGGTGCGGTCACTTTGATCCGGTAAGTCGGTGCGCCAAGATACAGGAGCTCAATATCGACACCGGCAATTTTAGGCTCGGCACTTTTCAATGCTTTTTTAATTACGGATATGCCGTCTGGAAGTGTGGAGGTCAGGAACAGGTGCCCCGTCACTTCGACTTTGGGCACCTTGACATTCTCTTGTGCGACATGCAGAAGCGTCTCGGCTGCCTTCGTTGAGAGCTCAAGTTTTTTAAGTGTTGTCTCGCTGTCAGTCACGAGATCTTCAAATACCGGATAGAAAGCCCCGTATTTACTGAAAATCACGTTCTCAAGAGCAATAACTGGTTCACCGGCCTGTTCGGCAACAAAACCCAGCCATTTCTGGGCTTTACTCTCGTTCTTCCATTCGCGTATCTTCTCGCGGCGCTGGTGCTCGTTGACATCTTTTAAGGATAGGTCAATGTGCCCCCGGTTCCTGTCCACATTGAGGACTTTGCAGACAATCTTCTGTCCTTCACGAATGTGATCACGGATGTACTTGATCCAACCGGTTGCAATTTCAGAGATGGGAATGAGGCCCTGGCGGCCACCATACTCGTCCAGCGATACAAACGCTACGAAGTCCTTGACATTCTGCACGGTGCAGACAACCAGTTCCGATTCCTGTGGCCACTCTCTGTCCAGCATGGGAAGAATCACTTGAGCTCTGAGAGGATCTCAGCCTTAATACTTGCTTTTCCCCCGGTAGGGAGCGCAAGATCATGCCCGCAGACTACACACTTTACAACCGTGCTTGCCTTTTCAAAAACCGTCTGCTCATTCTCACAGTCCGGACACTTTACTTTGAAAAATTTACTTCGGTTTTCCCGAATCTCGCGTACCATTATGCGCTCACTCCGTCAGCTCAAACTTTGCGACCCGGTAACCCTTACGCAGGTGTGCCTTTCCGCAGGTGACACAGCGGTACCGCACATTTATCTTTTTCGTCGGCTTGTCGCCTCCGGGCACTTTTGAGAATTTACCCATATTGCCTACTTTTCCTCTGCGGGCCTTCTGGCGGTCGATCCAGTGGAGGCCGGTTGTCTTGCCTTTCTTGACCTTCTCGACCTCATGCATCTGATGATTCCTGCAGTGAGGGCAATAGGTGTTAAATTTTGCTGGCATTTTCATAAAATTTTCACCGATAATTTGGATATAGAATACCAATATTATTTACAAAGGTTCATATTTAAGACTATGTTGCGTTCAGTTAAGACCGCAGCATTCCGCTCAGGAAGCGTCACTATATCTCCTTTTAAGAGAGTATAAATCCTCCCATCAATACCCATAAAAGATTCCATGTCCTCAAGTACCCGTACGAGTATACAGGGAGGCGACAGAGCGGCGTTTGCTTCTGGTGTTGCATACTGCACTGTTGTTGCGTCACCCAGATCTTCATCCGGCTCGGATACGGGAATACTACGGGTATCTGTATCTTCTGTTCTTTTCCTTTTTTCATGATGAGGAAGATTGTGAAGCAGGATTCCCTTGCACTGTTCAATACTGGTGGTGACGGTTTCAAACATCTCTTTTTCACCCAAAACCATCCTTTTGACTTCTTCGCGGTCATAATAATTACCTTCCGCGTGCATGATAGTCAGCGCGAGAATTTTGCGTGAACGTATTGCAAAAAGTTCCCGTAGTGTCTCTTTTATCGCGAGAGTTTCTTCAATAAGGGAGCGGGCATCATCTGAAAGTGGATCTTCAAAGGCGTATACCTTTCCGGTAAGAGACGCAAGCTCCGCATGCCCCCGATCAAAGAGATCCGGGGCAACTGCAGTAAGTCGTCCGGTCTCCCGCTCAGATAGCAGGATGCTGCGCAGCTCGTCAAGCCCAAGTGGCCCCATGATCATCTCCTGATTTAAGAAATTTCCGCCATACCCCGGCAGCAGAGGAATACTGCTACTGCTTCTGGTACTGTAGTGATGCCTTTTTGGAGTTCATAAGTACTTCCGAGCAAAGATACCTTGACCGGGTGGAAAAGATCGACCCTGACATCCCGCTGAGAAAAGACCACCGCATCTACGAGCGGTTCAAAGTCAGGGAGATCACGGAGCTCGAGGGGTTGCACCCGCATCCCGCTCCCGCCATGGAGCGACGTCGGCATCCGGATCAGCCGTTTGGTATCCGTAGTAACCGGCTCATCCGCAAGAGCCGCACGGGAAAGGAGGCGTTTTTTAAATTCCCCTTCCTGCTGGACCAGGATCGCGTGGAGGACACGATTCTTCACAATCATTCCCGAAGGATGGTGTTCGACGTGGGAAAGCATCTCCTCCCGGTTTTTAAGAAATGTGGCAGCTGAATCCCTGCCAATCCCCTCAATACCCGTCAGATGCACCATTGCTTCTTCTTCGGTTAAGGTTCCCAACCAGTGGAGATATTCCAGAAGCGTTTCACGGTATCGCATCTGCCAGCTGCGGGCCATTGGTTTTTTCGCAGAAAGCATCGCTGCAGGATCGATGCCGATTCCGCACACATAGTCTATGAGCTCCCGACGCTCGGCACTTCCCCATCCCCGGAAAGCGATGTCCTTGACATGAACATGATACCCCCGGCCCCCGGAAAAGACAAGTTCTATCGTTTTTGGATTGATACCAATCTCGCCAGTGAGCATGAGGAGGAGCTTTTCGGTTTCCTCTTTCACCCGGGCCAGCATCTTGTCATAAGCGCCACGCATAATATGGTCTGCATCGAGATCGAAAATCAGATCCGCTCCACACCAGCCTTTCTCTCCCATGGTCCCGGCATCCGGTTTCTCGTAGTATGCCGTTGAATAATAGGAGTGCTGGGGCACGAGATTTTTGATGAACTGGAAGAGCTCATCCCTCCCTGAAAAACCGATATGCCGGCGCATACGCAGGGAAGTTGATTGGGGACTGAACAACACAAAACCCCATTCCCGCTGCTCAAGTGATGACGGAGCAACAAGAACAGTTTTTCTGTAATAATCGGTGAAACGCTGTCGGAGAAATTCCGTTGTTGCCGGGTTCATAGCAGTTCCTTAATCATATAAGGCCCTATGCGTTCATAGCCCTGTCTCCGGTAATAGGGACGGACACCAATACCACTCATAATGGCAAGTCGGGAGAAACCTGCCTCCCGGGTGATCTCCTCTGCCCGGGAAATGAGCGCTTTTCCATAATTACGGTGTTGCCATTCTTCAGATTCGGCATCTTTCCCCACCGGTACAAGACTCCCGTATACATGGAGCTCCCGAAGGAGCGCGGCATTATCGAGCTCAGGACTGTTTACGCGGGAAGGGAACCTGAGCCGGGTAAACCCGATTAATGAATCGCCGGCAACGACAGAGATGAAGTGCTCCTGTCCCCCGCAACAGAGATATTTCAAAACACGGATTTCTGATCCTGCGATGGAGGGAAGTCGTCCTATCTCCCGGCACCGTATACAACGACAATGCCTGCCGGTTGCTTTCAGCCGCTCCTGTGCAAGCTGCCTGAAATTGGAATGACGGGAACCGGCAACTATCAGTTTTGCCGGGATATCACGCTGGATTCGCTGGAGGCGGGTATACTCCGGAATAAGCGACTTTGCATATGCCACGAGATCAATCATATCCTCCTCCGGGTAGGGCAGGTATACACCCCGTTTCCAGTGCTCTTCGATTTCAGAGCCCGGGGTTACGAGGGTAGGATATATTTTGAGGAAATCCGGCATGAAACGGGGATCAGTAAAGAGGGTCTCGAACATTTTTTTATCCATGTCAATAGTCGAACCGGGAAGGTTGGGCATCATATGAAAACCCACTTTCATACCCGTGTCACGGAGGAGGGTATTTGCTTCAACGGTATCTGCGACGGTACACCCCCGACGGTTATATGACAGGATAGTATCATCGACATGCTGAACACCAAGTTCTACTTTGGTAACACCAAGATGCAACATCCGTTCCACATGATCACGCCTGCACCAGTCCGGGCGGGTTTCGAACGTGATCGCAACGCAACGGATGGCAGATGTTTCATTGCCTTCCTGTACAGCTTCCACATCGAATGACTCTGCAGCTGCTGTGCCACCAGGGTAAGTGTTCATTGCTTCAATGCAGCGCGATACAAACTGCTCCTGATATTCCGGTGTTCGTGCGGTCATCGTCCCGCCCATGACAATCAGCTCCACCTTGTCCACACGGTGCCCGAGGAGTTCGAACTGTTCGAGCCGGGCATGTACCTGCGCGAACGGGTCATAGGAGTGCTCCCGTGCCCGCAATGCAGCCGGCTCCTCTCCCGTGTAGCTTTGCGGCGATTTATACGGGTGGTCGGGTCCTCCCGGACACGGAAGGCATTTGCCGTGCGGGCAGGGAGCCGGTGATGTCATCACCGCGACAGGAGCTACTCCCGAAAGAGTCCGTGTGGGTTTCACGAGCAGGATTTTCCTGAGGATCTCACGATCGTGTGGCAAAGATGCCGCAAGGAGTGCAGAGTTTTTTGGAACCGCAGAGAGACCGTACTTCCGGCAAAGATCTATCTTCACTGCGACGATTGCGTCGTCACCTGGCTGAAGGGTAAGGATGCGGGAGATCATCTCCCGGAACACCAGCTCCTCATCCATGACAAAATTTAATGTTCGGCTGCAGCTTTGGTGGATGCAGTCTCTGAAGAATAGTTCACCACAGGAATCTGACGCCCGTGGATATGGGTCACAATCTCATCTCCCAGCGTGAGAAGAGCATCCTTGTGGGCTTTCTTGTCCTTATGAATATGGACAGGAGAAATTTCAAGAGAATTATATCGTTTGGTACCGATTTCTTCACTGGTGATGCCTTCATAGTATTTTTTGATGTGAATCATCAACATGTGTAAATGCAGCAATTCTTCCTTTTGCACACTATCACCTTCTCCAACTGATTCTTTTTCTTATGATGCACATATACCTTTTTGGTGAAATTTATATCTGGAAAGCTGCGGGCAGCCGGATCGCTTGTTGGGCTGGCAATTGGGGACGCATTGGGTGCGCCCATTGAAGGATCTGCCCAGCGCGAGGCTTGGGTGACAGAAATGCTTCCCGGAGGGCGGCATTTCCGGAAAAAAGGTGCGATTACTGACGATACAATACAGGCAGTTGCTGTCGCGGAATCGCTCGCTGCATGCGGGGAATTCAACCAAAAAGACCTTATATTGCGGTTACTTTGCGGGTACGAAAAACGTCCGGAATGGTATGGTCCGACATCTTCTGCATTCTTCGCATTGGTCAAATCGGGCACCCTGCCGCACCAGGCTGCCTGGCTCGTGCACAAACGACGGCATGGCAGCCGGAGCAACGGGAGTGTCATGCGGGGATTTCCTGTCGGTATCTTCTATCCCATGCCGTATGTTTATGAGGTGAGTCTCAGGTGCTCACAACTCACGCACTATGATCCGGTCCCCGCACACTGTTCTGCCTGGCTGAACGTGATGGTAAGTGACATGTGCCGCGGTGTTTCAAAAAATGCAGCATACCGTCATGCACGTTCCCTGTGTACGAATCCGGAAGTGCATAGAATACTGGGAAACTACACGGAGTATACTCCGGTTGCCTCGCTGGACGCAGTGCTCTGTTCGCATGCAGCCCTCTCCTGCTTTATGAATGCGTACACCTTTGAAACCGCAATCCTGTCGGCAATTAATCTCGGGGGGGATACTGACACGGCAGGTGCCTGCTGCGGTGCACTGGCCGGGGCATACTGGGAGCTTGATGCAATCCCAAACAGGTGGAGACGGGATCTTGAGGACTACGAACATATCCTCCACTGCGCAGACCAGCTCTGGACCTGCCAGGAGCACTATGCTGCTGAAGTACTTAAAAAAAGGATAACTGTCAGGTTTCCTGCTTCACGACAACCGATGCAGATGCGTCAAAGGGATTTTTACGCATCGCAAGACTGAAGAGATACGGGTAATGCAGATTGAGGTATTCCATATATTTCACCCACTCACGAATCAGCTGCGTATACACACGCCTGGTATCATTGGTGAGATGACTGACATCGGCAGGGGGCAGTGATGTGAGGTCCCCCCGTGCCTTCAGCTCTTCGGTCAGGTGGTTAAGTGCAAGGATGAGATCGGTGAACGATTCATGCTCAAAGACCATCGGATTTTCGACGAGCCGTAGTAAAAAGTCCTCCTGGCTGATAAGATACTCACGCAGATTTTGTCCATCGACACGGGTAAATCCGACACTGCATGTATAGGTATTGAGGCAATCCTGAACATCACTGAACATCTCTTTTCGCCAGTCAGCCCCGATAACGAGTCGCTGTTTAACACTGTCAAGAGAAGTATCCGCCCGGGCGAGTTGTGCGAGAAGCGGGGTTCCGACTGTTGAAAAGAAGGTCCCGATAACCATGTTCAGCTTCTCCAGCCGCTGTTGCTTCTCCCGTGATTCAAGCATCTGGTCAATGATGAGACTGACAACCAGCACCTCGATCGGGATAAATGCAATATCACCGGTAAAAAAAATGAACAAGTGATGCTCATCATGAAAAATCAGGTAATGAGCAGTATAAAGCACAAGGGATAGCGTAACCAGTCCAATCCCTGCAACAAGTTTCCACCGGGTATCCTCTTTCATGCAGTAGTTAATGAGGTGTCAGTCATAATAAAAAACTGTTATGCGGGCACAATGGTAAGGAGTGTCACACCACCAGGGAGACGTTACTGCAGGAAAATTTACCTGACAATATACATACTGGAAACCGTCAGATGGGGTAAGAGGGATAGACGTAATTACCGCAGAAAATGGATGACCCCGTGTTTTTTTGACGCCTTGTGTTGATGGAACAATTATGCTGGCTTAATATCAACAAGCTTCAATGCCCGGCCCTTCTCGCAGATGTCGGATGTATTTCCCTGTATTGCAGATATGATATACTTCTCTCCCTGCACAACGCCATCCGGGTGGCAAAACGGGTAGCTCCGGCAATCGGTCTTGTTGCAGGATAGTTCAAGCTTGATCTTTGAATTAAGGATGGCCATATCTGCGTTTATAAGTGCCGTGACCGGGGCATCCACAACCTCTACAGCGGTTGTTCCATTGAGATGTACCATGCATTCGTGATGAGTTGTCCGGACGGATACAATCCGGTATTTCCGGCCTATCTGAAGGTTATTGCACGCCTTTTTTACTTTACAGGCATCACAGACGGCAACTTCGCCTTCGTAGATGAACTCAACACCCTGTTTCGCCAGTACCGTACCGATCAGCGTCACTTTTGTTTTTGCTTCTGCCATAGAACAACTCCTTATTCCCTGTACAGCATCTGTATGAGACTCTGTGCTGATTCACGCGTCAACCCCATATCGAATATTGTGAAGCGCTCCGGACGAATAGTTTTTGCCTTGAGAAGCGCCTCAACGGCAATTGCATCATCAATACCTAACTCAGCAGGGGTTACTGGTGCGCCGATACATTTCAGTGAGGCACGGATACCCCTCCAGTCCCCACCATGAAGGTACATGGAAATAATGGTCCCGATACCACAACTCTCGCCATGGAGCGCCTTACCTGGTGCGAGTTTATCGAGCGCATGGGAAAACTTATGTTCACCTCCGCTTGCAGGACGGGATGAACCTGCGATACTCATCGCGACTCCACTGGACACAAGCGCTTTTATGACGAACCACGCGGACTGTTCCTGATGTGGTTTTATCAGGTGGGCATTTTTTACCAGGATCTCAGCAGTCATTTTCGAGAGCGCTATAGCGTACTCGCTCATCGGCTCTCCTTTTACCCGGTGGGCGAGCTCCCAGTCCAGGATCGCAGTGTAATTGGAGATCACATCCGCACACCCGGCAGCAAGGAGCCGGTGAGGGGCGGAAGCAATGATACCCGTATCAGCGACAATCGCAATGGGGGGTTGGGCATCCAGTGATGCATGCCCTTCAACAGTAGGCACCGAGGCACGGGACGAGGCAATACCATCATGTGATGCCGCGGTGGGAATAGAAATAAACGGGAGGTCGAGATTATAGGAGACTATTTTCGCTGTATCGATCACCCGTCCTCCACCGATTCCCAGTACAAAGTCCATCCCTGCCGCAGATTTTTGAGCCTTCGTAATGATGGGAATGCTGATCTCTTCTGCAATAAATGGTTTCACGGTATAGTTATTTTTGAGTATCCCGAGGACTTTTTTCCCGGCGAGACCCATGGTACCCTTGCCGGATATCATGAGTGCAGTTGTACCGAGTTTGAGATCTTCACAGATTGAGGGGATCTGCCCGAACACATCATGGCCGATAACAACATCTCGTGGCAGCTGCATCCATTTGGACTTGTCAAAAACTTTCGGTTTCAGTAATTTTATTGCATCTGCGCTCATTCTGATCATGGATGATTAGTGATTTCATATACAAATATTACATCGATCCCATCAGGCTTGGGCAATCCTATAACATAGTCGATACAGTCTCGTACGCGATAATCCTGGTCATCGCCGTATATTTATTATATCGCTGGATGTCGCAATCCACGTGGCTTTCTGACATCGGGTTTACTATTGATTCCAGATTTATCATTGCTACACTCCCCTATGTCATTCTCGGGGGGGTATTGCGGGTCGTACAGGATACCGGCATGATCACGGGAGACTTCCAGTTTTTGCTCGTAACCCCGCTCATCTACTTCGTACTCTTTTTTTTTACCATTACGATGCTGTTTCTCTCCCGCTCCCTGACCCTGAAAGGATTTACAAAGGATATTCTCACATTTTACGCGATCGCTGGCATAATGTCCGCGTTTG
This sequence comes from Methanoregula sp. UBA247, assembly GCA_002495055.1. Classification (GTDB taxonomy): domain Archaea; phylum Halobacteriota; class Methanomicrobia; order Methanomicrobiales; family Methanospirillaceae; genus Methanoregula. Next base: position 25,260 of record DADR01000072.1, on the reverse strand, counting down.
TCGTTTCGCTTGTCCTGTTTGCCTGGGGGATAAATCATGCCCATGTCGACCTCTTTATCCTCGGTATTATCCCTTTCATGGCGATCATCGCTACTCTGCTGGTATGGGCTTGTATGCGTTACCTGCTCGGGTGGAAATACGTGACCAATCCACTCTACCTTACTCTCCTGTTTGGTCAGCTGCTGGATGCAAGTGCGACAAGCTATGGAATCGAGCTTCACCCCTCTGTTCAGTATATCGAACAACACGTTGTAGGTTCCGGTCTTATTGAGCTGACCCATACCGCATTTGTCATGTTCCCGTTGAAACTTGTTGTGCTCTTCCCGGCAATCTATATCATGGAGCTCTACCGTAAAGAGGCCAATCCCGCATTCTGGCATCTCGTCCTGCTAGCCATGATCGTCGTTGGTCTGGCTCCGGGAATCCGGGATATGACACGGATGGTATTATATGTCTGATACTAAGCTGCATAACGCGATTATTGTCACATTTCTCCTCTTTTTTGCTACGATCACCGTCGGATGGGTTGGAACAATGCAGAATCCGGAAATCGGTGAAAACCTGATGAATCTGTTTGAAAAAGAAGTCGCGGACCAGATACAGGGAAAAGAGTCCCCGGATATCTTTGTGAAGCTCTTCTTTAACAATCTTGAGGCGTGCATCCTCCTTTTTTTAGGAGGGGCTTCGTTTGGTATTCTCACGATATTCATCATGAGCCTGAATGGTATTATGATAGGAGCGATCATGGAAATCGTGGCCAAGGATCACTCTGCCGTATTTGTCGCTGCAGCGATTTTGCCCCACGGGATCTTTGAGATTCCTGCATTCATCCTTTCCGGGGCACTGGGAATCCTGCTCGCCCAGTCACTTATTGCAGAATGGTACAACGGAGCAGATGCTGCAGAAGATGCACAGAAATTTGGCCGGACATTCATACGTTACGTATTACCACTCGTCGCAATCGCCGCCTTTATCGAGGCTTTTATTACGCCTGTTATCATACATTTAGTAGCTTAGAGGATCTGATTCATGGACGATGACACGGGCTCCCTGCCGTTAAAACAAGACTTTTCTGCATGGTATAATGATCTGTTATGGAGGGCGGATATTATGGATGTCCGCTATCCGGTCAAGGGGCTGTATGTCTGGTTTCCCTACGGTTTTGCAATACGCAAACATGTATACCAGAGACTTCGTGATCTCCTTGACCGCGATCACCAGGAAACCCTTTTTCCCCTTCTGATTCCTGAACAGGAATTCATGAAGGAGGCCGAGCATATCAAAGGATTCGAAGAAGAAGTGTACTGGGTGACGCACGGCGGGACAACCCCTCTTGAAGTGAAGCTGGCTCTCCGCCCGACAAGCGAGACCGCTATATATCCCATGTATGCCCTTTGGATCCGCTCTCACGCTGATTTACCCATAAAATATTACCAGATTGTAAACACGTTCCGGTACGAAACGAAACAGACCCGCCCGCTTATCCGTTTAAGGGAAATCACCTCCTTTAAGGAAGCCCACACCGTTCATGCAACATGGGAGGAAGCAGAAGCACAAGTCGAGGAGGCAATCCGGCTCTACCGTGAATTCTATGACGGGCTCTGCATACCGACCCTTGTATCAAAACGCCCGGACTGGGACAAGTTCCCCGGCGCCGATTATACGATCGCGGTTGATGCTATCATGCCAAACGGTAAAACACTCCAGATCGGCACCGTGCACCACCTCGGCGATCATTTTTCCAGGACGTTCAACATTACCTATGAGGATAAAAACGGTGAGCAGAAGTTCGCGCAACAGACCTGTTATGGTATTTCAGAGCGCTCGATTGCAGCCCTGATCAGTATCCATGGCGATGACAAGGGACTCATCCTGCCCCCTGCAGTTGCAACCATTCAGGCAGTGATCGTCCCGATAACCATTGGGAAACGCCACGAAGATGTCATGGCTGCAGCAAACAAACTGTTTGATGATCTCACTTCCGCTGGTTTCCGGGTGAAACTTGACACCCGGGATATGCGTCCCGGAGCGAAATATTACTGGTGGGAACTCCGTGGTGTCCCGCTCCGGCTCGAATTAGGACCCAGGGACCTTGACGCAGGACAGGTTATGGCCGTGACACGAACAGGTCAGAAAAAACCCATTGAACTCGCTGCCATTACAGATGGTGTTTCCCGTGTGTTTGGCGAGATCGCTGATACGATCCGTGCCCGAGCCGAAGAACATACGAAGTCTCACCTCTGTACGGCATCCTCTGTCGCGGATCTCACCAGTACGCTTGAAGGGGGTAATGTCGCGGTTGTTCACTGGTGCCAGCAACGGGAATGTGGTGATGCAATTGAGACAAAAACAAACGCAAGTATACTGGGTACCGATGTTCGTTCGCGATATGTTCCGGCTACAGAGGGTACCTGTATCGAATGCGGGAAACCAGGCAAAGCCACCCTAGTCGGGAGAGCCTATTGAAACAAGAGGAATTGAGACCTGATCTCATGTACCGGTTAATTTTTTTTTTAAAAATGACCCGCACCAGACCATCGTTCTCCCCAAATACCTGCTGGCGTGGTAAAGCCTGTTCCTTTTTTACTGGTAAAGACCAACAACTAGATAATTATCTGAGGCGGCAGCAGTGAATAAAGATCCCAAAGAACCAGGGTTAACCTATCTGCCCGAACGGTATAAACAGCAGATTGAAGCAAAGAAGAAACGGCGTCTGGTAAAAAAAATCGCCGCGATTTGTGTGGTGATCGCGATATGTGCGGTACTGTATCTGGTATTCAGCGGAGGATTACCAGGATCTCAGGACCAGTCTGCGAACGGACTCCCTATAATCCCCGTATTGTCTCCGAAAAATACATCAACATCGGGGGAACTCAAAGGTACCCTGCAGGAAAATCCCGGTATAAGTATTGGTGGAGGAGTGCCTGCCCAGCCAACCCACGATATGCTGTCTCTGGACAATGCAACCGCTTTCCTCCGTCAGGATTATCCGGCCTCTGCATATGCGCTCATTAGTGTCAATGTAACAGACCGTTACAGTGACAGGTACCTGTACGAGTTCAGGGTTAGACAAACAGGCGGCTCCGGACCGGAGGACACCGGGTTTTTTGCCTTTATAGACGCCATAACCGGTGATCCCTACACTTTGGGACAGGATGGTGTAAAAATCACTGCTATTCGTGCAAAAGAGATCATTATTGAGGATTTTCCTTCTCTTCACCCGGACACGGTCAGGGTACGATACGAAAATCGTCCTGAATCTCTCCGGGCTTGGATCTTCTCCATGAACCGCGGAAATACCGCAATCCTGACCGGGACCCTCGATCCTGACACCGGCCAATTGTTATCATTCTCCCGGAATATTTCCTGGGAAGGGAGGCAGGCAGGCCCGCTGCTTGATATCAGCGCTGCCCAAAAAATTGCAGACCGCTATATTATTGAAAAGAACAGTGGTCCGCTTCCCATTAACATGAGTGAAAAGCGGTATATTCCCCTGGAGGTTCCCCAAAAAACAGTAGCCGGTTATTATGTTTTTTTGTATAACCGGATCGTTCAGGGAATCCCCTGCGATAGCGACGGATTCACGCTCTCTGTCGATTCAGTAAACGGAGAGGTCACGGGATATATTCGCCGCTGGAATTCTCCGGACAGCGCGTTTTCTGTGGCAGTGGAGCCTCTTGTGACACGATATGAAGCAATATTTTCCGTCCTGCAAAGAGCAAAGGAGGCACACCCTGAATCAATAGACGGACTTTCGATCATATCAACAGAAGTCCGTTGGAAAGACCATCAACTGGCGGGAACCTTACCCCGTCCGGGCAGTATCCCTATGGCATGGAAGGTACAATTTACCGATGAAATTATGCGAGTAAAAGAGGTGCCGGTTCCCGCAACAGGCTGGGTCGATGTCCAGACCGGAAAAATCCTCGATTTTTATTACCCATAGTGACTTTTTTTGCACAGGAGCCTATGTCACGGATTCAGGCAACCCCCTATGAATGATTGGTAGTGCACCGTTGGGACGCTCCCGCGGCGGTTTACGTGACTAAAAAAAAGCTGAAACTTCCTTGACCCGACATGCCCCGGAGAGATCCTGACACGGGGGACTCTTGTAACTAATCGATTTTCATGGTCTAAGGAGTGAACTCGATCGGTTCATATCTGGTTCTCCAGAGCATTTTTTTAAAATATTCTCTGTTGATTTGTTCGAATTCAATACGAACTTCACGTGAATTTCTCCCGTTTTACCACGGTTCTCTTCTCAACAGTTACTCTGTCAGGGATATCCATATCACGGTGACAAGAATTCCGTGTGCGTAGTTAACTTTGTTATCGTAGCATTGAAAGATGTCTGTCAGTAACTATTTTCGCCAAGGGGGATGGAATCGGGATAGAGGGAACATTGTTGCTGACAAATAAGGGAAAAAATGGGGGATGATAAGAAAATTTTAAAAAAAACGGCCGGGAATTCAGCACCTGTCACATACATACTCAATGGTGAGTTTCGTCTGGCGCATATCACCGTGGATGGTTTTCCTTCCGCCCGGGAAAAACAATTTTTTGCACTTCGCACAATACTTGGGTTTTATGCGATCCCATGCATTCATGGGGATCTCGAGGGTGAATCCAGTTTTTGTCCAATCCTCCGGAGGTTTCTCCGCATTCTGTTCATAGGCTGCAACAAACTCCATGATCTGATGAGGAGGAACGCCCATGTCAACAAATTTTTTGAAGACAAAATAGTTAAAGATCAACCACGAGAGATCCGAGCGATCAAGGATTCCTTCATACTCCCCGTACGACTCGTCAAAATCCTCAAGCGAGCAGCCGCATAGCGGGCATTTTCCGCCAACGAGCTCATCAAGAAAAACCTCTTCCTGGCACCCCGGACATGTTGTGTGGGGGGATTGCATGCGTGATGTCATTCGATTCTCCTGAAAGGTTGATAGAGTATTGATAGTAATCGGTATTGGTCTAAAACTATTGAAGCAGTAGTGTTTGCTGCTACTATTGGTCGGGTCTGTACATATAGGTATCACCAGTGCACGTGCCTCCCGATGAAAGTTTTTCTGAACGCACGAAATATTAGTCTGCGGAAGGTTCTTCACGTTCCATAACCAGTGAACCAAAGACCACTTTTTCAAGCACTTGTGCAACATACTTGATATGCATCGCTTTTTCAAGATCTTCATTCCGGTGAATATCAGCATAGAGCTGGAGCCGCATGAGTGAGAACCGAAACCTGTCAAGCGTGTCATCATCAAGTTTCATCGCCTCCCGGTAAATCGGTTCAAGCAGGTCGGGAAATGCAAGCGGATTCTCAACGCAGGCAATTACTCCCGTATAGATAGGGAGTGGATCTTCCTTTCCTGTAAGAATCCGCAGGTAGTCCATATTATCCCTCGACAACCCTGATGAGCGCTTCCATGACCTTATCAACTGCTTCCCATGTGGGGCTGTTACCGCGCCGTATAATAAAAGGACGTCCCTCGTCTCCTGCCTTGCGCATTTCAATATCGATGGGGATAGCCCCGAGGAACGGGACAGATAGTTCGTCTGCAATCTTTTTTCCACCACCTTTACCGAATAGTTCAATCTCCTCTTTGCAGTGGGGGCAGATCATTCCGCTCATATTCTCGATAATCCCCAGCACGGGAACCTCAAGTTTCTGGATAAATTTCACGGATTTCCGGGCATCAAGTGTTGCGACGTCCTGGGGAGTTGTGACAATAACTGCACCGCGGAGATTGGGGGCGAGCTGGGCAATAGTCAGTGCCTCATCACCAGTTCCCGGGGGAAGATCGACGACGAGGAAATCGAGGGGGCCCCAGTTCACTTCCGAGAGGAACTGCTGGATTGCCGCCATCTTCATCGGACCACGCCAGATGATCGGTGTGCTGGTGTCCGGCAGGAGGAACGCCATAGAGATGACCGAAAGCTTACCGGTGATGTGGACAGGTTCGATCATTTCGCCCATCATTGCGAGCTTATGGTCCTCAATTCCCAACATCTTGGGAATATTGGGACCATGCATGTCAAGGTCTAAAAGCCCAACCCTGAAACCATGGCTGGAAAGGGCATAGGCAAGGTTTACTGACACCGTGGATTTGCCTACGCCTCCTTTCCCCGAGAGCACCATAATGACGTGCTTAACGTCTACGTTAGCCTTCGGGGGCAGGCCGGCCGGGCTGTTCTTTGCTGATGAACAGGAAGTGGCAGTCGGGCAGGTAGAACACTCGTTTTTGCATTCCTCATCCTCCGCCTTCGTTTTGGTATCTTTTTTTATCATAGGATGCCTCTTGTGAAAAATTACACTACTATACTCTCATCAGTTATCCTTTGCATGCAATAAAGATGTGGAGATGGCTGCAAAAAAGGAGGGGTGTTCAATCCCACACATCACCTTTCGCGAACGAACAGGGTTTGATATCGAGTACCGGTGTTCCCTCCAGCGCATCAATTCCCCATACGAACCGCCATTCCCCGTGAACGTGGACAAGGTCGACAACACCAATCCCCCTTGGATTCTGGCGATCGGGAGAGCGGGTAGCAAATATCCTATGATGCGATATAATGAGAAATCGAATGAGAAAGTACGATCAGACCGGTCGAACCGGTACAGGATGCTCTGGCAAGGGGGTGCTCTACTCCTGTAAATCCCCCGGCAAATTCCGTCAGGATTTCAAGAGTGATGAATATATCGGAAAACCGGCCCTGCCGCGGAGCATTGCCACACTCCCGAACAAGTGAGTGAATTATTCCAGAGGGAAATACTAAAAAAGACTCCCTGACAGGAAGCATATGACAATCAACATCGTATCTCACGTTGGAATAGAATAGACGGGAGAGAGAAGACCCCGAAACGAAACATTCATTTTCCCGTAGCTTTGTTTTTCTAGTAATGGAGCGTCTGATTGTTTCACTGGATTTCCTGGAGTTCCCGCCCATGCATACCTGTGATGGTGAGAACATATCTCCCCGCCTTATATTCAAGGGGCTGAATGCTGCATCTGTTGCCGTAATGACCTTCAATCCTTTCGAGAAATCCTGCTGTTCATATACCCCGTGGATTATCTGGAACCTCCCCCCGGTTCCTCTCATCCCTGCCGGTATCCCCCGGCAAGGCATTGTCACTGAGCCTATCGCAGCAGTGCAGGGTATTACCGATCATGGTGATATCGGTTATACCGGTCCCTGTCCCCCGTACGGACACATGATACGTTACCAGTTCAAAGTGTACGGGCTTGACAGGATGCTCGACCTCAGGTCAGGATCCGATAAGCACGAACTTGTCTCAGCGATGAAAGGACATGTTGTACAGTTTGGAGAAACCGTTGCAATCTGCTCCCGCTGATTAAAAACACGGCTGATTAAACGGGCGTGCTATCTTCCATCAGAATTAATACACCTGGAGACAGAATTGACGTGCGATATGAGCGGACGGAGATATGAACGTACGATAGATAAAGGGATTGAATCGTCCATTCGTTCCATCACCGAAAAACGCGAATCACTCCTTTCACCACGAGCTGCTATTAGTGCCGATGCCGTGCGGAGGTACAACAGAAAACCTGAGGATATCCGTACTCCTTATTCCCGTGATGCCGACCGGATCATCCATACGCGGGCGTATACCCGGTATATTGATAAAACACAGGTATTTTCTCTTGTAGAAAACGACCATATCACTCATCGTGTCATCCATGTCCAGCTCGTTTCAAAAATCGCAAGAACGATCGGTCGCTGTCTCCGCTTAAATGAGGATCTTATTGAGGCAATTTCACTTGGCCATGATATTGGCCATATTCCCTACGGACATTTTGGCGAGTCCTGTCTTTCAGCATTGTGTGAAGAGTACGGTATAGGAAAATTTTTCCACAATGTGCAGAGCGTTCAATTCCTCGATAGGATTGAAGACTGTGATCTTACCATGCAGGTACTGGACGGGATTCTCTGCCACAATGGTGAAGCTGATGATGTTAAAATCTTACCTGAACCGTGCCAGTCCTGGCTGGCATTTGACAAAAAAGTGCAGGACAATGCGGATGGCAGACGCACAAAAGCTCCCATGACGCTGGAAGGTTGCGTTGTCAAATTTGCTGACACTATCGCGTATATTGGCAGGGATTTGCAGGATGCACGGGAGGTGGGACTGATCGGGGGTGTAACGCCGCTACCACGGGAGTGCATGGAGGTTCTCGGGGACTCAAACCGGGAAATCATCAACACCCTCATCTACGACCTGCTTGAAAACAGTGATTCGGAAGATATTGGTTATATCTCGTACAGTCAGGATGTGGAAAATGCACTTATTGTGCTGCGTACTTTTTCCCGGATCCATATTTATGAGAACGAAAAACTCACTTCAGAGCGGGAAAAGGTGCGGCTCATGTATACGACATTGTTCATGACCTATCTTAGGGATCTCGAAAAAACGACAAAAGAGTCTAAAATTTTTACGGATTTTATCGATACCGGCTGGGTCAACCGTAACTATCTTCAGTCAGCAACCTGCCCTGAGCTTGTACGGGACTTTATTGCGGGTATGACCGATCGTTACTTCGCAAAACGATATGAGGAATGTGTGATACCACGCAGGTTTGAAGGAAAATTCAATTGATATCCTTGCTTATACAATCAGTCGTACTTTCCTTTTGGCCTTGCCCAACCCGTAAATCCACAATAGATACATCCGACTCCTTCACAATAAGAGCATAGTCGTTTTGGTGAGGCCACCAGAACGAATCCCGTCTTGTTGCAATACAGGCAACCCATCCCGCTACAATGAGCGCAGGGTGCAGATTCATAATCCTGTTCTTTGGACGTCATCGTAAGAAACCCCTGTGGCCGGACACGTTCCCCTTATAAACAGGTACTGAAAAGATCATTCCACTTCCTCTTCTAAGTACCCTTCGAGCGCTTCAAGCAATTCTGATGAGGACTGGTAACGATTCACCGGATCTTTTTCAAGGCATTTTAAGATAATCTTCTCTACTACTGCTGCATCAGCATTGAACTGTGACGGGCGAACCGGTTGTTCCCTCAGGATCGCATTGCCTACTTCGACGATACTTTCACCACCAAAGGGAACTGAACCGGTAACCAGTTCGTAAAAGACCACCCCCAGCTGGTAGATATCCGTGCGTTCATCAGTTCTCCCGAACTCGGACGGGGAAACCTGTTCTGGAGCAGCATAGGAAAGCGAGAAACCTGCAATACTGGATTTTTTTACTTCATTTGCTAGAACCTTGCTCATTCCCCAGTCAGTAATCTTTGGAACGAACTCCTCATTAAGCAGGATATTGTGGGGCTTGATATCCCTGTGGATAAATCCGTGTTCATGAGCATACTTAAGTCCATCCGCAACACCTCTGACAAGGTGTACCGCTTTCCAGACGGGGATTGGTTTCTTTGTTGCCTCCAGCGCTTCGGGTACGTATTCCATTTCAACGAAAGGAACCGGAAGGATATTGACCGCTGTTACTTTTACAATATTGGTATGTCGCAGGGTCTCCCATGCTGCAATCTCGTTCAAAAAGGATTTTCCGGTCATTTCATCGAAACTTATCGGGATCTTGACAGCAACAGTCATTCCATCTGATTTTCGTCGGGCGGAGAAAACCCACGCGATACCGCCGCGTCCGATATATTTTATATCGGAATATTTACTCTCCAGTTCATTGGGGAAGTAGCTCATTTGTTCAGCTATAGACGTATATGTCTTGGGCATGCCAGGAACTGCTGTACCTGTCTGAGGAGTTGTTGCAGAATGGTTGATTCGCCGTGGAGAAGTCCTGGATTTTGGCACGGTGGTTGCAGATTTGTTACCTGCCAGACTCTCTTCCTTTCTCTCTTTGTGTCTCAGTTGCCTGAAAATAACCAGAACTACCGCACCGGCAAGCAGGAGAACGATGAGTTCAATCATAAGGAAGCCTGTTGGCTGTCCTTCACCATTTTTTTCCGATATCGGGAGAGTGATAGATGTTGATGTCGGGGTTACAACAGGAGCGGGAGTAGTGGGAATTGCTGTTTCAGATCCCACGGGAAGTGTCGGCAGGGGGACGGGTTTTACAGTATCTGTTTCCGTGGGGGCAGGACTCACATCATAATAATACTCGATTGGGTCCATCAGCGGAAATAAATCTTCGATATCCTGGGCAAAGATCGATTTCGGGTTTGCTCCAACTTTAATGCTTTTTGGTGTATCCCCAATCCCGTCAAAATTTTTATCCCTGCCATAATAATCACTCCAGTAGTTTCCTATGGTGCTCAGTCTCTTAAGACCCAGGTACGTATAGGAAAAAAGTTCCGTGGAGTTCCAGGCAGAAGTCGCACTCCGGGAGTGCACGTTCTGGGAGTTATCAAAATTGTTCCGGTAGATCTGGTTGGAGAGGGAGTATTCATCAACGTCGATTCCGATTGTATTTTTTGAAAATCTGTTTTCGTTAATCAGATTATTGCTAGAGGCGATAAATGCGATTCCGATCTGGCTGCTGTTTGAAATATTGTTGCGATTAATGGTATTCTTCGTTGCAGAATCAAGTAAGATTCCCTGAGCATTATTCAGGAACAAATTTCCTGTGATCGTGTTCCCATCGGATCTGACACGGATGCCACTATGCAATTCAATGTTCTGGATAGTAAATCCCTCAACTCTGCAGCCATTGGCAAGAATTTCAATTGCATTGTCTTTTTTTTCCGGATCGATTACCGGTGCTCCGCCTCCGCTGTCTTCACCGATGAGATCTATTTTTTTATCCAGCCGTATATTTTCCCGGTAGCTGCCGCTTATTACAAGAATGACGTCTCCCGCAACAGAGCGGTTAATTGCCGCCTGGATACTGGTAAATTCTGCACCTGCAGGGCCTACGGTATAAATAGATGCAGCTGCTGGAGAAATACAGATTGTACAAATGAGCGTAAGGAGAACAAGGGAGCAGACAATGCGGTGTATCGGACTCATAGGCAGTGACTTTAGTTTTATCCTGTTGAATAGAAATTTGGTTCTTAATCTTTTGAATCAGAGGGGGATTAAGATTGCATATGCATTAGTTCCCCTGCGGGATTATTATGAGAAGTTTAACACCAGATACTCCTTTCGAGAACTCGATGAGATCTCCATCATGGATGGAAGTGGGTGTATTTTTTTCAAGTCGTTTATTGTTGAGCCTGGTACCTCCCGTGCTCCCACTGTCCTCAATTTGCCAGACCTCATTGCTGTAAATGAACTGGCCGTGGGGCTTTGACACGCGGGTTACCGCAGTATACCCGTCAGAGAGCACGATATCATCCTCAGGAGAGTAGGCGGCCTGATTCTCGGGATCAATCCTGCCGATTCGGACCTGATTTTTTTTCAGCATGAACACCTTCCCGTCATCAGGTCCTCCAAGCACGATAGCCGTGGGAATATTTCCCAGGATCTCTTTGGAAAGGGATTTTTTTACCTCTTCCAGGCGGCGGGAGATTTCACTCCCAACGATCTGCACCCGCGTATTTGAAAAGAGCCCCAGATTCCTGATAATGGCTTCAAGTCCACCTGGAACAATGGAATATTCCCATACAGGGTGAATACCCTTGGAGGTTGGAGCCCCCAGTCCCGCCTCTTTTTTTATAATACCGACACTCAGGAGTTTGTCAAGATGCTTTTTTGTATTTTCATAACTGGTTTCTATCTCCTTTGAAATAGCACGGGCATCCCGGGGCTTTTTTTCGAGAAATTTTAATATTCTAAGCCGCGCGCTACTTGAAAGCACATCGAGATACTCTGATAGTTCTTCCAATGAGTCTGAATCTTCATGAACAATGATAGTTGGAGATTTGTCCGCGGGATTCATAGCGCTCCACTAAGATATTATCTAATCTGTCTTCCTATAACCTTATGGTAATCAGAATATTAGGTCGTGACGGTTTATATTCTCTCCCTGCATTACATTCTCTCCCGGTAGTATCAATCCTTTCTGTTCATGGGTATAACCCCCAGGTTAAATACTTCAACCATCACGATTTTGGGAATTTATCAGCATACGCTTATATTGTATATAATTAGGTGATACACGAAACGTAATCGGGGTGTCACCGACCCATCCAATGCACATTGAACCAGATGAAAATCCCATACTATCAGACAAAAGGAACGTTTGAAAAATTTCTCCAGAGACAGAGGGGGTCCTCATCCCTCTGAATCATACATTATTAGCCATATATACTTTTTTTTAAAAAAAACGGTTTAAATCTTTTTCTTCCGGACCAGAACTCCACAAATCCCGGCAATACCCAGAGCAGCTATCGCAAGAAAACCTGCAGACGGGGTTTCGGGTGTATCCGTGGGATAGTGCGTAAGCACAACAGTTGTTTGTTGTATCGTGGGTTTTGTAGTCGGGAGTGTAGTGACTGATGTCTTCGTTGCCACGGTTTGAGTGGTTGTTACTGCGGCAGGTACAGTGAGGCGGATATTGTCAATATATCCCTGTGCGTAAACATTCATCATACCATAGTCCCCCTTGGAACCGAGATAAATCCTGTTCATTCCGTTCAGGTTCTCGGCAGTGTTCACGTAGTAGCTCCAGATCTCCATCCCGGTTATTTTTTCATCGACTTTCATGCTGAGGATCTTGTGATCGTCATCGTAATTTACCGTTATATGATAGGTTTTGTTTAATTCATACTTCTTCGTTGGTCCGTTGTATGCCCCTGGTTCACCGGATGTCTGACTACTTACTTCAATCAGTTTACTACCGGTTGTAACGAGGTGGAGCCACATAATCTGGCCGTATTTTGCCTGCACATTTGTGAATAATGTGAGAACATTCGGAGCTTTTGAAGGATCCATCTCACTCCCTGCCAGGCCAAACCTGAAAGTTGCACCATCATCTACCCGTGTCAGGATCAGATCATAATCAAGGATAAAGGACCCTCTTTCATAATCAACAGGAGTGAAAGCATATCCGCCAGTGCTGGGTTCAAGGGAAAAACGGTACATTCTCATGTTCGGATCCCAGTAGTTGGTTGAAGGATTGTTAGTCTCCCATCGGGGATCCGAAGTGAATGAATTCTGGTATATTACCCTGGCTGAATTTTCATCAGAAATCGCCTGTATGGGTGGTATCAACACCAGCAGACAGGCTGCAATGATAAGGTACATCAGATATTTTTGTATCTCCATAAGGGTCTCTCCGGTTTTTATCTTGGGAACAGGTGTTCATGCCCGATCTGGTTCACCAGATGCCGCTGTTTCCTGCGGAACTTTAACAAACCCCATGCCGGGGATGAATTGTTGGCATAAATATAGTATACATATGCTGACAGGTCTTTCTTAAAAATATCGAGCGTCCATTAAAAAAAGCCAGACGACACTACCGGGAGATCTCACCGGTAACCGGATTTGACTTCAGATGACCTCCTTTGGGAAACATGCACCGTTCATTTTTTGCCGGGTCAGAAATGATCGCATAAACATTATATTTATCTTTGAAATCACGCAATATTAGAGAGCAGAAGAGTTATGACGCGATAATAGTCTAGCGGTAGGACAGGAGCTTCCCAAGCTTCTAACCCGGGTTCGATCCCCGGTTATCGCATCAGTTTTATGGAGATGGAACCCGAACGCTATGCAATACGGATCATCGCGGAGAACCGCAAGGGTGTCCTTCGGGACATCGCAACTATAGTTGCTGAGCACGAAGCAAATATCGTGATGATCAATCAGGAAATGTTCGATTCCGGACCTTATACAGGAATGGCGGAACTCTATTTTGAATATGATGCCGGTGAGGGGAGCGACCGCGATCGGCTGATTGAAGATTTGAACAATATACCTTCGATCAGGAATGTTAAGGCATACCAGCCTTTTGGTCATATCTTCGGATCACGGGTGATCATCATTGGAGGTGGAGCGCAGGTTGCACAGGTTGCGCTCGGTGCGGTAAATGAGGCGGACCGGCATAATATCCGCGGTGAACGGATTTCAGTAGACACGATTCCACTCGTAGGGGAACGGACACTCGCGCTTGCCGTAGATGCCGTTGGACGGCTTCCCCGTGCATCAATTCTCGTGCTCGCCGGTTCAATCATGGGTGGCGAGATTTCAAGAGCTGTTGATCGTGTTCGTGAGGCAGGGATCCCGGTTATTGCACTGAAAATGGCAGGAACGGTACCAGAGCATGCCGATCTTGTAGTAACGGATCCTATCCAGGCAGGAGTATTTGCGGTAATGCACATCAGCAGCAAGGCAGTATTTGATATCAACCGTGTCCGAGGGCGTGAATTCTAAAATGGACATCATCGAAAAAGCTGTTTCAGTGCTTATGCACGACGGGACGATAATCTATCCCACAGAAACGGTCTACGGCCTTGGTGCCGATGCATTTTCTGATGAAGCTATTATGAAAGTCTACGAGGCTAAAAAACGTCCGCTGGGCATGCCGGTTTCGATTGCCGTTGCTGATTTTGATATGCTTGCCGCAGTTGCCCGTATTGAGCCGTTCATGCATGGATTCATCGAGACATTTCTTCCCGGCCCGGTTACGATCATAGTCCCATCACGCAGGGTGATTCCGGAAATTCTTACCGGAGGAACAGGTATGATCGGCATCAGGATGCCGGCCCATGACCTTGCACTGCAGATTATCGAACGGTTCGATGCTCCTATCACGGCAACAAGCGCCAATCTTCATGGTGCAAAAGACCCCAGGACACCTGAGGAATGCACCGTGCCACGCGAGCTTTTTATTGACGGTGGCAGGTTATCCGGAACGCCAAGTACGGTTGTCGACCTCATGAATAGAAGAATCCTCCGCAAAGGAGCACAGGCTGAAGCAGTTGAAGCGTTCCTGGAAAAAATCTGATTTTTATCATGTTGCCTGTCCGCCTGCGTGATTTCATCGAGGATTCCGATGGCTGGCTCTATGCAGTCTCGACCTACGATAATGACGAAAAGATCGGCTGTGTCCTGAGGTATGTTCCTGATAAAAATGGCGAACGCGTAAACCTTTCGGGAAAGCGTTATAAAAAATATGATTTTGAAGATGCCTATGCGTTCATCGCACGTCATAAACCGTACTATTCAAATCTCGTCCAGCGCATTCCAGTCCACGATGTGAAAAAAGTGTTAAAACCGGATGTGGAACTTTCCTCTATCGCAACCCGTCACATCCGGGTTCAGAAACTCCTGGATCTTTTCAGGCTTCCGGCAGGGACCATCGGTTGCACCGGATCACTCCTCTGTGGGCTCGAGAATGAGCAATCTGACATCGATATGGTAGTATACGGAAAACACTGGTTTATCGCGCAGGCACTGGTCAGGCAAGGTATCCTTGAGGGGAAACTGGAGGGACTTTCACCGGACATGTGGCATAAAGTGTACGAGAAGCGAAAACCTGAGATACCCTATGAACAGTTTGTGCTTCACGAACAGCGGAAATGGAACCGCGGGCAGATAGATGGCACCTATTTCGATATCCTCTATACACGGTCATATGACGAACTGAAACATGCATCTACCGGCAAAGGGGAGGTTACCGGCAGGATGGCAATTGAGGCAAAGGTGACCGATGCCTCTCTTGCATTTGACAGCCCAGCTGTGTATGAAGTGGAACACGAATCTGTAAGCCGGGTCCTCTCTTTTACCCATACCTATAGTGGTCAGGCACTTGCAGGTGAGACAATTGCGGCGTGCGGGATCTGCGAGCGGCATGGCAGTGAATACTGGCTTGTTGTAGGAACTACCCGTGAAGCCAGGGGCGAGTATATTGTTTCGCTGACGTTGCTGGAGGAGTTAATTTAACCAGTGAAATTACCAGAAATTCTGTTATGAAAGTTAACTAAATCGCTCCCTGTGGCATGAACTGCGCGATTTGCCTGGCTTATCTCCGCGAGAAAAACAGGTGTTCCGGGTGCTGATCTCCGGAAAGAAAATGCAATAAAAACTGTTCAATTCGTTCCTGCATATACCTGAAAGGAAAATACTGTTTTGATTGTGATTCCTTTCCCTGCAAAAGACTCCAGCAGCTGGACACACGGTACAGGAAAAAATATGGCATGAGTATGACTGAAAACTTACAAGCTATCAAACTAAGCGGTATCCGGAATTTTTTGATAACCGAGAAAAATCGATAGACCTGCCCAAAATGCGGGGGGACGATTTGTGTTCACCGCAGTTCTTGTTATACCAGTGGGGAAAATAAAGAATAAATCATTTTTGAACATAATTACAAACTATATATTATAACGGCAGGAACAGTGTCTGTCCCCCTCACCGCCATGGTTGCGATGATGTGTACATTTCTCCGTTTTTGTGCTGGTCGCTGGTGACAAAAATCCCTTTTTGGATTGCCCAAGCCCAGAAAGGTGTTTTCTCACGTAGGATTATCGCATTACTGTCGACATCATATGCGATCATGAGACCAAAACATCACGTGCTAAACCCATAAAACATGTTAAGAAAGATTTTTTAATGATTCTGCAGAGCCGGAATATCAGGGATGATTAAGTAAAAAAATTGGATCCCCCGGGAAGGATACATCTGACATCACAACAAGTCCGATAAACGTCTTCCACTACTATTCTCGCACCTCTCCTTGTATTTACACCGGGTGCAGGGAGCGTTCAGCGGGTGTCGGGGGAGGTCCCCTTTCCGGATCTCCCGGATTTTGTGCAGGGTGGTAATCACCTGCCGCCGGTCCCTGGGCTGGACTATATGAAATCGCGAGACCCCGTCTGGAATATATTCCACATACCCGCCTTTCACTTCGTCTCCTGTCATCTCCTCCATACAGAGCCCAATGCATGCAATACGCAACCGATCTGCTGCATAGGTTCCAAACGGCATGGCTCCGGCAGCACGTATGATGGAATATGAGCCATCATCAGCTATCCGATCCACCATTCCTACGATACCGTTCTTTACTGAAACAACCCGAACATCGGATTGGGCTGCCGGTTTCCATGCGGTTTTATTGCAGGAGGCTATGCAGGTTTCCAGAAACGGCCGGTGTTCCGGATCAATAGCCGGGCAGACCGCAAGCACCTCACTCCATATAGCATCTGGATCGAGAGGATTTCCAAGATGATACGACAGCTGTTTACAGATTACGTACCTGTCGGATTCAGTGAAAGGATCGTTACGTTCGTAATAAAATCGTACCGGGCATGCGTGTACCCGTACAAGGTCCGATACTGCTACATAGTCCCGGTTCTCCTTCAGGATAATTCCTCCTATTAGGGTTGTGAACCAATGGGATTATACTTGTGGAACCAATCCCGCTGGGGAACGGTGAGGTCTGTCTCTTTAAAATTCCCTGCCAACATATTTCATACAAGTAAGGCAAACCTGATCATCATGACAGGACAGGAAATATCCGTTAATATTCCTCCCACACTTGACCCGGTATACAGCAACATGATACAGATTGCGTACAAGGATGATGAGTTCACCTNNACCAGCTCCCGCAGGTAAACCAGGCTCGGGCAAAGGCGATTGTATCCATTACCCCGGCCCATGCAAAAAACCTGCTCGGCGTTTTGACAAAGACCGTTGCTGACTTTGAATCAAAATTTGGAACAATATCCCCCCCGAAGGAGCCCCAAAGTACCGAGAAAGTTACT
>DADR01000072.1:0-7569 GCA_002495055.1 Methanoregula sp. UBA247 | reverse complement strand
GCTGATTCGTAATCAGCAGGTCGAGGGTTCAATTCCCTCCGGCGGCTCTCTGACAAAAAGTTTGAATCCTCCAACAAACATTTATATACAGAACCCCTTTTGGGATCATGATTCCTGCTTCGCGGGTGGTCCCAAAAGCTGTCTCTTTTCACTCAGTTGAAAAACATTATGCTACAAACTCCATTGATAAAGCCTTCAAAGCTGGGACCATCACACAGCGGGACATTGCCCTGATGCGGGAATTCGTGGTCGAAAAACAATCCTGTAATAACATCACATTGGGCAGAGCCAACAAAATCATCTACACTCTAATCGGCTGGAGAAAGATCCTGGGCCCTTTTGAATCCAATACCATCGCTGATATTTATGCAGCAAAGACCGAGCTTGAGACGTCGAAGAACCGGTTTGGAAACGGTTACAAACAGAATACCATTCACGACTGGGTCCGCATCCTCAAACAATTCTACATGTGGATGATAGAGAACAACTACACCAAAGTCCCCGAGCATAAACTCCGCAAAATGCAGACACCGCCCAAGGACACGATGACTAAGGTCGCATCAGACCTGCTCACGCCGGATGAAATTATCGCGATGGTGAAGGCATGCAAACAGAATGTTGATCGGGCCCTGATCATGATGCTCTATGAAGGAGGATTCCGCATCGGGGAGATTGGCAAGATGAAGTGGGGTGATGTCAACTTCGATAAGAACGGCGCGACCGTGAACGTGAACTTCAAGACCGGCAAGCCCCGGTACATCCGGCTCATCATGGCAGTCGAGTATCTCGCAGCCTGGCGGGCTGAGTACCCATTCAACGCCGAAGGGGATTCCCTGGTATTTGTGAACACCAAGGGCGAACCATTCATCCATGCAACCATCAGCAAACGTCTTGCCCGCGTTGCTGAAAAGGCAGGTATCAGGAAACACATCACACCTCATGTGTTCCGACACTCGAGGATCACCCATCTCATCAAGGAAAAAGTATCAGAGAGCGTCATCAAGCTGATGATGTGGGGCAACATCACTACTGAAATGTTCCAGACCTATGCTCACCTTACGGGGCAAGATATTGATGCCGAGATGCTCCGGGTATACGGCATCGACAACAAAGATACAACCCAGAAAGAGAAACGGCTTGAACCCCGGCAGTGCAAGCAATGCGCTGTTATCAATCCACCGGTCTCCAAGCACTGCTCGAACTGTGGAATGAGGCTGACCGACGACATAATTGCATCGGATAACATGATGCAGGAAAGTGTGTTTGCCAATCCCGATGCCTTGCATGCGTATATCGATGCCCTTGTTGACAAGAGGCTTGAGGAGAAAAAGACCGCATAACATGGTTTTAATGGGAGACTGCTAGGTATTTGGATATCTGTACGAAAATTCCCCCTCCCGTACACCAAAATTAACATAAATGTTAAGGTTGGTGTATCTAAGGGGGAACTTAAGATAAGGAGCGATTTATGACAATTGAGATCCTGAAGGCCATGGCAAGGGAGAACCAGGTTTTTTCATTTGCTCAGTTATACCAGAAAACCCACATTAAAAAAGAGATGCTCTGGGTCATCCTCTCCCGTATGGAGGAGAAAGGGTTCATCGAGCGGATTGAGAAAGGAAAATACCTTATCATCCCGCTCGGGAGCGAGAAAGGAAAATACACACTCCACGAATTCGTCATCGCATCCTATCTCGTGGAACCATACGCGATCTCCTACTGGAGCGCCCTCCACCACTACGGGCTCACTGAACAGATCCCCAACACCGTCTTTGTCCAGACCCCGGCACGCAAGAAGAAAAGCCAGATGGAAATCTTTGGGGTGAATTACCAGATAGTGCGGGTGAAGGAAGAGAAGTTCTTCGGTGTCCGCAAGGAATGGATCGAAGAGACGCCCATCAGTATCACGGACAAGGAGAAGACAATCATCGATTGCCTGGACAAGCCTCACTACGCTGGGGGAATCATCGAAGTAGCCAAGGCGCTGAAAGACGGTTCACTGGACTCTAACCGACTGAGAGACTATGCACTTAAAATCGACAATTTTGCCGTGGTCCGCAGGCTCGGGTACCTGTGCGAGCAGATGGGGATCNNTGGACTACAATCAGCTCAGCAACTACGCACTCAAAATCGATAATTTTGCCGTCGTCCGGAGGCTCGGATACCTGTGCGAGCGGATGGATATCCCGATCAATCTCCCCCTCCCCCCATCAAAAAAATACCTGCTGCTGGACCCGACGATGCCAGCGAAGGGGAAGAACGATCCGAAATGGCGGCTCGTCATCAATCACGATACCGTCCTGCCGGAGTCCCTTGAATGATCCCCGAGCGCGAGATCAAGGAACAGGCCCGTGAGTTCGGTGTGCCCACTTCAACGATCGAACGGGATTATGTGCAGAACTGGTTTCTGTCTGCCCTGCGCCCGGTCAACATGGCGCTGAAAGGTGGGACCGGCATCCGGAAAGTATATATCGAGAATTACCGCTTTTCCGATGATCTTGATTTCACCCTGCTGGAGCCGGTCGATGCGGATACATTACGGACAGCCGTCACTGATGCGATGGTCCGGGTCCGTGATGAAAGCGGTATCCAGTTCGAAGACGAGATCGGATTCCGGCAAACCAGGAACGGTTTCAAGGCGACGACCCGGTTCAGGATCCTGCACCGGGGTCCGACATCCCCGATAAAAATAGACCTTGACCTGACCGGCATTGACAGCGAACAGATCCTGCTCCCGGTCAGTGATCGTCCGGTCTTCCATCACTATTCCGACGGGCTTGAAACGTCCGTGATATCGTATGCGCTCGAAGAGATCATGGCAGAGAAAATTCGTTCGATTTTCCAGCGAACCCGCTCCCGCGATCTTTATGATATCGGGCAGCTGGCCGACCGGGTAGATCATGATACGGTGAGATCGATTGTCCACCGCAAATGTGAATACAAGGGGGTTAGGGTAAATGCCGAAATCCTGCTGGCGAAACGGGAGCGGTTTTCCGCACTGTGGCATGTTTCGCTGGGCCACCAGATTAACGATATTCCGGATTTTGATACAGTATTTGAGACTGTGATGAGGGAGATTGAAGGATACACAACGCCATAATCAGTTCTTGCTTATTTTCTTTTACAGCATCTTTTAAGGATTCCGGCATGCTTCCGGCACACATCGGCAAAATTCCCCTTCGCTTACACCAAAATTAACAAATTTGTTAAGGCTGGTGTACTTCAGTGGGAAGTTCGGATAAAAATTCACCAATTTCTTCAGCGTCATTGCCTCTCTAGTACGACAGGTTCCTTGTTATTTCTTTTTAGTACCAACATTTGCCGCACGGTTTTGCCTCAAAACACCATTTGACCATAAGATATTTCTGCAAACTTTATTTTTCAAAAAATTTCAGCCGCGTTTTGAAATTTATTTGCAAAAAATTAATTTTTAAGGCTAAAACCTGCGTAAAATCGATTCATGTAACCATCCGGTTATGGTTGATTTATATAGGCTCCCATCTTTTTTTCATTATTATAATGATCAGGGAATTCTTCAGAGAACTGCTAACACGGGCAAAGGAGGTAGCAAAAGTCCTCAAAGCAAAATTTAGTGCTTTGACGAATAAGCTCATGCCCGTAGTTCCGGTTAAGAATCTCCTGATACCCGTTATCTCATCACAGACTGATAATGCGATGAAGATAAGTAAACGGTATAGACGGACGGGCGACCACTCTCCAATCTTTTCTCTGTACACTTTCTTTGGTGATAGGTAGACGCCGGTAACCGGTGTTTTTAGAGATTTTCTGGCAATCTTTGTGATAGGTCACCTGCCGAATCTTCACAGGAGCATATCAACCGGATTTTAGCCAGGGCTCTCTTCAATACCGGAACCTGCGTCTTCCTTGAATGATGAACGAATTGAAGATCCCTTTTTCAGTCCGTTCCGGTATCGATGGCGATTATTTCGGAAAAATGGTGATAAAATGCAGGGTAATGCACGTGAACCCTTGAGGGTCACACAGGAAGCAGTCGACGCTTATGAAAAGCGGACCGGCTTCCAGGGCATTGGAAAGGTCATGGTTGAACGTAATGTTTGGGTAATTGTTCCTTCTGAGGATGTGGTTCAACCAACCTGGCGGTCCGTCGAAAATTCCGGACTGCGCCTGCAACGTGCTGTCGTTTCCCATCGCAACCGTGCAAGCCCTGCAACCATCGGACTGGGAGGCTCATCATGACTGCTTTTGCCGGCGGTCAGATCATGTGCGGGGGCGAAGGCCGTGTGCATGTCCGTATCTGGGGCGAACCGCATTACATCTGCCCGGAAGATCTCGGCATGCTCCTCTTTGTCGGTGATCGTGTGTCGCTCTTTAAGAAGGGGCCCACACCGCATGAGAGTCCGCAGATTTCCGGATCGGTGTATCTCAGCCCTTCCGGTAGGGCTGTTATTATTGCAACCGGACGGCAGCGATACATGCTCCCCCGGGACAAGTTCCTCGCGGTTGCACTCGGAGAGGATGTGTCCTGCATCTTCTTTGAAGTACCATCGGACGAAACGGAGATCGAGATAATTTCACCCTCCAAGGGAGGTGTTGCCTCTTGACGAGCCGTCGCTGCATCGTTCTTGAAGAAGGAGTCCGTGAGCTTCTCGAATTAAACCACTACACCATCCAGATGGTTCCGGTCGGGTATAACAAACATTCTCCCCCGGCCCACCTTATCGCATGTCGTGAGCCGGATGAGATGCGGTATATCAGGATCAAAAAAGTATCACGAAGGTCGCGGACGGTGCAGAACATCGAAGCGATGTGTAATAACGAGATCGTGCAGTACCGCAAGATGCTTGCACGAGCTCCTCGGCGCAAAGGGGTGCACTGTGAAATCTGGATCTATACCCTGAATGACGGATATCGTTGTTTTGAGGTGCTGCCGGAAAATGTGCGGGAAATTCCCAAACTGACTCCGGATAATTTTTCATTACCCCGGAACGGGGGTGTGTCCTGATGGCAGTCCGGTCCTGCTCCATCCTTGAGTACGAAGCGCATGAGCTCCTCAGGGGAACGGGCTACAGAGTGCACATCCTGCAGAAAACGCACAACAAACACAGCATGCCTCTCTGTGTGGTTGCATTCCGGGAACCAGGAGAGACCCGGTATGTCCGGATCCGGAAAGTGACCCGCAGGCCGGCAATTGTGAAAGATGTAGAAGCCAGCTGCTGCAGGGAAGTTGCCCTGTACCGGAAATTGCTGACCCGCCTACCACCCGATCCCGGCCTACACTGCGAGGTCTGGATCTTTGCAGCGCAAAGCGGTTTCCACTGCTACGAAGTGCTGAAGGACCACATCATAGAGATCCCGACACCCACACCGATGGACGCGGAAGTGCTGCCGGTGTTTCCGAAAAATCCTGTGCCGGTCGGAGGTTCTGCATGATCACGCAGAGTTCTTTTCATGCCATGAAGAACCGTTCAGTAAAACTACTGGAGTCACGGGGCTACGAGCCGGTGCAGCCAGTGACCGACAGTTTCCTGTCGCGCTTTATCCCGCTTCATTTTATCGGCATGAAGGGGGAATACGAGGCTCTCTGCGTAAAACTCCGGATTGCCCAAAGGTCCGTAAATGATACGTATATCGAATCATTCTGCCGGTTTGACATCTGTCAGCTCCGCTTGCTGCTTTCACAATCACCGGGGGATGTGTTCCTCCGCTGCGAAGTCTGGGTCGTGTCGCCAACCAATGCGATCCACTGCTACGAGGTGAATCCCACCACCATCCAGGAGGTGGCATTGTATGCCCGATGAACCGGAGCATCCCGTCACCGTGGAAAAGATCACCGGCATCCCGCTTCACCTCATCCCGAAAACCATCGCCGAACAGATCAAGGGGAAGCGCGAATCCGTATTCCAGATCACGGTGGAGAAGAAGTTCCACAACCGGTATACGGTGATTGTCGAGACCCGTGATGAACACGCTGAACGGTTACACCAGGAGCACCCTGCCCGGACAGAAGGCGACGGGCATGGTTAACCGGTATTTCTTCCTGAGTACGGATGGATGCCAGGGTGAGGGTGGTGACCCGTGGATGGACTGCTTCATGCTGCAGTTGCCCGAATAGCCGGGCCCGGGCAGGTCGTCGAGGTCCGGGCTCTTACTGACCAGAACACCCACAGCGGGTACTTTAACGACTTCGATGTACTTGTCCGTTCTGTAGAACCGTTGGATGCGGACACCTCGGTTCACGGTATCTACATCACCCTGAACGAAGTGAACCCGGCCCTGCTCTCCCGCCGTTCAAATCGTATCAAGACGAGGCTTGGCAAGAAGGACAGCACAACGAGCGATGCGGATATCCTCCGCCGCCGCTGGCTGCCGATCGACATCGATCCCCTGCGGCCAAGCGGGGTGTCGAGCACGGATGAAGAGCACACGCTCGCGCTCGCGAAGGCTGAAGAGGTAGCTTGCTGGGTTGCCGGACTTGGTTTCCCTGAACCGATACGAGCGGATAGTGGTAACGGAGCTCACCTTCTTTACCGAATTGATCTTCCAAACGATGAGGCAGCAACAGTACTTGTCAAGAGCTGTCTTGCGACGCTCGACGCCCTCTTCTCGGATGAACGGTTAAGTGCGGATACGGCGAACTTCAACGCGGCCCGNNGCATCTGGAAACTGTACGGTACGGTCTCCCGAAAGGGTGATAACACTCCCGAGCACCCACACCGGAGGAGCCGGATTATCTCGGCCCCGGACCTGCTGCAGGTTGTAACGATTGAGCAGCTACGTGATCTCGCAGCCCGTCTCCCTACTGAATCACTAGCACAGACGGCAGTTCCACAGGAAACAAAGGGGTATAAAAATATTNNCGTTCTCATCGGCCCACAAAGACGGTGCCTTTGTAATCCAGTTTTCCAACGGTGCAGTGTTTGCCGGATGCAAGCATGCGTCCTGTGGTGGTGGTACCCAACGGTGGCAGGAGCTTCGTGAAAAGTTCGAACCTGACCGGGCAGCAAAGCGCAAAGATTGGGAACGGAAACAGAAGGACTGGCGGAAGGATCAAGTAAAGGCCAAAGCCGAGATAGAAGGCATGAGCAGTCCGGCACCGGAACCGGAAAATCCCGATGTCCGGACAGCGGCTCTTGAAGTCCTTGAACACGGGGATACGATCGCGCTCATGCTGAAAACATTTTCCCAGGAGCATATCGGTGATGAGATCCTCGCCCGCTGCATGATCCNNTGAAGAACTCGGACGGGCTGCATGTATCAGTCACTGGAGAAAGCGGGAAGGGCAAGACCCATGCTTTCAAAAAAATGATGCGGCAGGTCCCGGAACGGTATAAGGTGAAAGGCACGGTGAGCAACANNCCTCGAACTTCCACGAGCCAATCACGCACACAACTGTGACAAAGGATCTCACCTCCCGGGTATGCACGATTCCCGAACGGTGCGTCTGGTGGATCGCGAAGAAGGAAGGGACCGGTGATGACCAGGTGATGAACCGGATGCTGACCTGCTGGATTGACGAGTCAGCCGAACAGGATAAACAGGTACTTGCCGCAAAACAGGCACGCGAGATGCTGGACCCGGACTCATTTG
>DADR01000010.1 GCA_002495055.1 Methanoregula sp. UBA247 | reverse complement strand
CTCTGGCAGGATCAACCAGAATTCTAATTGTACAATGTACGCACACTATATCTGAACTGTTTTAAGGAATTAGCGGTTACTAAACAAATTTCCGCATTGCCAGTATCAACGTCAGAACCAACTCCGGTCATGCCGGGTCTTGTTGGATCTCCATCAAAGAAAATTATCTGTAAATTTTTGCAATTATTCGTCGTGATTTTTTACTTATTCACGGGCTAATAACATAGGCTGCGGTATTATTTATACCTTGTTACCTATCCACTTTTTTCTTTTTTAAATTTCAGAACCGACACCAATCTGTCAGACGGTTTTCATCGGTTCTTCATGAGATCTTGTGGATCACATAATAACACACTCAAACATTTAAACATTCCCCATAACAATTCACCTCATTTTCTCCCTTAATCTATTGAGCGGAAAATATGCACAAAAAAAATAGCTTCTGAATGGTTCACTATTAAAGTTTCAACTTCAATTTTGGCATTTTTGTATTCGTTACGAGTATCGCGGAAATCAATATTTTCAAGCAAGAGACCTATTCAAATTTCACGTTCGTTTGAAGAGCGCGTTTTTGTTCCCGGACATTTACTGACGGTAAACCCTGTTTTAGAATTTGTGAAAATAAAACCATGCCGCGATCGCGCAGGTATCAATTGATGAGGATCTCATGAAAGCGCATCAGAGTCAGCCCGGCAGATCTGCACAAAAACATCGCCGAAAAATTCTTCCTGTCGCAGGGAACACCGCCCTTCCAGAGCCAGGAAAAGAAGAGGGATATAAACTTCGGGTATTCCCCACTCCATCTTTTCGCATAGCTCCGCAAGCGTCATCTCTTCATTGATCTCCAGCCCTTCGAGGTATTCTGCGAGCCGCACAATGGATGATTCCTGGTAGCCTTCTTCGTGTGCAATGCTGACAACATCATCGGCACAGATAAGGAAATCATCCCCGGTATCCCTGAGACGGCGGCGCCTGCGCTCTTCTTTTTCGAGGTTTTTGAGTTCGATAATAAGTTCAAACAGAGTAACCGGGCTTTTTCTCATATTCTTCCGGTCGAGCCGTCGTTGTATTTCGTGTTCCAGGCGCTCGATAGGACCAAGCCTGCCCTGGTAATCCATCTCAGAATCGAGCGGAACTTCATAATCTTCGCCAAACAACTCATTATCTTCGTTCAGGTCGTCTTCAGGAAGATCTGAGAGAAGTTCGAGATGTTCTGACTTCATACGCAGAAGAGTAGCTGCATAAAAAAGCGTTCGGCCGGAGACCTGGAGGTTGAGTTGCCGGCACCGTTCCAGTTCGGAGAGGAACCGGTCGGTTACTTCAATGATATTGATGTTCCATGGATCGATTTCACCCCGTTCTGCCAGACCGACTAGTATCTCAACCGGATCTTCGATAACACCTTGCTGGAGGGAATCGGATGGTCCCGACTCTGAAAAAAGTAAAGATTCTTCTTGTATCTCTCCAGGATCTTTTTGAGGGGATTCTTTGGATGTAAGAGCTGCAGGATTTTTTTGGGAGATCTCAGGGTGATTAATCCCGTGTTCATCTCCACCCGGATCAACCATTGGCTTTTACCCCGGTAACCAGCGTACTCTTATCCGGCCTCAGCGTAACACCCATTATTCTCTGTGCTGCATCAATCATCGGTTTGCGCAATGAAACAATGACAAATTGCGACTGGGGAGAAAGCTCCGTAATCATCGATGCAATTCGCTCGACGTTAGAACCGTCAAGTGACATATCTACTTCATCAAAGGCATAGAACGGGGCGGGGATGTACCGCTGGATGGAGAAGATGAACGCCAGAGTGGTAAGCGATTTTTCTCCCCCGGAAAGAGATGAGAGAAGGTGTACCTTCTTGTCGCGAGGCTGCACAGCAAACGTCATGCCCCCGGCAAAGGGATCTTCCTCATTCTCGAGAATCAGGTGCCCGCTCCCGCTTGTCAACCGCGCAAAAATTTCCCGGAAATTTGTGTCGATTGCATGAAAAGCAGTTGTAAAAGCTTCATATTTCATCTGCTCAAATTTCTCTATCCTCTCAATAAGGGTTGTCCGTTCCCGGGAAAGCGTCTCTTTTCGCTCCGTTCGTTCCTCCACTTGCCTCTGGACTTTGTCGTATTCCTCAATCGCAAGCATATTCACCGCTCCGATCTTGCGTAGCGCTCCATCCGCCTCTGCAATCTTCCCTTCTATTTCAGAAAGCGACAGGTCCGTGTCCATATCTCCCACCTGATTTTTGAGCATATCCACTTCGATTCCGAGCGTACGGGCACGCTCTTGTAGTGCCACCATCTGGATCGTGATACGCTCTTTTTCAGCTTCGAATTTCATGATCTTTAATTCAGAGTCCTGTATTTGCCGGGAAGCTTCGGATCTCTTGGTACGCAATTCATCGAGTTCACCGGAAAATTCCTTCTGGCGTTCTTCCAGTGCGTTAATCTGGGATTTGCAGGCGGCGATCTGTTCGTTTAATCCCGCGATATCAGTGTCAATCTGCCCGTTACTTTCATCCTGCCTTTTACGCTCTTCGCCGAATTCTCCGAGGCGGGAGCTGAAGTGCTGGCGTTCCCGCATAGCATCATTGATATCCCCCTCTTTATTTCGCAACCGTCGCTCTGACTCTTCAATCTCTTTTCGTTTTTTCTCAATCTGCTCCGTGAGTACCGGAATATTAGTGTCATCAAGACGTTTCTTGATCTCATCGATCCTGGAATTTATCGCATTGATCGTCTCTGTAGTTTTGTCAAGGTCCGCCTCGAGGATGGTGAGTTCGGCTGTACCATTCCTTGTCTCTTCCTGCTGCCGTGCCACAGCTGTTTCGATGGTTTGTTTCTCGACCGTGATCGCATCAAACCTGCGGGAAAACTCTTCAGTGAACATCCCCAGGCGGGCGATCTTCTGGTCGATCTCGTTCCTTATCGTCCTTTTTGAATCCACTTCTTCCGTTAAGCGTTTTATACCCGATTCAAGCGTTGCCGCTTCTCCCTGGATTTCCGCAAGATGAGCACGTATCCGGAATATCTCGTCATCAACAGCGGCACCAAAACCCCGTATACCCTGCTTCTTTGTCGCACCCCCGGTCATCGCACCGCTCCTTTCCAGCAGTTCGCCTTCGAGCGTCACCATGCGGTACTTTCCGATAAGTTTCCGTCCTCTCTCAAGTGTATCAACAACAACAGTAGCCCCAAGTGTAACAGCAAACGCCCGGTCATATTTCGGATCGTACTCGATGAGGTTGACAGCGTAATCGATTACACCCGGCTCTTTTAACGGGGGAAGAGCCGGGGGTTTTAACTTATTGAGAGGGAGGAACGTTACACGCCCGAGTCGCTCAGCTTTTAAATACCGGATCGCATCTGCAGCAACCTGATCATCATCACAGACAACAAACTGGAGCTTGTTACCTGCAGCAATATTGAGCGCAGTTGAATACTCCGCAGGTGCCTTCCCCAGTTCTGCAATCGTTCCGTGTACATGGTCCATTGCCATGACCGCTTCGATCGCCCTGCCCCCGGATTCACCCCGTGCCTGCTGCGCTGCCTCGAGACGAAATGCGTCCTGTTCGTTTTCACGGATCTCTGTCCGGAGGCGTTCCAGAGATGATCGTTGAGCGAACATCGAACCCTCCAGTTCCGAGAGCGTTCGATCGAGATCTTTTTTCTGGGAGAGAAGATCGGAAGTACTTTTTTCGCTATCGGAAAGCTGTGACTGCTTTGCTGCAAACTCTTCATCCAGTTGTTTGAGCAGCTGGATGAGACGCTCAAGTTCTGTGGTGCGCATCCGGCTCTTCTCAATCAGCATATCCTGCTGGTGAAGAATTTCTGATCGCTGCCCCTTCTTCTCCTCAAGATCTTTTAACAATGCAAACAATCGTTCCCGGGCGCCTTCGGTATCCTCTCCGTGTTGTTTAATCTCGGTTTCGAATTTTTCAAGCTGCGCCTTGGCTCCGGCTACCTCCATGGCGATGTTTGTGCGGTCTATGGAAAGCGCACGGATCTGGTCAGTGCATTCTGCCACCCGGGATTCGGCACGTTTCGTATCCATATAGATGCGATTGATTGCCTCAAGGTTGGTCTCTTTTTCCTTGCGCAGACGCACGATTGTCTGATCAGCGAGTTTGATCCCACTTTTTGCCTCTTCGAGTTCAGCGATAAGTTTAAGGTAGTCAGATCCGCTCTTCTTGTTAATCAGGTCATCAATATCGTTTAAGTCAGCCTTGAGATACGAAAGTTCATTCTCCTCAAGACTCCGGTCAGCATCATTACGGGTAATCAGAATTGTATGCTCGTCGGTCGATCGCATGAGAGACGCGAGCTCTTTTTCCCGTTCGTGAAGCTGGGCTGCAGCCCGGCAGTTCTGGAAAAATAAGAGATCTTTTTGCATTTTCTGGTACTCAAGAGCATGCTCCCGCTCACGTTTGAGCTCATTCACCCTCTTTGTCAGCTCAAGCAGGAGGAGCTCTTCCCGTTCAATCCGCTCCCTTACGATATCAAGTTCAGACAGGGACTGCTGCTTTTTTATATCAAACTCTGAAACACCTGCAATTTCATCAATTATCTTTCGCCGCTCAAAATCACTCATCTCCATGATGCGGGTGACATCTCCCTGCATGACGACATTGTAACCATGAGGTTTTATCCCATGCTTTGCAAGGTGATTAACAATGTCGCTTTGTTTGCAGAGCCGGTCATTCAGGTAATTGTAGCTGTAATAACCATTGCCAGTTCGTTTTATTCTTCTTTTGATCTTTGTCCCGTCAGAAAATTCGAGCGCAACTTCTGCGGTATTCCTGCCGGAATTGAGGTTAATCAGGTCGGTAAGTTTCTCAGCACGAAGATTCCGTGAACTCGAGAGCGCAAGCACAAAAAGAATTGAATCGATAATGTTGCTTTTTCCCGAACCGTTAGGCCCGGAAATAACGGAAAATCCCTCTAAAAAGGGGATTTTTGTCTTTTTAGAAAAAGACTTGAAATTGTCAATCTCCAGTTCCGTGATATGCAAAGATCCGGCTCCTTACTTCTTTGCGGGATCCTTTTTTTCTTCCTCTGCAGCAACGATGAGATCGCCCTGTTTTGTCCTGGCAGACGTTCCCTTCTTATTACGCCCGTATCCTGCGGATGCAACGATATAGTTTTTATCACCCCGCCGTTCTTCCAGTTTCATCGTTCCATCCGATTGCATGATCATGTCCATAGATGGCTCTGGCGGAGCTGATGGTGCATCGGATGGACGTGCCCCCTTGCGTACAACGACCGTGCTTGAAGATCCCGGTGCGCCCGTTGGTGCAGCCGGTTGTGGTTGTACACCCTGTACAACTGGTGGTACCCGCAATGCCTGCCTGCTGCGTTCATCGGTCTGTTTGGACATTTTCATTGCTATTGACTTGAGATCGAGGAGCTCCTGAGTTAACCCCTTGACAAGTGCTTCAATATCTCTGACTTTTTTTTCAATCGCTACAATACGCTCCTCAGTTGCAGCTCCAGTTCCTGAAATTTCCAGCATTGGTATCAGTTTCTCCTCATGTGATAGTTCGTGACCCAAGATATTTGATCTTTGCATCAGGTTGCGCCATCTTTCGGATCCTGTACTGGTGCGACGCACCCCTTATAAATAATAGTAGTTATCGCCAAATAAGGAAAAAAGGTTTGTGCTTTATTTCACCTTACACTACGGTACACCAGGTAATCCTGGCCATAATTTACGCGCACTTTTGGTAAAAAACATAAAAAAGCCGATGCAACGGCATATCAGTTTTAGACACTCGCTAATATCGGGAAAAAGGTATTACCTGATTGAAGCGAACCCTTCTCCATATGTCTTATCTGTCTGATACTGATCCAGAAATAGCAGATATCATCGAGAAGGAGCGGCTCCGCCAGCAAAACGGGCTTGAGCTGATCGCGTCCGAGAATCTCGTTTCGCATGCAGTACTCGAGGCAATGGGGTCAATAATGACCAACAAATATGCTGAGGGATACCCCGGGAAGAGATACTACGGGGGATGCGAGTTCTACGATATGGCAGAGAACCTTGCTCGTGACCGTCTTAAAAAGCTGTTCGGTGCAGAGCATGCAAATGTTCAGCCGCATTCAGGTACCCAGGCAAACATGGCAGTCTATTTTGCGTTCATGGGCCTTGGGGACACGCTGATGAGCATGAAACTCACCCAGGGTGGGCACCTTTCCCACGGTTCACCGGTCAGCTTTACCGGAAAATTTTATAAAGTGGCGCAGTATGGCGTTGACCCGAAAACAGAAACACTCGATTATGGAGTGATTGAGGAGATGGCAAAAAAGGAAAAGCCGAAGATGCTGGTTTGCGGGGCTTCTGCGTACCCAAGAACCATTGATTTCAAGGCATTTCAGGAAATTGCAGATGGTGTTGGCGCCTATTGCATGGCAGACATTGCCCATATCGCCGGACTTTGTGCAACGGGCGTTCACCCGAGCTCAGTCAACATCGTGAACTTCACGACAACAACCACGCACAAGACACTCCGGGGTCCCCGTGGAGGAGCGATCATGTGCAACAGCGAGTATGCCCAGGCAATTGACAAGGCCGTATTTCCCGGTATGCAGGGAGGCCCGCTGATGCACACTATCACGGCAAAGGCGGTGTGCTTTGAAGAAGCGCTCAGGCCTTCGTTCAGGGATTATAATCAACAGATAGTAAAGAACGCAAAAGTGCTCGCAGAAACCCTGATGGCTAATGGTCTCCGGCTCGTTTCCGGCGGTACCGATAACCATCTCATGCTGCTTGACCTGACAGCACAGGGCATTACCGGTCTTGAAGCGGAGAATGCACTGGGAAAAGCCGGCATTACCGTCAATAAGAACACGATCCCGAATGAGACCAAGAGTCCGTTTATCACCAGCGGGCTGCGGGTTGGAACACCGGCGGTCACTTCCCGCGGTATGAAAGAAGCAGAGATGCGGCAGATCGGTGCCTGGATTGCCAGGGTAGTAAAGGATGTCAACAACGAAGCGGTAATCAAAAGTGTGCATGCCAGCGTGACTGCGATGGCGAGCAAATTCACTCTTCACCCCGAATAAAAATACTGGTATCCGCATGATCCTTGATGGAAAAAAGATTGCTGATAAGCGGCTGGAAATCCTGAAAGAAGAGATTGAGGACTCAGGACTATACCCACGACTGGCAACAGTGATTGTTGGTGCCGACCCGGCATCCCAGATGTATATCCGGATGAAGCACCGGGCTTGCGAGAAGGTGGGCATCGGCTCGGTTGGCATGGAGATTGCAAAAGATGCAACAACCGAGCAGGTATTACAGGTTGTCACCCAGCTGAATAACGACCCGGACATCAACGGGATCCTCATTCAGCTCCCCCTGCCAAAACAGGTAGATACTGAACGGGTAATTGCATCGGTAAGCCCGGATAAGGATGTCGATGGATTTCACCCGTTCAACCTCGGCCTTCTCTTTTCCGGAAGACCCCGGTTTACCCCATGTACTCCGCAGGGAATCATGGCGCTCCTGAGTGAATACAGGATTGGGATTGCAGGAACCCGTGCGGTCGTAATCGGGCGCAGTATCGACGTAGGTCGCCCGATGTCCGCACTGCTCCTGAATGCCGATGCAACAGTTACGGTATGTCATAGTAAAACAAAAAATCTCACGGAGGAACTCATGAGAGCAGATATCCTTGTATCTGCAATCGGCAAAGCGCACTTTATCACACGGGAAATGGTCAAACCGGGTGCAGTCGTCATTGATGTAGGCATCAACCAGTTGAACGGAAAACTGGTGGGGGATGTGGATTTTGCAGCGGTGAATGACCTTGCCTCAGCTATCACACCGGTACCTGGAGGCGTTGGCCCTATGACTATTGCGATCCTGATGGAGAACACCTATCGTGCAGCGAATGTGAGGACATGCGGGACTGTGTGGTAAACAAACTGAGAATCGGCAGTGACTCTCCTGTTCGGCTGATGGGTGTGATCAACTGCAGCCCGGAGTCGTTTTATGCGAATTCATATATCCCGACTGATTTCGTGCACAAAACCGCGGTTGAAATGGTAGAACAGGGTGCAGATCTTATCGATATCGGTGCACGCAGCACAGCGCCCAATACCCAGGCTATCAGCGGGAGTACCGAAGCGGAACGGATCGATGCCGCCCTCAGGGAAATGGACGGCAGCGGAATTACGGTCTCCGTCGATACTATGAATCCATGGGTGCTTGATACCTGCCTTAAACATGAAATCCATGCAATTAACGATATTTCCGGCTTGTCATCCCCGTTATATGCAGAACGACTTGCCCGGTCAGGACTTCCTGCATTCCTGATGGCATCCAATGACCAGCCGGGTGACGCCATAGGTCTCGATGCTACCCTCACCGCTCTTGCCAGAGTTGTGCAGCGGTGCGAAAATACCGGGGTTAAAGACTATGTCCTTGACCCCGGTATCGGGATCTGGACCCCCTTCCGCAGCGTTGAAGATGACTGGACGCTCTGCCAGCATTTTTCTGATTTTGGGAAGTTTAACCGGCCGGTTCTCGCCGCAATATCAAGAAAGACATTTATTGGAGATCTTCTCAACCGGGCCCCTGAAGATCGTCTGGCCGGCAGCCTTGCAGTTACCCTGATGCTGCTGTCCAAAGGAGCGTCGGTGGTCCGGACACATGATGTGGCACAGACCCGTGACGCAATCCGGGTTTTCGAACGAATGGTGAAACAGTAATGAACAGTTCGTTCGAGGTTTTCGGGCTTTCCACGGGCATAATTTCCCCAGGCAATTCAATCACCGATCGTGTTATTGTGGCAGCAAAGCAGACTTGCAGCGGCTTTCTGGAGGGGGACATCCTTGTTCTTGCCGAAACTGCTGTGGCTACTGCAGAAGGTAATGTGATAACCCTTTCTGCGATCACTCCCTCCAACCGAGCACAGGACCTTGCAGCACGCTATAAAATGGATCCCCGCATCGTTGAAGTTGTCCTGAAGGAGAGCGACTCAGTTGTCGGAGGGATACCCGGTTTCCTCTTATGCATGAAAGCAGGCACTCTTCTGCCCAATGCCGGTGTGGATGCATCAAATGCCCCGTTGGGATGCGTTACTCCTCTCCCGGAAAATCCGGATCACAGCGCACTCACTATCAAACATGCCATAGAAGACCAGACAGGAGCGAGGATTGGTGTTATCATTGCTGACAGCCGGACGCATGCGATGCGCCTCGGGTGTAGCGGAGTTGCGATCGGGAGTGCAGGATTCACTGCTGTCATCGATGACCGGGGCAGGAGCGACCTTTTCGGCAGAAAACTTGAGGTGACAAAACGTGCAGTGGCGGACAATATCGCATCTGCTGCGGAACTTGTTATGGGGGAAGCAGATGAATGTACTCCTGCTGCGATCATCAGGGGATTGGGAATGCCCATAGATGATCAAACCGGCATTGAGTCAATATCTGCAGAAGAGTGTTTGTTCATGGGTGTATTCCGGAAAAATGCACCGCCTCTGTAAAAAACAGGGCTTTCACCGACCCTATCGAGTTCCCGTTTTGCAGTAGCCTTTGCAGCAGGTTTTTTTTGCCACGGTCTTTGCATTCCCCGCTTCCCTGGAATAGTACTCCCGGGGATATTCTTCTCACACTGGCGCATCAGGGTATCCAATGCCTTGTTTTACTCCGGCAGTCCCGTGCGTGTGATTCTATGCGGTAATACAAGCGTTAATAATCCGGGTGATATCAGGGTATGCAGGAGGTTGAATACTATTGCGTTCCGACTGCTCATTTATTTCCCGGCATTCTGCAGGAATCAATGATTATGTTATCGCTTTCTCTCAACCCCGACTCTCCCTTTCTCAACGGAGAGTACAAACCCGAGTTCTTCAAGGTAAGCACGACTTTTACCCGTCCCGTGGATTAAAAGTTCAACCAGATCCTCTTTCTCATCAATATCTGTATGGAGGCGGAACGAATCGATCACTTCACAGGAAAGCCCTGAATCCTGGGCAATTTTTATGTGTTTGAGAAAACTCATGCCGTAATAATCGACATGATAGCGTTGCGGTTCTTTAATGAAAATCACATTCGTTCCCCCCCCTCTTCCCGGCACCAATGCCATATCATTACTGGTGGTGATTACCCGCTGGATAGCCTGAGCATTGGCGAGCGGAAGATCGGCCATGAGTATCAGTATAGCACCAACGGATTGGGGCAGAAGTGAATTGAGCGTCTGGTTGAGATCCGCGTCGCTGACGGTGATCTGGATATCCTCACTGTCAAATAATTCGGTGCCCACGATCACCGGACTGCAATTGGCATCTTTTGACGCGTGGATAACATCTTCCAGCATCGCACGGGCAAACGCTTCCCTCTCTTCCTGGCTGAGCACGCAGGATAGCCGGGTCTTCGGGTTAACAAGCTTAAACGGGATCAGGGCATGGGGGCACATTTAATACCGTGATATGCAGTGAGATAAAAAAAAGATGCTGGTAAGTAGCGGAGATCAAAGGAGGATTGAATATCCGCAGATTTAACATCCCTCCTGTCGATAATTTGGGAATGGAGAATCCCGCATTTACCGTAAAACAGGTGCCCGGAAAAATCGTCATGGGAGTCCAGCGCAGGACTTCAAATGCAGATGGCCGAAGTATTACGGACATTCCCGCCTGCTGGCAGGATTTTCTTTCCCAAAAGATGGCATTAAAGATACCTCACCGCGCAAAGAGACCGGCAATGTTTGCCGTGTATTCTGATTATGAGAGTGACTGGACCGGGGAATATGCATATATGATCGGGAGTGAAGTGACAAAGGTTGATAAGATCCCCCCGGGGCTTGCAGTCGTCCGGATTCCCACCCAGACGTATGTTGTCTTTACTGCAGCCGGGCCTATGCCGGATGCGCTCCTGAGTATATGGATGTCGGTCTGGGGGACGAAACTTCCCCGTGCATATACCTACGATTTTGAGCAATACGATGCACGGTTCACCCGCCCCGAAAATAAAGAGATAGATGTCTACATCGCGATCAATGAAGACCAGCGGGAAATGATGCAATAATTTCTCTCAAATCCTTTTTTTTACTATTCACGTTTTTATCATCAGCGGGAATAGCAGGCAAGCCCTCGCAAAAGCGGTTACAAGAGAACATATGCTCACCGGCACGTAATCCTTGGAGCAAAATAATAGCATTACCTTTCAATAGATTGGACGAGTACCTTTTCTCATGCAGTCCCGCATCATCACCTTCTCAAGGAATGTGTTTCTCCCTCTTACCACGGTCTGCCGGAACCGCTGTGGGTACTGCAGCTTCCGAACTCCGGTACAAGACGGATGCCTCATGGCACAGGATGTTGTGGAGAAGACCCTCCAGGGCGGGGCATCGCTTGGGTGTACAGAGGCACTCTTTACCTTTGGAGAGCGCCCGGAGGAGGAACCGGGCTTTGCTGCATATCTCAGACAGACCGGTTATACTACTATTCTCAAATATTGCGAGGCAATGTGCAGGAAAAGTATTGCCTGCGGGATACTCCCACACACAAATGCAGGTATCCTCACGTATGGGGAAATGGAACAGCTCCGTGAAGTGAATGCGAGCATGGGACTGATGCTGGAGACAACCGCAAAAATCCCGGCGCACGTGGGATCGAAAGGCAAGGAACCGGAAGTCAGGCTCGGCATGATGGAAGATGCCGGAAAACTTAAAATACCTTTCACCACTGGTCTGCTTCTGGGAATTGGTGAGACCATGGCCGACCGGGAAGAATCACTCATGACAATACGGGATCTCCATAAAAGGTACGGGCATATCCAGGAGATCATCATCCAGAACTTTTGTCCTAAACCGGGAACCCCGATGGCACACCATCCGGTACCGGGCACAGATGAAATCTGCGCCACCATCCGTATGGCACGGGAAATCCTCCAGAAAAGGATTGCCATCCAGATCCCCCCCAATCTCATCAATGCGTCCGCGCTCATATCCTGCGGGGTTGATGATCTTGGGGGTGTTTCACCCCTTACTATCGATTATGTCAACCCGGAACATCCCTGGCCAGCGATTGATGAACTAAAAACCATTGTCGGTGACGCACAACTCTGCGAAAGACTCTGCATTTACCCACAGTACATAAAGCGGGGTTGGTACCACCCCGATTTGGAACCTCTAATAAACCGGCTCGGACAAATAGTAAAACTCAGGAGCAGTGGATCGTGAAGCGAAAGGATCTTCTCTATAAAGGTAAGGCGAAATCGGTGTACACCACCGATACGAAGGGCAAACTCATCGTAGAATTCCGTGACGACATCACAGCATTTGACGGAGGGAAAAAAGATACCCTGGAAAATAAGGGAAATTACAATGCAGAGGTCTCGGCTTTCTTCTTTGAATACCTTAAACAGAATGGAGTGAAAACTCATTTTTTCACCATGCTTGATCCACACCATATGGTGGTGAGAAAGCTCGAGATGATCCCGCTGGAAGTGATTGTGCGGAATATTGCTGCCGGTTCCCTTGTCAGAAATTATCCGTTCCGGGAGGGAACACCGCTCCATCCACCCTTGATCGTAATTGATTATAAGGACGATTCGCGGCATGACCCTATGCTCAACGATGAGATTATCATCGCATTAAAATTCCTCACGCCATCTGAACTTAAAAAAGTCAAAACAACAGCACTTGAGGTGAACCGGCTCCTCTCCGGGTTACTCGCAGCACAGGGAATTACCCTTGTTGATTTCAAGATTGAGTTTGGCAGGCAGGGAAAGACGATCTATCTTGGCGATGAGATTAGTATGGACTCCATGCGTCTCTGGGATAAAAAAACCGGCGAGTCGCTGGATAAGGATGTGTACCGTTTTGAGAAGGGGGATGTGATGGCAATTTATAACAAGGTTGCACAACGGATCACCAGGTCGGTAAAGAAACAATAACAAGGGAGAGAAAACCAACCTGGAGTGCAGAAATTATCACGGGTGTGTTGCCAGAACAGCGATATGTGCTCCGATCATGCCTCACCCGACTGCACAAGGGAAGCGGTTCCCGGTTCTGTTGCGGGAAAGGACTTTTTTTGATTCGGATAATCCACAATATCGAGCACAAAGACTAACGTCTCTTGTTAGAAACGTATCATAACGATACCATCAGAGGGGTGAGATCAGATATCATGACAGAAGAAAAAGCAGAGGAACAGGAAATGCTCAAATGGGCAAAAGGATATGCGAACAAGCAGGGCTGGGCCCTCAATACTGATGAAAAACAACTCTCAACCGTTATCAGGGGGCTGGTGCGGAATAAAAAAAAGTTCGGAAGACCGTATTGTCCCTGCCGTCTCCGGAGCGGTGATGAGGAAAAGGATCTGGCAATTGAATGCCCCTGCGTGTATCATAAAGATGAAGTCGCCCAGGATGGGCACTGCCATTGCAATCTTTATTTTAAATCCTGATCATTTTTCCAGGTACTTAATTTGTTTAACCCCATCGTATGGATAGCACACCGGTTATTCACACAAAATGCCCTGCCGGCCTTCCCCCGATTCATGGTGAATCGGTAAAAGTGCTCATTCTCGGCAGTTTTCCCAGCAGGCAGTCTCTCCTGAATATCGAGTATTACGGGAACGCACGGAACCACTTCTGGCAGATTATCGAAATCCTCCTTCAAATTGATCGTCATCTTCCTTATGCGGTCAGGACCATTCAGCTGGCTGACCGCGGGATCGCGCTCTGGGATATAATCCAGACCTGCTCCCGGGAGGGTAGTGCAGATACCCGGATCCGGGATCCGGTTTTCAATGATATCGCAGCGTTCCTGAAATTGTATCCGTCACTCCATCTAATCGTCCTGAACGGCAGTACTGCGGGTCGCTACTTTCACCGGATGAATATCCCGTTGTCTGTTCCTTATGTAGTGCTGCCGTCAACGAGCCCGGCAAACACGCGGTTCACCCTTGATGAAAAAGTAAGGAGATGGGAGATAATCCGCACGCACTGCATCCAATAAAAACCAAAATTGTTACTATCGCCATGGGTAGTAAGAATTATCCAGAAATTTTTATCAGCGTTGCATGCGGAACTTCAGGAAAATAACGTGATATATCGCGTAGAAACCAACGAGCACTGCGGCGGTATAGCCAAGGATCGCAAGCCAGGAGATCTCCTTTGGAAGGGTAAACGGAGATGCCAGCAAGACAAGCGAGGACCCGACCACGAGTGATGCCACTACAAGACCGATCATGAGCTTGTCACTGGCTTTATCGAGTGCCATCTGGAGTTTCTGGAGATCGGAGTCAACCATCTCAAGTTTGAACGTCCCGGTCGAGAGTCGCCGGAGCATCAGGTTAAGATTGCGGGGCATGTCAAAAAGGGCATCAGCAGCTTCCAGAAGTGAGGTCGAAGCTCGTTTAACATATGCAGCAGAAATGTTGCCTTTATCGGCAAGTTTCGTTAGATAAGGAGTGACTTCTTTTCCAAAATTGAATTCCGGGTCAAGCCGCATTCCGATATCGAGGACCATCATGAATACCTTGAGCAGGAGCATCAGGTTCATGGGGACTTTAAGGCGATACCTTCGCATTGAATCGGTGAGTTCGGTTACAACAAGCCGGAAGTTGAATTGTGAAACCTCCTCACCACCCTTAAAATCGTGCATCATAATATAGAGGTCGTCCCGCAGGGCTTCACGATCAGATTCATTAATTACAATCCCGAACCCTTCGAGTGACCGAAGCATCAGCTCTATATCGTCGTTCATCAGTGCAAAAAGGAGATTAATGAAACCCTGTTGTTTCTCCGGGCGCAGGATTCCAATAATGCCAAAATCCAGGAAAGCAATATCTCCCTCTTTTGTCACGAGCAGGTTACCCGGGTGGGGGTCACCATGAATGAATCCATCCTCGAAGATCATCTTCAGGTACGCATGGAACCCGCGAACCCCTATCTCATGGGGATCAAGTCCCATCGCTATTATAGCCTCAGGATCATCGATCCGTACTCCCTCGATATAGTCCATGACCATTATTTGAGGAGAGGAGTATTCCCAGTAAATTTTCGGAAACCGGATACCGGGAGTGTCCCGGAAGTTCCGCGCCATGCGATCAGCGTTGCGGGCGTCCCGGGTGAAATCGAGCTCTTTTCTGATCTGGTGGGCAAAGTCATCCACCATCCCGACCGGATTGTACATACGTGTCTCAGGAAAAACCGTTTCAATCCGCTCTGCCATGGATTGCAGGATGCCAATATCGATCTCAATAATCTCATCGATACCGGGTCTCTGTATTTTAAGGGCGACCCGGGTTCCATCTTTCAGAATTGCAGAATGCACCTGTGCTATCGATGCAGATGCCACCGGTGTTTCGTCGATCTTCAAGTACCACTCGTCACAATCGGGATAATTCTGTTCGATAACCGCCCGGACTTCTGAGAAGGGAAGGGGCTTTGCATGGTCCTGTAGTTTTTTAAGCTCGTTGATTAACTCCGGAGGGAGCAATTCTGTCCTCGTGCTCATTATCTGGCCGAACTTTACAAAGGTCGGACCAAGTTCCTCGAAGGCAAGCCGTATGCGCTCATAGACTGTGGAAGCATCGCTGGTCTTACCGGGCCTTGGGAGCCCGGGGCGGGGAAGCCGGAACCGGGCTCTTCCGGGAAATATTTTTTCAAGCCCGATACCCAAACCATATTTGCTCAGCACATCCACGATCTGCGCATACCGCATGATACGGGTAACCATGCGTAATCTATGGATGCCGTGATACTTAAGGCGTACTTTGTCCGTAACAATCCTGACTGAATTTTCGTTTAACGGGAACAAAAGAGTCAGACAGGGCAGATAACGGGATAACCGGGAAAGTATTCATTGATGAGTCAATCGGGATTGGAATATCCTCTGTCCCTCAAAGAGAAATTTTTTCACATTTTAAAAAGCAAACGCTGGATTAAAAAATACTGCATTTTTAAAAAACAAAAACGATGCAAATGCCCTTAACTTAAAATCATCGTCAGTTCTCATGACTTATAAAAAATTACAATCCGGTTGGTATTCGTGCCCGAAGCCATATTATTCACACCCCAGATATTGGAAGTCTTGGTGAATATCTGCTGATTGATCACTACCCCCCTGCATATGAAGCCTGCAGTTATGCCGAGCGGGATAACATGGTCCTCCAGCCGGATAGTACCCTTTCGCACCTCACCTACTTCAAACGCAACAAATCCCCCAATCCGGGTGATCCGGTAAAGTTCCCTGAATACAGAACCCATTACCCTTGTCCATTCATCCAGGGTCCGGGCCATCGTGATTTGCTCCCCGATGGTTTTCTCATCAAGACCATTGAACCAGCAGCGAAGCCAGTTGTCTTCACGATATTGAACGATATCGAGAAACGGCGGTGATGTAACTGTCAGCTGTATGCTGGTATCCGGAATTTCCGGGGTTGATTGTGCATTGCCCGATAGAAGACGGGCGTTTTTTCCTGCCCGCTTTAAATTTTTCTTTTCAGCAGGAGACAGGATGCGTAACAGGCTTTTTGTCTTATTCAGTATGATATGGTGGGTATCCCGGTACTCCGGGGTCTGGTGGCGTTTTTTATTGATCCGTTCCTGGCTCTGGGGAGATACCGCCTGGTTTGGGGGGAGTGTATATACCGAAAAAAATCCCTTCGAATGACCGGTTAATCGGTTGGTTGCCACCATCGCAATCCAGCGGTCAATCATATCATCACTGCATTCTGCTTTTTTTTTCAGGATATAATCCCTTAAAGCAACAATTTCTTTCTCGGTGTCCGGGTGGTAAAACATAGAAAGTTTAATTGAGGCTCGTTCCCCTTCACGGGGAATGGATGCAAGACGTTTCTCGACACCAGCAATACCGGGAGGAGAAAAACGCGGTTCGGTCATAATCCGTGAGAGAGGATTTGCATCATTTGCGTAAACATCACGCCCGGAAATTCCGGCTTCGATGACGGTGGTACCACGCCCACTGAACGGATCGTAGACTATATCACCTTTTCTTGTCAGAAGATCGATGAAAAATCGCGGAAGCTGGGGTTTAAAACACGCACGATAGGATATTTCATGAATTGAGGATGCCTGTCTTTGCCGGGACGTCCAGAATTCATTGGTATATTTTGGGACAACTACCGGTCCTGTTACCATATCCTCAACGAGCGTCGGGATATCGGCATGGCTCTTGAATGCACGAAGATACCGGTTCAGGTTATCTTCCGGTATTGGGGATCTGCAGGTCATTATAACTCATGGTAGGTTGACGGACGAAGGGATAATGCTGGTGCCAGGAGGTCATGACATCGGTTTTTACCACCACTGATAAAAATACCCGGGAATCTAACAGAATTGTCAAACGGTAAAGCGCTTTGGAGTCATCAATCCAACGCCAATAATTCCGCAATCTCACAAAACTTCCCGTTCAGGGTATAAAAAAGAGATAGTCACAGAATTACTGACAAGACGTAAAATATCAGGATAGCGAATCTGCTTTTTTACCTTTCCTCATCCCACTTCCAACGATTGCATCAAATTCTTCCGGGTACTTCACCGTACCCCATATTCCGTCCAATGCACCGGGATCAAGGGCAAGTACCATAAATACATCGTCCGCAACGGAGAATGGCGCTACAATACCATTTGCCCGGGCTGAGCGAAAACCATAGCGGGGATAGTAACCCGGGTGGCCAATAACAATCACGATACGGTGTCCAAGGGTCCGGCATACATTGAGTCCCTCTTCAATAAGCGCGGCACCAACGCCAAGGCATTGGTAATCCGGGTGCACCACAAGCGGTGCCAGAGCGATTGCAGGAGTGATTGCCTCGGGAGATTCGATGGTAACAGGAGGAAACATGATATGCCCGATAATCCTGTCATCATGAACAGCAACCAGTGAAAGTTCGGGATTGAAAACCTTTGCATCCCGCAGGGCATCTACGAGACGTGCTTCGTCATAATGAGCAAACGCCTGGTAGTTTACTTCAAAAATTGCAGGGATATCCGCAGGAGTTTCCGGCCGGATAAAAAAGGAATCCATCCTGTTCTATTAGGTGGCTCAGCAGATAAGGGAGATGTCCCTGGAGTACCTGTACTAATAAGTGTGAAAAAAATACAAAGTGAAATCGTTGATTGCGGATTGATCCTGGTTCATCAAAGCGTGTAAGTGTAAGCAGCACAAATCTTTCAGGAATGACTGCGACCCTCAGGGCATATATTGACCTTACCCGGCTCCAGTTTTTTTTTGCATGGCCATTGCTTTTTTGTTCGGGATATCTGCTTGCAACTACAGTCTATGGAAATTTTGCATGGTTCGATCTTGTCCATGTTGCCCTGATAGGGTTTTTTGGCTTTGAGGCAGGGCTTGTCCTGAATGATTATATCGATCGCGATTATGATAAAAAAGATATCGAATCGGATAAGCTCA
Organism: Methanoregula sp. UBA247; assembly: GCA_002495055.1. Taxonomy (GTDB): domain Archaea; phylum Halobacteriota; class Methanomicrobia; order Methanomicrobiales; family Methanospirillaceae; genus Methanoregula. The sequence goes on along the minus strand of DADR01000010.1, from coordinate 10,708 downwards.
CGAAATATTGGAGGATATTCGGAACCCGCCCAATCCCGGCGGGGATTATTTCACCAAACAATGCGTTAGCGCTTTTTATTGGCTTAGCCGCCATCACTTCGGGTCTTATCGCAACACTGCCCTATCCGCATTCGCTCCTGGTAATTCTGATTATGGCATACAGTTACAGCATTGAGATATTTTATCAGATGGAGAAGCGGCAGCCGCAGAAATTTCCATTTGCCCAGATCATCGGGCGTACGGATTTCGCCCTGTTTCCGGTTGCAGGATATCTCTGTCTCGGACACCCGGATCTGAACGCATTCCTGTATTTTGTCTTTTTTTACCCGTTTGCGATGGCTCATCTTGGTGCAAATGACCTGATCGATGTGGCAAATGATCGTGAGCGTGGAATGAGCACTATCCCGATGGTCTACGATATACCAAGGACAGCTTACTGGATTGCCGGGTTCACCATTATCCATGCAATGATGGCGTTCCTTTTCATGACACGGCTTGGATTGCCAGCCCGGATTGGAATAATTGGCGGGCTGTGCCTGATCATAATTGCAAACATCGTGATCCTGAAGAACAAGACACCTGCTGCAGCACTCAGGGTACTGCCACTCTTCCATATAGCAATGATACTTTACGCAGGGGGGATTGCGGCAGGATCTTTTTTTTAAAGGTAAGATTGACCATCAACGATTTTTTTTACAAAAGTTCGTGGAATCGCGATGCGCCTCGCATAAAATATCTGTTGGATTTTTGCGCTACTTCGCAGGTCGTTTTAGAATCCCTTGGTGCTTAAGGGGGTAAAGTGAATACAATTGACACTATCCCTTACCGGTGTTATTGAATCATATCTTCAGCAACCGCTCATTCTCCCGCAACCACTTCCGCCGCAGATCATAATCCGGCATCAGCGCCTCCACCTTTGTCCAGAACTTCTGCGAATGGTCGGGTTGCCGGAGGTGGACGAATTCGTGGACGATCACGTAGTCTACAATCTCCAGCGGTGCCTGGATAAGCCGCCAGCTGAAGTTGAGCCCGCCCTTGTTGGTGCAGGAGCCCCAGCGCTGACGGGCATCGGTGATGCGGACTGATGCCGGGGAATAGCCGGTCATCATCGAGAACCACATGCACCGCGACCGGATCTCCTGTGCCGCTTCCGCCCTGTACCAGCGTTGTATCCCGCTGCGGATATCAGGAGTGGTAGTGCGGGGGACACAGAGCCGGTCAGTACGCTGGATTCCTGCTCCCGGTCCGTCGATGATATGCAGGGGATAGGAACGCCCGAGGAACCAGAAGATCTCGCCCTCTTCGTAAGCATGGGCGATAGCCTGCGGCCGCTCCTTCATCTCTGCGACCTTTTTCCATATCCAGCCATGGTGTTTTTTAATAAAATCATCGATCAGAGCGGCCGGGGTCTTCAGGGGGGCACGGACAATAACGCGGGCTTCAGGAGTGACGATAAGTGCGATGGTCCGGCGGCGGGAGCGGAGGACCTTGTCGATGTGGATTTCATCCATGGCAGGATCCGGATATACTGTACTGTCAGCTTGGGGAATGAAAAAAGGTACAGGATGCTGCATCACAGGGTGTTTAGTGCGCAGAATGGTTTTTCCCGTCGCTAGTGACCTTCCCGTCCTTGAGACGGACGATGCGGTGGAAATACTCCTTGTGCCAGTCCTCATGAGATACCATGATGATGGTCTGCTTCATCTCTTCGTTGATCTCGTGGAAGAGTTCGAGCACCATCTTCGAGTTCTCTGAGTCAAGGTTGGCGCATGGTTCATCGGCAAAGAGGATGTCCGGTCTGTTTACCATGGCCCGTGCGATCGATACGCGCTGCTGCTGGCCGCCGGAGAGCTCCCGGGGCAGGTGATCCCGGCGATCGCACAGGCCGATCCTCTGCAGGATCCAGAAACTGTCATTTTTCACCTGCTCTTCGCTCCGGTCTTTCCGGAGCATGGCCGGCAGAGCGACATTCTCCATCATGGTGAGATCGGGGACAAGTGCATAGTCCTGAAAGACGTACCCTAGCTTGTAAAGCCGGAACATGGTCTTTTCGTAATCGGTCAGGCTCAGGACATCCAGCCCGTCTATCATGATCCTGCCGGACGTAGGTGCGTCAAGGAGTCCAAGCAGGTGCAGGAGCGTGGTCTTGCCGCTCCCGCTCGCCCCCATAATACCGAGGAACTCGCCTTTCTCGATATTGAGCGTTACACCGTCAAGAGCCCGGACCTCGACATTTCCCATGTGGTAGAGCCGTTTTAAGTCGGTAATCTCAATCATTTCAGGCCCTCATTGCAGTCTGGATGTCCTCACGGGAGACTTGCCACGCGGGCACATACCCGGCGACAACCGACGCGAGGAACAGGATCAGGGAATTGACGAGATAATCCATGGGCGTCAGGAACAAGTATGCCTTCCATTCTGGGGTCACAATGGGATGGGCAGCCAGGTATACTGCCAGGATCGCGGTGAGGATGACCCCGAAGAAGATCCCGAGCACCGCCATAATGACGACCTGCAAGCCGTAGGTGTGCATGATGACTTCCTTGTCCACGCCGATCGCCCGCAGGATCCCGATCTGTTTGCGGCTGTTGATGGTCTTGATGGTGATGACGATGAAGAGCACGACCGTGGTGATGATAATGCCGACGACAAGAGAGACCAGGTTGATGATGGCAAAGCTCTGCATGACACTCCCCATAACCTTCTTAAGGAGATCACCAGTGGTCTGCACATACTCGGAGATGCCGTACTGCTGGAGTTCGTCTTTGATGAACTTCTCCTCATAGCCGGGTTTTGCCTTGACCGTGATAAATTCCGCGTAATCGAGGGTCTTTCCTTCCACCTGCTCCATATCAGACCATGTAATAATAACGTTGTTGTCGGTAGAGCTCCAGCCGGCATAGTAGATCCCCTTCACCCGGTAATCTTTTGTATAACCGTTTGCGTACTCGATCGTGATCGAGTCGCCAACCCGGACACCGCCAAGGGATGGCTGGAACTCGTCCTCCTGCTTGATCGTAGCGTCTCCCGCGACCGGTTTCCCGATGATGACTTCCCCGGTATCGTCTTCCCCAAGGTAACTGCCGGCAACCATCTTCGAGTACAGGGGAGAGACGTATTTCTCGTCACCGGGCTTAATCGCTTTCACCGAAACACCGAGCATTCGCTGGCGGTACTTGAGGGTCGCCCCCTTGGACAGATGGGGCGTTGCCCGTTCAACACCGGGCATGCTGTTGATAAGGTCGAGTGTTGCATCAAGGTCGGTCACGTACTGCTCGCCTGTCTTGGGGCTGACCAGTACGTTCCCAACTTCATAGTCCACGACCTGCGTGATGATCCCCTCCCCGATCCCGTTGAAGAGGCCGGGCAGGAAGACCATGTTGGTAAAGCACATCGCAACGATTATGATGGTCAGGAGGACACTTGACCTGCTGCCCCGCTGGAGCGACCGCAGGGCAAGCAGGAACGCGACCTTTAACTCTTTCTTTCCCATGGGAATTTACCATCGCCGTTCGTCTTGGGCAGGTACCAGTAGCGGTACCCGATGAAGCCGAGAATTACAAGTATGACCAGCACGAGGATAATATCCCCGGTATGGTCTGTGGGCGGGACCCGCAGGTTCATCTCCCGGGTCATCGTGTGCACGCCCATGTCATCGGTGTAATGGATCGTGAGTGTGTACGGGTGATTTCCCGCCTGAGCCCCCTCGAGGAGGAAGATGACCGGGGCATCGTTGCCGGGCTTGATCTTCCCGATAAAGGCTTCTTTCTTCCCTTCCACAGGCAGGTCGACTGTTGCCGATACCTGCTTGGCCTCTCCGGTACCGGTGTTCTCCACCCGGATAGTGAGATCAAATGGTGTATTTTCTGAAAGCCGCGGGGGATTGGTATCTACCGATACAAATCCCAATTCGGCCTTCCCTTTCATTATCAGATCGATCCCGGTCTGCTGGATGCGCTCTGATCCGTCTATAGCATGGTAACTGATAGTTACCGGTATCCTGACAAGCCCGGCATCGGTTTTTTTATCCGATAGTAATGCCATATCGACAGTCTTCTGTCCGCCAGCCAGGATAGTCCCCAGGTGATACGCATCGGAATTTTTCGGAGCAACCGTTGCGCTCACGTTTTCGATCTGGAGGGTAACATCATCAGCAAGGGTCTGCCCGGCATTACTGACAGTCAGCGTGACCGGGATCTCATCCCCGGGATTTACACTGCCCGTCAGTGTGCTGCCCATGATAAGGATAGCCTGTCGCTGAATTCCTACTGCAGTATTGACGTTTACCGGGACAGGGTACCTTGTGCTCCTTCCCCCGGTCGTATCAATCCATACTTCAGGAAAATACATCCCGCTTGTTGCAGGTGCCTTTATGGAAAATGTGAGCTGGATGGACTGTCCCGGCCCAATCTCACCTACCTGCTGGAAATCCTTGCTCTGGACAACAATGCCGTTGCCTTCAAGTTTTACATTTTCAATGTTTACATTGATATCCGTGACTTTGGTGGTCGTAGCATCTTGTGTGTATAATCCCGTATTTTCCTTGATGGTTGCACTTGTTGCAGTATTTTTCACCGTAATAGTGATAGTCCCGAGACCGTCGGGCATAAGCACTGATGGTGTGACCGTGTAATCGGTGATCGTCACTGTTGGTGCATCGGCAGCCTGGACAGGGGGCACGAAGATGACCATGAGTCCGAACAGCACAAGGAATACTGCGATGGTGCCGATCTCCCGGTAAATATTTCTGTTTACGAATTTTTCGCTCATACTGCCTCCAGCTGGATCGAACCAACGCCCTGCGTGATGGCGATCTCGCTCACGGGGAGGGATGGGTTGAACCCGACAGTTGTATACGTATTATTGTTCTTAACAATTCCAATCGTGCTGATATTCCCGACACCGCTGTGAACGCTGATGCGGGTGTTGCTGCGTTTATCAATCCTCACGGTGAGGTCGCCGACACCGTTATGGACCTCTGCCCGGAACGGTCCGCTGCGGGAACGACTGATGTCGATATCCGTGTCGCCGACACCGTTGCTGACAACGAGCGAAGTCAGGTTCAGCGAACCAAGGTCAAGATTGCTGTCCCCGGCCCCGACTTCCACCTTGAGATCGACAGGTACTAAATCATTGATCTGGATATGCCAGCTGTACGGGGTGTGGAACGCAAACCACTCCCTGCCCTGGTGACCCGGTTCGATCATCGTAACGGTTTTTTCCGTACCATTGACTGAGGCAAGGATCTCCGGCTGCCATTCCGCGGCACTGGAGAAAACCGTTGCTTCCATCAGGGAAAAAGCCGGTGCGCCCCCGCCCAGGGTGAACTCGCCGGCCCCCATCGATATCCTGATGCTGCCGGAGGAGGCACCGTCAAGGAGGATGGTTGTGGTATTCCGGGTGAGCAGGTGGGTGTCCTGGAAGGGCGTGTCCCTGAGTGCATGCGGTTGGGGCAGTCCGCCCGAGAGGGCAAGGAGGCCAAACCCGATCGCAAAGGAGACGATGGTGATGGCAGCAAGCCAGAGGATCACCTTGGTCATGGTAAGACCAGACAGGTTCAGGCCGCCGACATGGTATGCCAGCCGGTCATTGTCGGATTTTGGGGAATTCATGCTGAACACTCCGTGCCAGTGATGACGCTGATATTCCATTTGAGATACTGGATACCCACATGGTAGAAGAACCGGGCAAGGTAGTAATCCCCAATAACCATGAGCAGCCCGAAGGTAGTCATGCCAGTGCAGAAGAAGAACCCGATAAGGGGCGAGATCCAGCTACTAAATGCCGGCAGCCCTCCCTGGAGAAGTGAGAACACAAATGCAACAGGCCCGATGATGGCAAAGAGCACCCCGACGATGAAGATCATGAGAAGCATCACAACGAGAAGAATGAACGGTACCAGGACAAAGACAAGGTTGAAGAGGCCGAGGCCGAGCGTTGCGAAGGCCGCGTGGAATATATTCCTTGCCGACCGGTTGCCCTCTGCCTTCTTCACCAGGTGTGTCACCCGAATCTCCCGGGCAACATTGTCTGGTGATCCCAGCGACTGCCAGAGCTCCCCATCCGTCTTCCCGTTTGCTTTTCCTATCCTGAAATGCTCGCGATAATCTGAGAGATAATCATCAAGTTCCTCATGCGGCATGGTTCCTTCAAGCCGGCTTCTGAGTATCCGGATATATTCCTGTTCATTCTGCAGCATCGTTTTTCCCGACCAGGAGCGCATTCACCGATGTCGTAAATCGCATCCATTCATCTTTGAGTTCATGTTCTTCCTTCCTTCCACTATCGGTTAACTGGTAATATTTCCTTGGCGGTCCCTCTGTGGACTCCTGCAGGTATGTTGTGACAAAACCTTCATCCTTCAGGCGCCTGAGGAGCGGATAAATCGTACCTTCAGCGATGTCGATTCGTTTGGATATGTCGTTGACAAGTTCGTACCCGTAACAATCCTTGTGTGCCAGAACAGAGAGAACGCAGATCTCAAGTACGCCTTTTTTAAACTGTATATTCATAGCATCTCCCTGATTTCACAGCATGCCCGGTCCCGGCACTTCAGGGAATTTGAGGGTCGTGTTGCTGGTCCTGTCATGCCGGGTATGTTGCAGAGAGGGGATGAGTGAGCATGCATATGTTAGTTGTTTAACATGGTATCTTGCATTACAAGATACTTACTATAATAGTAGATTACAAGTATATAAAAAATTCGTAGAAAGAGAAATACAGGAGATAGTCTGAAGGCCAAAAAAAGGTTATTTATGCGTGAAATATGCGGTCACGCGGCCATTATCGACCGAATCAATCTTCACAAACCCGATCCGTTCGAACTGGACGACGTTCCCGAGCTCATTAATCACGCGGGGTTCGCAGGCACCGGCTATTACCCCCTGCTGCGTGAGGAGTGTGCAGTCAACTGAGTCCTGTGCAGGCAGCCATTGGATGATATGCGCCTTTGCCGCCCGGGCATCCGCAAGGGATTCCCCGGCATAGGAAAACGCCGGGATACTTCCGTTCCATGTGATCTTTACATTGAAGAGGTCTTTGAGCCGGACCATCGTTACATCCGGTGTGAGCTCACGACCAGGCAGGAGCACTGTTCGTTCAAATACCAGCGTACGTGTTCCTCGTGAAGCATCGCTTGGGTGGAGCATCGCCTGTGCGGTATGAGGTTTTGCACCATCTATCTGCGCAGTCACCGGCTCAGGAACAAAGAAGTACCTGTTCGCGACAGGATCAACGATCTTCTTGTTCTCGGCATAGAGATTATCCCACGAGAACGAGATGTCGGTATCGCCGATCCCTATCGCCAGTACTGCCTTCCTTACTGCATCAGGACTGATCCCCCGCCTTGCAAGTGCCCGGAGCGTGCCAAGGCGGATATCATCCCACCCGGTATACATCCCTTTGTTAATTCCAAGACGCATCTGCGATGTCGAGAGCACTACTCCTTCGATTCCCATCCTGCCATAGTGACGGTATACCGGCACCTTCCAGCCAAAATGATCGTAAATATAACGCTGCCGCCGGGTATTTGCAATGTGGTCCTTCCCCCGGATTACATGCGTCACCCCGAGGAGGTGATCATCGGCAACGACCGAGAAGTTCATGAGCGGGTAGACATGTGCTTTCACCTTCGGATGAGAGGGAGTGTCAAGAATACGGAAAGCCGGGAAATCACGCATTGCCGGATCAGGATGGGTGAGGTCGGTTTTTATCCGGACTGTCACCTCCCCTTCCTTAAACGTATGGTCGAGCATCTGTTCCCAGCGACGGATATTTTTCTCCACGGGCTGATCCCTGCACGGGCATGCAGTCTTTACCTGTTTGAGTTCTTTGAAGTGCTCATTATTGCAGGTGCAGACATAGGCCCCGCCCCTCTCGATCAGTTGCCTGCAAAGATCGTAGTAAAGCGGCAGACGATCACTTTGCGTGACGGTCTCAGTGATGCCAAGGCCCAGCCATGCGATATCTTCTTTTACCATCTCGTACGCTTCGGGATCAACGCGTTTCGGATCGGTGTCCTCAATGCGCAGGATATACCTGCCGCCATACTGTTTCACATATGCATCGTTGAGCACCGCTGCGCGGGCATGCCCGATATGAAGAGGTCCTGAGGGGTTTGGCGCAAATCGCATTACCACACCGTTTTTAGCACCTTCCAGGTCGGGAAGCACCTTCCTGTGTTCATGTTTTTCAAAGAGGGCTTCATACATTTCAGGCGCAAGTGCCTGCAGTTTTCTTATACGATCATCAGATGAGAGTGCAGCAACATCCGCAATGGCTTCTTTTGCCAGAGCCGCAACTTCTTTTGCCCGCGGTCGGAATTCGGGATGTGCCCCCATCACCATGCCAACTACCGCACCGGCCTGTGGCACACCCCCGTGCTTGACCGCATTCTGGAGAGCACAAAGAAAAAGGAGCCCTTTTGGGTCTTCCCCTGCCATCCTAATAGCTCCGGGTCACAAAAAATTCGCCGATTTCCATCAGGAGGTCCCGCTCTTTTGAGGGAGGAAGCAGGGAAAGATGCTTGTTGCTTTCCGCTACAAGATCTGCTGCCACTTTTTTGACTTCATCAATGACACCAGCACCTGTCAGCTCTTTTATGGCCGCATCGATATCCGCATCCGAGAGATCGCGCCGGTATTTTTGCAGGTCAATGCCCTTCTGACGGGACTTAATCATAATCAGCGTCTGTTTTCCTTCCCTCAGGTCAGAAGCCCGGTCCTTGCCACTTTTCTCAGCCGGGGATAACAGATCAATAAGATCGTCCTGTATCTGGAACGCGATCCCGATATTCAATCCGAAAAGGTAGAGAGCTTTTGCCTGGTGTGGATTACTACCGGCAAGAATCGCACCGATTCCGGCTGCTGCGGCATAGAGAACCCCGGTTTTTTTCTTCACCATTTCGAGATATTCATACTCGTCAACATCATTCCGGTGCGCAAAGGACATGTCCATATGCTGTCCTTCACAGATATCGGCACAGGCACGGGCAAGCATGGACACTGCCCGGACTTTTGCGTTTTCGTGTGCCTTTGACAGGCAGATGAACTCAAAAGCCCGGGCATACAAAACGTCACCGGCAAGGATACCGGTTGGCATATCCCACTTCGTGTGGACAGTCTGCACCCCACGACGGAGAGTGTCATCATCCATGATATCATCGTGAATTAGCGTAAACGTGTGGGTGAGCTCCAACGCAAGTGCTGCCTGTATTATATCCGGAGAACTCCCCTGTTTTACCGCATCGGCAGCAAGCATGACGACTGCCGGGCGGAGTCGTTTACCCCCGGCCCCGAGGAGGTGAGCACTCGCTTTATTCAGTTCACCAACCTTGTTAATAAAATACCGGTCGATCATGAGGTCAATATCCTGTGCGACCGATTCCAGATACGGTAAAAGTTCTGACATCGTATTCCTTCGTTCTAGTTGATCTTGAGCCGTTGCCCGTTCTTCATCATATGGACGGTTGAATGGGCAGTGTAACCAAGCTCTGATGCAAAGTCGGTATATCCTGCTGTCATCTTCAGGTGACCGTGCGCCGGGAGGATGTGCTGGGGATTCAACAGATGAATAAACTCGTAATGGTCCTCCCGATAGGCATGACCACTTACGTGAAGATCCTCAAAGATACGGGCTCCGGCCATTTTCAGATGTTGCTCGACCTTGTAGCGCTGTCCAAAATTCATCGGGTTCGGGATCACATTTGCCGAGAAGAGAACCTTGTCGCCCTTGGTCAGCTGGTAGGGTGTATCACCGAGTGCAAGCCGGGTGAGGATAGATCCGGGTTCACCCTGGTGTCCTGTGATAATCGGGAGAAACTTATCTTTTCCTGCCTTCATCATCCTGCGCATCGTCCTGTCCACGGTCCGGCGGTTCCCGAAAACACTGGTCGTTTCAGGGAACGAAACGAGTTTCATCTGCTCGGCAGTAACCGAGTATTTCTCCATGGAGCGTCCCAGCAGCACGGGTTTTCGCCCGATCTCATGTGCACATTCTGCAATTGTTTTCACGCGGGCGATATGCGAAGAGAACGTTGATACGAGAATCGCGTTCTTGTCATCCTCGAAACTGGTGATGGTGTCCCGCACGAGATCCTTGGCTATCCGCTCGCTCGGGCACCGTCCCGGGCGATCGATATAGGTACTTTCCACAATCAGTACGAGTACACCTTCTTTCCCAATCTGACGGAACCGGGCAAAATCCGGGGGTTGGCCTATCACCGGTGTCCGGTCAAGCTTGAAGTCACACGCGTAAACAATCGCGCCGTGCGGGGTATGAAGTACTGGCGTGACAGTATCGATGATTGAATGCTGCGTGTGAACAAACTCTAAAACGAGGTTCTGCGAGAGAGTATACCGCTGCCCTGACTTGAGGGCAAAGAGTTTGTTGTTCACGCCGAATTTCTGTTCACCGGATATCTGTTGCCGGATCAATTCTGTTGCATAGGGGGTTGCGATGATCGGTGCATTATACCGGTGCGCCAGTTTCGGGATCGCTCCTATATGGTCAAGGTGCCCGTGCGAGCAGACAATCGCCTTTACGGTCCCCTCGACCGAATTCATCATTGTATCATCGGGTATCGCCTTAATCTTTATCAGATCAAGGGAGTGCATATTCTCAATCTCCGCATCCTCGTGGATCATTACCTGGTCCAGGCGGAGTCCCATATCAAATATGACAATTTCCTTTCCGCAGCGGACGGCGGTCA
>DADR01000044.1 GCA_002495055.1 Methanoregula sp. UBA247 | reverse complement strand
GGTAAAGGCCCGATGCACGGCGAAGCGAATGAAGAAAGAATGTCTCAGCTGCTGACCAATCTGACTGCAAAAGGATACGATGTATCGGCTATCAGTGCAGCAGTGACGAGCGGGGACCTTGAGACTGCAATGACCCTGCTCAAGGAATTCATGACAGCAAACCCGGACGCACGCCCTGCACGCGGCGATGGAAACATCAGCGGGCACATGGGCGGGCAGAGGAGGGCAGAAAATACCTGATAACCTGACTGGACTCTGACGTTTCAACCCCTTCATCATTTTTTATATGTGTCCCAACACGAAATGCAAATACCCTGGAAAATTCAGAGTCTTTTAAAAAAAAATGGCAGGAGATCATAACCAGAACCTTACGATATATTGAAGAGCCAGGTTCAATATCCACAGCATCAGGAAAATTATAAGGAAAAAATCATGAAGAAGATTACAGGTTTATTCAGTATCATTTTACTCTTACTGCTTGCTGCAACAGCAAGTGCAGCAACTGCGACCACCACCTCGGACAGTACTACGACCGCTGCGCAGGATGCAGCGTCACTGGTGTATGTCTCATCAGTGAAAATTGATCCGGAGGTTTTCTATCCGTATGAACAGGGAACTGTCACCATCACCCTTACGAATTCAGGAACTGTCTCCGTCGGGCTCTCCAACCCGGATATCCTGAGTGACAAGATCCATATTCTGAACAGGGAGAGCTGGAGCACGATGAGTTTCATCGGCCCGGGTTCCACAACAACCTATTCGTTCCTGGTAAAGGCAGATCCCCCTGACGGGACATATTTCCCGCTGTTTTCCGTGGGGGCCCAGAATGCCGGGAGCATCCATTATCCCCTCACGATTAAAGTGGATTCTGCCGACATCAAGGCGAGCATCTCGCAAAAACCCGATTCTTTTGCCTTGTCGACGAAAGATACCGTGAACGTGAGCATTATCAACCCAAGGGGTTCGGCGATAAAAAATATTATTATCACTCCAAAAGGCGAGGGCATTGAGGTAACTCCCTCCCAGAGATATATCAGTTCATTAAACGGGCAGAGTTCTGTTGAGGTGCCGTTTTCGGTCACACCCGGCCAGGACTCAACGCTTACCTTCAGCATCACGTACCAGAACGGTGATAACGATCATTCAACCGAGGTAATCCAGCCCATAGTCCTTGGAGATAATAAAAAAGCGGCCATACCCGTGGTTAACAATGTTGCACTCACTACTTCAGGGACTTCTTACAGCCTGACCGGAGATGTCAATAATGCCGGTCTTACGGATGCGAAATCGATGATTGTGACCGTGGGGTCACCGGCAAAGGCTGTGGAACCCTATGCACAGTACGCAATCGGTTCGCTTGCCGCTGATGATTTCTCGAGTTTTGAAATCACCTTTACCGCAAGTGACCTTTCATCAGTACCCCTGGTCATTACGTGGAAAGACAATGATGGAAACTCGTTCACCAGTACAAAAAATCTTAATCTCAGGGCAAATGGCGGTTCGACAGGAACCGGCACCGCATCGGGCAGTTCATCAGCAAGCGTATCCGGAGTGACGACAGGAAGTTCCTCGATAAGAACCAATAGTGGTTTCAGTGGTGGCCCTCCGGGTGGCGGGAGTTTATTCGGCTTAGGAGGCAGCAGTGGCGGGATCAGTTCGTTTTATCCTGTCATTGCCGCCGGGATTATCATCATAGCCGGCATCGTTGTCTGGTTAAAACGGAAATGGATCTCTGCAAAATTAAAGCGGCATTAAGAGGACAGGTTATGAATGGGTCTCCCCTAATCCGGCTTTTGGATGTGTCAAAGGTCTACCACCTCGAGAGTGGAGACTTTACTGCACTCAACCATATCTCACTCGACATCATGGAAGGGGAATTTGTTGCGCTCATGGGGCCTTCAGGATCGGGAAAATCAACCATGATGAACCAGCTCGGGATTCTTGATGTTCCCACCACGGGCACGGTGTCTATCGCCGGAAAAAATATCGCCAGCATGACACTTCTTGAACGGACCCATATGCGCAGGGATGTGATAGGGTACATTTTCCAGAAATTTTACTTAATCCCGCTCCTTTCAGCCTATGAAAATGTGGAATATCCACTCATCCTTAAATATAAAACACGGGACACCACTGGAAGGGCTGCCGCCGTTCTCAAATCCGTTGGGTTTGATCAGGAAATGAGCGCTCACAGGCCCAACCAGCTCTCGGGTGGGCAACAACAGCGGGTCGCGATTGCCCGTGCACTGGTCAATGATCCCAAGATCCTCCTGTGCGATGAACCAACGGGTAATCTTGACCGTAAAACAGGTTTCCAGATCATGGACATTCTTACCGGATTACACAAAGAAGGAAAGACGGTTATCCTGGTGACGCATGATCCGAAGATCGCCGAATATGCACACCGGACAATACAGCTGGAGGACGGGAGGGTAACAGCATCATGAAAGATATCTTCTTTGATCTCTCGATACGCAGCGTGAAGCTGAATTTCTTACGTTCTTTACTTGCGTCGATCGGGATAGTCATAGGGGTAGTTGCCATTTCATCCATGGGAATGCTCGGGACCAATATGCAGCTGATGGTAAAAGACCAGCTCACCACGGGTATCAATATCATAACGGTGACTTCTGATGTGGTAAGGGCAGAACCGGGGCAGTCCGTTTCCACAAATACCGGAATAACTGAGATCCAGCTTCGGGATATCAGGGATGCCGCAGGAATAAATGATGTTATCCCGATTGACCGGACCAGTACCCAGTTCTCGATCGGTTCTGATGATGGCAGAGGTACGATATATGGTCTTGATCCGGATGATGCACGGACTATCCTGAATGTCTCCGAAGGATCAACAATCAGGGGTGAGAGTGACGCTATTGTAGGCGCCACCATCGCAAGCAGGTTTGGGGTAAAAATCGGAACACGGATCAAGATCGGGGAACCGAACATCAGCGTGAACCGGCCAGTCGTCCGCGTTGCCGGTATCCTCCCGACGGCAGGACTGTCTTCCTCGAATGGGATTAATACCGATAATGCAATCATTGTATCCGATACCTGGTATACCGGAGAGTTCGGTGGCGGGAATACATACGACCAGGTGAATGTGTACTTAAAAGATGTCACGACGTTATCCGCAGTTGAAGATGCGATTGACAAAAAAGTCAACCGCAACAAGGAGATAGTCCGTATCTCCGATTCAAGCTCCCGGATTACCAGTGTCTCTTCGACGTTGAGCTCCCTCACTACATTCATTCTTGCAATTGGCAGCATTTCCCTGCTGGTCGCTGCCACGAGTATTTTTAACGTTATGATGATGTCGGTGAGTGAACGCGTTCAGGAGATTGGTATATTGCTCTCGATTGGCACGGAGACCGGGGAGGTCCGGAGGATGTTTCTTTACGAGGCATTCATCCTCGGAGTAATTGGTGCTGTTATTGGGGGGATCATGAGTGTCATCATCGGGTATTCCGTTGTGAGTGCAATGATTGGCAATACTGCCTATTTCTTCTTACCCGAAAGCATTGTCTATATCCCTGCCGGAATGATTATCGGCATGATCGTCTGCATCGTTTCCGGCCTCTACCCGGCATGGAAGGCATCAAACATGGACCCGATTGATGCGTTGAGGAGTGAATGATCATGGCAGGTTGTGATTGGGAATGTACTCTGAGGTTACTGTAGGCATCAGTTGGCGAGTCAGACCCGGTTCTTCTTTTTTTCTTATTTTAACGAAATATTTATGCAATGAATTGCAATTCCATACCTGAGTGAAACATGAGAAAAACATCAGATCTGATACAGGAAATGACAGAAGAAGCAAAGACTGCATGGGTCGTGGCAATTGCCGTCGGATTTGAAAATGAAACAAAATTTGTTTTCAGCTCGGGTAAAAACTCCCTTGATGATTTAAATAAGTTAGTAAAAAGGGGCGGGTCTCCTATAGGACTGCTGCGATTTGAAAAAGATAATACACTAGTACAAGGATTATATCGCCCGTTTGAGGAATATGCAAATGAACCATGGGTACAGAAATATCTTGCTGACCTTCTGGAAAATACCGGTGAAATCATAGCCTTAAGCCAGAATCAGCAGAATTTACCTGATTATTAATAAAAACTCTGATTCATGGAATAACGAATAGGAAATTTTTTTTTTAAAATTCCCTGGTATCAGTGAGGATTTTAAATTATAGATCTGGCTGGATTTTTAAAAATTTCCTGATGAAAGGATAATTATGGGGTATCGTATCACAAGAGATAGAGGAAATGATCGAGTACGAAAAAAATTACAATGATCGTGCCGAGAATGAATAACACTGCTCCCCAGAATGGAACCGGGATGAATACCAAAATCAACAACCGTGACAGGATGAACCACAGGACAGTCGCGATAATGACCAACAACAACAGACCAGAGAGAATATTTTTGATCCTTTGCCGCATAAGGGTAAATCTTGCTGTATCAGACCATTAAATTTAGTTTCCGGAAATAATGGTTCCCGTAAACTCGATCAGGTACGTATTTTATTTCTCTCCCTGCCTCCCTTCAAAAAATACCAGGTAAAGCAATCAAAATATCATGAACCGCCACTGTATCAAGATCACAATACATAACGTGTAATATTGCAGAGCTACCGGTTGGCAGTATTGCCCTACCTGCAACCTGATGTTAAAGGACTAATTCCCGATATCCCCGTACTCGGGGTTCAACAAATCGGAAAAACCGGGTACCATTTCATCGGTTAACACAGAGGTGAGTGATAATGAGCCCGTGTTTTATAAATATATCACACCCCAGACAATAGCAATTAGTTGTTTTTACTTTTGAGGGAATCTTTGACCTTCCGGATGCGCAAAAAGAGTGCATGGGGGGGATATTCAGCAAGCTTGTTATCCCTGAATGTAGGACAATGTTTACAAATGCATTTCGCCAGATTTTCTTCTGTATCCTCCACTCTTTGGGTATCATTGATTGGTGTTTTCATCGCAATTTTCACCAGAATGTAATATCGTAAGAATATGATAAAATCCTTCCTCGGCATCATACAGGTCCCAGCGGCAATGCATCTTTGAATTTAAAAAAAATTTTCAGGATCGACAATGCTTACTTACAAAAACATCGATCTGGTTGTTTTTTATTTCCAGGTTTTCTCACGACATTTTCTCTCTCTCAATTCAACTTAAGCATTGCACGGCAATCCGGCTCATGGCTCAAAAATATGTGTATCTCAAAGCAGGGAAGATCCAAAATTGTAGTCACATTGTGGAAAAAAACAGATACAATCTTATAACTATCCGGCTAAAAGCATCATATTCCATGAACCATTCATCCTTTGTGACAGGATATTTTAGCCCGGCACAATTCCGCTGGTCGCATACCGATCTTGTCCGGTTCTGGGTAATAGTAATGTTCATCATTTCGATTATCGGGGTTGCATACCTGTCGATATCGGCAGGTTACGGAAATATCGTCCCCCAGCTCTTCTACTTTCCCATCCTGTACACTGCGTATTTTTATCCTGATCGTAGTATGTATGTTGCCTGCAGCTGTGGGATTGCCTACTCCTTTATCGCAGCCTTTTTTGTAGTTCCGGAACTTTTTGCAGTAGCAGGGATAATTGTTCAGGCCGTGCTCTTTGTCGTTATTGCGGCAGGATCTGCAATTGTTTTGAACCACCGGGAAAACAAATACCCTGACTTGCCATCAGATGACGCCGAAGCGGTACAAACCATGATCACTGCAGGAGAGAGCGAGCATATCGAATTCAAACTGCAGTCTTTGTGGAGTGCGGATCTCACAAATGAGGAAATTCTGGCCAGTGAATCGGTCGAGATACGGAAATACCGGAATAATGCTTCGAAGTTTATCATCGCACGTTCAATCGCCTGTTTTTTGAATTCTGATGGGGGAGACATTATTATCGGCATTCTGGAGGACAGGAAAAAAAATAAAAACCAGATTGTGGGGATCGAGGACGACTATCGCAAGCTGCATGACCGGGACCGGAATCCGGACGGGTACCGGAGAATGATTGTTGACTCAATTATCCAAAAATATCTTCCCGATATCGTTAATACGGCAAGCAGGTTTATTCATATATCATTCCCTTCCCTTTGCGGCAGGACACTCTGCCATCTGCGAATTATGCCGTCAGACAAGCCAGTCTTTGTCACTATCGGCAACGAAGAACTTTTCTTTATCCGGGTTGATGCATCAACCAGAAGTATAACCGGGAAGGTCCTGACGCAGTATATTCTTACCAGGTTTTCAACTCAGTGAATGGATCTGGATTCAGGGAACGTTTCTCCCTCAAATCAGGGATATTGGTGTGTCGACAGTAAAAATCCTGTCTGAAATTTGTTCATTTTTCCGATCTCCTGATGAAAGGTATCGATATCTATATTGAGAATAACAACAATCGTCCTTGTAACCAGGTGGGTCAGCACCTGGGCAACAAAAAAGAGGAGGTAGACAAATGGTACGACATTATCGAAGATCAATCTATGATGAACTCGATGACCTGAGAGCATCCATGGACTACCTGTTCCAGCTTGTTCTTGAACCGGTTGATGAACTGCTGTTGCCTGCAGGAGAAAAACCCGATCCCATGAGCCAGTATCCGCACATCATGGACGCGGAAGTTACCGAGCTTGATGATGAAGTAATCGTGACAGTTACGCTGATCCCTGGTGTTGATAATAGTGTATTTTCATGTGGCCTGATCAATGAAAAAACCTTTAAAATCTCCTGGGATCGCCAGGAAATAAAAATGATCGAAAAGGAGGGTTACTCCATGACTGAAAGGCGATTCTGGTCTCTGCACCGTGAAATTCCCCTCCCCGTAATGGTTACCCATAAAGGCGCAAAGTCAACATTAAAAAACGGCGTGCTCGATCTGCATCTCATGAAAGCTCAGCCACGTACATAAAACGTCTATCCCATAATCCGATTTTTTTATTCCAGGTACTTCAACCAAAGAATAGCTTTGGTTCGCCTGATGACCGGATGAGGGAGAAACCTGTTTTACGCGGGAGACAGGATTATATGAGAGAATAGACTTTTTTTTCATACATGTCAGGAGTTAGAACGGTAGATCGTTTCTTACACTGGTGGCATGTAGCATCCCGTGTTTCCCGGTAACACTCCTTGGGGGTTTTGTTTACAATCGCATTGTCATTATGGCAGGCAGGACAAGTGAACCGGATGACATACCCGGTTCTTGTCCCTATAACCTCTTGTTTTAACGATAATTTTGTCATTGTATCATTCTTTATGGTTTTTTCTCACACCAGGATTGAGCTGCATCCCAATCTGGTTTGTTATCTTCACTACCAACAAAGAGGATTTCGCACCATGGGGAATTGACAGCCTTTTTTGGTCCTGATGGAAGCGGCTGTATTGCCAAAATCGTTTGTGATTACCAGAGTATTGGTGGTCAGAGTGTATAGTATGATGGGAGAAAACCGGCTTTTTCATAGAAAATGATCAGTTAGTTAGTATTTCACACTATCAGAAGTAATTTTAGTAAAATATATCGTCACTCAAATGAAAGGAACGGGTATGAAATATCTTTTTTTTATCGTTTTACTGGTTACAGGTCTGATAACTGCCGGGTGTATGAGTGGAAATCAAAATACTCCTGTTACACCCACACCCCCGATCGTAAATGTTAATCCCCCGATCGCAACACCAGCACCACAGATTATGAATGTTAATCTCCCCATCGAAGCACCAACACCACAGATTGTGTATGTAACGGTTACCGTACCGGTTTTGGCACCGACAAGTGTTACCGTACCGGTTTTGACAGCGCCGACATCTGTTGAAACCGTGTGCAATACCAGTGAACATTTGACTACGAATATCAGGATGATAGGCAACGTCTATGGTCTGGCGTCTGCTCCAGCAGATGGTATTGACGAAATCAGATTCACCCTTGGTCTTGCGCCCTGTAGTTCAGCAATAGATTTAACTCAGTTGCAGATTGTCTTCTCTACACCAAATGCCCCTAATGTCACCCTCACACAAAGCACGAGAACCTCAACTGGTTTTTTTACTACTAAAATTGGTACTACCAAAGTCACTTCACTGGCCCCTGGTGAAAAGGTCGAGATTACGTTCTTTGTTACGCCGGTACCGGCCAACACCAGAATGAACATAGAGTTGAAACCACCTGTCGGTGCTGTATTACCATTCTCAAAGACTGCGCCTGCAAAGATTGCAGCAACAAATGTTCTTTATTAATTTTAATTTATTATCGAATTTCGAAGACTAAAAATCAGTCCGGCAGTATGAACCGGCATCCGGGCACTACTGCCATGGCATTGCCTGCCACGATTGCACTGTATCTTTGTTGGTTAATGCGCGTTCCTCGTCATCCCTCTTAACCCTGTTATGACCTCCTTGGGCCTCGTGTGTGGACTTGTTTTTGCGTGTCCGTCCTAAACCTGCCAGACGGATACCCTTGTATATCCCCTCATGCTTACCATGATGACAAATCATATGATAGTTAGAGTATTGATTTTTCATTTATTACGAATGAACAAAATAGAGCATGTACGGTATGTGAATAAGGGTGAAAGTGGGACTCCGTCAATGAAGTGTTTCTTTAAAAAAAAATTGTATTTTTTTTAGCACGCCCGCGTACTATCTTCAAGATCGCGGATCCAGCTGGCGATTGCTCTCAGCACGGTCATGGTTTTTTCAGTCTTATGGAAGTTCCCGCTCTGGGTAAAAACACCGTCATTCTCCTGTGATATCACTTCATTGATCACCCATACACCAAACGGATCAGTAGTTACTGAAAGACCATTGGAAAATCCCGGGCAATTGATAAATAATTCACCCGATTCATAATCAATGTCAATTTTTAATTCGCTATCTTCTTTCTGAACAATATTTTTCAGATACACGGATAAATCGTGCGTCGTGAGGATAGTTGGGGCATCTTCTGGACGTATCATATACCATTCACCTCTTTACATCCCCTTAGCGTTCTTCCTGATAATACTTCCCAGCCTTTTTTTTAAAAAAAAGGAAAAAATTCGTTTTATATGAAATACCGGGATAAGTACAGGTGTACATTTCAAGTGTATACCGGGAAACTTTATCAGAAATGAATACAAAAAAGGTTCAGCTGCCTTCCCCTGCTGACTATTTCTGAGTATTTCTCTCCATTTCAGCATCCTGCTCATCAAAATATGTTTCAAGGTAATTGAGGGTTTCCAGATCGACATCCGCATAGGTGTGGGATCCGATCTCAAATGGATTGTCCATGTCGTGAATTAACAGGACAAGACCGATTAACATACTGCAGACAACTGAAAAAATGATTGCCCCCTCGATGTAGGGATCGATATTAATGAATAATAAAAGTAAAATAACGCTTCCTGTCGCAATTTCTGCGAGTGCGTAAGCAGCAGGGATAAAATCTGTCCTGATGATCACTTCAATTCTGTTGGTCATCTTATCGATGATGCCCAGTTCATTTCTCAGTTTCACAATCAATGGTGGAGCTACATTAAGGTACGACAGGGTCCTGATATCGTTATTAATACTATTCATTTCCCGGTTGATATCAGGAAGGTTCCAGGTATTTTCCTTAAAACAGGTACTTATGGTGCGATGGAGGTCCCGCACATGCGTCCGCAAAACCCGGGCGGGTGTTTCATCGGCCAGGGGGAGGATACGGCTGTCATTATACAGTGCTTTTAACGAAGCTGCCAGGTCTCCGCCAAATTTTTCACTCTCTTTAAAATCGGTAAAAGTACCGGTAAAAATAATTGCGATTGTGAAGATCGCGCCGGTGATGAAGGCCCCCACGATTGTGTTGACGGGAACAACATCATATCCATAGATGTCGATAAGTGTCCTTGGTACGAGGAGAATGAGCATAATGATGACTGCTTTTATCATAATGCCCCACTTCTTTTTGAACTGGCTATCCATACCCATCTTTACGTCCTCATTCCTTTTAGAAAATACGCTTGAGGACCCCTGTATTACCTGATCAACAAAAATACCAGTGGAGATGAACATGACAATACCACAGTGAATGCAAAAACGGTGCTTTTTGAAAACTATGCTTTCCAGATCGTGGTGGTTGTGCTGATTATTCCCAAGCCCGTCATAATTATTTCGTTATAAAAAATGAAACAAGAATTGTAATATCCAGTCATGTTTATCTTTTTTCATCGACATGTATTCAACGGTTATGATGGTTCTTCGTCGAATAAAAACGATTACATCATACCCTGTCGGCTGCTAACCAGAATCGACACAATACACACTTGTGGATATATGGGGGGTACGGGGACCGGATTCATATCCCTGTCATCTGCAAGTAAACAACCTCTGAAGTAAAAAACGTGGAGCATTATCATACATAAGGTTCACGAACCATATCAGCACTGCAGTATTTCGTGAAACCTGGTTGTATACCAGCTATCGATCACAGGTCTTAATTTTCCCCGGAATCCAAAAAAAGTAAAAGGGGCGGAGGAATATGCGAAGAGGAAATTTAAAAAAAACCGGGCAACGAACGACTCTCGAACCGGCAACAACTGTTTTTGATGAAGGTAAATTCCTTCGCATCCTGTTTGAACTGCCGGGCATAGCTGAGGAAAAAATCAAAATCGATCTTGAAAATACTATACCCTCGATTACTATTGATGCATCTGACACTTCAGTACTGTATAAAAAAGTGATCTCCCTCCCCTGCGAAGTAAAATTTTGTAAAAAGCGGTTTTCCGAGGGAATCCTTGAATTAACCCTGGAAAAAAACAAATCCTGACACACTTTTGTTTACCGGAGAGAATTCTTCAATTAAAAAACAGCAGGCACATTGTTTCAAAATTTGTTTCAAAATTTGTTTTATAACAAAGATCCTATAAAATTCCCTAATCAATATTCGAAATTGGTGAGGATAATTCCCGTCTTTGAAAATTCACCTGAACCGGTACAGGCTGGCGAGAATGCAGCCCGTATCTGGGAAAATTACCGGAATGTAAAAGGTAATTTTCACGAGCAGAGTATAGCTGCAATTCAGCGCTTCGGAACATCAGGTCCATTAATCGTCTGTGGTAGATGTGAGCTTCCTGATCGCTTTTTCAGTGAATTTATCCGGAATTACTGGGATTGTCCTAATGGTGATTGATAAAAAATCGGATCTTTGGGAAAAACCGGATAGTGAGGGCAAGCGTCAGGAATTATCCTGAATTTGGGATCCTGATGGAATGAATGCCTGATTGCATCCAGGGCGAAGACCAAACCTCTGTTGTCGGGCAGGAGCAAAGACACAGTGTATCATCCATGGTGGATGGACGACAAAAAATCCATAAAAATCCGAATCTGGCAGAAAGGTGCAGGTTCATTCCTTCATGTGCACCGAAGGAATGTCCTGAACCGGTTTTTGTTGTATTCGTGAATTACCGAAAAGATCAAAAGAATATGAGGGAACAATGACAGAGGATCCCGAACAGGTAAAAAAGGATCTCGAAACCCAGACCCGGCTTGCAGAAGACCGGCTTGAACGGCTGAAATACCTTCAGGCGGATTTTGATAATTACCGCAAGTGGTCTGAAAAAGAAAAAGCATCGAGTATCGCCCTGGCAAATGAAAAACTGATCAAAGATCTCCTCGTTATCCTGGATGATTTTGAACAGGCACTGCCATCTCTCGAACAGGAACAGAACCGGGAGGGCATGATGATGGTCAGGAAAAAAATATTAAAGATCCTTAAGGAATACGGGTTGCATCCCATCGACTGCGTGGGAAAAAAATTCGATCCGCATTTTCATGAAGTAATCTGTAAGGAGAAATGCAATGAAGAGCCGGACACGATACTTGAAGATCTCGGTAAAGGTTACCAGTTGAATTCGAAGGTCATCAGGCCATCAAAAGTAAAGATTGCAGAACACATTACAGAAAATGAAGGTGAAAACAATGGGTAAAGAGAAGATCATCGGAATTGACCTTGGGACATCCAACAGTGAGGCAGCAGTAATGCTTGGTGGCAAACCGACCATCATTCCTTCTGCCGAAGGCGCTACCGTTGCCGGAAAGATGTTTCCCTCCTATGTCGCTTTTACCCCTGACGGACAGCTCCTCGTAGGAGAACCGGCACGGAGGCAGGCAGTGAGTAATCCGGAAGGTACTGTTACCGCTGCAAAGCGGAAGATGGGTACAGACCAGATTTACCGGATATATGGCAAGGAATACACGCCACAACAAATTTCTGCATTCCTCCTGCAGAAAATCAAGCGGGATGCGGAAGCCTTTCTCGGGGAACCAATAACCAAAGCTGTCATCACCGTTCCTGCTTATTTCAATGACAACCAGAGGACCGCAACAAAGGATGCCGGAAAAATTGCCGGCCTTGATGTAGTCAGGCTCGTGAATGAACCAACTGCAGCTTCGATGGCATACGGTCTGGACCGGAGCGGGGAATACAAGATACTTGTCTTTGATCTCGGTGGCGGTACTCTTGATGTAACCATTATGGAATTCGGTGGAGGAACGTTCACGGTCCTTGCAACCTCCGGTGACACCCAGCTGGGTGGCACGGATATGGACAATGCAATTTATGAATGGATTGCAGCCGAGTTCAAAAAACTCGAGGGAATCGATATAAGAACTGATAAAATGGCGATCAACCGGGTAAAAGAAGCTGCCGAGAAGGCGAAGATCGAGTTATCGACTGTCATAGAAACCGAGATAAATCTTCCCTACGTTTCTGCCACCCAGGCTGGTCCCAAACACCTCTCCTTAAAACTGAGCAGGGCAAAACTCGAGCAGCTGGTTGAACCAATCATCAAACGCTGTATTACTCCATTCGAAACAGCATTAAAAGATGCAAACCTGACCAAGAATGATATCCAGAAAGTGATCCTCGTTGGTGGACCAACAAGGATGCCCGTTGTCCAGAAATTTATCGAGGATCATGTTGGAAAGAAAGTGGAACGGGGAATCGATCCGATGGAATGCGTTGCTATCGGGGCAGCGATCCAGGGTGCAATCTTGGGTGGCGAGATCACGGACATGGTGCTCCTTGATGTGACCCCCCTGACTCTTGGCCTTGAGACACTCGGCGGGGTACGGACCCAGCTGATTGAAAGAAACACGACGATTCCCACGAAAAAAAGCCAGACTTTCTCGACAGCAGCGGATTACCAGACATCAGTTACGATTCATGTGCTCCAGGGTGAACGTCCCATGGCAGTCGACAATGTCAGCCTCGGGCAGTTCAATCTTGTTGGAATTCCCCCGGCTCCCCGGGGTGTCCCGCAGATTGAGGTCACCTTTGATATCGATGCATCGGGTATCCTGAATGTATCAGCAAAAGATCTCGGGACCGGAAAAGAGCAGAAGATGACCATCACCGCTTCCACAAAACTTGCGGACAGTGATGTCAGGAAGATGGTCAGCGAAGCAAAACAGTTTGAAGAAGAAGATAAAAAACGGAAAGAAGACGTTGAATTCCGGAACACCGCAGATTCTTTAATTTATACTGCGGAAAAGACAAAATCCGATCTTGCGGGAAAACTGAGCCCGGAACTGGTCGATAAAGTCAATGCGGCGATTGTGGCAGTCAAAGCGGCGCTCGAAGGAAAGGACAGTGCAAAGATAAAGGCTGAAACAGAAAAACTCCAGAAGGTTCTTGGAGAAGCCGGCGCGGCCGCTTACCAGCAGGCCGCCCAGCGACAGGCACAGGAACAGGCAGGTCCTCAGGCAGGTCCAGCAGGCTCCTCCGGCGGAGAAACGAGCAGTACAAGCGGTGAGAATGTAGTGGATGCCGACTTCAAGGTTCATGACGAGAAATAACCGGTATTCGAGCGTCGATGGAAAAAAAAGATTATTATGAGGCCCTGGGCGTCAAACGGGATGCATCGCAGGATGACCTGAAAAAGGCGTTCAGGCAACTGGCAAGAAAATATCATCCGGATCTCAACAAGGGGAGCAAAGAGGCGGAGGAAAAGTTCAAGGAGATCAATGAGGCTTACCAGGTGCTGAGCGATCCCCAGAAAAAGACAGAGTACGACCAGGTAGGGCATGCAGACTTTAAACCTGGTGAATACACCCAGGCCAGGACACCCAGTTATGATGATCTTTTCCGTGACTTTGGGTTAGGCGATATCTTTGATGCTTTTTCCACGGGTCCCGGGAGGGCACGGAGCCGGGCTGGTGCAGATCTCAGGTACGAGATTGAGATCTCCCTCACGGATGCGTTCTATGGCACGAAAAACACGGTTGAAGTCCCGCATAACAATGAGTGCGGTACCTGCCATGGTTCGGGTGCACAACCGGGTTTTATTAAGGACTGCCCCTCCTGCCAGGGGAGCGGAGAGATCCGAAGGGTCCAGCGTAGCGGCCACCAGCAGGTGATGAATATCGCCCAGTGCCCCGAATGCGGCGGGCGCGGAAAGATAATTACGAAGGCCTGTGAGACCTGCCACGGGAAAGGGATGATCCGGAAAACACGAAGAATTGAGGTATCAATCCCTGCCGGAGTTGAAGATGGCCAGTTCTTAAGAATTGCCGGCGAGGGGGAACCGGGTGTGGATCATGGTCCCCCCGGCGACCTTTACGCGGTAGTCCATATAAAAAAGCACCCCGTCTTTGAAAGACAGGGAACAGATCTGTACAGCACTGCAGTTGTCGGGCTGCCTACTGCCCTTCTGGGGGGTGAGATTAAAGTCCCCACAATTACCGGAAGTGCGACCCTGAGAATTCCCCGTGGATCGCAGAGTCATACCCTCTTCCGCCTCAAAAACCAGGGAATGCCTTCCCTGAATTCCCGTGAAAGGGGAGATCTGCTCGTCAAAGTCATAGTAAAGATTCCGGACACACTGACAAAAAAACAGGAAGACCTGATGAAGGAAGCCTTTGTTGGCGGAAAATAGCGTGCAGCCCGATAACAACCCGCGTGATTCAACTGCCCCCGTGCAGGGGGACAGCTAAAAACGGCATTCTCACGAAGGAGCATCGGACTTTTTTTAAATATTACTCAAACGGACTGTTTTTGTAATTGACTGGTATCAAATCAATCTAGAACAGAGGGCGGCACTCCGCGCCACCTGTCCAGCATCGGAGTGGTGTGGGTGTGTGTGTTCCCAAGATAGCCTCCCTGATGGGAGGACGGGCTCCAGACCGGGACCATGAACATCGCCCTGTGATCCACTTGTAGCGAAGCGTCACTCCTATCATTTTTGCGATTTTTCACCGTGGACTGTGTGTTTTTTTTAAAAAACGGGAAAAAAGGCGCTTAAAAAACAGCTGCCAGACCTGATTCAGCAACAGGACTTGAGAACATAAACCAGGGAGCGTGTGTCGTTTCAAAATGTGTTTCAAAATCTGATTTTGGGAAAACAATTGATAAATTTCCCTGAATAATACCCTCCGGGACAAGGGACGACAGATCTGTCCAGAGATATCCGATGCGTTCAATATCTCCTGCCTCGGTGCCCTGAAGGCAAATCAAAGGGGATACGATTCCTTTGTGTATCTGGAAGTGACCACAGAGAGCAACCCCTGCACAAAAGGATAAAAAGATCCGGTAAATCGCCCCTTTGATGAAGAAGAGGAGTGGTATATGGCACGGTGGTATTACAAATCCGTCTTTGATGAGCTTGAAGAAATGAGGAATTACATGGACGCATTGTCTCATCAGATGTACGAGACGAACCCGATAGTATTGCTGCCTTTGGCAGGTGAGTCCAAAACAGAGATGCTGCCGGTAAAACCCTCCTGTCTCCGTGTCGATGTGGCCGAACATGATCACGAAGTTGTTGTCACCGCTGATCTTATTCCCGGGATTACAAAAAAAGACATCAGTCTTGAACTGATCAATCCCCGGGCGCTGATGATTTCCTGCGAGCGCAAAGAAGAGAAGAATGAAGAAACGAAGGAGAATTACCTGCGTGAACGCAGGTTTGGTTCCATGACGAGGATCGTTCCCCTGCCCGTGCCGGTCACGCAAGACGAGGGAACTGCAACTGCCCGGAACGGGGTGCTCGAAGTTCATCTGAAAAAAATGGCAAAAGAATCCAAAGGAAAAATTGCCATTGAATAATCCCGTGGCAGGAGCATTCGGGGAACAACGGAACCCTTATGGATTTGGAGGAATATGACAAGAAACTGCAGGAGTGATGCGGGACCAGGTGAGATTAACCGTGCATGTCCCCCTGATATGAATGAAACCAGATTACCCCAATCATCGAAAAAAGTGATGAAGATCCTTGATTGTGGCTGTCCAATGACCCAGAAAGATCTTGTGAAAAAAACCAGGCTTCATCCACGTACTGTTCGTTATGCTTTAAAAAAACTCAAAGAACGGGAACTTCTTATTGAGAAATTAAAAATGGATGATTTACGCCAGATAATGTACCAAATCCGGTTGAGGGGAGTCCAGGAACCCTCGTTGGTACAAATCTAACCTTTCTTTCTTTTTATCATTGAAGGTATATCCCCTTCAGGTTTTTTCCCCATGCGGATTAAATGGCAATCTCATGTCTGGTTTGGGATACCCTGGGGATAATGAGGATTCACGACAGAACCCGTCAGAAATCAGTATATGGACACACCGTGCTGCATCCTGTACAACTCTTGTTACTCGACATTGGTAAGCCTGCGCTGCATATCAAAAATTTCTGCTTTCTTTGCCTCCATCAGTGCAGATATGACAGCATCACAAAAGACCAGGGCCATGGTTTCAAATAATGTACCCAATGGCGCAAACACCGAGCTGACTGACCGGTACTCCCCGGTCAGCTGCCGGATTTCAAAAGGATCCTTGTCTTTCCGGTAATACCCGGTAAGATCCCCGAGGTTTACAATACAATCAGCAATTTTACTGATTTTTGAATCCGGTGATGCCGTAATGAGACAGACCGTCCCTCCGAGCTCTTTTGCTGTGCCCGAGAGAGATACTATCGAATGGGTCTCACCCGATCCGGAAAACACAACCATTGTATCACCGGAATGAAATGCCGGGGTGATGGTTTCACCAACTACGTAGACATCGTACCCGAGATGCAGCAGCCGTAATCCAAACGCTTTGGCAATGAACCCGGATCTTCCGGCTCCGGCAACGTATACTCTTTTTGCAGAAAGCATTTCATGAAAAAATACCGTCATCTGGTCAGAGTCGAGCATACCAGCCGATTTTGCGATGGTCGCTGCCATCTGCTGAATAAACACCGGGATTTGGGGAACTTCTTTGGTCATGTGCGGTACTGGTGTTTTCACTATCCCCAGATATGAGAGTATCTCATGAGGTGTTATTTGATGCATGAATGGTCGTATAGTGATGTCATTCCCGGTCGGTTTTGGGAAGTTTATTCCTGAATTTAATCAGCTCATCACAGAATTCTCCCAGGTACTCTTCCATGGAGAGACTGCCCTCTTCAAAGATACAATCCCCCTCTTCAATTATTTTATTGATCATGTCACGCGTGGGAAGAATGAGGTCCAGGGGTACTCCAGCCTGCTGAGATCCCTGGATAAGGGCTTTTCTGAAAAGTCCGATACAATACCCGATTCGATACTTGTATACATGTCGTGTCTTTTCAAGATAACCCGCAACCCGTCCTGTTTCTATACGGAGAAAATCTTCCAGGACTTTTGAGTCTTTGCATTTTCCAAGCATGTAATGGTAATGGGCGTAAGGGTACATCTCTTCAAGTTCGGCGGGGACAATGCCGCATGTACCAAATATCACAATGTGACAGCGCGAAGGATCCAGTACCTGGGAAATAATCGTCCTGATAAGCTGGTGGCTTGGACTTTTACTATAGGGTTTCCGGATCGCACAGGGCATAAAAATCGCAATATCTTTCGGAATCACGTCATATTCGTCGATGATATAACGATACGATTTTTCAAACTCCGGAAGATAAAACGGGGGATCTGTCAGGAGAGGTCTCTGATTGGGCTTTGTTTCTTTTTGATCCTTCTGATCACCCATGGGTATCCCATACCGGATTGTTCTCCTGAATACAAGAATGAATCTCCCTGCAACCCGGCATCGTTGATCGTAACAGTAAAAATTTCAAGGAAACCCGGGAAAGTCCGATGAATGATCTTTCCCTCAAGAATCACTTAATTATTATTACATACCCATATTGTATCCGGATGGCACGTCTGGCGGTAGTAGGGGTTGGCAGGGTTGGCGGTGAGGTTGCCTGTCTTGCGACGTCACTGGGAATTGTTGATGAGCTGGTGCTGTATGACTGTGTTCCCGATCTGCTCAAGGCACAGGTGCTCGATCTCAAGCATACCGGGCTCCAGATACCAATTAGTACCGATACTTCCATGATACGAGATGCCGATGTCTGCATTTTTTCTGCAGGTCTGCCACGGAATCCTTCGATAAAAACACGTGCAGACCTGCTCGAAGCCAACCTGTCTGCCGCCTCTGAAGGCGTCACACTGCTCAAAAACTTTTCCGGCATTCTTATAACGGTAACAAATCCGATGGATGCAAACAATTTCCTGCTCTGTAAAAGAAGCGGAATTGAACGGGAACGATGTATCGGTTTTGGCGGGCAGCTTGACAGTGCCCGGTTCGGTTTAGCTCTCAGGAACAGGAATATTACCGGATTTCCTTTCGTTTTAGGAGAGCATGGTGAGCACCAGGTACCAATCTTTTCCAGCCTTGCGTCCCCGGTGAAAAATGTCTTGAGGGAAGAGATCCTTGCGGAATTACGGTGTGCGAGTATGGAAATTATCAAAGGAAAGGGTGGGACAGTTTTTGGCCCGGCACTGCATCTTGCTAACCTGACCCGGATTATCCTTAAGGATGCCCGTGAACTGATAGCCTGTTCGGCAGTACTTGAAGGAGAATACGGTCTCTCCGACTGTTCGCTGGGAGTTCCGGCCCGCATCGGCCGCAACGGAATCCAGAAGATCGAGGAATGGAATCTGGATAGATGGGAGCGTGCAAAAATGAATGAAGCAGGGCGGTTTGTTAAGGACCTCTGTAAACGGGCGGTATCCTGATATGGCATCACAATCGATCCGGTCAGAGTGTAGTATTACAACATCCTCGACACTGGACCGGTTTTCCGGTATCAGTATTGCCATCAACCAGGTCGAGTACACCAGGACTCCTGATGGTCCGGTTATTCACATCTTCGGGAGGAATGTTCAGGGAAAATCGATTAAGATCGATGTGACTGGATTCCGTCCTTATTTTTATGTACCAGCCGAGCAAGCCGAGGCTCTTCCTGCATCATCGCATGCATCCCTTGAGATCGGGACAAGCTACCGATCGATTCGTGGCGAACCCCTCCGCAGGTTATTTACGCTGAACCCGGGTGATGTGCGCGAGGAACGTGAACGGTTTAAGCATTACGAGGCCGATATACCGTTTGCCACCCGGTTCATGATCGATACCGGTCTCACCGGAGGTGTTTTGGCACCCTCGACAAATGCAGACTATAAAGAACTCGAACCAAATGAAGTAGATGCCCCTGCCCGATCCTGCATCATCGATATCGAATGCGAGGATGAGCGGGGCTTCCCGGATCCTCAGCGCGATGCAATTATTGCTATCACCGCGTTTGACTCGTTTCCGGGCGATTACGTGACATTCCTCCTTCTCGGGGGAGGCATACCTGCCACAATTACGGAACAGCAGGATGCTGGTGGTCTTGTAAATGGCTGTTTCCGGAAAGAGAAACATATGATCTGTACCTACGGGGACGAGGCAGAGATGCTCAAGGCTTTTGCCCGATACATCGCTGAACGTGACCCGGACGTCCTCTCCGGATGGAACTTTACCGAGTTTGACATGCCTTACATCAGTCAGAGAATGGAACGACTTGGCCTCCCGTCTTCACAGCTCGCCCGACTCGCTGGTATGACCGAACGCAACGCTTTACGGGGACGGGCGCTTTTTGATCTCCTCACAGCATACAAGAAGATGCACTTAAGCCAGAAGGAGTCGTACCGGCTTGACGCGATTGCTCTTGAGGAGGTTGGCGAGCAGAAGGTCAGGTACACCGGGACGATCTCGAACCTCTGGAAGAATTCGCCAGCCCTTCTTGTTGAATATAATTTCAAGGACGTAGAACTCTGTGTCAAGATCAATAAAAAAGACAACATCATCGAGTTCTACCGGGAAATTGCCCGTTACGTGGGCTGCCCGCTGGACAAAACCCTCAACTCGTCGAGTGTTGTCGATGTCTTTGTTTTGAGGAAGGCATTCGGGAGATATGTCCTGCCTTCGAAAGGTTTTGCTAACGCTGAGGAATTTGAAGGAGCCACCGTCTTTGAACCGAGCAGGGGTGTGCGGGAGAATGTGGTAGTGCTGGACTTGAAATCCCTCTACCCTATGGCAATGATGACGATCAACGCCTCGATGGAAACCAAGGACCCCGAGGGTGAGCTCCGGGCGCCCAATGGGATCCGGTTCAAGAAGAAGCCGGACGGGCTGACGCGAACTATCATATCGGAATTACTCAAGGAGCGGGATGTAAAGAAGGCATTACGCAATACATTTGCTTTTGGTTCTCCGCAGTATATCCTTTACGATATGCAGCAGAACGTACTGAAAGTAATCATGAATACCTATTACGGCGTGAGCGGGTATCCACGGTTCCGGCTCTTTGACCGGGAGATTGGTGCTGCAGCAGCTTCGGTCGGACGGGCGATTATCGAACATACCCGCCGGGTAATCGAACAGCAGGGATACAAGGTCATCTACGGTGATACCGATTCCTGCATGGTCCAGTTACCTCCCCTTGACCAGGAAAAAACGATCGAACTTGCCCGCGGCATCGAAAAACGTCTGAATGAAAGTTACCAGGAGTTTGCAAAGACCGAACTGAACGCAGACACCCATTTCTTTTCCATAAAGTTTGAAAAGATCTATGCCCGTTTCTTCCAGGCCGGGAAAAAGAAGCGGTACGCAGGATCACTTGTCTGGAAGGAAGGCAAAGTGGTAAAAGAAACTGATATTGTCGGTTTTGAGATCAAGCGAAGCGATACCCCGCAGATCACCAAGGCGGTGCAGATGAAAGTGATGGAGATGATCCTTGCAGGTGAAGGATATGCGGGAATCAAAGCGCTCCTTGGAGACGTCATTACCAGATACCGTGCGGGAAAATATTCGCTTGATGAGATTGGTATCCCCGGTGGAATCGGCAAATCCCTTGACGATTATGCAAATGATGATGCCCAGGTCAGAGGTGCAAAATATGCCAACCAGTATCTCCACACCGAATTTGGTAAGGGTAGTAAACCGAAACGGATCTATATCCGGGCCGTTACCGCGAAATACCCCAAGACCGATGTGCTTTGTTTCGAATATGGTGACCAGGTACCAAAAGAATTTGTTGTTGACTGGGAGCTGATGCTGGACAAGACCATCAAACAACCTATCTCCCGGATTATCGAGTCGCTCGGCTGGGACTGGACCGATGTCGATCCCCAAAGAACAACACTTGCCCAATGGGGACTGGGATGATGAGCGGGTTAAAATAACAGGTTCAGGAAATTTTAAAAAAAAATTCGAATAATCACGGGGGGTTTCACCCCCGCCGCTATGGCCTCCCAAATGCGATAATCCCTGTACTAGGTAACAGTGAACTATCAATCATGAGTGCAATCATGGGTTGGAAGACGGGCAGACCTTTTGTCGTGTTGTCTGCTTTTCTGCCAGCTGTTCGTCGGAGAGG
Organism: Methanoregula sp. UBA247; assembly: GCA_002495055.1. GTDB lineage: Archaea > Halobacteriota > Methanomicrobia > Methanomicrobiales > Methanospirillaceae > Methanoregula. Next base: position 36,698 of record DADR01000044.1, on the reverse strand, counting down.
CCTTGAGGCGGGGTTTATCGCACAGACGACATTTTGTGCATAGTACGGGACAGGCCAGTGTCCCACAATAAGACTACCGCTGATTAGTACGTCAAAATTGTGCCCTTTTACTTTACACTGGAGCGTTTCTGAACCTCTTTTAACCGTTCATGCAGTTTCTTAACCTGTTCACGCAGGGCTATTGCCCGTTCGAAATCGAGCCTTTCGGCGGCGTCCCGCATCTGTTTCTCGAGCTCGATCACCACATTGGGAATCTCTGTCCTGGGCACATGTTTTGTATCTTTGATATCGACTTCTTTATCCTTCACCGGTTTTCTGATGGTCTGCGGGATGATGTGATGGTCCGTGTTGAAAGCCACCTGCAGGTTACGCCGCCGTTTTGTCTCGGCTATTGCCCGCTTCATGGAATCGGTCATGACATCAGCATACAGTACAACATGGGCATTGACATTCCGTGCCGCACGTCCTATAATCTGGATCAGGCTCCGGGCATCGCGGAGGAATCCTTCCTTGTCCGCATCAAGGATGCCGATGAACCCTACTTCGGGGATATCAAGGCCTTCCCGCAGGAGATTGATCCCGACGAGCACATCGAACTTTCCGAGGCGGAGTTCGCGGATAATCTCGCTGCGTTCGAGTGTCTGAATCTCGGAGTGGAGGTAGCGTGTACGGATACCCTGGTCTGCCAGGAACTCGGAGAGTTCTTCTGCAAGTTTTTTTGTCAGCGTCGTGACGAGCACCCGGTCACCGCGTTTGATCGTCGCTTTCACCTCACGGATCACGTCATCGGTCTGCCCCTCGATCGGGCGCACCTCAACCTGGGGATCCACCAGCCCGGTCGGGCGGATAATCTGCTCGACCAGTTGGGAGGATCTTTTGAGTTCATAATCGCCGGGTGTGGCTGATACAAAGACTACATTCCCCATATACTGCTCGAACTCAGGGAATTTCAGCGGGCGGTTGTCGTAGGCACTCGGAAGGCGGAACCCGTAATCTATCAAAGCCTTTTTCCGTGAGCGGTCTCCGTTATACATGCCATGCAGCTGGGGAATGGTCTGGTGACTCTCATCAATGATCATCAGGAAATCGTCAGGGAAATAATCAAGGAGACAGTACGGTTTCTCACCGGCTTTCCTGCCATCGAAATGTCGTGAATAATTCTCGATCCCCTTGCAGGAACCGGTCTCCTCGATCATTTCGAGATCGAACCTGGTCCGCTGCTCAAGCCGGTGCGCTTCGATCATTCCGAGTCTCGGCAGTACCTCATCGAGTTCCCTGCGGATCGATGCAATCGCCGTCTTCCGGGCTCCCTCCGGCGTAACGAAATGCCGGGCCGGGTAGACATAAAAATATTTCATCTCCTCTTTTTTGGCGCCGGTATTTTTATCCACCTCACGGATACGTTCTATCTCATCACCGAACATCTCAATCCGGATAATGTTATTGAAGTACCCGGGTACTATATCGATGATATCCCCCTTTACCCGGAACCTGCCGGGCATCAGTTCCAGGTCGTTTCTCTCAAAAAGGATATCTAAAAGCCGGCTCATGATCTCATTTCTTGTGATCTTCTGGCCAACCGAGAGCTCAAACCCCATGTTCCGGAAGTTTTCCGGGTTACCAAGGCCAAAGATACACGAGACAGAAGCGACGATGATCACGTCACGCCGGAACGAGAGTGAAGCAGTGGCTGAAAGCCTGAGCATCTCGATCTTGGGATTGATAGCGGAATCTTTCTCAATATACTGGTCCTTTGCGGGAATATAGGACTCGGGCTGGTAGTAATCATAGTATGAAACAAAGTATTCGACCCGGTTGTTGGGGAAAAAGTCGCAGAATTCCTGGTAGAGCTGGGCAGCAAGTGTCTTGTTGTGGGCGAGCACAAGCGTTGGCCGGTTCCCCGAGGCAATTACGTTTGCCATCGTAAATGTCTTGCCCGAACCGGTAACACCCAGCAGTGTCTGGAACTGGTCGTCATTTTTCAGGCCCTCGGTTAGTTGCCTGATGGCCTCCGGTTGTGATCCGGCCGGGGCAAACGGAGAGGCGAGCTGGAACTCTGTCATGGTGCTTAGGAATTCAGAGTCCGGTATAATAAGGGATCGGGATGCGGCACGAATCTGATCAGGCTTTGTCACGATTGGTGAGGGGTATCATGATTCCAGCAGCCTGAGCAGATCCCGGAGAGGAACAGTGTTGATAATATCCCCTGCTTCGAGCCAGCCGCGACGGGCTGTTGCCACCCCGAGTTCCATGAACATCAGGTTTTCGACAGATTTTGCATCAGAACCTATCGAAAACCGTGTGCCATGTCCACGGGCTATCCTGCAGTTTGTATCGGACAGGTCGAGTCGTGACGGGGCTGCATTGATCTCAAGAGCAACCGCCTGTGCTACTGCAGCATCCCAAATTACGGGGAAATCCATCTGAGCCGGTTCCCCCTGCTGGATAATGCGCCCGGTGGGATGCCCCAGGATATTGACCTGTTCATTATGGAGGGCAGTGAGTACACGGGCAGTCATCGCTGCCTTGGGCATATCCAACCCTGAATGGACACTTGCAACTACAACATCAAGATCCCCGAGGATCTTATTCCCGATATCCAGGTTTCCGTCAGGATCAATATTGCATTCGATGCCGGCCAGCACCATGAAACCTTCGAGCTCACGGTTTATCTGCTCTATCTCCTTTTGTTGTTTTACGATTGCTGTTTCATCGAGTCCCCGTGCAATCCTGGGATTCCATGCATGATCACAGACAGCAATATATTCATAGCCGAGCACCTTTGCACCCTCTGCCAGCTCCCTGATACTGTGTTTTCCATCACTCCACGCAGAGTGAACGTGAAGATCTCCTTTCACCGCACCATAGGGAACAATACTGGGGAGGGTCCCTTTTATGGCGGCTTCGATCTCGCCACGATCCTCACGCAGCTCCGGTTCAATGTACTGCAGGTCCAGCATATGGTACAGGTCCTGCTCGGTCTGTGCCTTCAGCATCGTTCCATCAGACAGGCTGGTGATCCCGTACTCGTTCAGCTTCCAGTTCCGGTCAAGTGCCCGGCGCCGTAAGGCAATATTATGGTCTTTGGATCCGGTAAAATACACCAGCGCCGCCCAGTACTGGTCTTTATCCACCACCCTCAGGTCAACCTGCACACCTGACGTGAGGATTATGCTGCTTTTTGTCGGCCCTCTCCCCAGTATCCGATCGATTTCAGGCAGGAGGCAGAATTCAGTAATTAGTTTTTCAGGGTCTTTTGATGCAGCGAGAATGTCCACATCCCCGATGGTCTCTTTTCTCCGGCGGATGGATCCTGCAAGACTGATGACCTGGATGCCGGGAAGCATTTCGAGCCGTTTCCTGATTGCTTCGGCAGCCGGTAGAATGTCACCGAGCAGAAAACGCCTGCCGGTACTTTTGAGTGCCCTGATGCTCTGCAGGATGTTCTTTTCGCTTTTTTCACCAAAACCCGGCAGGCCGCGGACTTTTCCGGCCCGGGCCGCTTTGTCCAGTTCTTCGCGGTCAGTGATGCCCAGTTCTCTTGTCAGGATAAGGGCTTTTTTTGGCCCGATGCCTCCAATCTCCGAGAGTTCAAGGACGCCTCTGGGGATTTCCTGCTTCAGTTTCTCAAGATGTGCAAGCCTGCCAGTCTCCAGTATTTCCCGGATTTTACCGGCAAGGTTACTGCCAACACCCGGTATTTCCTCAAGTTTTCCGCGTTCACTGGTAAGGGCAATGTCTTCCGCGAGCGTTTCGATTTCATGGGCAGCCCTCCGGTACGCGGCCGGTTTGAACTTTACACTCTTGATGTCGAGGAGGTCGGCTACATCATAGAATATGGCCGCGATCTGTTTATTGCTTATAGGGGAGGGCGGGTCCATGGATTCACTCAGTAACTGTTACTGATCAGATGATGTTCAGTCACATGCAATAGTTTTTCCTATAATCATAAATCACAACGATACACAGTTCGGAATAAAATGGAATTCCGGGAGATTAAAAAAAAATTTTTTAAAGATACTCTTTTGTATATTCTTGGAACATCCCCAAAACCAGTTTAACCTGGATGATTCGGATATTTTGGGAATTAAAAGAATGGAACGCATTATTCAAAAGGGTCTGTAATCCGTATTTTGGCCCCACATTTTGATTTGCGAACAGAACGCGAAGCCGGGATTCGCTTTTCCCGGTAAGGAAAAAAGACCGGGATTTCTGATAAGCGGAGTAATCGGCTGGCAGATCTTTTTTTAATCTTCAACCTGGATCGGTGTCAGCTTTACCGATTCTACCCCTTTTCTGCGACATGAGCAGATCTGGGCATCTCCCGCTCACGATGCAGGTCGTGGAGTTGCAAAAAGGAGAGTATTGTATTTTGTATCAACCCGGAATTTCCTGCTTCCGTTGTACAATATCGTTTTCATCACATCATCTCCAAAAAAATAATTGCAGAACCATTCCCCCAATAGTCCTGAATGCCAAGTGAACAATTCTGAACACCCGGGCGATAATGCATTGTCGATTGAGGAGATTTCCTTGGTTAAGGTTCACCCTCGTTTAGGGAATAGCACTCCATTGTTAATAAATACTTTTAATTTTATGTTAAAAAATATGTAAATTATTAATAAAAGTATTACCCTTGTATGTGATACAAGAAACATTCGTTTTTCCATGACATCTATTGAATCATGATGCGTGAAGCGAGAATTTCCCGATTGAAGCAAAAAATCCGGCTTTTCTGTAATATCCTCACGTTATTGATCGATATATGAGAAATTCAGGCTCCCAAAAAAAACGTCCCAACACTTCCGGGCATTCCCTGGCCTCAGACTGATACAAGGGCAGCCCAAAAGAAGGTCAAATCTGACCCTGAATACCATAGTCCTGTAAAAACAGGTTATTCTGGCAAACAGACGACTTTATAGTACCCCCAAACCTGGGTGAGATTTGACTATCCGATAGGGGTCGGCACTTAAATGGCGGAAGGGCAGAAAGAGTGCTGACCGGTGACCATTAAGGTGCAGGGGATTTGATTTTTATCTCTTCAGAAATGACTCATTTTTTTAAAACAGGATTCAATGCAGTCAGAAAAATGTTTTATCCCCTGGGATTTTTCAAGATCCCTTCAGTTGTTTCTGCCCCCCGTTATGATTTCGGGATGCATCATGACGGTTGTCGTTCATTCTGCAGTATTCCTGCGTGCCTGGCCGTACCAGAAACCAAATACACCCCCGATCAGAATTCCGCCAATGGCAGACTGTAACGCAAACAGGCAGGATTCAATTTCCCCGCTTGGTGGTTCCCACTGGGGAATTAATGGCTGGAAATTTTCCAGAGGAGTTGCGGAAAGTTCTGCAATAAGACCGGAACCCACATTATCAGATCCGGCAAATTCCGCCCCGCTCATCGTTTCGCTCGTGTAGAGGAACAGTGCGCAAAATGCTACAATTGCAATCCCGGCCAGGATTTCGAGAGTATAGTTGTGTGCCATCAGATTTCACTCCGTGCAGCTTCAATTTTCTCTTTGGAGAAAATGTTCAGCCGGATAAGGATCTCCGGTTTGAGCGCCAGGATATACTTGAACACGAGGGCAAGGACAATGCCTTCGACAATCGCAAGGGGAACCTGCGTAACGGCAAATATTCCCATGAACAGGATGAATGAGCTGACAAATCCACCGGTCTCTGCCGGGTATGCAAGGGCCAGTTCAAGCGAGGTTGTTACATAGGTGAACATATCAGCAAGAGCGCTTGCCAGGAATACGGTAATGTAGATATTTACGGAAGTGTCCCGGAGTAACCGGTATACTCCGAACCCTGCCAATGGTCCAACAATCCCCATGGAGACGATATTGGCTCCGAGAACGGAAAGTCCGCCGTGGGCGAGGAACAGGCTCTGGAACAGGAGAACAATCGCACAGATTACTGCGGTGATCCAGGGTCCGAACGAGATTGTCGAGAGCCCGGTTCCGGTTGGGTGTGAACAACTCCCCGTTACCGATGGAAGTTTTAAGGACGAGAGGATGAAGATAAATCCACCCGTCACTCCCAGTAGTGGGAGAGCATCGCGGTCGATTGCCAGTACTTTTTTCAGCTGGTACATACCCAGCATGACACATGGCAATGCGATGATCCACCAGACCAGACACCATTGCCACGGTAAGAATCCTTCCATGATGTGCATGATATCACCAAACAATTTAATTTGTTTTAAGACAAATTAATTTTAGTTCTAAGTGTTTTCAGTGCTATTTATATTTAAATTTTTTTAATTTTTTCAGAAAAAACTGAAAAGAAATGATACCACAATAAACATGGTACTGCGAATCTGTCAACACCAGAAATCTTCAGTACAGGATAGGGTCTTGTCAGGTTTCTGGAAGAAGATAAAAAATCGCCAGTTACGGGCTCTGATTCCCTTTGCCGGATCCCTGGTCGCTACCAGAAAACCCCAGAAATCCTGTTTTTTCTGTTCCTGGGGAGAATACGTTCAAATATCCCCCTATTTAACAAAATAATTTAGATTTGCACCTCATATAACGGCTCGTGAAGCCCTTTACATCGAGCTGGTTTTAGCTCCATATTTCGGGACATAAAATCCAGAAAATGCCAACAGAATACGAATCTGAAGGTCGTTTTTTTGGGATCGTCGATTTTTCCTGGAATGTGGGGCAGGAGAAAAATGGAGTTCGTGGACGAGGGTTCCAAAAAGTGGGGTAATGAAATAATAGGGAAATGTGAGGATTAATTCTCATTACTATTCTAACTGAAATGAAAAATGGTTTTTTCATTCTGATGGCTGAAAGAAAACAAAAAGTAAATCATACAGATTCCGGGTATATCATCAGCATGTCATCGGAACCGGACCCGGTTCCTGCCGCAGTTTGGTCAGAATACCCTTCGAAGCAGACCATTGGGATCTGTGCAGCCGGTACTGCGGTAATCCGCCGCATGACGGTCGAAATCGTGTTCTCGACCATTTGAGCGTACTCCTCTGCCTTCTGTTGATTGCCAATGCACGAATCGACCCGCCGGGTTCGTTAAAAAACCACGTTACCGTGGTTTATAATGCCCCCACTTTTCCAGTGCTTCTTTGAGTTCAGGTGCCTTCTTTGCTTTTTCTTCGAGGGTGATTTTTTCCTGCCAGGCCTCGATAGCCTGCATGGTTGCCTTTGCACCGGCCCGGGTTCCCTTCGGGTGGCCATGGATCCCACCACTGACCAGCAGCACCATTTCCTTGCCATAAATGTTCAGTACATCTGGTACAAGGCCGGGATGCAGACCTCCGGATGAGACCGGGAATGCCGATTTGATGGTGCCCCAGTCCTGCTCAAGAAGCATCCCTTCAATGGCATGGGTCTTTCTTTCACGTAACACATCGGCAAGAGCAATTGCTTCTCTTTTTGTTCCGGTCAACTTGCCAACCGCAGTTCCCGTGTGGATCTGGGAGACGCCAATAAGCCGCATAAGTTTTGCGAGGAACTGCATGGTAATACCGTGCTTTTTGTTCCGGTCAAAGGCTGCATGCATTGCCCTGTGGGCATGGATTGCAAGACCAAGATCAGAACAGTAATCCCTCATCGTCATAACACCTGCTGTCCCGGCAACGACAACATCGATCATTGCGTAGTTCCAGCCATATTCAGCCAGCAGATCTGCTCTTTTTTTCATAGTTTCAGTATCTGCAGAAATATTGATGAATGCAGATTTTCTCTCACCGGTCTCTTTCTCTGCCTTATCCCGCAGTGTTGAGAGCATTTTTACACGGTCATCGAACCGGTTGAACGGCGTTGACGTCAGGTTTTCATCATCTTTGACAAAATCAAATCCCCCCATCCAGGTTTCGTAACCGATCGCTGCATGTTCCTTTGCAGAAAAACCGATCTTTGGCTTTGGTACAGCTCCAGTCAGCGGTCGGTTGCTGACATTCATCATCTTCCGTATCCCATCGTTGCCAAAATGCGGGCCTTTGAAATGGTGAAGATACGCTTTGGGAAGTGTCACATCGATTAACCGCAGGTTTCTCACCGCTTTCATCCCAAAGATATTCCCGGCAATCCCGCTCATCAGCTGGACAGCATTCCCTTCCTCCCAGAGTGCGAGAGGATAGGCAATTTTTACAACATTTCCTTCGATGTCAAACGCTTTTGCCTCAAGTTTTTTCATGCGGGGAGGCAGGGTATGGAGCGTGGTCCACGTACCCGTCGAACTTTCAGATGCTATCCTTCCGGCTGCTTCTTTACTGCGGATCCCGGCAGCAGGTTCAAAATAAAACATGCAGATAAGGTCGTCAGAAGCCGGCGTATAGTCCAGATCAACAAATTCTTTGTACCAGTCTATTGTCATAGTTGTTCTGTTATTATCAAAGGAACTTATCATAAAAAGCATTCTCTTTCGAGGTAGACAGAGTCACACTATCATACAGCAGTTACGGGAAATGACCAGAAAAACGGATCGGGAGAGAGCAATTGCTACCACAAAAATTGCAGAGTAAAAAACCAGCCCATTAAGTCAGTCGTATGAGATTTTCCCGCCCTTTTTTGACTTTCTGGATAACACCTCGCTGGTGGAGGTCGTTGAGTGTTGAGCTCACGGTTGATTTGGGAAGACCCAGGTTTTTGACGATCTCTGACTGGTATTGTTCCCCACCACTGGCTTTTAACAACCCGATTATCTGTTCTTCAATGCTGATCAGGTCTGCTCTGGATAAACGGACTGTTTCTTCCTCCCGGACGATTTCTTCCTCTGGCTGATCGGGTTTATCACGTCGTCTTTTTAATAAAATCATACCAATTACCACGATCACGATAAGGACAAAACCCGATCCCAGAAGTATTGTCAGGAAAGGAAAACCTGATTTTTCAAAGACAAGCCGTGGTTCACCTGCCCCGAATGAACGTTGGCCGTACCAGATGAGCCCGTCCCGAACCAGATCAGGTTCAGGTTCTGCAATATTGATGGTATACCCAACGGGATACCGGATGACGAGTGTATTGTCTTTTGCCAGGTATAGCCCGCCGGAGAATGCGTCACCAATAGCGATATCTGTGCCCGTTTTAGCAAAATTTTTCCAGTTGAAAGAATAATACACAACTCCAAACCTGCCTGTTGGTGTAGTCTGGATAACCGCATCACCGGTAAAATCCGTAATTTCCATAGGCCGGGCTGTCGCCGCCGCTGCCTGTGCAGCAGAACGCTGCATTAAATCCTGGAATTGGGGGAGATAGGTGTAAGATATATTTTTTGCATAGGCGTCAAACACCGCCGCATCATCATCGGATGAAAGAAGCGTCCGGTACTCCACATGCCAGCTTGCGGTTCCATCCTCCAGGATTGTTATTGTATACGTGATCGATGAATCCGGAGGGACCGGTGCCGCACATGCAATGACAGGTATACAGAACAGGAGCAGTATCGTGAGGGCCACAGCCTTATTCCGGTTCTTGTATTCTATATGGACCAGCTTCAATGCAAACTCCTGCAGATAGCCTGTTGATTATTATCCTGCTGCCTGATAAAAATATTGAGACATTTCATTGACCCCGTATCTGGTTATTGGATCCAGATCCTCTTTGGAACCGGCCGCTGTCCGCAAAACAGGGGATGATTATGAGAGAAATCTCCGTCATAGTCTTAGTTTATCCCTGATCTTTTGAATCCTTGTTCTTCTTCTGTATCGGGGGTGTGTTATCCTTTTGTGAGGACCGGGGGGTGATCGTCTCGTTAATCTCCCTCCCCTCCTGTTGTTCTTTAATCCTTTCCTGGACCTTGTTTCTGCCCTGGTCTGTGGTTTTTTGCGCCGAATCGGTGTCATCAGGTGTTCGGTTCTGCTGACTAATCTGCAGTTTCACCGCTTTGAAGATTGTTTTGTTATTCTTTTCGACAAAGCGGGCGAATTTCATTTCTGTCTTCTGTTCAAACTTCTGTTCAAGGAAAAGACTGTTGTTGTAGGCCCGGGCAAGACCTGTATTGTTCGGGTACTGGAGCGAGAGATTTGCAAGGACGGTCTGGTGTCGGGCTATCATTTCCTGTGCGTGCAGCAGCCCGGTTGCATTGGATGCGAAGGAGGTTAAGGATCTCCCGGTCATGTTCAGTTTCTCCCAGTACAGCTCAAGCACCCGTTCTGCAGTATTGGTGCGGTTGAAATCCAGTTCCCTCCTGACTTCAGCAATGCGGAGTCTTGCATGGTCGACCTGCTTTTCCACCCGCTGAGTATCGTTGAACGTGAACGTCTCGTCAAGGTTTTCCATGGCAATCTTCAGCCCGTGCAGGGGACTCTCTGCGCCTATGGGACCAGTGTACGGCGCAATATTCTCTGAATTGTCACCCATGTCCTGTGAACCCGCTGGATTATCGTCCAGTGCTGCAACGGTTCCCATGATGCAGAGCAGTGCTATTAACACTGTTCCAACCCGAATAACCTGCGTTTTTTTCATTTCTCCTCCTCCAACCGGCAGATGCCGCTGGTTGTAGGTACATCCTTTTTGGCATTAAGGGTGGCTACAGTTCAATAAAAACCAGATGGTCTGTCCGCTTTTCGATTTTAAAGCAATTGTTCCGGAAAGTTCAGAATGAAAAATAGAGCCATAATCAGTCAGCATAGGTTTATCGTGGTTGTAGCACGGTAAGCGAAAACAGACTTCACATTACGCGCGAGGACCATGACCTGGAATTTCGCTTTGGTTTTTTAGTGCCATGCACGTATTCGCCCGTTTATTATGTGGGGAGGCCACCCTGGTTAGTGTTTTTAAAAAGGATGGATGGGTTATGCATCGGCTTTCCAATCCAGAAGTATCCGGACATGCCATCGAAAAATTTTGCGGATTTTGATAAAAATGGGAGATCCCCGCTCCCATGGTACCCCATTTTTTTTAAATAAATAATTATAGCAGAACGTCTACCTACATGTGACGAGAAAGGGAATTTTTCCCGGCATCTGGGAGATCCGGGGGAAGACGTATTTATAAAAATACAGGCTCTTCTCTGATATCTTAAAAACGAGTATCTATGGCAGCAAAGAACCCCACCCCCCAAAAAAAGAAGAAAAGTCCGGTACTACCCGAGCTGGCACCATCTGAAAAACCCTACCGTGCTATTTTCGAATATACAGCCCTGCCAACCATTATCGTTGAGAAAAATGCGACCATCTCCCTGGCTAACCGAAAATTTCAGGAGATGAGCGGGTACAACCGTAAGGAAATTGAGGGGAAAAAAACCTGGATGGAGTTTGTTGCACCTGATGATGTCGATAACCTGAAGAAATACCTTTCCGAGAGAATAAAAAAGAAAGGAAATGTCCCCGAGCCGTATTCTTTTGTGTTTGTAGATAAGAAAAAAGGAAACCATGACGCAGCACTCACTGTGGGGCTCATCCCAAGGACACAGAAATACATTTTTACCCTGGGGGATATTACCGGAGAGAAGCCGGCTGAAGATGCATGCCAGTTCAATAACCAGCAGATGTCAGGAGTTATCTATAATATTCCTGAAGCAACGTTTGCAATAGACCGTTTTGGTAAAGTAATTGCCTGGAACCGGGCAATCGAGGAGTTGACCGGGGGTTTGGGTATGGATATCCTTGGAAAGGGTAACCATGAATATTCTGTTCCCTTCTTTTGTGACCGTCGCCCGATGATTATTGACCTGATTTTTGCTTCGGATATCGAAATCGAGGATGCAGGTTACACCGGCATAGAGTGGACCGGAAATACTCTCTCCGCAGAAATAACGGTGACGTTATCAGAAGAACCCTCCCGGGTCATTCGGGAAATTGCTTCCCCCATTTTTGATGAGTCCGGGAAACCTGCCGGTGCAATAGAATCGATCACGGATGTGACCGGACTCAGGCAACAGGAAATCGCACTTAAGGTTTCCGAGTCGAGATACCGGACCATACTGGAAAATTCCGGGTCCGCGATAGCAATTATCGAAGAAGATGAAACCATCTCCTACCTTAATCCTGAATTTGAAAAGATTATTGGTTATGTAAGGGATGAAATTGAAGGGAAGAAAAAACTGACAGAATTCGTTGCTCCAAAAGACCTCGAACGATTACAGGTATACGAGCATGAATGCCGGATAAACCCGTATGGGGAAAAAGCAAACAAAGAATTCCAGTTTATCCGCTATGACGGGTATTTACGCAACGGTTTTCTCACGATTACCCCCATACCCGATACCAAAAAGAGGGTTGTATCGCTCATGGACATTACCAATAAAACCCGTGAAGAGGATGCTCTCCAGAAGGCCAATACCAAACTGAATTCTTTTAATTTCATTACCCGCCACGAAATTCTCAATCATTTAACGGTTGTAAAAGGCTATATCGAACTCTCAAGAGAGCAAATTCGCGACCCCCCTCTACGGTTCACTCCGTTCCTGCTCACCTTTCTGGACAAGGAGCTGGCAGCGGCAAACGCCATCCAGAACCTGATTACGTACACCCGGGATTACCAGAATATCGGGATCCAGCCCCCGGCGTGGTTCAATCTCAGTAAAACAATTAAAATGGCAGCAGCTCGTGTGCGGTTGGGATCGGTTACCCTGTCCGTGGAAACTGATGGTGTAGAGATCTATGCGGACAGAGTAATTGAAAATGTTTTTTTTCACCTCATTGATAATGCCACCAGACATGGTGGGAAGACAAGCATGATCCGTTTCTTCTGTGAGGAGTCATTCGAGGAACTGCTCGTGATCTGCGAGGATGACAGTATCGGCATCCCCCCGGATGCAAAAGAGACGATATTTAACCGACAGCTCGTCCAGAATTCCGGTCTTGACATGCACCTGTCACGGGAGATTATGTCCATTACCGAAATCTCCATCCGGGAGACTGGTACTTTCGGGAAAGGTGCACGTTTTGAAATCCGTGTGCCCGAGGGTGCGTACCGGTTCACCAGCCCCCATTAAAAAAAGAACGGTTCTTTAAAAAAAACAAAAAAGTGGATTATTTTTTAACAATCAGTTTATGGCCGGGCACATCAACCTTGTATGACTTAGGACGATCCAGCAAATCGAGCGCATTGATCTTCATATCTATCAATTCAGAATAATTGAAAGATTCATACTTTTTTTCTTCTTTTTCCATCCAGAAAACCACAATGCCGTTCTCCATTTTCTTGCTACCCACAATATCTTGCATACTTTCCGATCAGTAATACAGATATATGAAGATATCGAACCCCGGGCAGCGAAGCTAAAAGAGAGGCAGCTGGTATACAGGATCAAACCAAAAAAAAGAAGGGATATCCAGCTACATCCTGTTATATTATTATCCTTTCACTACCCATTCTACCAATATCTGGAGGGGAGCCGTGACAGATGAAGAAATCAAAGAACCGGATAGATTTGGAATTCCGGAAAATAAGAATCCGCTGATAATCGGGATAGTAGTCGCGTTGCTCGCAATCGCTGTCATTGCCATCGTATTTTTGCAATTGCCCGCAGACAGTGCAACCTTAAAACCTGCAGTAATACACAATAACACATCTCAACTGACGACAGTATCTTATTCTGACACCCCTGAAATCACGAAAACTACCCGACCGACAGAAGCCCAAACAGTTCAACAAACTCAAGCGACACCATCAGTGCCGGTCGATTTCATTCTGCTTTCGGGAAGTCCTTCAATCTGCGGGTTAACCTGCCGACAGCTGGATGCATCGATTACCAATGCCGGTTATGCAACTGCCCATAACGTATGTATTGAAGTCAGTATGCACAATAGCAGAAATGAGATCATCAACCTGAACGGGGTAGCTATTCTTCAACAGTGTGTCGGTGATATTGCCGGAGGACAATCGAAGACGGAACCTATTACTATTAATGCGGATTGCGGTGCTTTTGCGACCAAATGTATCGGTGAAACCCTGACTTTGAAAACCCGGGTAACTTCTGGAGAAAAATCAGTTCAGTTTCCTGATCAGCTGATAGCAGTATAACAGGCCGTGGCAGGGATTGTCTTATTGGACTTTCCAACACCTGCACCGGTGATTTCCTGTTCGTAAGGAAATTACCGGAAAAATTGAATTTTTTTACCAATTATCATTCCCATGAGGATCACAAGATGACCAAACAAACTGATGTTCATTTTTCAATAACCTGGTGACCGAACCGGGAGGATTATTCATAAAAATCAATGTTTTTTGGGCTGTATCTGTTGATCCCTTCCCCTTTTGAGTTCATCACTTTTTATTGTCCCTTTGTGACTGCTGCCTTACTTCTGGTGAACGATAGTCCCAACCGCAAGCATCCAGGTTTTGCAAGGCCTCAACCAAAGCCATGACCAGCGTCTCTTTCATGACGCGTCCTTTCTCCCGCGTAGCTTTTTTGGGGTCTCCTGATGCCCCGCAGGTGGTGATCTCGGAAAACTTCCACATCACATCCAGGTTCGGTGGGAGCTGCGGTACATTTCCCCTGGCATGTTCCGGCTGGCAGAGCTCTGGAAACAATGCCAGCCCGATGGATAATTCCCCCTCACCACCGTGTCCAAGACCGTTCCAGACTTCAAAAAAACCGGGTGGCAGGAGCGGCAGGAGCATGTTCCACCACGCCTCGAGCCCGACAATCATGAAGTCCGGGTGTGCCACCTTTGCCTGCCGTGCAGCAATCTCAATTGAGGGAATGTTCCCGTCATGCCCGTTCAGGATGAAGACCCGGCGGATCCCCTCGCGGTACACGGATTCAAGGATGTCGCGGATGATGGCAGTCTCGGTCTCTGGCTTAAGCGATACCGTAAAAGAAAAATCCCGGTAATACTCGCTCATCCCGTAATTGACAGGAGGCAGTACTGCAGTCTTTGGTACGTGTGCTGCAACTTCTTGTGCAAGCAGGTACGCGGTCAGGGCATCGGTCCCAAACGGCAGATGGGGTCCGTGGCTCTCCAGGGACCCAAGCGGCAGGATGACGGTCAAAAACGGGGCTGCGGCATAATCTGCTGCAGTGTAGTGCTGGACAAGAAGTGGATTTTTTTCCATGGGGGACTGCTCCGGTAAAAAAAAGTAGTCAGTCTTCCCATTTATAAACGCAGGGATCCTGCACAAAAACAGCCAGGTTCCCACCCGTCAGTTAAAATAATCCTGGACTGACCTGCCGTAACGAATCATACCAGAGCCGATAAAGAGCCACAGAACGGTGACAGGGACGATTGAATAAGCCAGCGTCTGGATGGAATCCCGATCCGGATAATGTTAACCTTCCGGTTCAATTATTTCTGTTTTTGATTGATACAGGGACTCAGACCGAGCTGTGAATATAATATACTCCCGGTGTAGTGAGATCCAGATGTTTGCCATGCAATCGCTCATCAGTACCTTCGAAGGCATCTCGCTCACCGGGCTGGAAGAGACAAAAGCCCAGCTTATGAGCCGGGTGGAGAGCAAGCACCTGATGACACTCTCACAATGCAGGAGACTTGTACAGGCACTTGCTGATTCATACCGGGTCCTTGAAATACAGGACATCAGAATCGGGAGATATGAAACAATATATTATGATACTCCATCGTTTCTCAGTTACAACCAGCACCATAATGGAAAGAGCAACCGCTTCAAGCTGAGGCTGCGGCATTATAACACATCTGGTGATACATACCTGGAAGTGAAAAAGAAGGACAACAAGGGCTCCACGGAAAAAAAACGGATGAAGACTGCCTGGTCGTCAGCAGGATTCCTGCCTGAACAGGCAGAGTTTCTCCGTTTAGCACTACCCTGTGACTGCCAGACCTTTCATCCGGTAATCCGGACGATATACAACAGGCTCACCCTGGTCTCAACAGAATCCCCGGAACGTATCACGTTTGATACGGGGATTTCATTTGATGACGGGCAGCACGTGATCTCGTATCCTGATCTTGTTATTGGGGAGATCAAATACGAAAAGGGCATAAAAAACTCTACGGCTCACCAGGCAATCCACGCGATGGGTATTAAGAAGAGATCGTTTTCCAAGTACTGTATCGGTGTCTCCCTGCTCTATACCCGGCTGAAGCATAACCGGTTCAAAGAGAACCTGCTCTATCTCACACGGATCACAAACGGAGGCGGTGTATCATGCTAGACGAGACCCTTGGGCTCTTTATCGCAGGATTCCTGCTCAACATCCTGTCGGCATTTATCGTCGTGCGACTGGTCTACTACCCGAGAGGGAAAAGCAATGATTATGTCTTTACCTTCCTGGCGTTCAATACGGTGATTTATTTCATCATGGGGCTGTTTACCAGCATCGAGTTATCCATTGGGGCGGGTTTTGGCCTGTTTGCCCTCTTCTCGATCCTCAAGTACAGAACCGAGACCGTACCCATTCGGGAGATGACCTACCTGTTCGTGATGGCAGCCATGCCCATCCTGAACTCGGTCCTCTTTGGATCAACGGAGTACGACAAGATGCTGACCGTAAACCTCCTCATTGTCCTCATCCTCTGGATCCTTGACCGGGAATGGGGATTTAACCAGGAACAGTCCCAGATGAATGTGAAGTACGAGAAGATCGACCTGATAAAAAAAGAGAGAAAGGAAGAGATGATTACGGACCTCTGCGAAAGGACGGGACTTCTCGTCAAGGACTATGAAGTGGTAAGCATCGACTTCCTCCGGGACGTTGCAGAAATAAAAATTACGTATTCCTATAAGAAGTGAGATGTCATGAAAAAATTTTTCCTGCCATTCCTTGCATTGACTCTGATTATTGCCTGTGCCGGTTGCCTGGATATTACGCAATCAATAAGTACTTCCGGCACGTCAGCAGGTCATTCCGACCTGATTCCAGTCGTATATGACGAAGACGATCAATATTCCAGCCGGAACAGCTCCATAGAATCCACAATTACCCTGGAGGGTAACTCAGTAGCGTTCAAAGGTGGCGGCATAGTTGTTGACGGAACGAAGGTAACCATTACATCAGCGGGCACGTACAGCATCCGGGGCACGCTGAACAACGGACAGATACTTGTCAATACCGGGGATACGGAGACGGTAAATCTCATCTTTAACGGGGTGGATATTACGTGTTCCACGAATGCTCCGATCTCTTTGATCAAAGCCGAAAAGACCGTGATCACGCTCGCCGAAGGCACGGACAATTATGTGACGGACGGGAATTCGTATATATTTGAGAGTGCAGAATCGGATGAACCCGATGCCGCAATTTTCAGTAAGGACGACCTTACGATAAACGGTAACGGTTCACTTACCGTCACGGCAAACTACAACCACGGGATTGTGTGTAAAGACGACCTCAAGATTACCGGCGGCCACATCACCGTTATCTCGGTCAACGATGGTATCCGGGGAAAGGACTCCATAGCGGTCAGGGACGGAACCATCATACTGCAGGCTGGTGGTGATGGGATGCAATCCAATAACGATGAGGATCCGGAAAAAGGATACATCTCCATCGAGGGCGGCACCATTACCATCACCGTAACAGAGGATGGAATCCAGGCAAAAAACAATCTCAACATCACCGGCGGCACAATGACCCTGACTACCGGTGGGGGCAACAGTACCGGCAGCACTGCCGTTACTGATTCATGGGGCAGTCGGGGCGGAGCAACCACGGTTGCCAGCACTACGGACACGAGCATGAAGGGACTGAAGAGCGGGGGATCAATCACCATGAACGGGGGAGCGATCATGATCGACGCTTCAGACGATGCGGTCCACGCGAATAGCAGCATAACTATTAACGGCGGCACCATTATAGCAGCCTCCGGGGATGACGGCATCCATGCAGATTCTACTATTGAAATCAACGGAGGTTCCATACGGATTACGAAATCCTACGAGGGAATAGAAAGTGCAGCCATTACCCTGCGTAACGGAACCATTCACATTATCGCACGTGATGACGGGATCAACGCCGCTGGTGGCAATGACGCGTCGTCGTTACAGGGCCGGCCAGGCCAGAATACATTCAATCCCACATGTGGTATCTCTCTCACCATCAGCGGCGGGTACACTGTTATCGATGCTGACGGTGATGGTATCGATGTGAACGGTCCCATCACAATGACCGGGGGAACAGTCCTCGTCAACGGTCCCACCAGCAACGGCAACGGGGCGCTGGATTACGACGGCACCTTCGCAATGAACGGAGGATATCTCCTTGCAGCAGGCAGCTCCGGTATGCTACAGGCTCCGGGTACAACTTCCACCCAGTATTCGGTGATGCTGACATTTTCATCAGCACAGGCAGCAGGTACCACAGTTCATATTGAGACAGAAGACGGAAAAGAAATTCTTACCTTTGTACCGACAAAGGTATACCAGTCAATAGTATTCAGCTCATCCCAACTGGAAAAGGGTACAACCTATAGTGTTTACTCTGGAGGTAGTTCAACGGGTACGAATACTGACGGCCTGTTCTCTGGTGGAATATATACTGCCGGTACCCAGGTTACCAGTTTTACCGTGTCCGCTATAGTAACGAATGCAGGCTCAGCCGGCACGGGATTGACCGGAGGAGCGGTGCCCGGCAGCAATCCGGGGGGAAGACCGGGAGGAATGATCCGTTGATAATTTTCAAAAGGCAAGGTTCGGATTTAAGGTTTTATCCTGGTTGAATTTTTTTATTAAAATCATCAACCATCTCCTGATATTTTTTATGCCCAATAGCAGGGAAATAATCTAAATGATTAATATGGGAGAGAAAAAGAAGGAGGGTATGGAATCTTACGACCGGACAACGATACGCTCGTTTCCAAAGCTGGCAGCAGCAATACTTCTCTGCGTTATTGTGGGAAGTATCGGCTCCCTTGTGACTATCACCGGGCCCGGGTCCTGGTATACCACTCTGCAGAAACCCTTCTTCGCACCCCCAAACTGGGTCTTTGCGCCGGTGTGGATAACACTCTTCGTACTTATGGGAATCGCGCTTTATCTTGTCTGGGAATCCGGCACACAGCACCGCGATGTGCGGGTTGCCCTTGGTATGTTCGGCGTTCAGTTCGTCCTCAATGTCCTCTGGTCTTTCTTCTTCTTTGGTCTCAGGTCGCCCCTTCTCGGTCTTGTTGACATCCTCCTTCTCTGGATGATGATCGCGGTTACTATCATTGTCTTTTACCGGGTGAACAAGCGTGCCGCGTACCTGCTTATTCCCTATATCGCATGGGTGAGTCTTGCCACAGCGCTGAACGGTGCGATCTACTTCATGAACCTGTGACCCGGTAACAGCTCTTTTTTTTGAGTTGTCTAATCCCTGCCAGGTGCAGGCCGAAATTGTTCATGGTACGTCCCTGTGACTGGGTAATCACATTTCAATAAATCCTCCAATTTTTGTTCAGTAATCCTACGAATTGTGTCGTAATTGCCAATGCTTCACGAGATTTTATCATCTACGCGGAATAGTATGTCTATCAGGGAAGGCCTGCTTATGGATACTTTATTTTGGGCTGTTCTTTGGATTGTGGTAATAGTCGGGGGATTAATATTATCAGATACTGTTCTTGGTGTTTCTTTGGGACAAATTGGTGGGATGATTGCGGTAATTCTTTGTCTGGGGTTCATAATCCTGGGCTTGCATCTATCATGCGTATTGAATAAACACATGAAAAAGAAACAGAACCGGAAATATACCTGAGAAAAAGAAGAACCTCACGGGCCCGCAATTTCTCTTGAGAACATAACCCATGATAGTATACTGCTATGGGGATTCGAACTTCTATCCGCGTTCTGTTCGCAGATAAAGAGGGTGCTTATTTCCGCGGTTCCCTGCTCATGATTTTATTCCAAACCGGAACAAATCTCATGGTTTTCCTTTGCTGCTGTCGTACGCGACACACGTGGTACCAACAGGGCAACCAGGAAAAACAGCGAAACAACACCACCCCGATTCTGGCAGACTCATAATTTATCGACTCAAAATGATGCCCTTGATAATAAAAATGGCGACCGGATTGGACCTGTTTTATGCAAAAATCGATGAATTTTCACGTTTTAAAAGTAACTTTTTTAAAAAAGATACTATTTGAGTCTCAATACTTCGTCAGAGTAGATTCGAAAGCATCGAGATGATTTAGGGAGCCCTGTAAAAGGTTGCTATAAACGGTCTTGATATCATTGTGTTGGGTTGTAGCGATACCTTCGTTCAGGTCATGGATATCCATCTCTTCGATGATTACACCCACCCTGAGTGCTTCAACCTTTGAAATGCTTCCCTGCTGAATCAGTTCATTGTAGAGTTTCTGGAGTTCCGGGTTAGAAAATTCACCTATTCCATTGCCTGCTGCCGGATCCGGAATGTTATACTTATAGAGCAGAGTTTTTATGGCATCCATATGCGTCTGCTCGCTCACAGCGATGTTTTTAAAGATGCGTAAATTCCACGTATCGTTCAGAGAGAGATAAACGTCTCTCGCTACTTTCTCTTCTTCACGCATATAAGTCAGCCAATGGGTTTCATCATCTGTCAGTGCCAGAGTCTGGGCGGAACTGACTGAAACAGTGGCTGCCCTACTATCAGGGTTTCCGGCCATTGGACCCATTGCCTGAGCTCCAGCTGCCATGACACCAGCAGGGAGAAGGATCAGGGCAAGGAGGGCAAAGATGCTAAATTTTTTCATCATTTTTTTCGCTCCACGGTACCGGTATTTGCAGGAATTTCCTGGTTATCCCGGTTCCTCATGTTTGGTTAGAGTATGATAATAAACGATTTCTGACGCGGTAAGCTACCAAAGGCTCTTGCGCCCGGTTCTGATCGGTTTAAATCATCGGGTATGGATCACAATTCGTTAACGATTTTTTCATTGCAGGTTTTCACATTCCTCTTTGCCTTTCGAAACGAAACATTTCCTGATATTCCGGAAAAACATCCAGTGCAGAACAAGGTGGATGATCAACAGCGCCGCAAATATAAGACTTGAATTGTTATGCATGGTCACCCACTGGTTACGAGCGATTCCAAGGTACGTAGTCCAGCCGCTGCCCGGCCCGCCACCGGAGGGGAGAACAAAATACAGGACAAGCCCTGAGATAAGCGACGGGATGAAGGTGATCAGGCATCCGATATCCACAAGTGCATTGATAGTTATTCGTTTCATTGAGTATCCTCATGATTCTTTTAATGTGACAAAAATAATAAAACAGCTTATGATGGCAGACCGTGATTGCCGGTTAATCCGTCGTTGTATACCGTACCAGATGATTCCTATAATCAGTCCGATAATGCCGATAATCCAGGAATTGATTGTGAGGAATGCAATCAACCCGATGCAGGAAACTGCACCCGTAACCGGGACAAATGGAGAATACTTTCGGTATTTTAAAGGAAGTCTGAACGCGGCGATATTAGCAATCAGGTAGAATACCAGCATCGCAAACGTGCTGACTGCGATGACTAATGTCAGATCGGCAAGAAGGATTGCTGCAATCATAAATGCCCCTGATATCCAGATTGCATAATGCGGTGTGCTGAACCGGGGGTTTACCCGGCTGAGAAATGCCGGGAGGTCTCCCTTTCGTGCCATCGCAAACATGATTCGTGATATCCCCATGATAGTTATCAGGAGCACACTTGCTGTCGCGATCATCGCACCGGATGATATGAGAAGGACTGCAGATGGAGTGCCAGTAACGCCGATTGCAGCAGCTAAAGGAGATCCCGACTGCGAAAGACCGGGTGCACCGACAAGCCCCACGGCAATCACGCTGACGAGGATATAGAGGACCGTGGAGATCGCAAGTGCGAGGTAGATTGAACGGGGGATGGTCTTTTCCGGGTCTTTTACTTCTTCGGCCATGATGGTAACACGGGCAAAACCAGTATAAGCAAAAAAGATGAGTGCAGCACCGCTGAGAATTCCTGACATTCCCGCTGGTGCAAACGGAGTGACGTGACCGCCGCTGAAATATCCCAAACCGTATATCACAAAAAAGAGAAGAATGAGCACCTTGAGCGTAACGAGGGTATTATTAAGTATTGTCGATTCTTTCAGACCGACATAATTAATGATGATAAAGATCAGGCAGATTATTACCGCGATACCTTTTACCGGGATAGCCGGAAACAGGGTCACAAAATAATGGGCAAAGCCCAGCGAGACCGCAGCTCCGACAAAGATGTTTGAAAAGATCCAGATCCAGCCGGCGATAAATCCTGCAAATGGTGAAATCAGTTTCTGGGCGTACGCGTAGGTTCCGCCTTCTTCAGGGAGATATGCACTCAGTTCTGCAACGCTCAATGCGGAGAACAGGGCGATGATCCCGGCAATCAGGACAGAGATAATTATCGCCGGTCCGGCAATACCCGCAACGATTCCCGTTACAACGAAAATTCCTGATCCGATAATTGCTCCGATACCGAGCGCTGTAGCTCCAAACAGGCCAATCTCCCGTTTCAATCCTGTAGGTTCAGGGTGTTCCGGAGACATACTTCCCGATACATTACCATGTGGTACAAAAGATATCAAACCTCCCGCCCGAAAGGGAACCCTTGAAAATTTCTCGTCAATAAACCGATTTTGACCTGATATGTAGCTGCCGCTATGAGATTGTATTTAAGGAACTTTTCTGCATAGTGTACCTGAATGAACGGGGAATTCGGCCGGGTAATCCTGATCCTGGCGCTGGGTATTCTTATTGTATGCCTGCCAGCACAGGCTGCCCATGCTTCCCAGACCGGGTCTTCATCGCCGATGACCGACCATAGTGCCCAAGGCAACGTGTCTTTTTCGGGATCGTCTATTGGTACTTCCTCTGACTCTTTCGGAAAAGCATCGGGCATCGATACCGGCAGCAGTGCCACTTCGCAGTTGTTTGCCCAGACGGGACCTGAGCTGACAACCTCTGGCAAAGCCCTGGACCGTTCGTCTTCGATCGACAAGAGCACACAATCCGGGACGGTGAATGTTAAAACCGGATCTTCACCTTCATCAGCTCAGTCAGGAGCCTCTTCCGGCCGATCTGATCTCGGTAATAACGGACGTGCTGAATCAGCCGGAGACCTGGGATCTCCACAGAGATCCCAAGGGGAAGGTGCAGCAGGCACTCCTGATGCCAAGGGACAATCCAAAGAATCAGGGAGACTTGCCGGTATGATGGTATCGCCAGGTGGTGCAGTTGTCGCCCGATCGGTATACGGGGGCGAGAACAGTTATACTCCTGTACCGGGTGGCAATCGTGGATCAGCCCCGCAACGGCAACAACACGGACCCCCCGCACAATCCAGTAGTTATCCCTGCGGTCCTGCACAGGCAAGCCCGCTCCCTACGTCACCAGGCCAGACCCGTGACGAAACTAAAGAGGAGACTACCTCACGGCAAAAGTCCAAACGGATCGGGATCCTGATCCGGATACTCAACCCCATTGTTTCCGACCCTGCACCTTCCTCTTTCTCTGTGCAATCGCTCTTCCCTCTCAACATGCTGTTAATCGGAGGATTCCGAAGAATTTCGAAGAAGAATGTGCTGGAGCATGATGCACGACAGGTCATATACCAGGCAATCACCGCAACGCCCGGTATTGATGTGAAAACACTTTCTGATATGACCGGTATCAATGAAAATACCCTGCGGTATCACGTGGACAGACTCGTAGCAACCGGAAAGATCAGCTGCTTTTCCCGCCCGGGAGTTGTCCGATACTTCCAGAACAAAGGAGCATACAGTCAGTTTGAGCACATGATGTTCCACTATATCTGGTCCGATACCCCACGCGAGATCCTCTGGCTGCTCTACCAGCACCCGGGACTGACCCGCCAGCATCTTGCAGATGCTCTGGCGATCTCCGGCCCATCGGTCACCCGGCAGATGGACAATCTGATAGAAGATAGAGTCGTGGTGAACCGGTTCCCGGGCAGGTCAAACCACTATTACCTTACCGCAGAAGCTGCCCTGACAATCAAAAAGGCTATGAGCCAGGCTCCGGTCATGATGCACAGCGGGGTTGAAGCAAGGCCACTTTCAGCCACCGCTGGATGAGTCTCTCATCATTTTTTGCCCTTCTTTCTTGTTTTCGGATTCTCTCACCCCATTTCCTGACTGGGCGGATGTGTAGCTTACCGTCCGGGAAAAGGTTTGATAACCCCTGCTGATGGTTTGATGGCACCGGGTGAACCGGGATCAGTCGATCCACACCCGCCAGGAATGAAAACTATGTTTAAGAAGATAGCACTGTGTGCAATGCTGGTTCTTATCCTTGCACCATCTGCCGTCATGGCAGCGGGACAGCAGGGGCAAGGACAAGGCATTGGCAACGAGGCAGGTAACTGCCTGAATGTACAGCACCAGATGGCAGATACCGCAACAGCCCAGGAGAAATTCCAGAATGGCCAGGGCCAGGGGAGCGGAAGCGCAATTCAGAACGGCGATGCCCGGATGCTCCAGAACCGTTCCTGCGACCAGGCCTGTGATCAGGATCAAGATATGGTACGGAATATGACCCGGGACCAGATCCGGTTGAATTCTGAATCCGGTCTCGCTGGTAAAAACCAGGAAGCGGGAAACGGCGCTGGCCAGATGCTCCAGAATCGTTCCTGCAACCAGGACTGCGAGAAGGATCAAGACATGGTACGGAATATGACCCGGGACCAGATCCGGCTGAATTCTGATTCCGTTCAACAGCAGAATGGAACGGCAGATTCGGTTCAGACCCGGTTCGGTATCCCCAAGGGGAATGGTCAGGATATCCTGGCCAGTTTCGGTGACCAGCTGGGAGCCCAGTTCCGACATATGGGGGGAATCTTTCAGGCACTTCTGCCATAATCGGACGTTACAATATTAACCAATACGTAACTGAGAATAGCTAATACATGCGGGAGGTTGGGTAGATGATCCCCAACCTAATTACGCCCCTTAAGGTAGGGCATGTTCATTTCCTTTTAAGGATTCATCATGATCGTTAAAAAATTCCCAGTTCCCTCGAGCACTTGAGCCCGGATTATCCTGAATGCCTCCTCTGTTGTTTCGATGTTTTTGAGGTTTCCTGCCGCCATCCCCGCAAAAGTTGTTCCGATGGGCTCAGCCTCGCGGGGTATCGTGGGTGATGTAGAGCACCAGGATGTTGAGCCAAGTGCAGGAACTGCGTAAATTATTCGTATAAAAATGGCAGAACGAAAAGACATCTACACTCTGTCGTTAATACGGGGACAGTTGTGGTCCTCGCTGTGCATTTCTCTAGGCCGTTATCGTCGTTGATGATATATCTCAAGGGGTAATGCGAAGAGCCCCCGAATCGGGTAAGTTTTCGATTATTTTTAAAAAAAATATGATGGTTAATCTCACAAATGGCAACCGAATCATGTGATTAAACTGGAAAAATATTCATTGATCTTTCTTTTTTCATCGATCCACCTGATTCCTGGAACGTTCGCATCGTTTGATCCAATGAATACTGCGTACCTCCCAAACAACCCCTCACTGGTAACCCGTTTATCGAGCATTTTCAATGGTCAACCCGGACTCGATTTTATGGGTATTTAAAGGTTACCTATGCATTCCTGATAACATCAACATGGTTGATTGCTCAGGTATCCTCCGCAACTGATTCTGCCTCGATCTCATCCAGCAGTTTCCGAATCTTTGCGATCTTGTCTTTCAGGGTTATACCGGAATCCGTGCCGGATCCACTTTCCTCGATACCCTTAGTCCCACGCCACTGGCCAAGCACATTCTGCAGAGTTGGCCCGATGTAGGTAGTGCCGCTCTTGGCTTCAACAAGACCGACCAATGTCTGTTCACCACTTGGGGTTATAACCGGAATAATCCAGACCTCCTGATTGTCGATGACATACATGATAGGCTGGACTACTTCCAGGTCAGGCGCTTTGGCCACTTCGGGGTTCTGGTGCACGTTTTGAGCTGCGCCCAGATCGTTATAGTAGCCCGGTGTTTCATGGAATGTGAACCTGCCGGTCTTGACATCGGTCAGCATGTACCCGACCATGGACGTGTCAGTCCCAGGATTCGACACCGTTCCGAACCAGTAGAGATTTCCATCCCTGCCATTCACGAGAAATACATCAGGCCCGTCAATACCGGAGAGAATCTTGACATCCCGCTGTTCTAATATGGAATTCCACCAGCCGAGTTGATAGCGGCCCCACCATCCAATCCAGTCTTCGGTTGTGGTTTCGCTCCATACGCGCTGGATCCATTCAGGTTGATCGCCGAGGCGGTAGAACTCCACATACCCGGTAATGGGATCGATGGTGGCAATGCCAACCGGCCGTTCCCCGATGCATCCGTAGAACATAGGTTCAGCCAGATTGATCACATATTTCGGCTGCATCCTGTCGTCAAGCTGGAACGTGGTTTCCATCTGCAGGTACTCAGGGTGCTGTTCCCATACGCGGCGGTTGACCTCGTTTCCGAGCAGAGCACCGCGGGTATAGATCATGCGGTTGATGGATACCATCTGAGCTTCGGCTTTCGGGTCCTCGGCATTGACGATGACATACCCGCCCGTGCCTTCATCGGCATACGACCATGCTTTGATCAGGAATCCGGAGTAATCGAGAGGGGTGATCCATACGAGGGTGCCGTTCAGGGTCTGGATATCCGGTTCGGTAATCTCTGACTTGTACCCGAGCGAGCCGATGACTTTATCGCTGCGCCACTGGGCGGTCTCGTAACTGACCAGTCGTATATGGCTGCTGTTGATGATGTCTGACGGGCCGGTAACAACCATTACGTCCGGTGCGGCTGCCAGCTGGGTTGCAGTCATGGCGGAAAGAAGGGTAATTCCGCCGATCCAGAGGAGTATGATCAATCCCAAGGCAACTCCCGAGATTAAGGCCCCTCTCTTATTGTTGGTAAAGGCGCTGTTAAGATTAAGGGCTATTACCGCATTAATCGAAAGCCAGAGCAGCAAATTGAACCCGGTGAATGGGAGCTGGATGAGATATAACAGGATGAAACTGCCGGCCGCTGCTGCTATGGCAAAGCACGCTCTTAATATGATATGCCGGTTTTTGGCAATGTCCGGAGTTATAAAGAAATAGAGGAGCGCGGTGATGAGGACGACGCCAGGAAACAGAAGGCTCATACCAGAGTTCAACTCCCCTGTATCATGAGAAAATCCCCAGCCTGTAATTTCGAATTCGATCCTGCCGCGTTAATTTGTGTTTGCTGATCTGCTCGATAATCCAATCCGCTTCATAGAGTTTGGGGAGGATATAATTACAGCAAGTTTCAGCAACAGTTATCATTAATGGTCATTTATACTTGAATGTAAAAAACTCTATTGAGCAGATTTAAAAAAGGATTTTAGAAAAAATCATTAATGACCGATCCATTTTTTCAGACGACCTATTAATCGACACAAAAAGATGCCTTTTATAATAAAAATGACGACCGGATTTGGTGGTTAATACTCAAAAATTAATGATTTTTGATTTTATGATCCATCTCACTTTTATTCACTGGCAAACTTTCATAGAGAAGAAACCCCGCACCAACGATCCCGTAGAAAAAACCAACAAACGCCCCCTGGATTCCAGCAAATACCCCAAAAAAAACAGTAAAGGAAATAACAATTGGCCAGAACCAGAACCTCGCTCTTTTGGGGTTCCAATTATCGTGCAAAATTTGAATTTCATTTCTGATATCTCCTGCCATATCCGTTCACCTACCACATTCATCATGAAAAAATTGGAAGATGAGTTTATTTGGATTGATAATGGATGATGTTGTCTTCGAAAGCGGATATGAAGCACCAGGACGAGGACGTTTTTCGATATTTGTTTTCGTGTCCTTGGGAGCCGCGGTTATATTAAATTGAATTTCCACTTTGTCTCCTGGTACCATTGTTGATTGAGAGTTATCAACTCCATCTTTTAACGCAATAAAATTCGTGTCTTTCATTGAAGAACTCTGATTGGTCCATGCCAATATTTTTGGACTGAACGTTGGTTTACGAGGACAACCCATATACATTACCTACCAACTGGACATTTGTTGTTGATTGTTCAACCCCTCTGTACACAGTCTCCTGGGCCTTCTGGGTTGTGTAGAACCCGGCTCCAAGAACGACATATGAGAACACCGGTGCTACGACAATGAATGCAATGAGCACAATCGCAGTCTCAAGGCCGGTGAACCCTTCTTCATTACCCTTTCCATTGCGCATAAAACCATCTCAAAATAATATTTCAGACAATGGAAATCATCCATTGTCAATTATCGGTATTTCATCGTCACAATACTCCACTATTTCGTCTTTTTTCCGTTTGACTTCCCCGGGGATTCGTCGTCTGGTCTGTTTGCATTATTATTCCCTTTACCTGTGGTATCGCCGGCATTGTTTTTCTGGAGATTTTTATCCTTGTCGTTGTTTTTTCCTGCATCCTCTTTGAGGCCACGAGTTTTATTAAAGAGATCCTGGGAACTAGTGTTTGTCACGGACTGGTCATCTGAACTCCCGGTCACCTTTTTGATATAGCCTTTATTTTTGTAACTCTCCGGGTTCAGCGTGACCGTTAGTGTAGTACCGTTTTCGGTCTGGTTGATCTCCACCTCATCTTTCTCAATACCGAGGAATTTTTTCAGGTCTGAGAAGATCTTATCCAGCCCTTTCTTTTCTCCCATAACACGGATCGTATCGCTACCTTCGACATAGATGCTCTCATCATCGATCGAGAGGGTTCCTGAACAATTAACTCTCACACCAGTTCCGTTCGTAACATTCAGGAGATCCTGGCGGTAGAACTTTGCAATCAGGGTTCCGCCATCTTTATTCGATACTGAAGCCCTGATCAGCTCGGCCTCGCTGCAGGTCAGGGAGCTGCGGGCGAAATCGATCTTGGGTTTTGCTGCTTCATCCTTTGTGGACTCTGATGTATTTAGGGTGACGAATACTGTAAATACACCTTTACTGTTGACGTTCAAGGTGGTTGGTTTGATTTTCAGATCTGCTGATAGTAGTAGTTTTTCATATATGACAACGCGTGATTCAGCACTATTGTCACTCAGGGCCTCATCAGTCTGGTCGAGTGTAACCGTGACTTTGTTTGTCTTTTCTCCCGCTGTGCTGAAATTCGTTATAAATGTGAGGCTCGCAGAAGTAGCGTTCTCCAGCACGGGAATTGTCCAGGTATCTGTTGCGATGTCATACGCACCGTCACTGACTTCAACAGAGATGTTCTGGTGGTCTGAAAGCTGCGAAATATCCTCCCGGAGGCTGATATTCGTGGCATCGTCAGGTCCGTTATTCCAGACTGTTACAACCCATATTACCGTGTCATTGATTGCATAAGGTCCGGTCGAACTCATCACTTTTGAAACATTGAGGTCAGCGTGCGCTCCATCTTCAGCACTGACGACAGAAACCATCAAAATCAGTACGAGCAGGATAAATCCTTTTACAAATCGATTTTTTGCCATAGAACTTCATCACACCAATCCGGAATATTCCGGTAATTTTCTCTATGCCCCAAATTGAATTAAGGCTGTTTAAAGTCCATGGAAAATTTAATTGTTCATACTACTTTTTATTTCTAAGAAAACGTCCAAAATAGTTTAGAATTAAAAAAGGAACCATTATATATGATTAACAATCTTTAACAAAATACTTGTATATAACAGCCTCCAAATGGTTTTTTTAACGATAAGCGCGCAAAAGTTTCCGGTCTTTGCCGCAGGTCTCACCTCCCGTTTTCTTAAATTAAAAATCCCTTCGTCAAATGGACAAGTGTAGATACTTTTTATGAGACGATTGTGTGTTCAGAAACATGATTTTTTAGGTACGGTATGAACCATGTCTCGAAATGCGTCCCTGAGAAACTATTGGCAATACGGGGGTAAAATTGAATTCAATGGAAACAATGCCAATTCTGAAAAATATCAGAGGTGGACGAAAGTATATCGAATGTAGATCTCCACAGGAAACATCACTTTAACCTCGTTGAGACTAGATTGAGAGTGACCGTTGTGAAGAATGTGACTCATTGTTTGGTATACCTCTGAAATCTGCATTCTGTCGTTAATACGGGGACAGTTGTAGTCCTCGCTGGTATATCTCTATATACCGTTATCATTAGGGATGTGGTAACTCAAGGGGGCATTGAAAACCCCCCCGAATCGATTTGATTATCGAGGATTCTTGGATTTTAATATCAAAAATTGCGACCGAATTGAGTGTATTCATCGATATCTAGTTCAAATTCAACTCCCCACACCCGATAGGGGGGATTATTAGTAAGCGTAAAAAATGTCACTATTTTTGTGTACGTTATTAAAATGTTAAATTTGAAAAAGAGTTTTGAATCAGTCGGTTAACCAGATATCACTGCAATCACCGGTTTTAGTGTATACTTGTCCGATCCAGTCCTGATAATTGATTTCTCCACATTAAAGTCAAGCGTGAGTTTCAAGGTTTTATCTGGTTCAAGGACAAATCCCCTGTTCAACTTGAGCACCCCGCTGGGGACAGCAAGGTTGTACTGAGTGCCGTCGACCGTGATGGTTCCAGAATCGATCTTCACCCGAATTTGAGTGTACTTCCCCGTATCTATCATCTTCTGGCCGAGTACCAGGCTTTCGTTCGTGAGCTGTAGTAAGTCAAAAGTCCGGGTCTTGTTGACAACAACGGTCCATCCTGTTGTGCTTGTATCATCAGATTCTGTTGCGGTCATCTCCTCGTCTGTATCAGTGATAGTCTGATTTGTCAATACCCGATGAACACTCACTTCACTGATGTTTAACCAGACATGGGTGATCGTGCCAATATCTGTGGTCTTCGGAGCGTCTTTGACCGCGATGATGAGGGTTGATTGTCCGACCGGAGCTGGTGTCAGGTTCGCAACTGTTGGAACTGCGGTTGCTGCTGTTGTTGGCGCAGGTATTATAGTGGGCGTTGGTGTTACAGGTTGTTGCTGAGTGCATCCGGCCATTAACATTGTCGAAAAGACGAGCAGCAGAACAAGAAATAATGTTATTTTTTTCATAGTATTATCACCTTAATGGACAATGAGAGTTCTTTTTACAGTAAAAGGTTTGCTCTACACCATTGTGGAAAAACATAAAAATACCCCCCTCAAGAATGATACAAACGGGTCCTTGGGAAAATTTTATGGGGATTCATCCGGACATACGCATTTCTGACCTTGATCCACTCCTTCACCGCTTGTGCGGCTTTTTGAAAGATGAAGGTCAACCCGCCCTGGCCGTTTTTCGTATTTTTCCCCGGGAAGCAGATCTCAACGGGATCGGCGTCAAAATTGAGATTGCCGATATCAAGCTGGAGGACCTCGCCGATCCGTGCAGACATAAAAAGGTGCCTTTTAAAATAAAAATGGAGACCAATCGCTCTTTAACGCAGCAATCAGCCGGATGATGTAAGGAGTGCAAGTAACACTCTTGCTAAGATTCTTCACCGTGGTTGTGCACAGCATGTGCATATATCCGGAAATTCTCAGTTTACTGCGAATACACCCTGTGATAGGCTGTTTATCTAAAGTTGAAATTCAGTCCCGGCCTCTGGTATACTGATATTCCCAAATCCGGCCTCTTCCAGTTGACGCTGGTAAGATTGCTGCGCTTCATATTCACCGTGCACCAGGAATATCTTTTTCAACTGACTTTTATCCTGGCAACTGATGTACTCCATCATTTCATTATAGTCGCCGTGGGCCGAAAAAGCTTCAATCCTTTCAACCTTTGCTCTCACCGGATGTTTTACGCCGAAAATAGATACAGGATTTTCACCGTTTACTATCCTGGCTCCGAGCGTAGTGGGTGAACAATAACCAACTACAAGGATGGTGTTCTTCGGGTCTTCAATATTGTTGGCCAGGTGGTGCTTTATACGCCCGGCTTCCATCATACCCGAGGCAGAAATGATCACGCACGGTCCCTTAATTGAGTTCAGATTTTTCGAATCCTCCAGACGTTGCAGGTAAAAAAGAGAGCCAAATCCAAACGGATCCGGGTCGTTTTGCAATACTTCCTGGACATCCACGCCCAGGTCCCTGAGGTGTAACCGGAAGATATCAGTGGCATTCACTGCCAACGGACTGTCAACGTAGATATTTATTTTGGGTAATAGCCCATCGTTAAAAAAGTTATTCAGCACGTACACAACTTCCTGTGTGCGGCCGATGGCAAAGGAGGGAATGATGACCTTTCCGCCTTTTTCAATGCAGGTCTGGCGGATTACCCGAAGCAGTTCTCCCTCGGCATCCTTCATCTGTTCGTGCAGGCGGTTTCCGTAGGTCGCTTCGGTGATCAGGTAATCGCATTGCGGGAAGGGTTCAGGTGACTTCAGGATGTGGCTTTTCGGCCTGCCGATATCACTGGTATATGCAAGCCTCGTTGTTTTTCCATTTTCAGTAATTTCAAGCGAAACTACGCCACTGCCCAGCATATGACCAGTATTGGTAAACTTTACATTGGTGTTATCATCAATCCGGAATCTCCTGTTGTATGCAACACCTATGAATAGTGTCATGCAGGCACAGGCATCTTTTTTGGTATAGATCGGTTTAACCGGAGCCAAACCTTTGGGAATACGGCGTCGGTTAAACTTTTCAACGTCGCTTTCCTGTATGTGCCCGCTATCGGCAAGCATTATTGCGCACAAGTCGCGAGTGGCATTCGTGCAAACTACCGATCCACGGAAGCCCAGTTTGTAAACGTAAGGGATCAATCCCGAGTGGTCTATATGTGCATGTGACAGGATGATATGGTCGATTTCTACAGGGTCAAAACCGAGATCGCGGTTCATACGATCAGTTTCCAACCCTTTGCCCTGGAACATGCCACAGTCGAGGAGTATTTTCTTCCCGTTTTCAGTAGTGATGAGATGTTTGCTCCCGGTAACTTCGCGGGCGGCGCCAAGGAATTTCAGTTTCATAGTAAATCAATTAATCATTGGGACATGGTATATCTTATTTTTGAGCATCGCTCGAAAATTAAAGCCGGCAGCGATTATGTTTTTCGTACGACATTATGGGCAGAAAACATACCCCCTCAAATCCCCACTCAATCGATCTTCGTTGTCTTTTGCACATTGAACCGGGACCTATTAACCGACACAAAAAGATGCTCTTTATAATAAAAATGGCGACCGAATTGGGGTGGTTTTATGCAAAAATCGATAGATTTTCGTGTAAAACTTTGCTCCTCTCTCCCAGAATCATTTCTGAACGTAATTATTTCATCATGTACATGTCCTTTGAGGAAATTGAGAAATTTTATGGATTGATAATTGTGGAGAAGTGATGAGACGTAATAAAAGACCGAAATCATCTGTATTATTATATCCTGAAATGCCAATAGCATTTTTAGAATGGTTTTAAATGACATCATTGCATCAAAAATCAAAGATGTTTTGAAGAAAAATCCGAAGGGTATGAACATCACCCAGATGTTCAGGGAACTGGATATCAACCGCAATACATTAAGCCGGTATCTTGAAACCTTACTTGTATCCGGACAAGTAGAGATGCGCCGGTTGGGGATGGGAAAAATATACACCCTATCAGAAAGGGTTCCCCTCTCAGAAGTACTTTCCATTTCATCAGAACTGGTTATTCAGCTGGATAAAAGCCTGAGGATCACCTTTGCAAACGAACCGTTTCTTCATCTTGTCGGAACTGAAAGGAAACACCTGATCAAAAAAAATATTGAATATACTCCCGTTGCGCTGGTCTTTGACGAATCCTTTCCCCCTTTTATTGAAAATATCAGGAAAGGGATTGCTGGCGAGAACTGGGCAGGAGAAATTTCACTGAGTTCAAAAAATATCGTGTTATTTTGCCGGATTACACCGACCGTATTTGATGATGGGCGAAGGGGGGTTTCAGTCATCCTTGAGAATATCACCCCCCACAAAAAGGCTGACAAGGACTTACAGGAAAGCGAAGACCGGTACCGCAAGCTCGTCGAAATATCTCCTGATGCCGTGTTCATTCACCAGGAAGGAAAAATAATCTATGCAAATCCCGCAGCTTTCAGACTTCTGGGAGCGTTGCATCAACGTGAGATACTGAAAAAAAATGTCCTTGATTTCGTTCAGCCAAAATTCCGCGATTCCGTCAGGAATAACATTATGAAAGATCTCGTTGGTGACACAACACCCCCGATGGAATTGCATATGTCCCGCATCAATGGGACGCCGTTAATCGTTGAGGGGAGAGGGGTGAGAACATTTATCGATGGCGAATTTGCTATTCAAGTTGCTTTACGCGATATCACCGAACGGAAACGGGCAGAAGAGGCACTTCGAATCAAAGACCGCCAGCTCACCTCACTGTTCAGCAATGTATCTGATGTTCTGTTTTTGTTGTCGGTGGAAAAGAATGGTCGATACCGTTTTCTGACGGTCAATCAATCCTTTTTGAATAAAGTCCATCTTACTGAAGACCAGGTTGTAGGTAAATACGTTCATGAAGTTATACCCGATCCTCTCTATACACGTGCCAGCGAAAAGTACCTTCAGGCGATTATAGAGAAGAAGACCATTGAATGGGAAGAAGTCCAGGAGTACCCGTACGGAAAAAGGTATGGAGACTGCTACATCACTGCCATCTATGACGAAAACGGTCATGCCACTAATATAATCGGAAGCGTGCATGACAGCACCAGCCACAAACAGCTGGAAGAGGAATTGAGGGAAAGTGAGGGAAAACTTGCTGGAATGCTGGAATCGATTACTGATATCATCAGCATGATGGACAGGGATTTGAATATCCTCTGGGCCAATGAACTTGCCAAACGCGATTTTGGAAGCGATATCATTGGTAAGAAGTGTTACGAAGTATACCATCAGAGAAAGACGCCCTGTAATCCCTATCCCTGCTCCGTGCTCAAGGCATTTCATGATGGGAAGATGCATCAGCATGAAGTAACGCTCGTTGACAAAAATGGTGAAATCCGGTTCTTTGAAGGTTCGGCGAATATCGCATTACGGAATACTGCGGGCAACCCGGTTGCGGTTCTGGAAACCGCCCGGGAAATTACTGATAAGAAAAAAGCAGAAAGGGCGTTACGTGAGAGTGAGACCCGGCTCCGGCTCGTCCTCGACAGCACCGAAGATATGATTATCCTGCAGGACACGGAGGGACGATACCTGTACTTTAATTCTGCGGCTCGTTATGGGGTGATAAAGGACAATATGATTGGATTGACCCCGCATTATTTCTTCGATAAGGAAACCGCTGACCGGCTTGTGGAACGGGCGAAAACAGTTGTAAAAACCGGAAAGAGTATCAGAGAGGATACTCAGATCGTCTGGAAAGGCCAGACACTCTGGTTCAGTGACAGCTTGTCTCCGGTACGGGATACTGACGGTACAATCACCGGTGTCGTCACGGTGTCCCAGAATATAACGGCACGCAAACGTATTGAAATGGCATTGCACGAGAGTGAGGCGACTGCACGTGCCCTCATAAACGCACCGACCGATTCAGTCATCTTAATGGATTCTCGCGGCATAATTCTGGGGTTGAATGATACCGCTGCTTCACGATTCGGAAGACCGGCTGAGGAATTGATCGGTGTTTTGGCAGATGATCTCTTGCCAAATGACGTAGCTCAGTCAAGGCGCATTCATGTTTCAAAGATATTCGAAACGAAAACGATGGTGCGATTCGAAGATGAGCATGATGGACGGCGGTTTGACACTGTTGCATATCCGATTCTGAATGAAAATGGAGATGTGATCAAGATTGCAATTGTTGCACGTGACATCACTGAACGGAAGAATATTTCAGAAAATCCTGAAAAAATTTGTTAAATATACACTTTCATCAAACCTGTAGTTTAAACAAAAAATCAGAAAATCTTCATAATATTCTTCGTGATATATCTGAAAATTCTAAAGGCCAACAATTTTTTAAAAATATGGATGTTAATTTTGGTAAACGGCATTTTTTTCTTGTAGATCTTAATATGAATGGCGACCGAATTGGGCGTATTTTATACAAAAAACGATGATTTTCGTGTAAAACTTTATTAGTATGAATAAAATTCAAAAAAGTGAATAAATTATGCTCCATATAATTTTTGGAGGCCTGTGATATCAGGAAGTTCTAAACTGCTTTTCTCAAAATCCCCTTCCCATGAATAACCATACATTGTAACCGCACTGCAAGAACTGGTGTATAAGTCACTGAGACCTAAAGTATGTCCAATCTCATGGGTGGCAATATTTTGGATATCCATCGACAATGGATCCTCTGTTCCCCATTTAAAGTCAGTATCGAATAAAATATCGCTTTCAACAGCTGTTTTGGTGGCTCTGCTATACCACGTAGAAGTAACTGCTATTACACCATCTGTTGAATAATCTCCATATGATACAGAATTTTTATAATCCCGAACACCCCACGGATACGTTCCCTGTTCATTGTCATTGAATAAATCTGCGTGCGTATTTTGACCCCACTCCGTTGTTGCAAGGCTTATTGCATCAATAAGAGCAGGATAGTTAGGATTGATGGTATAAGTAATAGGACCAGACCATTTCCAACCTGCTAATTTATAACAAGTAGTAGTCTTGGCCGGTTTACCCTTATCAACTGATTTTGCATAGTGAATATGTGTCACCTTGACAAGACCTACATCTTTCCCCGTCCCATATTCAATAAAGATTGTGGGCTTATTCCCATTATCCGAGTTGCCCTCTGATTTAATAGAATCCGCCGCAACTGGTATAATGCAAACCATCAGCACTACAATCATTCCAAATAGAATTATTTTCCCAAATCTCATGAGGCACATCCGAAAATGCTTATTAAATTAATAATTCTGCTCCGTAGAAATCCTATCTAAAA
>DADR01000030.1 GCA_002495055.1 Methanoregula sp. UBA247 | reverse complement strand
GCCTGCGGACGTCCTCTGCCCGGTCAACGACCAGCACATCCGCTCCGCTCTCGATTGCCGTGGTGGCAATCTCCTTGTTCCATGGCCTGATATCGACCCAGAACTGTTTCATTTCTTCTTCCCCAGTGCCTTCTCCGGGTCAATGTTGTCATGCACGACTGCGCAGAGGGCTTTGACAAAGGACGTTGTGTCATCGCGCTGGAAGGAGTTCCTTCCAACGCAGACACCAGCCCCGCCGACATTGACAGAGTCGCGGATGATCTGGAGGGACTCGAGGTCGCCGGTCTTCTCGCCACCGGCAATGAAGACAGGAACCGAGCAGGCCTTGACGAT
This sequence comes from Methanoregula sp. UBA247, assembly GCA_002495055.1. Taxonomy (GTDB): domain Archaea; phylum Halobacteriota; class Methanomicrobia; order Methanomicrobiales; family Methanospirillaceae; genus Methanoregula. The sequence goes on along the minus strand of DADR01000030.1, from coordinate 27,009 downwards.
CTTCCCGAATGCCTCGGGACTGCCCGGGTAGTTGGTCTTGATCATGTCCGCGCCGAGCTCTTCTGCCACCCGGACCGCGTGACCTACTGACTGCGGCGAGAAGGAGTCGATGCCCTTTCCCCGCGGGTAACTCATGATGAGGAGCGGCATGCCCCAGCGGTTGCAGTCCCGTGCGACATTGGCACCGATCTCGAGCATCTTGGACTCGTTGGGCGAACCGAGGTTAATATGGATGGAGACCGCGTCAGCGCCGAGGGCAATCGCTTCTTCCACCGTGCAGACCTGCACCTTGTCATTCGGGTCCGGGTTGAGCGAGGTACTGCCCGAGAGATGGATGAACAGGCCGATGTCACGGCCGTGCTTCCGGTGCCCGCGCTTGACGAGCCCCTTGTGGAGCACGATCGCGTTTGCACCGCCTTCGCTCACATCAGATATGACCTGAGTCATATCCAGTAGTCCTTCAATCTGTCCCATCGAGAACCCGTGGTCCATCGGTACGATGACCGATCGGTTCGTGTTCCGGTTTATGATCCTCTCGATCCGTATCTCTTTTCCAATCATAATTATCCCCTCAGTATCTCCAGTGCTTCTTCCACACTCTTGTTCGCATGTACGATGCATGCCGCTGCCCGTACGAACTGTGCCGGGTGCTTGTGCTGGAATGCGTTACGGCCGATGGAGATGCCTGCCGCTCCCCCGGCCATCGCGCCTTCTATCAGTTCCAGTGTTGTGCGGTCATCGGTCTTTGAACCTCCGGCCACCACGACCGGTACCGGACAGCCCCGGGTGACCTCACGGAAGCTCTCCGGGTCACCGGTATACACCGTCTTCACAATATCAGCGCCGAGCTCTGCTGCGACCCGTGCCGCCAGTTTTACCTGCTCGAGATCATTTGAAGTAGTGATGTTCTTCCCTCGCGGGTACATCATGGCGAGGAGCGGCATGCCCCATTCCATGCATTCCACGGAAACAGCACCAAGATCAGCGAGCATCTTGGCTTCGGATTCGGCCCCGATGTTGACATGCATCGATACCGCATCGGCGCCCATTTTCAGGGCGTTTGTCACGGAATTGACGAGCACCTTCTCGTTCGGGTCCGGTGCGAGCATTGTGCTTGCGGACAGGTGCAGAATCAGCCCCACGTCCCTGCCGCCCTGCCGATGGCCGTGTAGTGCAAGGCCCACATGGCCGATCACTGCGTTCGCCCCGCCTTCTGCCACCAGGTTCACAGCCTGGCCGAGATCGATGAGGCCTGGTATGGGCCCGTTGGTCACGCCGTGATCCATCGGTATGATGACGGTTTTCTTCGTATTACGGTTCATGATTCTTTCCAGACGAATTTCTTTTCCTCTCATAGTAAAAACTCCAACAACATCCCTCCGCATTCACACACGAATTTTTGTGCAAAACCAGAGGGGTTACTCAATACCAGAAATAATACCGGTAATAAAAGCTAAAAAAATAGCCAAAGAAGCCATACGCGAACGTACCGGCATTCGCAACAACTTCAGAAACGCTTTGGATTATGCAACGGGCGGGCGACTGGCTAGTGGAGATAAAGACATTCACGGGCAAAAAAACCCTCATGAATGCGGTGGCACTCGTCCTGCATGGTTATTTTGTATGGGAGTGATGGTATTTAAGGGTGTGTGCTAATGGTTAGCACGGTCAAGTGGGAAGGGGAATGGCTCTCAAATTCATCAATAATTTTATTGTGGCAATATCTTTCATCTGACCAGTCAATAAAAATACATTAAGGAGGAGGCCACGAACGATCTGCCGATATAACTTATCTTTGCCAATTCGCGGCTCAATGTCTCGAACTGAGGCGGCGAGCTGCCTTGCGATGATAAAGCAGGTAGTATAACGTGCTTTAATTATGGAAATACAAATTAATAGTCAGTATTCGCATTCGGGAGAGTCACCTGCATGATCACCGGTGAAATCAAGGGCATGGTCGACCGTATCTGGGACTCCTTCTGGTCCGGCGGTATCTCGAATCCGATGGAGGTGATCGAGCAGATCACCTACCTGCTTTTCATCCGCCGTCTTGACGATCTCCATACCCTTGAGGAGAACAGGGCCAACCGGCTTAATATACCTATGGAGCGGCGTATCTTCCCGCAAGGTAATGATACTAAAGGCCGACCATACGAGGACTTCCGCTGGTCCCGTTTCAAGCACTTCGCCCCGGCTGATATGTTTACGGTGGTCGGCGAGCACATCTTCCCGTTCCTGCGCGAAGATCTCGCCCGGCAGCTCGGCAATGGGGATTCCACCTACGCACATCACATGAAGGATGCCCGCTTCACCATCCCGACACCGGCGCTGCTCGCCAAGGTTGTTGATATGCTCGATGAGGTGCCAATGGAGGACCGCGACACAAAGGGCGACATCTATGAGTACATGCTTGCAAAGATCGCTACTGCCGGGCAGAACGGGCAGTTCCGCACGCCACGTCACATCATCCGGCTGATGGTCGAACTCACGGCACCACAGCCGAACGACATCATCTGCGACCCCGCCTGCGGAACAGCGGGATTTCTGGTCGCGGCTGGCGAATACCTGCGTGAGCACAACCCGAACCTGCTCCACGACGCAACGCTGCGAGAGCATTTCCACAATCACCTTTTTCACGGCTTCGATTTCGACAACACGATGCTGCGTATCGGCAGTATGAATATGTTGCTGCATGGTGTGGAGAGCCCAGACATCCGCTACCGCGATTCGCTATCCCAGGACAATGCTGGAGAAGAAGAGAAGTACACGCTGGTGCTCGCCAATCCGCCCTTCGCGGGCAGCCTCGATTATGAGAATACCGCCAAGGATCTTCTCCAGATCGTTAAGACAAAGAAAACTGAACTGCTCTTCCTTGCGCTTTTCCTGCGCCTCCTGAAGCCCGGCGGGCGTGCGGCGGTGATTGTACCGGATGGCGTGATCTTTGGCTCGAGCACAGCGCACAAGGAGCTGCGCCGAATCCTCGTGGAGGACCAGATGCTCCATGCCGTGGTAAAGCTCCCTAGCGGGGTGTTCAGGCCGTATGCGGGTGTTTCGACGGCTATCCTTGTCTTCACCAAGACCAACTCCGGTGGCACGGACTTTGTCTGGTTCTATGACGTCCAAGCCGACGGTTGGAGCCTCGACGACAGACGTTCGCCGCTACTGCCAGAAGACAAGCTCGGCCCGGCCCTCCACACGGTACTCACTGAAGACGACCATTCGAAAAACAACTTTCCCGATGTACTCACACGTTGGACGCAACGTACCAGTGCCGAGCGTGAGCGTCCGCGAACAGCTCAGAGTTTCTGTGTGCCCAAGGCTGATATCGCCGCCCAAGGCTATGATCTCTCGTTCAACCGTTATAAGGAAGTAGTGCACGAGACAACTGACCACCGTCCGCCTAAAGAGATCCTCTCCGAGTTGTGGAGATTAGAGGATGAGATCCAGCGGGGAATGAAGGAACTGGAAATGATGTTTGGATGACAGTATCGGCTCGTGTGTCGGAACTCGCTGAGCAGATCAGAGGTGTGAGCTACGGGAAAGAGGATGCATCGACAACGCCACGTTTAGGTTACTTACCGGTGCTGCGAGCAGGCAATATCTCCGATGATGGACTCATCTTCGACGATTTGGTATTTGTGCCTGCTGTTCGAATTGCTGATAAGCAGAAGATCCGATGTAATGATGTTGTGATCGCTGCGTCGAGCGGAAGTCTTGATGTCGTGGGAAAGGCTGCTAGGGCGCTCGATGATTATGAGGGAGGATTCGGAGCGTTCTGTAAGGTCCTGCGTCCCAACCCTGACGTTAATCCGTCGTATTTTGCACACTTCTTCCGAACTCAGGAGTACCGTCAAAAGGTATCGGCACTTGCGGCGGGCTTGAACATCAACAACCTGCGCAATGAACATCTCGATAATCTCACCATCCCCCTTCCACCTCCCCCAGAGCAACGGCGAATTGCAGAGATCCTTGATAAGGCGGATGCATTATGTGCAAATCACCGTGCCGCTCTTGCCCAGCTCGACATTCTCGCCAAGTCCACCTTCTTCGACATGTTCGGCGACCCGATTAAGAATCCGAGGAGATATCCGGTTCAAAAGATCGTGGATCTCGTTGATCCTTTAAGGCCAATCACTTATGGCATCCTGAAGCCAGGCCCAAATCAAGATGATGGTATCAAGTATGTCCGCGTAGTCGATATGAGAGAAGGCGGTATCGATCTCAGGGCAATCCGCAAAACCTCATTAACAATTTCAGAGGCCTACCGACGATCGCTTTTACTGCCGGGGGATCTCCTAATGTCGATCCGTGGTCATGTTGGTAGGTTGGCAATCGTTCCTAACGAACTCGATCGCGCGAATATCACACAAGATACAGCGCGTTTAGCGTTAAAGGGAACTCATCCCGTGTTTGTTCGGGAATGTCTACGTACGCCGGGTTTTCAGCAATGGATGGCGAAGCATACAAAAGGTGTTGCCGTGCGAGGTATTAATCTGGGCGATGTCAAGCTGATGCCGATTATTCAACCACCAATAGAGCAGCAACGACTGTTTGTGCGTCTTTCAACCCAGTGGGAGAGTGTCCGCCAGGAGCGGTTTAAGTCGCTTATGAAATGTGAAACACTCTTTCGCTCACTCCAATACCTAGCATTTCGAGGTGAGTTATAACTATGAATGGCGAGTTTATCGATGTTTGGTCGGAGTTGTGGCGTGAGATTTGGCTGCCATTGATTGACGAACCGCTAGGAGAGAACGCGGAAGGCGTTCCCGAAGACATCTTCTGCGAACTGTATCGCGTTCTTGCAGGTGATCCCAAACGGCCAGGAGCGCTTAAAAACACACCATCAGTGCAGGTTCTTGCTGATATTATTGACAATCCTCAACAAAGTCGCAACGTATTTGAGAATGTAAGAGCCGATGATCTGGAGGGTGAGCGGGAGCTTGTCGGATTCCTTGAGTCCACGTACGAGACGCTCGAAGAACTCTATGGCGATGAGCTGAGCAACCACTACTTTAACCTGCTCGACACGTTCATCGAAAAATTCAGCCTCCGCTACGATCTGCGTCGTCCTTGTATTCTCTGCCCAACCCTCCCCGGCGTTTTCATGAGTCTTGTGCGAGACCTTCGAATCCTCACCGCTCAAGATAACGATATGGATAAGTTAATGAAGGACTACGAAGAGTCAATCCGCGATTTGCGTTACGAATGCTCTGAAGTTCGTATCAAGACATGTATCCAGAAGCAGGTCAACCTATTGGAAGCACTGGGATGTCCCAACCCCGGAGTCAAACGTAAGGCACTCTCAACATCTGCGAGACAAATTCCGAGCTGGCCTCACAATGATGTACAAGAATCCTTGCAATCACTCTATGGATTTACATGTGACTACCCTGGGATTCGGCACGCAGGAACGCCAGGAAATGCAAAGAGGCCAATCGACATGCGAGACATGGTGGGGATGTCGATTCTACTAACCGGCTTCACACCGTATTTATGCAATGGGCTCAATGCCGATGGGATCTTTGGGGGTAGCGGAGTGCATGCCGGACCAATCCCTTCCGCCACTCCCGTATCGGCTCTTGTAAACCCGGTTAAAAAGGATAATAAATTAAGTGCGCTTTTATGCAAAATCCACACTGGATTCTTAGGATTTTTCAGAGGTTGAAGAGATGAGCCAGTTCGCCTTCCTCCAGCACGAATGGGTCACCGTGTTCGAGGCAGCGGCGAAGGCCGAGGCAGCGATCTACACCGATCCGCGGACAGCCTGTTTCTATGCCCGCCGTGCGCTGGAGCTCGCGGTGAGCTGGGCCTACAAGCATGACGCGGCGCTGCGACTCCCATACCAGGACAATCTCTCGGCACTCATCCACGAGCCGAGCTTCAAACAGGCTGCAGGCGAGGCAGTGTTCAGCAAGACGCGGGTGATCAACACTCTCGGCAACCGGGCTGTGCACAATGATCGCCCGGTGCCGGAATCGGACGCTCTCGTGGCAGTTCGCGAACTATTCCATGTCGCCTACTGGCTTGCTCACACCTACGCACGAGCCGAGCGACCGGCGCCCGGACTCACCTTCGATCCAGCAGCGCTTCCCCAACCCACCCCAGCGGCGAGACAAACGGCGGAGCAACTGCAAGTTCTGGAAGCGAGCCTGCGGGAGCGCGATGAGAGCCTCTCGGCCTTGTTGGCGGACAAGACCGCTCTCGACGAAGAACTGAAACGCCTGCGTGCCGAGATTGCAACGGCGAAGCTGGCAGCAGCGGCGCAGCCTGACACGCACGACTATTCAGAGGCTGAGACACGCGATTATTTCATCGACCTGCTGCTCAGGGAGAATGGCTGGCCGCTTGATAAGTCATGCGATCGAGAGTTCGAGGTCAGCGGCATGCCCAACCGTCAGGAGAAGGGCTTCGTCGATTACGTGCTCTGGGGTGATGACGGGAAGCCCCTCGGCCTGGTCGAAGCTAAACGAACACGCCGTGATGCACGAGTGGGGCAGCAACAGGCCAAACTTTACGCCGATTGTCTGGAGCGACAGTTCGGTCAACGACCGATCATCTTCTATTCGAACGGCTACGAGCACTGGATCTGGAACGACACCTGCTACCCGCCGCGACGGGTTCAGGGCTTCTACAAGAAGTCGGAACTGGGGCTGCTGATCCAGCGCCGCAACACGCAACGATCGCTCGGAGAGGCGACAATCAACACGGTGATCGTTGAACGCTACTATCAATGGCGTGCCATCCGTCGCATCGCCGAGGCATTCGAACGCGACCACGACCGCAAGGCATTGCTCGTGATGGCGACCGGTGCTGGCAAGACACGGACGGTGATCGCACTATGCGACCTCCTGATTCGGTGCAACTGGGCGAAGCGTGTGCTCTTCCTCGCCGACCGCGTTGCGCTCGTAAACCAAGCGGTGGGCGCCTTCAAGCGCCACCTGCCCGATGCCTCGCCCGTGAACCTGGTCACAGAAAAAGATGGTGAAGGTCGGATCTTCGTTTCGACGTATCCCACTATGATGGGTCTGATTGATGAAACAACCGATGGCCAGCGACGCTTCGGTCCCGGGCACTTTGATCTCGTGATTATTGACGAGGCCCATCGCTCGGTGTTCCAAAAGTACCGTACGATTTTTGATTACTTCGACTCGCTGCTCGTCGGACTGACGGCGACCCCGAAAGACGAGATAGATCGCAACACTTACAGCCTCTTCGATCTTGAGAACGGTGTGCCCACCGATGCCTACTCTCTGGAAGAGGCTGTACGCGATGGGTTCCTTGTGCCACCACAGGCTGTTTCGGTGGATCTCAAATTTCCCCAAAGGGGCATCACTTATGACGAGTTGCCGGAAGAGGATAAGGACCAGTGGGATGCGTTGGAGTGGGATGACGAAGGCACAGTGCCTGACCATGTCGAGGCACAGGCTGTTAATCAATGGCTCTTCAACAAGGACACCGTAGATAAGGTACTTGAACACCTAATGACCCGCGGCCTCAGGGTCGCAGGTGGCGACCGGCTTGGGAAGACGATCATTTTCGCCAAGAACCAGCAACATGCCGATTTCATCGTTGAGCGATTTGACGTCAACTACCCACATTACCGGGGCGAATTCGCACGTGCTATCACCTTCAAGATCGAGTACACTCAAACCCTGATCGATAACTTCTCCATCAAGGAAAAGTCACCGCATATTGCGATCTCTGTCGACATGCTCGACACGGGTATCGATATTCCGGAGGTTGTGAACCTCGTCTTCTTCAAACTTGTGCGATCAAAGACCAAGTTTTGGCAGATGCTCGGACGAGGTACAAGGCTGTGCCCGGACCTGTTCGGCCCGGGAGAACACAAGGAGTTCTTCTATCTCTTTGACTACTGCCAGAACCTCAATTACTTCAGCCAGAATATTCCGGCCACTGAGGGCTCAGTGGCAGAATCACTGGGCAAACGGCTCTTCAATGCACGGCTGTAACTAATCGCTGCGCTGGATGGCCGTACTACACAGGATATGCTGGCGGCGGTCAGGGAGTCGACGGTCCTATACGGAGATCCGAAGACATACGAGGGAGTGAGGCGATCCGTCGCTGATTTGCTGCTGCGCGAAGTGGCAGCGATGAACGTTGACAACTTTGTCATCCGCCCGCACCGGCGCCTTGTCGAAAAATACTCGAAGCCCGAAGCTTGGGTGGCGCTAGCGGGAGAAGCGCTCGCAGAGCTTTCTCATGAGGTGGCAGGACTTCCTACGCAGCTCGATCCCGAGAACGAGGAGGCAAAGCGCTTTGATCTGCTTGCTCTGAGTCTGCAGCTCGCTCTTATGCGTGATGAACCCGGATTCATGCGCCTGTGCAACCGCATCAAGGAGATTGCCGGATTGCTGGAGGAGAAGGACGCCATCCCGATGGTCCGCGAACAGATGGCCCTCATTCAGGATGTGCAGAGCGATGAGTGGTGGCAGGACGTCACAGTTCCGATGCTTGAAGTTATGCGCCGCCGTCTGCGAGGATTAGTGCAGTTCATCGACAAGCACCAACGCAAGCCTGTCTTCACAGATTTCGAGGACCTGATGGGTAGTGAGACCAGTATTACATTGCCTGGCTTTTCTGTGGGTACGGATCAAGCCAAGTTTGTCGCAAAAGCGCGAGCATTCCTCTACCAGCATCTCGACAACAGCGTTATCGCTAAACTTCGGATGAACAACCCGCTGACTGCCTCGGATCTCGTTGAACTAGAGCAGTTGCTCGGCAAGAGCGGCATCGGAGGGCCAGATAACATCCGCCGGGCGGCAGACGAAGCCCAAGGGTTGGGGCTGTTCGTGAGGTCCCTCATAGGAATGGACCGAGGCGCAGCGAAGGACGCTCTCGCGGTTTTCATCGGAGGAAAAACATTCACCGCAAACCAGCTTGAGTTTATCAACCTGATAGTAGACCACCTTGCTGAGTATGGGTTCATTGAACCCGCTCGACTCTACGAATCGCCATTCACGGACATCACTCCTCGGGGGCTTGAGGGGCTGTTCCAGTTACCTGATATAGATGACCTGCTTCGGGTCCTCGAGGCAGTGAGAGCAATGGCTGTGGCGGCCTGATCCATCTGCCTACTTTTTCCTGTATTCGCTCCGAGGGACGCTTTCATTCATATATCCCGGTATTGCGCCCCCATTTTCCCCCAGCGATGAACTTCGCATCCCTTAAATGACACCCCAACGGCGGTTTTGGTGACTGAAAATATACCTCATTACCCTTCCATAATATGCAGTAATTTTAAGGATGCACGTCAAATTGAAAAAATGGGACTCGGTTTATGGATGAGCACTTTGGGATTATCTTAATGATTGATGCACTTGGTGTGTCAAAATTTAATTTTGAAGAATGCAAAACCTTTTTAGAAAAACGTAAAAATTTAGAACGCGATTTAAAGATCCGAAAAAAAACATTAGGAAGATTACCTAACGCTTCGCATTACAGAAACTCATCCACTTCGATTTTTGGAGATACAATAATCCATTGCTGGCCTATTGAAAAAGATCAAGATGGTAGATATTCTGTACTTACGAATATAGTAGAAGATTCATGTGAGATTATGCATTGGGGTCTTAAGAACGGAATCTTATTTCGTGGATGTATTTCTGTCGGGGAGTACGTAACTGAAAAAAATACTGTTCTCGGCCCTGCGTTGTTTGATGCCAATGACTGGTATGAGTCTGCAGATTGGTTTGGAATAATTTTCTCACCAAAAGCTCAGCTATGGGTAGAATCGGTTTTGGAAGAAAATTCACGAAAATCAAAACACAAAGAGTCCGCGGGATTAGGGTTACAGGAATTTTTAGTTCCATATGATGTTCCATTATCTCATTGTTCGGGTTCAAAGAACTCGAAACGATTCTTGACGATTGGCTGGCCTGAAGCATATGATAAAACAGGCGAATATGAAAAAATGGATGAGACGGGTCGAGAAAATCTGTTAAATGATTTATTTAAAATTCATCAGTCAAAAGAAGGCGAATCGAAATTTAAGAATAGCATTGATTTTTTTGATTGGCACAAAAGGGAATTTCACCAAAATCGAAAATTTACGCCACCAAAAATCAAACAACAGGAAACAGGAGATTAAAAGATACGACAATATCGCAATAAATCTCATATATCGAATCTTCAGCAATTGATCCGCCGCGGGGCACCCTTCGGGGCGGAGACCGTTCATCCCAAATAAGTATATGGAAGCATATGCTCCACCGTGAAAATCGTGTTTGTTGTAATATTTTGTTTCACTTTTGGATCTTACTCAAGTTGGCAATCCAATCATCGTATCATAATAATTCATTAAAAATCCCATTAAAAACCAACCGACAATAAATCCAATAATCGCAATAATTATGCCCTCACTCCCATGATCTAAACCATGGATAAAAGGCGCAAGAGTGTAATATGCAACGATTACGAAGACGATAATCCCAATAATGAGTACATAAATACAAATCTGGAGACAGCGAAAATAATAATGAATCTGATGCGGAATCCCATGCGGACCAGATCATTTGTTCAAGAGTCATCACTCCTGATCGGGTAATCATCCCAGTAATTAATGCAAATAAAAAAACCGCAATTTTATTCATGATTAATCTTCATTTTGAAATTTTTTTCGGACTACGTAACCGACAACAAATATTGATATTATCGAAAATAATGCTTCAAATCCAGATGTCTTTACAGTGTCATCATTAATTGGTTCTGAAATTATATACGACGAGGGAATATTTTGATCCTCTTTGAATAACCATGAAAGGGAATAATGATCTTTTGACTGGGAATTTGCATTATGGTTTTGGATTTTAATCTTTGAATCCAATGAATATTCCAACTTTTTCATAAAAGCCCTTGGGAAGAAATAATCTAATGAAAACGTGGAGTCATTGAAATATATTTGATTATTCTGTTTTCTCAAAACCATTGATTTAAGTGTGTGATCTGAATCAATTAATCGCACTGAAATCAGCTCGATTTTTTTCCCGCTATTCATATTGGGTTCATTATATTCGAAATAATCACTATTCCCAGCAAAGTCGCGAAGAAAATATTCCCTTACAGAAGAGTACCCTTTGGATGATGCTTGATTTTTAATTGAAAGATATTGGGCGTCAGACATCGTAGTCGTCAAAGTATATTTAGAAATATTCCCAGTTTGATCAATTTGAACATTTACCACTGTGTCTACTGTTTTATCAGTACAGCCTGAAAAAAATACAAAAAGGAATGCTGCGAGAACTACCAAAGGTAATACCTTCGTTGTTTTCTCAAAGAAATTCATAAATGTATTTTACCAATTTTCGTGCTATTATAATAACTGCTGCGTGTTGCGAAAGTAATCTTTAGATCCCCGCTCGGGATGTCGTTTAGAAGGCAGCCAATTATCTTTGCTAGAGAAAATACTCCCTCATCAGCACCATTCAACCAACAAAGATTTTTACCAAAAATAATTTTCCTTAGACAATCCAATGCAACGCCCCATTCAGCATTCCACCCGATACTGCACATGAGGATCGCCAAGGGACCCCTGCATGAAGCAGATCGCATCGCCGCGTCCAATCATGACCAATGTCGAATCACGACACTCAACAACCCGGGGGAGCGGATCAGTTCGTACAGATCGCAGACAAAAACCATTCCACACAACGGAGATGAAAGCAGAGACAGAACCATCTGTGAAAAAAACCCTACGGCCGGGCAATCCGTCACGCTCCGGATCTAGTAACGCAATCTTTGACGACATCGCCCGCCCGCAATTCTCGGGCAAGGGAATATCCCGCGAGGGGTACCCATGAGCTGCGGACCCCGCCCGCACTATTATCTGAAAGCAAAAAGGAACATTTTTGTTCCTTCAGAAAACCAAAGCACCAGCCCCGGATGGAGATAAACCGTTCGCAAATCGCACCATTTTCAGCTCAAACCAGTTTATAATAAAACCCCTTTAACTACCCCAACGAACGCTCCTTTGTCAAAGGGGCCCCGGAGACGAGCCAACAAAAAAGCAACTGAAAAGGAGGCTACACACCATGAAAAATCCAATAAAAAACCGAATGAACAAGAGGCACCCCCCATGACCCGCGGCCCTCGTCCCCACCGGGCACTGGCGGAAGCGATCCCTATCGCGAAGAGGCGCATGGCATCATTCAGATGGCACTGGGCGGACCGGAGCGGGTCTTCGACATCGCCATCATATCGAAGATTCTGGTCACGTTCGCCCATGTGATATTCGGGGAAACATGAGATTAAAAGAACAGGAAATAAAAAATGAATCACTTTTTATGTGCCGGTTTCTCATCATGGTGAATGAGCCGGCATTTATTGACACATTCCCAGTTCTCCGGATGGAATTTCCCTTCCGCGTCGGCTTTCATCGTTGTATGGTATTTCTCCCCGCAGACAAGGCATTCCATAAGTCCGGACTTCTCATCTATCAGTTTTGTGGTGGGTTTTTTCCCGGTCATATCCTTTTAGTTCAGGCATACTGGCAGAAAAAGGTGTTGATTGGCGAACATCGGACGGATCTTTGAAACCCCATAGCGTGCCGGCACAGAACTCCCCAACCTCATCCGGAGCTTGGTTCACCCCGGTCCCTTCCCAGTTTCGCAAAAACCGATCTTAATAATTCACGCCCCGTTTTAATCCAATCATAGTTAAAATTCCCTGATTTCCCTTCCCGAAATTTATTCAGCCAAGCCCATTTCTATGACAGTTCCATACAATCTGTTAAAGGGTAAGCCGGGACAAGAAGCAAGATCGCAAAACCGGAAAATGAAAACGGAGACCCCGGGAGGTACATTTTTGTTCCTTCAAAAAACCAAAGCATCAGCCCCGGATGGAGATAAATCGTTCTCAAATCGCATCATTTTCAGGTCAAGCCGATTTATAATAAAAACCCTTTAACTACCCCAACGAACGCTCCTTTGTCAAAAGGGCCCCGGAGACGAGCCAACAAAAAAGCAACTGAAAAGGAGGTAACACATCATGAAAAATCCAATGAAAAATCCAATGAAAAACCGTACGAAAACGGAGTATCCCTCATGACCCGCGGTCCCCGCCCCCACCGGGCCCTGGCAGAAGCAATCCCGATTGCCAAGGCCCGGGGCATCGTCCAGATGGCAATGAGCGGCCCGGAGCGGGTCTTCGACATCGCGATCATATCGAAGGTCCCGGTGACATTTGCCCGGGTCATGTTCGCACCGGCAATCCTCGCGACCATTCAGCAGCTTGCCAATGAATTCAAAGAAGAGATCGCCCAGCTCCGGATTATTGCCCGGGATGCTGCCATCACGGCCGAGCTCTGGCTCCGGTCAAAACACGGGACGTGGCGTTTCTTCCTGGTCACCCCGGACTCGCTGGTCGAGATCGATCGCGACGGGAAACGGCTTGAGTCGGCACGGGAGGTTGCATACGTGACCGGGATTCCGGTAAGTGAGGGGGGAATATCCCCTTCCTGAAAACCCCTGCATTTCCCCTGCTGCACCGGAGCCTGGATCGGGCCCGGTTGTACCTCTTTTCCCTCACCCCCCGGATTCCAGCGGTCATAATTCGCAAAAACGCGGAGCCGGGCCGGAATAATCAGGAGTTCTCCGGCGGGAATAAATGAGGCATATTTAGCGATGTCACAGGGTCAGAAAGGGGGAGGGATTGTATTTTAGGATGTGAAGGTTCTTCCGGGTGACCCTGACGGTCAGGAAGGATCTGACGGAAAGGAAATCCCCCGTTATGGGATCGGAGCAGACGAGCGGTTAAGGGGCCGGTGAAAATTTATTAAAGAAATACCTGGTTACCTTGCTATTACTCAAGTATTTTCCAGAAAGAATCCTTGCGCGTGATCTTTCCCTGAGAGAACTCAAGCAGGTCAACCCCACGCACTTCGATGTGCTGCCCTGACACTGATGTGCCGGTAAGTGTCCATTCAGAGACTCCAAAATCACCACAGATCCAATGCTGATCGTCTCCGTAATGCACATCCGGAATCCCTTCAAATCGTTTTGCCAGTCCTGCCCGGACCTCATTTTTCCCGACATATCGATCGCCACGAGGCCTGGCACCTCTTGGCATATAGAAAACACAATCATCCGCGAAATAGTTCATAATGGAATCCAGATCGTGGCGATTGAACGCTTCCAGGAATCCCTTCAATAATTCATAAGTCACGTGCCCGGTCATGGGAGAACCTCCATTTGCGACACCTGATTGAGAAAATATTGGCTATGTTTAAAATAATTTTCGATCCCGAGTGCTTAAAGAGAATAATAATTACATCTCTGCGGGATACGAAAAAATATAGTTGAGTTACAATACTACCATCCAGTAGTCAAAAAGAGAAAATCTAACAGGGCATGGCAGAGCCGGGAATGTATCTCCGTACATCGACCTGTGCCCCGCTCTTTGCCATGCGTTCCGCAATGGCAAGAATTTCGTGGGCAACATGCTCATCCACGTAATCCTCCCCACAGTTTGTGCAGACCTGGGCAGGGACATCTTTTACGACGAGGGTCATACCGTCCCGATCAAAGGTGACGGTCGTCGTTCCCTCCCGGGTCTCGCCATGTTTACAGATTGTTTTTGCCATGATTAATTTCGTTCCCTTTTTCTGGGGATATTCAGAAAGTCCGGTGATTGTATGAAACACCCCGTTCTTCTTTTTCTTTCACTGGCGTTCGCGATAGCCATTATTGGTGGATGCATGCAGACCGCAAAGGAGAACGGACCCGGGCCCGCAACCGGCACACCCATGACTACCGTGACTACAGTACCCCCTTCAACAGCGATAACAACGCAACCCCGCCCGGGGTCGATCCCTCCCGCAGATCCCCTCATCGGAATATGGAGGGGCTTCAACAACCTTCCCACCGGACGGATCGAGAGGATCTGGATATTCATGGAAAACGGCTCATGGACTATGACAAATACGAACGTGAAATCCCAGAAAAAAAGATCGTTCTTGGCACATGGAGAAAAGAATATACGGGCTCCTACCAGATATTGCCGCGGGGTGGTGCACCGGACACGTTCACTTATGATAAGGAAAACGACAGGTTCTCCGATTCCTATTTCCGGGAAACCTATTCACGGATCACCGGGCTTGAGGATGCAGAAAGGGAACCGACCATGAATGTTACGCTCCACAGCGCCCGGCGCGTGTCAGCAATAGGCGGATCGCATCCCTATTCCGGCAACATATACCTGGTTGTCAATATCTCTGTAAAAAATCTCAATGAAACCGGATGGTATATGTTTTCTAACGAGAATATCTGGGTCGTACCTGATGGCGGAACCGGTTCGGCGTCCATTAACCATAAATCGGGATATGTCATAGAAAACCTGTTCCCTGCCAGCAAGATTTTGGTTGGTGAAGAGCAGCAGGGGGCTGTCATATTCGGCGTGCCGGAACAATCACAGTCCTTTACCCTGAAACTGTTCAACGGCATGGGAGAGACCATATCAAATGTCGTGGAACTGGATAATGTCCCGTTATCTGATGAGTACTGGTCGGATCCAGCCTGAATGTATCTTCTTGCGTGACCGAACCCGTTTTTTCACTTCCGGTTGTTGAAAATATTTGCACCCCAAAGTCTATTTTCCGCCACGTGATTTTCGAACTACCGGGATACAGCAATCAGTCCGAGACCTATGATACCGATTATCGCGGCGACTCCGGACTCAATGATATTCAAGAACAGGAGTGCAGCAGCCGCCAATGCGATACTTAATCCAACCATAAACAGGATTTTGTTCATGCGTGCAGGATCTCAAAATCCAATAAATGCCTTTAAACATTTAAAGGCAACTGATCCGCTCATACAGTAAACATGGTTACACCGGCCGGGATTTTCTCATGACCAAAGCCCAGATCCAAGCCCCGTCCTCACCGGTCGCTCGCGGAAGCGATCCCGATCGCCAAGGCACGTGGAATTATCCAGCTGGCACTGAGCGGGCCGGAGCGGGTCTTCGACATAGCGATCATATCCAAGATCCCGATCACGTTCGCCCGGATTATGTTCGCGCCGGCAATCCTTGCGGGCATACCTGAACTAACGGATTATTTTATAAAAGAGATCACCGGGCTCCGGCTGATCGCCCGCGACGCTGCGATAACGGCCGAGCTCTGGATCCGGTCCAAGCACGGGACGTGGCGGTTCTTCCTGGTCACGCCAAACTCGCTGGCCGAGATCGACAGGCAAGGGAAACGGCTTGAGTCGGGACAGATAGTTCCGTATGTGACTGCGATTCCTTTCAGTGAGGGGGGAGTATCCCCTTCCTGAAAAACCCTGCATTTCCCGGTCTGCACCGGAGCCCGAATCGGGCCCGGTTGTTCCTCTTTTCCCTCAACTCCAGGATTCCAGAGGTCACAATTCGCAAAAAACGCGGAATCCGGGCCGGAATATTCAGCTGTTCTACGGCGGGAAATGATGCGGTCGTATTTAGCGGTGTTACTGCAATCAGAAAAGGAGGGGGTGGGGTTAAGATGGGCATACCCCGCCCGCGGGACAGGATTACTCCTGCAGAAGGGCGTCGAGACCGTCTGCGTTCATGTCGGCAGGGATGATATTCTTGGTCATCACCGCAATCTCTGCGGGCCGGGTGCCGGGTGAAAAATAATGAAGAATAAAACGCAATCTCTTTCTGATCCATAATACTCTTTTATCTGATTCAGTTGCCGACGAATACATGGTGTGCCGGAATATTCCCTGGCTTTTTGGTAACCTGTGGAGTTACGAATACCATGCGTAATTTCCTGGTTCTCTGGATACTTGTCCTTGCGGTGATTAGTGCAGCCGGTTGCACGGGGGTACCCGTACCGTCCCCTGCACCGTCTGCAACAACCCCCGTACCTGCAGAAATCCCGTCACCGGACAATCCCCAGCAATCCCTTCCTCATGACAACAGTATCGTGACTGTTGAATGTACACTTCCTCCCAAAGATGAGACCCAGACCTATCGCGCCAACATCACGGATATGAATAAAAATCCCCTGACCCGTGAGCAGTTTCTTGCAGTGAACCGGGAATACATATCCTACCTTGCAAAAGAGATCGGGCAGGAGAAGGCAGAAAAGATGGTGAACGATGAATATACCCGTTCAATAGGGCCATCCCTGCTGGACCCGTCATCGGGCAACGACACACTTATCTCCATTACCATTGACCCGGTGGGAGACCACGTTGCCGGTGAGATCTTCAACATTACGGGTTCTACCAATCTCCCCCCTGGCAGAGAACTGACCCTTGCTGTTTTCAAAGGAAATTATGAACGTCCGATTCCCCCGTGTGAAGACGCATGGCGCGATCCGGTCCTGCGGACAGCGGTTGTGCTCGCGGACACGTCATCGAAAAACATCTGGTCGTACCGTATGGATACTACCGGGATGGCCGGGGATGATTACCTCATCTATGTCAGGGAAAGCCAGAAGGATGCATTCTATACTAATACCCTGTTCCACCTGTTTTCACGCGATGGGAAGTGACCTGCCGGTGAACAGATAATGTCCTCGCGGGCGATGAGAACACTTTTCAATTCAGAGACTTGTACCTCTCAACAGTACAAAACGGGTTTTTTACTCGCTGCTCCGTGGATTTGTGTCGTGAAAGATTATGGAAGACGTGATCAGGACAGAAAAGTTAACCAAGCATTATGGCAGTGTCCACGCCGTCGAAGATGTTTCCCTGCAGGTCAGGAAAGGTGAAATTTATGGATTCCTGGGACTCAATGGTGCAGGTAAAACAACCACTATCCGCATGCTCCTTGGGATGATCCGACCCTCCGCGGGTTCGGCTTTCTTATGGGGAAAGAAGGTTGGTCCTGGCACCAGTGACCTGTGGGAAAAAGTCGGGTACATGGTTGAAACCCCTTCATCGTATCCTGAACTTACCGTTTGGGAAAACCTTGAGATCATGCGCCGGTTACGCGGGATACCGGATAAGAAAACGGTCGATGCGGTGATCGGCAAGTTGCGGCTTGACGCTTACCGGGACATAAAGACAGAACACCTGTCGTCAGGGAACGCACAACGGCTCGGACTGGCAAAAGCACTTTTACATAACCCGGAAATCCTGATCCTCGACGAGCCTGCCAATGGTCTGGACCCCGCCGGTATCGTCGAGATACGGGAATTGTTTAAGGATCTTACCTTACACCACGGAGTTACGATATTTGTATCCAGCCATATCCTGGGGGAGATGTCAAAATTTGTCACCCGTATTGGCATTATCCATGAAGGGCGACTGGTCCAGGAAATAAATGCAGACCAGCTGGAACACCTCCTTTTTAAACGGCTCATGGTCAATGCTCGCGATACAGAAGCAGTACGGTTATATCTTACTCGTGAGGGGTATTCTGTAACCCCGTCTGAAAACGGCAACCTGGAAATAACCGGTAAGGATGCAACAGACCATCCAGAACACATCTCACGTATTCTTGTGCAGGCCGGTTTCCCCCCCACGTTGCTGAAGGTTGAAGAAGAAGACCTTGAATCATATTTCTTAAGAACGATTGGAGCAGATGAATGAAAAATATTTATCCGGCTGTCTGGGCCGAATGCCTGAAATGGTACCGGTCTAAAATACTCTGGATCACCATCCTGGCTTTTATTTTCATTCCCTGCATGATGGGCGTGCTTATGTTTGTGGTAAAAAACCCGGAATTTGCCGGCAAACTGGGCCTGATAGGAACGAAATCGGCCATGATAAGGTTTGGAAATACGGACTGGCAGACCTATCTCGGGTTGCTCAACCAGATCATTGCCGGGGCGGGTCTTCTCTGTTTTGCATTCGTAACCAG
Source organism: Methanoregula sp. UBA247 (assembly GCA_002495055.1). Lineage (GTDB taxonomy): Archaea > Halobacteriota > Methanomicrobia > Methanomicrobiales > Methanospirillaceae > Methanoregula. Next base: position 8,205 of record DADR01000030.1, on the reverse strand, counting down.
CTGGGTTTTCGGGCGTGAATATTCCGACCGCACGCTCAAGGATTTACTTGCGCTCCCGGTCTCACGATCCTCCATTGTCATAGCAAAATTTATTTTTGTGGCTCTGTGGTGTGTTTTCCTCTCAGTCATATTATTTACTTCCGGACTTGTAGTCGGAGCATTGGTTCAACTTTCCGGCTGGTCGGGGGCAATTGTCTTTCAGAACGCTTACCTCTTTATAGTGACTTCTCTTCTTACGATCCTACTTTGTTCAACGGTTGCATTTGTTGCCAGTTACGGACGGGGATATCTGGCTCCTGTTGGTTTTGCCATTTTTACTCTCGTCCTGGCTCAGTTTACCGGTGTAGTGGGTCTTGGACCGTACTATCCATGGGGGATCCCGATATTGTTTTCTACCGCACCTGGCGCTGAAAGCATACCATTGGGAATGATTAGTTATAGTATTCTTTTTTTAACGAGTATTGCAGGGGTCATCGGAACCCTGGCATGGTGGCATTACGCCGATCAATACTAGGAATACTATGACATGGGAAAAGTAACTGGGATAGGAGAGGATCGGTATCACTTCCTCCAATACAAAATCACCGACGGGAATTCTGATACAACGGAGACCTCTGAGGACCCGGTTGTACCTCTTTTCCCTCAACCCCGCATTCCAGAGGTCATAATTCGGAAAAACGCGGAATCCGGGCCGGAATAATTGGCCGTTTCCCGATGGGAATCCCTGCGGTCGTATTTAGCGATGTTACAGCGGCCTGAAAAACAAAGGCACATGGTTTGGGAGGCAGCCGGTATTGGCAGGGGGTGGTTCCAGAACCGTGAAGGGGGTAATGGTGAAGGTAAGTTGAACCGATTACCGGTGAAGATTTTTTTCAGGATTACTGATCGTTTCGGCTGTGCCTCTTCTTTCACCGAACAAAAGGTACCAGCATTTTCGTCTCCTTCCATATGCCGGATACTCCTCCCGAACTTCGCAACCAGCACCTTCCCCCTGACACGAATCCGGTACCTGGGAAAACCTCTCCTCTTTATCCCGAGAAAATACGGAACGTTTATTTCTCTCCAATTAGATCTAACATTCATTAACGTTACTTAGTACCAAGGTCCTCTCCAATCCCTCAAGACTTGCTACCATAAAATCAGGCGAAAAATGCAAAACCGATCTCCCCATCAACCAAAAAAACCAGACACGCACAATCCCCGGCAAAACACCGAAGATACCCCCTTCCGGCTGGCGAATGCTTACAACCGCAGCCTTATCGAAGCGAGCCTCGACCCGCTTGTCACCATCAGCCCCGACGGAACCATAAGCGATGTAAACGAAGCGACGGTCAGAATCACCGGGGTTCCACGCGAGATACTGATCGGAACCGACTTCTCGGATTATTTCACCGACCCTGAACGGGCGAAAGCCGGTTACGAAAAAGTGTTCCGCGAGGGGTCCGTCACTGACTACGAGCTCGAGATCAGGCACCGGCAGGGAAGACTGACACCGGTTCTTTACAACGCCTCGGTCTTCCGAAACGAGGCAGGGAATATCGCCGGAGTCTTTGCTGCTGCCCGTGACATTACCGAACAGAAGAAAGCAGAAGCGGAGAGTTCGCTTCTCGCTGCAATTGTTGAGAACTCCGATGATGCGATTATCGGCAAGTCGCTTGATGGGACTATCCTGAGCTGGAACGCCGGTGCTCAGAAGATATATGGTTATTCTGCAACCGAAGCGGTCGGCCGGAGCATTTCCATTCTCGTCCCCCCCGATCAGATCGATGACCTTGAGCTCATTCTCGAAAAGATCAAGCAGGGTAAACCGGTCTTCCATTACGAGACTCATCGGATGAGAAAGGACGGGGCACAGATTCAGGTTTCCCTGACACTTTCCCCGGTCAAAGACCGTTCGGGGAAACTCGTCGGCGCTTCCACGATAGCCCGTGATATCACTGAGCGGAAGAATGCGGAAGAAGCGATCCAGCGGGCGGGGGCGTACAACCGCAGCCTTATTGAAGTGAGCCTTGACCCGCTTGTCACTATCAGCCCGGACGGGACCATCACCGATGTGAATGCAGCAACAGCGAAGGTGACCGGTTATTCCCGGAAAGAACTCATCGGTACCGACTTCTCGAATTATTTCACTGAACCCGATACAGCAAAAGCCGGGTATGAAACGGTATTCCGCGATGGTTCTGTCACTGATTATGCCCTTGAGATCCTTCACAGAAATGGCAGGATTACCCCGGTCCTCTATAATGCATCCGTCTTCCGGGACGGATCCGGTGACATCGCAGGAGTATTCGCAGCAGCCCGCGATATAACCGAGCGGAAGAAGGCGGAAGAGGCGATCCGCCAGGCAGGTGCATACAACCGGAGTCTTATTGAAGCGAGTCTTGACCCGCTCGTCACTATCAATCCCGATGGAACCATCAGCGACGTCAATGAGGCGACCGTAAAGGCTACCGGGTTTTCCCGAAAAGAACTGGTTGGCACTGATTTCTCAAAATATTTCACAGAACCGACCCGTGCAAAAGAAGGGTATGAAAAAGTATTCAGCGACGGGTCGGTCACCGACTATGGCCTTGAGATACGGCACCGGAACGGCACCGTTACCCCGGTTCTCTACAACGCATCGGTCTACCGGGACGGATCCGGGAATATCACCGGGGTTTTTGCAGCTGCCCGTGACATCACCGAACGTAAACGTGCTGAATACGCCCTGCTACGGGCATACCAGGAACTCGACGACCGGGTCAAGGAGCGGACTCTGGAGCTGCAGGAAATGAATACGATGCTGGAGAAAGAGATCGCGGACCGCAAAGCAACTGCTGACGAACTCAGGAAGAAGAGCGAAGAACTGGCGCGGTCAAACCTCGAACTCCAGCAGTTTGCATACATTGCCTCTCATGATCTCCAGGAACCCCTGCGGGCGATATCAGGATTTACCGAGTTGCTGGAGAAGCGGTATAAAGGTCAGATCGATGAGCGGGCCGACAAGTATATCAATTTCATCATCAACGGGACGAAGCAGATGAACCAGGTCATCTTCGACCTGCTTGAGTACTCCCGCGTGCAGACCAAAGCCCGCGAATTCGGCCTCATTAATACCGGCAGTTCACTGAACCAGGCACTGCGAAATCTCCAGACTTCCCTGAAAGAAAAAGATGCGATCGTCACCTCCGATCTTCTTCCGATGCTTTCTGCTGACGGAATCCAGATCACCCAGCTCTTCCAGAACCTCATCGGGAACGCGCTCAAGTTCCAGAAACCGGGAACCGTTCCAAAAATCCATGTCGCAGCAGAAAAACAGGACGGCATGTGGGTATTCTCGGTGACCGACAACGGTATCGGAATAGACCCGCAGTATACCGAGCGGATTTTCAGGATCTTCCAGAGGCTGCACGCAAAGGGAGAGTACGAAGGCACCGGTATCGGCCTTGCCATCTGTAAAAGAATTGTCGAACGACACGGGGGGGAGATAACCGTCCGGTCCGAACCAGGCATTGGATCGACCTTCTCCTTTACCCTTTCATCCCGAAGCGGGGAACAACCTTGAACGGAACAACCAATCCATCCGAATTACCTCGACCGGTGGAGATCCTCCTGGTCGAGGACAGTCCTGCTGATGTCGCGCTCACCCAGGAAGCGCTCCAGGATAGCAAGCTCAGGAACAACCTGCACGTGGTCACCGACGGCGAGGCGGCGATGGCATTCCTCCGGCAGTCCGGGGACTATGCGTCAAAGCCACGGCCGGACCTTATCCTCCTCGACCTGAACCTGCCAAAGAAGAACGGCCGGGAGGTCCTTGCTGAAATAAAGACAGATCCAGTACTCCAGCTCATCCCGATCGTGATCATGACCGTATCACAGGATGAGCGTGATATTCTTGAATCATATCGCCTTCATGCGAACTGTTATATCCGTAAACCGGTGAAATTCGCTGAATTCATCGAGATCGTCAAATCAATCGAGAGTTTCTGGTTTTCCATCGTCACCCTGCCGCCAAAGCCGGGGAGCTGAAAATACCCATGAAAATCCTTGCTATTGAAGACAACCCTGCCGATGCGGAGATCCTTTGCGAACTTTTTGATCTACAGGGGTCTTCATTCGAGCTCCGGAACGCGAACAGCCTGTCTGCTGCCGGAGAGGTTCTTTCTCGAGGAGATACGGAATTCGTCCTCCTTGATCTCGGGTTACCGGACAGTCAGGGAATCGATACGCTTCGGACTGTCCGGAGCCGGTACCCGTCCCTCCCGATCGTTGTCCTTACCGGGTTCGATGACGAGGAGGCCGGGATGCTTGCCCTCCACGAAGGAGCGCAAGATTACCTGATCAAGGGACAGATCACCGGACCTGCACTCGTACGCACAATACGGTACGCCTATGAAAGAAACCGGATCGAGCAGGAACTCATGCAGAAAAACCAGGATCTCGATGCGGTAAATTCACAACTCAGCGCGATCCAGGAAGAACTGCAGCGGGCGAACACCGAACTTCTGAACAGCAATATGCGCCTCAATGCGCTCAACCAGGAACTTTCAGCTGCACAGGAAGAGCTGTTCCATAATATTGAAGAACTCAGCAGAAGAGAAGAGGACCTGAAACGGAGTGAATCAGAGTTAAAAACTGCCCTGGCGGAAAAAGATATCCTGCTCTCCGAGGTTCATCACAGGGTTAAGAACAACCTGACCGCGTTCATCTCGCTTTTGAGCCTCGAGGGATCACACGAAGATTCCCCGGCAGGCCGTGCGCTCAAAATGGATCTCCAGAACCGTGCCCGGAGCATGGCACTTATTCATGAAACGCTGTATCGGACCCGGCAGTTTTCTCAAGTTGACATGGAAGTTTACCTGAACACCCTTGTCGAACANNTTGATATCCCCAGGGCAATACCTGCCGGGCTCATCATTAACGAGCTTTTAACGAATGTATTCAAATATGCATTTCCTGATTCGATCAATACCAAAGATTTTCAGGGTGCCCCCCCTACGATCACGATTGCTATTTCAAAAGCTGACGGTAAGTACGAGCTGATCGTAAAGGACAACGGCATCGGGCTCCCTCCTGCTATAGACATCACGTCAACCAAGACCCTTGGCCTGAAACTTGTCAACTTCCTCGCAAAACACCAGATGCGGGCGGATGCCGAAGTCAAATCGGATAACGGGACGGAATTTATTTTCCGATTCGGAGAATAATAACACGAAGCCTGCGCAGTCCCCGGGTTGGAGGCGGTTAAGCCAGTCAAAGGTAAATTTTCTCCTTGCAGGCTCTCATCGGACGGTTCAATAACTGCGTACTGTCGTTAATGCGCGTACTCTCATTCCCGGGTCGTGGGGATCCTGATCTACACCGGCGGTTGGTGATAACCGTTCCATTTTTTCAAAAAACGATCTCGAAAATTTACACCCTGTTTCCACCCAATCCATAATTATGATTCCCGGATTTCCCTCCGGAAAATTTTTTGGCCAAGCACCTGAAGTATGGTTGCCCGAAGATATCCGTCAAAGGTAATCCAAGGACAGGAGCAGGACTGGACAAAAAAATGAGAACGGAACCCCCACCGGAGGAACAATTTTGTTCCTTCAAAACTACGCGGACCCTAATCGCCGATCCTTTCGGATCGCTCGCAACTTGCTCCGTTTTCGGAAAAATCGCACTATAAAAGCGCTTTAAGTACCCAGTCATATGCTGTTCTTGTCAATGGGGCCCCGGAGACGCATTGAGTAAAAAGGAGATGACAACATCATGAAAAATCCAATGAAAAACCGTACGAAAACGGAGTGTCCCTCATGAGCCGCGGTCCCCGCCCCCACCGGGCGCTGGCAGAAGCGATCCCGATCGCCAAGTCACGATCCAGCAGATTGCCCAGGATTTCAAAGAGGAGATCGCCCAGCTCCGGATCATTGTCCGGGATGCGGCGATCACAGCCGAACTCTGGCTACGGTCGAAGCACGGGACGTGGCGGTTCTTCCTGGTCACGCCAAACTCGCTGGTCGAGATCGACCGCGGGGGCAAACGGCTTGAGTCGGGACAAGCAGTTGCGTACGTGATCGGGACTCCTGTCAGTGAGGGGGGAATATTCCCTTCCTGAAAACCCCTGCATTTCCCCGTCTGCACCGTAGCCCGAATCGGGCCCGATTGTACCTCTTTTCCCTCAACCCCCGGATTCCAGAGGTCACAATTCGCAAAAATGCGGAATCCGGGCCGGAATAATTCGGTGTTCTCGGGCGGGAATATGGGAGGTCGTATTTAGCGATGTTACAGGGGCCGAAAGCAGGAGGGGGTGTGGTTTGGAACGTGGGCGGATCCTGGCAGGGGGATTTCCGGAAGACCCGTATGGAGATAATGGCAGGGTAACCCCTGCTAAAAGCGCGATTGGGACAAGGAATTCTATCGGGGAGGTGCCGCCGCATTCTGGACCTGCTGTGAGAGCGGGGTTCCGCCAACGCCGATAGCGTCAGTCGGGTACTCCCGGACATACACAAAAAATGCGGATTGCGGAAGTTTGGTGATATCTGACGCGGTTTTTGTCAGTTTCTGGATCAATTCTGCTTTTACTTCCGGATTTACCGGCCAAAGTTCAATCGTGATTACAGGCATTGTAGTACCTCAGTTTTTTATTTTCCGAAAAATTCCCTGACGTCCTGTAAGTATTCCCGTATGGGAAAATGCTGCGGACATTTCTCCTCGCACTCCCCGCACTGGACACAAGCAGAGGCATACCCCGGTATTCCCCCGGAAAACGAACCGTTGAGGGCCCAGAGGTACACACCTGTCGCTTTCTCCCGTGCATCGTAGGTGTACGCCTGGTTATAATACATAAAGCACTGGGGGATATCGACGCCGTTTTCGCACGGCATGCAGTAGCGGCAGCTGGTGCACGGGATCTTCATGCGGGAAGCAAACGTGTCCCGCATCGTTTCGACAACTGCAAGCTCTTCGGAGGAGAGAGAGTTCGGCAGGCCCTGCGCTGCACAGGCAAGGTTCTCTTTCACCTGCTCCATTGCAGACATGCCGGAGAGCACGACCGTGACTTCCGGGTGGTTCCAGACCCAGCGGAGCCCCCATTCCGACGGGGTGCGCCGGACCGGGGCGTCGAGGATATGCTGGTGGATCGCGGGAACGTCTCCGGAGAGGAGACCGCCCCGGAGTGGTTCCATGACAACGATGCCAAGGTCCCGTTCCGCTGCGTACTTCAGCCCCTGCGTGCCTGCCTGGAACTGTTCGTCCATGTAGTTGTACTGGATCTGGGCAAAGGTCCACTCATAGGCATCGACAATCTCTTTAAAGACCGGGAACTGGTCATGGAAGGAGAACGCAGGGTAGCGGATCCGGCCGTCCGCCCGGGCTCTGTCAAGGAATTCAAGCACGCCCAGCCGGGAAAGGTTCTCCCATGTTTCGGCGCCAAGGCCGTGGAGGAGATAGAAATCGATATGATCCGTGGCGAGCCGGGCGAGCTGTTCGTCCAGGTACCGGTCCATGTCCTCCCGGCTGGTGACAAGCCAGCTCGGGAGCTTGGTGGCCAGGAAGACCCGGTCGCGGTACCCATCGCCAAGAGCCCTACCGACAACCACCTCGCCCTCCCCGTTGTGGTACGGGTAGGCCGTATCGACATAATTGACCCCGCTGTCAATGGCGGCGCGGATTAGAGCGGTTGCCTTCTGCTCGTCGACCTTTCCCCCGGCCTGCTCACCAGCCGCGGGCGGTAACCGCATGCACCCGAAACCGAGGACCGAGATATTGTGCCTGCAACGTGGGAACTTCCTGTACAGCATCCTTTCACCTTCCACAGTGAACGAAGACCTTGCGGAGATAAATAGGGATCAGGGACAAAAATGTCAGCAAGAGATGGACAGAAATGTCAGAAAGCATGCTCTGGAGAAATCATTCATATTCCGCACTCAGTGGAATTTATGAGGGTGACCCCCTCTCTCTTCCCCATGGGGGGAGGCAGCGAAGATGCAACGCATCTTCTCGATTTCGCAGTCTGATGACTGCTCAATCAGCCCAAGGGGGCAAGCCACCGAGCGTAGCTCAGCCGCCCCATCCGTTGACAATCCGCCGAATATCCCCGCTGCCTTACATCACCGCGCCATCAGTGCGAACACACCCCATCCAAGGTATTCACGCGTGTACGCGGCATAGCGTTTTGGTTCCAAAGTCAGTTTGGTCCTAACATCTTTCGCAAGGTCGTCGTCGGGATTCGCTTCGAGC
>DADR01000006.1:6934-8077 GCA_002495055.1 Methanoregula sp. UBA247 | reverse complement strand
GGATGTCCCAGCGGCCGAAGACGGCGCCAGTGAAATATGAAACAATTCTGACGCTAAAAAATTGCACACTGACTTCCACTTTACCAATCGCGGATTGCGCCTCAATATTAATTTTATCTTGATATTTTTGAGGAAAATTGTATGAGGAATAAACAATATCATCAATTTGGATCATCATAGAATTCAATGTTTTTTCCGAATTGTTGATTCCATTTGCCCAAATTTGAAAAATATTTGATATTGAATGTCCTTTAATATCGGACTTAAGTGAAACAATGAAATATTTGCTCAATTCATCCATTTTCGAGAGATTTCTCTTTAAATCAATAGCCTGAATTATAATATCTTGAAGTTCATTATGGATTTTACTGCAATAGAATGGAATAGGTAATTTTTGCACAATTCCAATATCATATGATCGTGCAGCCGCATCTGCAGCACCAACAGAAAGGTCAATCATTTCTTGAAAGATTGATGATTGCATAACAGAAAGAAGGAGAAAAATTTCATCGTAAGTTTGGGTGAATACAGAGGGTCCTTTATGCCCAAAAATGCAACCTGAGGGTAAATTTCGAATAGAGAAATTTGATGTTGTTCTATGCGTCCATGTCAATCCTGGGTAAAAGTAAAAATCTTCGTTCCTTACGAATGCTTTAGGAAAATCCCTGATTTCTTCTCCATCTTTCCCCCAATTCACTACAAGATGAATATCTGCATAATATGGCGAATATTCTCCCCCTTTTGCAAACGGCACCCACTTCTTCCCGGCATATGTCTGCGCCCTGAATTCATCCGGCGCGGACTCCGCTGTCCCGCTGACGATCCTGGAGGGGTCCACCTCCCACCAGGCCCGGACAAACCGGAAATCGTCGCTTGTCTGAAGACCAACACGAACTGTTCGCCCATCTCCCTCAAAGGGCGGGAGATCGATGAAGAGGCGTCTGATCCGATCCGACACCCAGTAAGCAAACGGTGACCCCGGAACCATGGAGAACTTTTCTGGTTCGATGGAAAAGAGCGCAGAAGATGCTTTACCCTTTTGCAGAGCGTCGATCGAATCTACAAGCATGGCCCCTTTATCCCCATCAGCAAGCAAACGGATAAAAGTACAATTCCCACTCATCACAGCGCCTCCAGACAATA
>DADR01000006.1:6683-6866 GCA_002495055.1 Methanoregula sp. UBA247 | reverse complement strand
AGCGTTCCACGAACGCCGCATAGACATCGTTCTTCGTCCGCGGGTAGGTGCTCTCGATATACTTCTTCGAGGGCGTGCTGGCCGCCCCGAAGGGTGGATTCATCAGCACAACGTCGTACCGCTTCTGGCAGAGCTCGATGAACGCAAAGCCCCGCTCGGCATCCTCGGCGAAGAGCTTGCGCC
>DADR01000006.1:0-6650 GCA_002495055.1 Methanoregula sp. UBA247 | reverse complement strand
GGAAGAGGGTCGTCTGCTCGTCTTTGGGTCGGGTGAGCCATTGTTTCTTTGCCTCGGTGATGAGATCCTTGATATCCTCTTCAATTTTGAGCAATGATCCTGCTTCACCGGCGAGTTTCATCTTCTCGAAGATCTCCCGGACCAGCGCTCCGAGAAGTGGGGGATGGAGCGTCTGGACAAATTCCCTGAGCATGTCCTCCTCACCGGGCATCGGCTCAGCACAGACGATGTTGGCTTTCGTGATCTCGGGCCGGTGATCCTGACTGAGCCCGAGGTCCTGGAACGAGCGCTGGGCCCGCAGCCACAGGGCAAGGGAGGCGATCTGGGTAGCCCTGAGATCAATATCGATCCCGTGGAGGTTGTGGCGCAGGATCAGGCCNNCCAGCAGATCGTAGCAGTAGAGCAGAAAATGGCCGGATCCGCAGGCGGGATCGAGGATGCGGATCTCCCGCGGATCCTTTTTTGCACGGAACGAAACCAGCCGGGGGGACCTGAGCAGGGCCTCCTGCGAGGCCTCGGGATCCATGCCAGCCCTGATGCGGCGCTCGATCTCCGCAGCGAGCGCCGCGGTCGCCGGGCCATGACAATCCCACGAATCATTGAAACGGTCGGCACGAAACATCGCAAAGAGACAGTCGAGCAGATCCTGGGTTTTCCACGGTGCGAAGTCGACCTCCTTGCCGCCATCGAGCGCCTCCACCGCCCTCTCCCACGTCGAGATCCGGGGATCATCTCCCCAGTCAAACTGGCGGCCTGATGTGGCGATATCCCAGGGGGAGGGGAACGCCGTGGTGTTGCCATCCGCGAATGCCTCCAGGGGGTGCGGTCCCTCCGGACTATCACCTATAAAGACCTCATCTGGATAGCGGACCATGTACTCGCACCTCTCGGCGAGGGCAGTCTTGCCCTGGTGCATCTCGTACCACGTACGGCCGAGGGTATTGTCGGTCAGGAACTGCACCACGTAGCGCGGGGTGAAGAACTGGTTGCGGAAGGCGAGCTCATAGGAGTTTCTCGGCGCTGGACTATCTTTTCGTGCCATGTCCCGAAGTTCCTTGGGCGTGAAGTACTGGTAGATCCACCCGATCGTCTCATCACTTATCCAGATATCGGCGAGCGCTGCTGCATTCAGCTCCTCCATCACCGCATCGATTGCCCGTTGCGGCGGGAAGAGGCGGTTTGCCGGATCAGTGGGGGAGAAGAGAACCCCGATCTCTTCGTTCAACGTCGCTCCCAACCACCCGAGATAATGGCGGTAGGCTTCATCCTGCTTGCCTGACCAGTACAGCCGTTCGTCCTCTGGATGATCAGCACAATAGCGAAGGAACCCGTTCGAGAGGATCCCCCGACTCACCGACTCCCTGATGTAGTTGCGGGTCTCGAGGATCTTGTAGGCGCACAACCGGTTGAGATGGGTGAAGGCCACCTCCCGAACAAGCTGCTCGACGGCCTGTTTCTTTGAATAGCCGCTTGCCTGGATGTGTTCGAGATAGGCGATGAGATCGTTGCGGAACTGCTGATCCTCAGCAACGAGGTGCTCCATCCGTTCACCCGGGGTGATGGCCCCCTTCCTGTCGATCCCGAACCTTCCTTCCAGGAGTTCTGCTACAGCAGTCTCAAGGATCTTCCGACACCCGGTCACCGTGTTCCTGAGCGTGTTTCGCGTAGTCGCATCCATCTAACAATCACTCCGGAATGACGATGACTCCCTCATCGATCAGCTTGAGCAGTTCCTCTTTCAACGCCTCGACGGCACGTTCGACCGCCTCTGTGCTATCAAGCCGGGAAGGGAACGATTCAGAGAGTCGCACGCGCTGGAGCCTGACCTCGGGATCCTTCACCACCATCTCCTGCAGCCTGGCGAGCGCTTCCTGCGTCCTCCATGTAACTGCGGCAATATCAGCGTGCATCTGGCCCAGATTGGCGCGACAGGCGGCACACCTCCAGAAATCTTCACTGAACCTGCACTCGCCGCACTCAACACTCCAGAGCCCGGAGAGCACTGCTCTCTGTTTCTCCTCCCCGATCTCGGCAAACTCGGGCTCTCCCTTCACCTTATCGATCGCCTTCTGATAGAGACCCCGGCGCTCCTGGTGGACGGCTTCATACTCCTTCTGGAATAGGGCAACGAGCTGATCAGAGAGTGCAGCGATCTCGTCCACTTCTTCATAAAACGTGGGCGAGGCGAGGATCGAGGAGAGCGCATCGATCGCCTCAGGTGCATCGACCTGTGGGGCGACATCCTGAAGGATCGTGCGGGCCCTCTTCACCGCCTCAATACAGGCAGGTGTAAGACTCCGCTTGAGCGCAAGGTATGCTCTGTGCGCATCAAGCAGGTCCGTCCCATAACTCTCGACGAGCGTGAAGGTATCGTTGGCGTCAGAGGACTTGAGGGATGAGAGCTGATCGAAATAGTCATCAACGATATCTTTGACTGGAAGATTGAGTGATTGACTGCGCACCCTCAGTTCGAGCACATCATCGTAATATTTTGTTGCAAGGGCTTTGAATGCCGAGGCGATCCTGGCCTCGTCGATATCGACCTCCACGCCCTCAATCTCCCGGTAGAGATCAGAGGCCCGCACAAGGGCCGCAAGGGTCGGTTTGCCGACACGCTCGATAAACGCTGCACTCCGGAATTTCACATTGTTGGAAAAGGGCACCCACGCCCGGGAATCTGCATAGTTCCGGTAGCGTTTCCCTTCATGGAGCACCTCGATCTCCCCTGCACGGAACAGGGCCGCGAGCACGAGTTTGATCACGTCAATATCCCAGCCATACCCGAACCCGGAAAAACGCTGCTCCATCTTCTTTCCCGTCTCCTGCTCTCCGCCGTACTCCTTCGCCTGGTGAATCGGCCCGAAAATCTCCTGGGCAATAGGTGCGCCGGGATTGAGCACATAGGTCTGTCCCTCGCGAATAACCAGCCCGAGCCCCTCCTCCCCTTCATAGAACACCGCAGGCAACCCATTGAGATTCTCTGCCTTGAGCAATTTCTCTGCCTCGTCACCCTTGAGTTTCACCGCCCCCATCTCAAATTTCGAGAAGATCTCCGGCACGGCATACTCAAAAAATCCCCGGAACGCAGCGTACAGGGAGTTCCCAAATGAAGAGGCGTCCTTCTTCCTCCCATTGAATATACCGGTTCCCTGGAAGAGGGCATCGGCGATTTTGTCCCTGAGGCGGGATCTGATCCTGCTCTTCTCCAGCTTCTCGCTCTCAAGACATTCCCGCTCTACAGGGTTGATCTTGTTCTGTGCTGCCAGCCGCCCGTACTCATCCACCATCCAGCTCGATGCATGATACTGTGCTACAAGATCATCGATCTCGGGGGCGAGCGCCATCACCCAGAACAATTTTTTATTCTTGATTCTGCTCTCATCCTCGATTGCATCGATCTTTCCCGGAATATCTCCTGGCGAATCGGCGATCACGATAGAGACTGGAATCATCCCTGAATCGCCGATTCTGGTCTCACCCACTGAATATTCAACTTTAAAATTCTTTTTCTTCAACTGGTAGTTCTTTAGCCGGGTATCGGCGACTATATCGCCAATGATCTCATGGTGGATGGTAATCCGGTCCGAGGGCGTTGGATTCAGGTGGCGCCGCCGTTCTGCCCCCCAGTCTTTCTCCTCTGCAGACTGGAGTTTCCACCCATCATCAGTTTGTTTGATAAAGTCGGCATTACTCAACCGTTGAAGCGCCCCCTCCACCTCGTGAACAGGTGCCGACCCGTCAACTGCATCGAGCAGCACTGCGGCAATATTTCTGGTCGTTCTCGGCACTTCACGTACGAACTCAAGAAGAACAATCGCCTTTGCCACCCTGAGCGCCCATCCGTCATCGTCAGGGAACGCATCGGCAATATCTGCAATGTCAGAACGCCGCTCCTGAAGACTCGTTTCGACGAGATCATAGATATTGTCGATAGTTACAAGCGTCCCGATTGGTTTATGAGCGAGATCGGTCCTTTCAGACACCAGCATCTCATATGCCTGCTTGATGATCGTCCGGTNNAGAGATTGATGAAATGCGGGAGATACGGGTAGAACTGCACGAATTCCTCATCAGAAACATCGCTGCGGATTGAAGTGCGCTCAAGGCGACACTGCTCAAGCAGTTTCCCGTGACTGTCGCGATAGAGATCCATGAGCATTGGTTTTGCTTCGTCCTTCTTCGAAAGGACACGCCGTGTTGCAACCTCACGGATATCCTCCGGGGAGAGATCCACCGGCAAAAACCGGTCGAGAAGCCGCGGGAACTTGGTGTTCTTCTCATCGATCGTGTTGATGATATCCTGCAACCGTTCCTGAGATGTCACGATCACCCACACAGGCGCAATAATCTCTCCCCTTTTGAGGCGATTCTTGCTCTCCTTTCCAAGCCCTTCGATAACGACCCGCAGATCCTCAAGTTTCTCATCACTGCGCCCCACATACTGGCCCACTTCGTCGATGATGAAAACGAGGGTCTTCCCTTTGAGGCGCCGCTCGCTCAGTTCAAAGACCCGGGCAACAAAATCTTCCACCGAAAAGTCGACGTTTTTCCCGCGCACCGAGTCCCGCCAGGCGGTCGCTTCGGGATAGGTGCCAGGATCAAGGCGGTGCATCACTGCGCTTGCCCGCCCCATCTTCTCCGAACCCTTGCGTGCCTCCTGCCAGGGCACATCCCTATAGAGTTCATTGTATGCAGCGATGAACTGCTCATACCGGCCAGATCTCTCAAGCCAGATCTCCAGTTCTGCAACATCGAAATCCTTTGCATACCCCAGATTCTCGAGCAGGGCCCGGTACATCACCTCGGAGATGAGTTCCTTGCCCCCTCTCCTCACATAGCTCGTGTTCGCAATATCGAACATGATGACCTGTGCCGGGATCCGGGCGTTGATACTGTCGATATAGTTGCTGATTCTCAGATCATCGAACTTTTTCTTGAACAACTCCGAGGCATGCGAACCACAGATCCGGGGATTTGAAAGGATCAACCCGAGGTTCTTGGCAAACGATGACTTGCCTGATCCAAAGAAACCCGAGACCCAGAGCCCTATCTTCTCGATCTCCTTATTGGTTTGCGGGCTTTTTGCGATCGCCCCGAGCGCGTCAGCAAAATGATCTTTGAGATTATCGGTCGGGACATACTCTTCTATTTCTTCATAGATTGTCTGTTCATCATGCTGGTAGACCTTGACGATCTCCTCGATCTGCCGTGAAAGGTCTCGTTCAATTAAATCCTGAATAATTTTCATCTCTATCTTATCTTCCCATTACAATATTTCCACGCGATAATTGCCCATAGGATCCCGGTCCCGCATATCCATGAAACGAAGACCGGTTATCCCATCCAGTGAACCGGGATAGAACAGAATGATCGGTACCATCGTCTTCCCCTCCAGTTTGTCCAGCAACACATGTACCTGGTAGAGATCAGGCGCCATCGCTGCAACATGGATAAGAAAAACAATGGTATTCCCGGGATCAAGGCCTTCGAGACGGTTTGCAATCTGCTCAACGAGTGGACAACAATCGTTATCAGAAAAATAGGTGATGACCTGATCCTGTGCTTCAAGGAAACAAGAATCCTTTTCCAGTTCAACAACGGCGTGATAACCTTCAATCGGGTTGTTTTGTTCGATGGCCTTCAGCGAATCCCACAGGAGTTCTTCCATTGAAAGAAAGACGATATTCTTTCCCTCATTTTCCAGTTGAATCCCGAGATTCTTCACCATTCGCCGTAATTTCCATTCTTCACCAGGACTATAGTGAAAAATCATGAATGGCAATGTCTTGATGGGATTCAATCTCAACGGTTGCCGTTTCAACTTTCGTTCAAGATCAAGGAATCTATTTTCGAGTGAGGACATCTGCATACTCCTTAAGAGACAAGGTGGGGAAATCAATCCGGATGACCGATCCTGCCCCATGATAGTTCAACAGTCCTTCCTGGTGACATTCGAGGAAAAATCGCTCCACCAATTTGGAATCAAGAAAGAATAGTTTCCAATCCGGGTGATTGACCAGTTTTTCCCCTGGATTTCCTTCATTGTAAAGATACAGCGCAATGAATGCGAACGCTTTATTGGGGAGATAATATGGGACAATCTTTTTGTTTGCTTTCCCTTCCAGGACGCCAAAATCCCGCAGCGCGGTCATGAGGTGCTGTGCTACTCCGGTAATTGTGCTCTCTGACCAGTGAGACGTTGTTTTTCCTTCTTCGACAAATTTTTGAATTTCTCGTCGAATCTCATCTGTGCTGACCTCTTTCTGCCCTCTCATCGCATAACTCTGCAGGATCTCCGTAGTAGTATCATAGAGCAGGTTATCCGCCTTTGCAGAGAAGTAGAATAAGATCGGGTGGAGTACCTCTCTTGAAATATTCATTTTAACCAATAAAGAAAGAGCGGATGCCAGATCCTGGTCAAAGAAATAGCGTTGAGTGAATATCTTGAGTTCATCATCTACCCGCGAACGGGAAGATTTTCCTAATAGGTTCTGCTCGCGAGTTCGCGAAAAGTTCTCTTCGATTGATGCATCATCATCCCAGAAGGTGAGAAGTGTTTTTGTATCGTCTAACTGGGCTGTTGCTTTTAGAATTTTTGAAGTGTAGTGTGTGGTACTGGTATGAGATAATAATTCATTTTTTTTCTTGAT
>DADR01000052.1 GCA_002495055.1 Methanoregula sp. UBA247 | reverse complement strand
AGATGGGCCGGGTCCGGGATTTCAGTCCGGTGAATGGCGGATACACCAGCCCGGTCTTCGAGATCCGGATTGCGGAGAGTACTGATGTTTGAAAACGAGGTGCAGACCCGGTGCGCCATCTGCGGGACCGGGATCCTGCTCGGGCTGGTCCTGCTGCTGGCCCACCTCCCCATCATCCTGCTCATCGGCCCAATCATCGTTCTCTTTCTTGGTATGATTGCCGACCCGGAAGAGACGCACGCGGTATGGTACGGNNATGCTGAACACGCTCGGCATCTTCGATTTGTCTGCACTGACGGATATCGAGCGGCTGACCTATGCCGAGAAGCGGCATTACTTCTGGTTCGGTGAAGTAGAGATGGCCGCGATCCTGGCCGGTATCTTTGCGGCTCCGGTCGGGATTTACATGGCGGGCCGGACTGATATGAGCCTGGCGTTCATCGGTGCTGCGGTCCTGTTCCTGCCGCTCTTCGTGTTCCTGCCTAAGCTAATCCAGAGGGGGATGAAGTCGGACACGGATGCAGCGATCGAGGCGTTCGGGAAGAACGAGCAGGTAAAGAAAGTGTTCTGGACATTTTTCATCGGGATGGCAGGGCTGGTCCTGGCCCGGGTCGTGGACCCGGTGACAGCTCAGCAGATTGTCGGGATGATTACGGGGTTGGGGGTATGAGTGAGGCGAGTGTTGATGCGATTTGATATTAATAACTGATTTCGATATAAGATTCGGTTGCACAATTGAATGATCCTTTTTTTGAGGGGATTCTACTAAAGCTGGATGTTGCTAAATATGATATCCTCTTTTCTAGCGTGAAGCCAGATCAGACGACCATCATTTTTACTTGTTCCGAATTCTTCAGTCGCTCAAGAATCTTCGGTATGTAATCATTCTTCAGCCATTCTTGGAGGAACTCCTCTTTCTGGAGATTCTCCGGTAACATCGTCTGGAAAACAGATTGCTCGGAAGTGACTTCAAACAACGAATCAAAGATCTTCGAATAATCCTGAGGATTCGTGCTGAGGGCGTTCCATTGGATCGGAACACTGTTGGATAATTTTATCCTAATTGAAATATCGTCAATCTCGGGATCCTGAATGTTATTCATCAGGCATATTGCCTTGTTGATGAGATAACCTCCATAGGTGTAATAGCAGACCTCTTTAGAGGTAACCTCGTATGGGATCTGGCGATTATTGCAATGTCGTTGCATGGTCTCACAGAATTTTAACACATCAGATCGCAATGATGTCGCTACATCGGTAAAAATCGCGGTATCTTCACCATGGATGATCTGCCAGATTCTTTCCGTAAGAACGGGATCGAACCCTATTCCTTTTTTCATGTACCGGATCCGTTTCGAACTTTCCGTCCTTGCGGTTCTCTCTACCTGGATCATCTTATTCTTGATCTCCCGAATCTTCCAGTCCTGACCGGCGAAGCGGATGGGATCTCCTGTATGTAAGGTGAGCAGATTGTATATGGGGATCTCGCCGAGGTTTTTTGACCCTGCATTCACTTCGATCGTCTGGGACTGTGCGCTGAAATTGCCGTAGATCATCCGGTAGTCGATGAGTTTGTAGAGATTTTCGCTTGCCCCATACTGGTTCTTGAATCCATGATGTTTCAGGTAATCGTTGCTTGCGAGCTCAGCAAGAATTCCTTCAAGGATCGCACGGGACATGTAGGGGAATTGTGTAAAATTCTCGAAAATTTCTGATATTTTTTTAAACTGCCCGTTTTCTATTGCAACCTGGACAATACTCTGCTGGACGAACGCTCCATACAGGTTGAAGGGCGAACGGACGGGCATCTCTCCCCGCTTGGCCATATCGATAAGTGCGAGGAATCGCAAGGTATCCATCATAACCGTCAGTGACGTGTCCGGGATAAGACAGATAACATTAGTCTTGGCCGAACGCCGGTTCCCGCGGCCAATCCGCTGGAGAAAAGATTCGACATTCCCCGGTACATCCCAAAGAATGACTGCATCAATGTCACCGATATCGATACCCAGTTCAAGCGTGCTGGTCGCAACACAGATTGCCGTTCGCAGGATTGAGAAATTTTTCTCGATCTCGTGACGGACTTCCGGTGAGAGGGAGGAATAGTGGGTGAACACACCCGGCGCTAATTTTTTATCGGACTGGAGGATCCCTGCGAGCCGCTCTGTTGAGTTGCGGTCATTGGTGAATACCAGCAGTTTTGCCGGCTGATCTCCAATGATTTTTAACACAAGATCCAGGAAATCCCCGGGTTTTTTTATGTGCCGCACATGGGCATCAATAGATCTCTGGGAGGGGTACTGGAGAAATACCGTGTTCTCAGCAGGAGCATCGCACAGGAAATTCTGGATGTTCTCCAGCCGGGCAATAGTTGCGGAGATCGCCACCCATTGCAATTCATGAGTGAGCTTCTTTTTCAAGCGTTGGAGGAGAACTGCGAGCTGTAGTCCCCGCTGGGTATTGTATAAAAGATGGACTTCATCGAGCACAACGGCGCGAATTTTATCCAGGGCTTTGTCCTTCCGGAACAGCATGACCTCAAGTGATTCCGGAGTGGTAATGAGAATGTGGGGGGGCTGGCCGGATTTCAGATCATCCCGGTCCCCATGCCGGATGCCGACCCGAATATTCAGGGAACTTGAGACCGTCGAAGTAATGCGACGCTCAAGATCGTTGACCAGTGCCTTTGTTGGCGCAATATAGAGGATGATGGGTTGTTCTTCCTCAAAAATATTCGAATAATACCGGTTCACGAGTGGAGCAAGGACCGCCTCGGTTTTCCCGGAACCGGTTCCTGATGACAGGACAACATTCTTCCCGGCTAGTATAGGATCGATAGCACCTTCCTGAACCGGTCGTAAGGATACGAAACGGCCGTAGAAGGCTGATGCAATCTTACTCTCTAAACGTTCCAACGGGGTCATAAGGATTCGGAGATGTGATCAAGACGATCGTCAAGGAATGCAACCGTGTCGGTAATCGTTTTCCGGGTCCTGTCTTGGACAGGGGTATTGGCGGATTTTTTTATGAATGCTTTAAGTTCTGCATTACTAATGTGGGAATTAGGATTCCAGGCGTATGCGGTTCCATGCACCCGCATGATCTTCAGTGCCAGTTCTTCAAGCTCCTGAACTTCGAGGGGGCTCATTGAGAATGCCGGAAGAGAATCGAACCGGGAGAAGTCATAATCGTACACACCTTTTTTCATCAGTAAACTCTTGCACTTCTGAACAAATTCAGGAGTGACCGCAAAAAAGCTTCCACCAGAAAATTGTTTTCCGGAAAAGAACTGGAACAGGTTCCAGAACGCAGCCTGCTGGTAATTTTTGTTTGACAGGTTAGTGAGAACATCCTCGAATTCATCAAAAAGGATGACAAATCCTTTGAGACCGCTCATTCTCACCAGCAGATCGATATCCTGGAGCATCTCCCAGCTCTGGGCATATTCCTGGTTCTGGAAATTGAAAATTCCAGTATCAGCGCGATAAAACTGGTATTCAGTTCTTGGATCCCTGAACTGGTCACGCAATCCTAACACGAGGTGATAATATAGTAACTTCCGTTGAGCAGCATAGAGTTTCGGATTGTAAA
Source organism: Methanoregula sp. UBA247 (assembly GCA_002495055.1). GTDB lineage: Archaea > Halobacteriota > Methanomicrobia > Methanomicrobiales > Methanospirillaceae > Methanoregula. The sequence goes on along the minus strand of DADR01000052.1, from coordinate 6,310 downwards.
ACCAATCCTCAATCAGATCCTGAGCTTGGGGATTTTTTGTGTTCCATGCACGAAGCGCTATGAACATTGAAGGTGATTCCAGTGCTTCGGAAAAATCCCAATGTCCCTTGTTAGTCAGGTCGTTCCAGAATTTCTGATTCTGGGATTTGCTATGCTCCATTGAGTCACAGATAAAATCAAGAAAGGGACGGACTCCATGTGTCCCTTCATTTGAAGGGATTTCGATATTTCTCCAGATAGCCCCGATTATCTGATCCATCCTGTTGAAACGGATTGCTGATTTTGAGTCTAATGTTATACAACTGATAACATATCCCGATTGTAGGGCATTTTCCCGGAGATATTGTAGTAAATGAGACTTTCCCGATCCATAATTTGCTTTGATCAGCATTGTACCCGGCGTTCCCGAATCAAGTTTTTCTTTAAGCTGGGCGATTTCTGACCTGCGACCAACGGTAAACTGGTTGATATGACCTCGTGGCGGTATACCAATTCGTAATGATTCAATGATGGACCGGGCCATCGTTTCATCCATGTATTATGCCTCGCGAAGTTTATCCATCACGTCATAATACAATTTTTCCGGTGTTCTTGTTTCACCTTCCATGATATCATCAAAGTATGAAATCAGCCCGGTAACCATCACTCTCCAGAACCGTACGGGACTCATGGATGGATGCTCATTGTTCAGGCGGGCCACGAACTCCTTTGTATTGGTATCATCCGGTAATTTTTCTTTGGCTTCCAGGAACGCATTTGCGTAAATATTCCGGATTTTAATTGCAGCTGACTGGTAGTCTTCGAGAGATGTGGTGACCTCATCAAAATTCCAGATTTTGTCAAGGGCTTTTGGGGGACGGCTCTCGGGTTTACCGATTCTTCCTGCAAGTGCTCCATAAATGGTTATCCCGTGTTTTGGATCATTGAAGAAATCCGGGGTCGTGGCATAGATCAGGAACAGCCCTGGGATCATCTCGATATTGTTGATTAATGAGAGCAGGTTGTTATGGGCGTCCCGCAATGCCGCTTTTCGCATTGTCGAATATGCCATCTCTGCCTCATCAAATTCAATGAGGAGACCCTGGTAGCCGGATAACCTCACAAAACCGGCAAGAGACTGGAACATTACTTTGGCATTGTCTTTGCTTACCATCTTGTTAACGCCAAATTTTTTCCGGTAATCGGGGAGCTTTCCTTCCCCGCTGAACCACTGGAGGATCTCCGCCCGTAACTGGTCGCGGGTTTCCGGTTGCGCAGACTCCGGAATGAAGGTCTCCCAGTATTTCTGGACCATTTTCTTGAAATCGATATCAATACTATGGTCTGCAAACAGTCGCTCATTCGCTTTAGTATACTGCTCGAAAACAATCTCATCGCCGATTACCCGGTTTCCTGTTGAGAGAAATCCGAGGGATTCCCGCAATACATTCCCGAAGGGAGTTACATCATATTTTCCGCCGAGTGTGTAATAGGTAGGTGTGGCGATATTACGGACAATCGTGAAAAAAATCCTCTCAAATTTATTCAGTGCAGCATCGTTCGCATTCAGCTCAACATTTGAGACCAGACAATCACTTTTAAATGCAACTTCCCGTAAAAGTCGGAAAAAATGGGTCTTGCCAGCACCCCATGAGCCATTGATGAACCGGATGGTCCCCCGGTTTTTTATCCCGCTGATGTGGTACCGTTTTATCCCATCAATCAGTTTCTCGTTACCCACAGAATAGAGTTCTACGCCAACATTCGGGGGAAGTCCCGTTCTCAGAGATTCAATAACAGTAATTGCCTGATCCTGTTGTTCCATTTACATCATCTTCTTGAATGTAATAAATCCGATATAACCACGATTCATCTGCCCCTGGAGAAGCATTCCTTTGTTCGTATCACGTGTCTGCTGTAGTTCAAGGCGCATGCCTTCGAGTTCAGAAGATCCTGCCTCAACTAACCGGGTAAGATCGACAACAAATTCATCCGTACGGAATCCTTTCTCATTTTTACCCAGCCGTGTTGTAATTTTCCGGATCGGCACACTTTCTCCATCAGGAATTTTCTCATTTTTAATAATGGTGCAATAGTTCCTCCGTAATGTTTTGAAAAATTTTTTCCCGTCAAAAGGTCGTTCAAAAATTCGGGTGAATTCCTTGTTAATTGCCTCTACAATGGCATCAACATCCGCTGGAACTTCAGAAAGAGATCCTTCAGTGTCCGACAGTTTTGCCGTTCCTTTGTACTCGTCAATTTCAATTTTGAAAAACCCGTTTTGCAGGGAATAACGGGGATGTCGACTCTCCTTGTCCAGAGATACTTTGGTATTTTTAAACGCATTCTCTATGAGGAGAGGGAACCGTCTTTTGATCTCCTCTGTTTTTGGTCGGGCTGTGTTTTCAATTATCTCAAGATTTTGCCGGATTGCTTCATCTTCTGTTTTTATCTGGTCAAAAAAGGGCTTTTCTTTATTGAAGAGGTTGAGGACATGAAAATGCCATTCCTTGTTGAGATAAAGGGTCAGGTTTTCCCAGATTTTTTGCTTTTTTAATGCCAGCTCCGCCTCTTTCTTTTGTTGCTCTGCATATGAAGCAGCAATCTGGGCTGCATGTCCGATGATTTGTTTACTATTATCGGTATAAATCGTATCCGGGGACATTATCAAACCTCAAAGGATCCAATGTAACAGTTATTCGGATTTAAGACGTTAAAATATGAGGGTATCATTCTGTTTCTCCACCATGCAACTCATTTTCCCTTGCTTCTTCAAGATCATCGAGTTCTTTTGCATACTGATAACAATATTCTGCCTCATCCAACCTTCCAAGACGGTCAAGACAAAGACCTTTGTTCTCCAATAACCCCGCATCGGCAGGAAATACCTGAATGATTGCATCAAAATATTTCAAAGACATTTCAAAATCCCTGGCCTGATAAAACCCCGATGCATGGGAAATAAAGCTTTTAACATCGACATGTTTCTCGCTCTCTTTGGCTTCAAAAGGCATACTCATCTTCTTGTAACATATGAGTTTGAAGACCCAGGGATCCCTATTATTCGGATTCAGGTTCAAGGCCTGATCAAAATAGTTGAGCGCGTCATCAAATTTTCCAATTCCCATTGATGAAATCCCCAATAAGATTGAACTGCTGGCGTTGTCGGGTTTAATCGTGGCAGATGAGATAGATTCCGAACGCTGCGAAACTTTAGGATATGTTTTTACATTTTCAATATTTGGTCCATGTGCTCCATCAATATGAGAATGTTCTGGACTGAGCTGGTTCACCTTCTCACGACATCGCTGGGCTTCGGAGTACTTTTTTTGTTTTCCAAGTATTGATCCCTTCATGGACCAGATAGTAGGATCATCTGGTCTCTGCGCTAATGCCATATCGTAGCAATAAACTGCGTGGTCAAACTCACCGAGTTCTTCGTGATTATACGCCTTGCTAATCAAGACATCCACATTATGGGGATCTGTTGTCAGTGATTTTTCAAAACAGGCGATCGCTTCCCGATGCTGCCCCATCCTTTCAAAAGTATACCCTTTTTTATACCATACATTTTCAAATGTGGGATTTCTGACAATCACCGTATCAAAACAATTCATGGCTTCCATGAATTCGCAGTTCTCAACAAACCATTTTCCTTTGTGGAACCACGCACTACAAAGGTCAGGGTCATATTTGAGTGCGATATTATAACATTCAAATGCTTCATCGAAATGTCCTGTCATTTCGAGACAATGGCCTTTCATATCCCAGGCTAAAGCATCTTTTTCGTCGATCTTGAGAATATCAGAGCAACACCGGGCAGATTCTTCGAATTTTAAAGCGTTGATATATTGTCTCGCGGTCGCGTGCAACTCCGTAATTTTTTCATCAATAGAAATTTCTGAAGATGATGAAGGTTCCCTCGAAATATCGGGGACTTTCTGTAAGCCCGGTGAAACAGGAATCCCGGATACGGAAGTTTGATCCGGCTTAATCATGGGTGTGCGTACAGGTTCCGGTTTGCAGGGGACTTCATCTTCGAATAAATATGCTGAAATCGGATTAAGACCATTTTCAGCATCTCCAATAAAAACAATTTCATGATCCGTCTCAATTCCGGAGGAGAATAGACCTAATTCATCCTCTGCAACAGGTTTGACCGCCGGAACAGGTCCTATCGTTGTATCAAATATTATTCCGCAATGTGAACAATATTTGTTAGATATCGGATTCTTCATACCGCAGGACAGGCATTTCTTCGATTCATCGACTTCAATGATTGTCGGACGGATTGTTTTTTCAACGATTATTTTTGGCCGGATCGTACCCCGGGGGGGAATTATTGGTGGAGAGACGACTGATTCCGGTACTGTATGTTTTGCCTCAACTGGAGATGTAATCTCTATCTCAATAATTCTCGGCCTTACGTGTGATGATAATGGCCGATTAATTGCTGGTTTTTCTGGCTCTGACACCGGAGAGTTTGAAAAATTGTCATTCATAAGGACGCTGTCAACGATACTTTTTACATCCACTGCATCGCCAAACGCACTTTTGGCTGGATCGGTGCCGTCCTCTCCGTAATCAAATTGGACAATTCTACCCCCTGGGGTTCGGACCGTCCCATCGTATTCCACTTTAAGATCCTGGAGCGCATAGATCATCCGACGCTGGAGATATCCGCTGTGTGCTGAACGAACTGCAACATCGACAAGACCTTCACGACCACTCATAGAATGGAAGAAGAATTCAGTGGGGTTGAGACCGCTCTTGAAACTGTGCTGGATAAATCCGTGTGCAACAGCACCACGGTCTCCTTTTTTGAAATGTGACAGGGTACGATCCTCATAACCATGAACAAGACGTTCTCCCCGAACGGTCTGCTGCCCGAGACAACCTGAGATCTGGGCCAAATTCCTCATTGAACCACGAGCCCCGGAAACGGCCATTAAAACAGCGCTATTCTCAAGATGAAAGTGTCTGGTTGCTATTTGGCCAGTGTGGTCACAGGCTTTCCTGAGCACCTGCAAGATCTGCATCGCAAGAGTCTCCTCAACGGTACGACCGGGCATTGGTTCGAGTTGTCCTTCATCATAAATCTTGATCCGTTGGTCGACAATGAGAGCTGCGTTCTTCAGCACTTCATTATTCTGGTGGTATAAGACCTCAGTAAGATCAGTATCATCAATCCCAAAAGAGAGACCGTCAAGCATGATAGCCCGGATAGAGAGTTTAGTTAAGTCGTCAATGAACTTTGCAGCCCGTTGCTTGCCCTGCTCCTGGATAATACGATTAATAATCTGACCGTCGAATGCACCGATGGCCTTCTTGTCAATAGTACCAGATTCGAGTTGTCCGTCAATGATCCTGACATAGGCATCGCGGTAACACAGCATCTTTTTACAAGTGTCGCAGGACTGGCACGAGTTTGCATGGAAGACCATGTTGAAGTGTTCCGGAAGAATCTGAGAGAAAACCTGCTTGTTGCTCCAATACTCGACACCATTTTCGATCTTCCCGGGCTCCGGCATTCGTTCGACTCCTGAGTATCGCAGGAGATACAGTGTTTCTTCCTTGGTCAACCAGCGGGTTCCATGTGTAAGCATGAAAATTCCTGAAACATGGTCATGAATACCGCCAATGATCGGCCCACCGAAACGCGGCGACATAATATTCTCCTGCACGGAAATGAGAATATCAGCTTCCGCACGCGCCTCTTCGGTCTGGGGCACATGCATGTTCATCTCACCTCCATCAAAGTTGGCGTTATACGGGGGACAGGCTGCGGGATTGAGCCTGAAAGTCCGGCCTTCCATGATTTTAACGCGATGTGCCAGAATACTCATGCGGTGCAATGAGGGTTGACGGTTTAAGAGAACAATATCACCATCCTGGAGATGGCGTTCGACGGTCCAGCCAGGTTCGATCATATCGGCAACAATATCGAGATTATCTGCACCTAGACGAAGTCTTCTGGTATCGGGTCGGATAACGTAGTTTGCACCGCAAGGTGCGTTGACATCCGGGCGGACCGGGCCGTTACGGGCGATCCCCTTGAATTCTTCAATATTATAGACAGTTACGCGAACAGGAATCGTCATCTCATTTGCAACAACACGAGGGACGCCAACCTGCGATATCGAAAGGTTCGGATCCGGGGATATGACGGTTCGGCTCGAAAAGTTAACGCGCTTACCAGAGAGAGAGCCGCGGAACCGACCATCCTTACCTTTCAGCCGCTGGGAGAGCGTCTTTAAAGGACGGCCGCTGCGGTGGCGAGCAGGTGGACAGCCGGTGACTTCATTGTCGAGATAGGTGGTGACATGGTACT
>DADR01000008.1 GCA_002495055.1 Methanoregula sp. UBA247 | reverse complement strand
GTTCGAATCCCCATAGCAGCATTCTAACACTGGGTTATGTTCTAAATCGAAAACGGGGCCCTATTCTCTTTTTAAAACCATAAAATATATTTTCCTGTACTCTAATCTGTCTTTACCTGCGGTTGCAGGAAAGGTGGACAGATGGAAATTGAAGTTGTTATCAAAGGTGGAGAAGAGCTCTCGGAACATTACCCGAAAAATTATGAAGCGTTCCGGGAAAAAATCGGGGATTTGATTATTGAAATGTTCCCCGGTGTTGATGGGTGGTGTTTCTCATCAGAACCAACCGGGCGGCACAAGAAACAAGAGGAGATGCGGGAGAAACGTCAGGAGAAGGAGTTTGAAGAATCGCTAATCCGTGTGCTGAAATCACCGGAGGGTCGGGAGATCATCCGGGGTAGGGTTGCCGTGATTGGCAGCGAGTAACCCTCTCTTTTTTATTCTTCGTCGCCGATTTAAAGTTATGAATAAGGATCAGAAAAAAGCATGGGCCGCTACTCGTCGTTGTTCACCAGATGATAAAATAAAACACAGTTGTGGTTCGACAAAGGAGTATGAGACCGGTGAGAGGGCTTGTCCTGCTATTGATGACCCATTATTTACCGAACAAAAAGAATTTGAAAAAGAGATGGGTGAGATATTAAAGGCAAAACCGAAGAAGCGGTAATATCATTATTTCCAGAACCGCTCCCAATATTCATATTCCGCTGCGGTCACAGCCTCATATGCAATTGGGCGACCTTCGCAATGCGATTCTGTGGCCGTTTCTATCGTCAGTTGGGTAAAGGTTGGGGTCATATGAAAAGAAATGTGGAATGTGGTTGGTGGAAACATTCACGAAAAATAATTGGGATCCTTTTTCATGTGCGGGCGGTGTGGTCCAGTGTGCCATCTCCTTCTGTGGGCTAGAGTTATCGCCGCTATCCGCTGAAAAAAAGATATTTTTGAGGACGATCCCCCTCGCCGGGTGACAGGTCCGGGTCATCGGGGTTACGCCGGTTTACCGGAACGTTTTTTCTTATACTCGGGTGTGCGTCCCGACTTTTTTACAAGCCGGGTCAGCTCCTCTTCTTTTTTCTTAAACGCCTTAGACTTCTTTTTTGTCATGTGTCACCTCCTGAACATTCCTTTCCGGGGATCTTGCGCGTAATCCTCCGGGGAACGGGCTCTTGCTTCCCGTTTGTGGTCCCGCCATCACATACGGGATATCCACCGGGACGGTCATATCCGCAAAATCCGTACCTCGCCTTTAAGGTCCATATACGCCAGAGCTGCAACTGTAGCAGTAGTCAGATCATCAAAGCCACCCGGTGCTGCATTGATGAGTGGCCGGCCAGACGGGCTTGAGACGACGGATAGGTTTTCCATTTCCTTTTTCAGCTCCTTTGACAACGGCAGATCCTTGTCGATCTTCAATTGCCCGTTGGCTGCCAGCCGGTATGCCAGTTCGTAAACACTGGGTTTATCCAGACGGAGAACCCCATGGCTGGAACCTGTCGGATTTATGCTGCTCACAAAGGAATAGGGATAAACATGCAGACTCGCGCCAGCTGCAGTGGCCCGGTGCTGCAGTGTCATTCTCACACTGGTCCCGACACCTGCGACATCAATCAGAGTGGTTAAAGTCACATGCCGCTCCTTATACCAGCGGTTGAATGTCATCCATCGCTGAACAACCTGATCGGCCTGCTGGATGTAATCGCCCCGAAGCGATTCGATGTGCGTGACCTCGAACCAGGTTCGGGCAATCTCTGGTGGATCGTTGAAATCAAACGAATGTACCAAATTCTTTTTTTGTACCAGAACCAATGCGGATCTGTCGTGATAAAAAGCAGGGTCCCACGACAGGACTGCCGATACAATTACTTCAGACTCTTTCATGAAATCACCTTTAACGGGCTGCGCGGAGCATCTCCCTCCAGTTCGACAAAACACTGATCAACGACGAACCCTGGAAAATACGGGGACTCCGCGCCGGATATGAATTTGCAGTTGAACTCCTGGTCGAATTTTTCTGGCCGGGTCACCGACGCCATGTGCTTTAAGAATTTCGGGGTGATCCGTTTTGACTCATGAGCGGGGACCAGTATCTTCTCGAACCCGGTGGCAGTTTCCCACCATTCATAAAACAGGCTGCCTTCTTTCCCATTCGGGGTACTGATGCAGATTAACCGGGAACCCGGTACACCGCTCATCGTTGGGATGGCAGCGCCCTCCACCATCCGACGGTCACAGAATGACATTTCATCAAGGATAAGGAGGTTGCACCGATAGGATCTGGGACCGGCTTCATTGCCACCCGGGAGGGCAATCAACCGGCTGTCGTTACTCAATTCCAGTGCCGTCTTGCTGTCCGTTATCAGATGTGGTTTTGTGGCCGACTCATACTTGTCATAGAGCCGACGGCACCTGCGGTATAATTCCCGTGCCTGATTCATGGAAGGACCCAGCAGGAGAACCGTCTGGCTGTTCCTGAACAGTACGGTATGAGTGGCAACAATCGCCGCCAGTTCACTTTTCCCCGTGCCCCGAGCACAGTTGGCAAGGACGGGCTGCCGATAAAAATTGCATGCGTTCAGGAACTGCGTCTGCCACGGTTCCAGCGGATCCAAAAATTTCCCCACGAAGTTCCTGCTCACCCAGGCGCAGGGGTCCATGGCATCAATCAGGTAGTCTTGCATGCTTCACCCCCGACGGTTAGCAATGCGTCCAGGACGGCTTTCTTGGCCTCTGGCTGGTCGTCAAGGGCCGCCAGCAGGGATCCGGTAAATATATGGAATTCCTCCCACGAAATGCCGTTAATGGCAGCCTCCACCGGCTTGCCAGTCATCTCCCCNNCCAGCTTGGCTGCTATCTGCAGGCTTTCATTAGCAGCACGGAGCAGTGGCGCGACACCGGTAATCTGACCGGACGACGCTGCTCGTGCTATGAGCGCTCGGGCAATTTTTTCTATCTCGGTGATCCGCTCGAGAGATGTTTTGTCCTCAAAGGAGACGGTCTGCGGCTTGGGACACTCGTCCATGTGCGCCTTATGCCTGTATAGCGAGGTCTTGGATAGTCCATAGGTCCGCGCCAGCCCCCGGACAGATGCACCGTTCCGTAGTGCCAGATCAATCTCTATACACTTGCCATGAACGCAGACTGAACAACCGGATGGCATACCGTCACCGCAGACGCGAGAGGTATTCCAAAAAGGCGGTTAAGTCATTATAGCTGCCCCGGCGGGCTGTCTCAACCACAAAGTTAAGGGCTTCGTCGCTCCCGAGGTCGAGCATGCGGGCCTTGGTCCTGATCGCCTTGAAATCCGTATCGGACAGCCCCTCATACTTCCGGTACGATATCGGCATTGAGGGGGCGCTGGTTGGCTTCATACCTCAACCACCTCACCGTCGTTGTCTTTGAACTGGATCTTGCCCGTCGCCTTATCCACCGTCGCGAAGTCGTCCTGGCGGATAGTCCCGGGGTCCGTACCTACCCACAGGTGGTCTGTATCCTCTGATGGTAAGAGCATTGAGAGTTTTGTTGCCTCCTTCTCAATACTTTGGATAATCTCATTCCCACGCCATGCCTCCTGCTGTAGTTTGATGGCAGCGTGTGCCTGATCCGCCTCACCATGCAGCCCCCTTCGACGGAGGGACGAGGCGCGGGCATATTGAGCCTCATAATCAAGACCAACGACCGACATCGCAGCGAGCTCTCTTGAGGGCATTGCCGCATACTCATCATTAAGCCTCATGCGCCGGGCGTGGCTCTCCGGGTCGTCCCGGGCGTGGTAGGCGTAGGTATCTATGAGTTCCGCCCGTGTTTTCTCAAGGTTCTGGATAGAGGTGGTGAGGGTGTCCTGGCGGGCTTTGATGATCTTCTCCAGTTCGGCGTTCCGTGCCTCAACAACGAGGTGTTTAGGGGCCTCGTTGGCAAACATGCGGTCAAGCTTGTGCTTGAGTGCTAAAAGTTCGGCTTTCATTTAAATCACGTTCAGAATCCCACGACGTAAAAGAGTTCAGATGTCGTCGTTGTGGGCTTACTTAATGTAAGGTATGAACACATATAAATGTTTGCATAAGTCTTACTCTGTTATACTATATTTGAAAATAGTAATAAGAAATACACACATTACGCTGGTGCCGATTGGCACACCAGAGTTCATAGAAAATCCACCAGAAACCTGATTCTAGATTATAACCCCATGTCCGTATGCTAACTTATAGCAGTTTAATTCGGCTCCCGGGCGAGTAGGACAGAATGGGACAGAGCGGGACAGAAAGAAAGGGGGCTTGCCCGGGTCCTGATTTGATTTCTTGTTACTTGCCACGATATCCATGGTAAATTCATTTTATGGTAACTACGTATTATTGTATTAAAAAGAGAATATTGGTTTTTTGCTGGATATCCTGGCAACTGTGATGTCCCGCAGATGTCCCGCTCATGCAGTCACCTGTGCCTGGGTGGTCTCCTTCTTGATTTCCTTATCTGGATAGACTGGCTCGGCATCTTTGTACTTGTATCCCTGGTAACAGTGCTGCTGTTTTTTCCCGACACATGGCCGGCAGGACAATGCTCCGGACCGTGTCAGGGCATCGGTCAATACCCGCTGGGGCTCGGTTTCGTAATCACCTTCATCACAGAAATCGACATACCGCTGGTACACGTCTGCTTTCACCAGCACGGCATCCTTGTACCGTTCAAGCTCCTCCTGGATGAACCGGTGGCTGCTGCTGGCATCATTAAGCCAAGCCTGTTCGACGCTGTCAGTTACTTTGATGCCGTTCTTGATGATATCCTGCATTTTCAGGAGAATTTGGTTAAAGAATCCAGATAGGTTGGCATCCGTGAACATCCGGTCAGTGAATGTGCTGTCCACAGGGAACTCCTTCGGGAACTCAAGGGCGATCCATCTATCCCAGAAAGCGTCATCGCCACTAGTTATCTTCGGATATTTGTTTGCCGAGAACAGGAACAGTGCCTTGTTCCGCAACTGGTACGGGTCCCTGTGCTTTTTCTCCACGGTGATGAGGTCGCCACCAGTAAGTGCCTTGAAGGTGCCGATATCCCGAAGCCTCTGGTCAGATAGGTCGGAATATGCGTTTAGGATCTTCCCATCAATCTCGGCAAGCCGGAAACGGTCAAACAACAACGACTGCAGGCTCACAGATGAGCACACGGAGATCCCGAACAGGTGCCGGGTGAGGAGATCAGCGTAGGTGGACTTCCCGCTGTGCTTGTCGCCTTTCAGGAAGTATGATTTTTTATAGATCCGTCCGAGCATGGACAAGATGGCATGTGCCGGTATCTGCACCAATATACCGCTGTCAGTTCCGAGAGAATCCAGATATTTTAAAATCTCGGTGCCGTCGGCATCGACATCATATACAACCTGGAGCCGGTAATTAAACCGATATTCATGGGAGAATGGTATCAGGGTGGTCGTGCCCGTGGCAAAATCAATCCTGATAATCCCGTTCCTTACCGGGAACATATCGGAGTAAATGTTGAACGGGTAATCGTGTTCAACTCTGCCGTAGGTCAGATAGTGCTTAACCTGCTGTGCTGCGGTTGTAACCCTCCCATCCTCTTTAATGCCCCGCTGGACGAGTTCGGTGACGATAGCAGAATCAAGGAACCCATCGTCCTCGAGATAAATTCCATCCTGATACCGGAATAATCTTTTCCCGAATGAGATGATGTGGTGCTGTTCGCGCAGGTGGTTGGCGATGTCGATAAAATCGAACGGGCGGTCCTCTTTGAACTGGTTCGCTGCAGCCAGTCGTTGTGCCATATTCCGATCAATGATTTTGAGCGCGTCTGCAGCGATATCCCTGGCTTGTTCATTGGGATCCATATGTTACCCCTAAAAAAACAGAACATGCCGCCAAAAGGGCCGTCTCGGGCATCAAATCCCACCCATGTGGCAGATCCATCCCCATCAGCTCACATCGATAGAGCAGCTCGTAAACCGGGCTGAAAAATTCCATCAGGACACCTCGGATAATTTCACCAGCATGTGTGCCCGGACCTGCACTGCAACATCAACCCGTCGGCAGGCATCATTGAGGTCGCCAGCATCGAAGTGGACACGGATTTCCCCGCCTTTTCCCGGCGTGCCGATGATCAGATAATCAGGACGCTCATTGATGTGCCGGTGAACGTGGTCTTCCGGCATCAGTGCACCTCGCCAATGAACAAGTTCCCGTAGTTGTCCGCCCAAACAACCTCTGCCCTGGCAATTGTTACCGGATCCTTCCCGTGGAGCCGGTAGGGATACCAGCAGTAGAACTGAGCAGTGCCGGTCTCATCCACTCCTGTGTCACAGTAGATACATAGGCGCGAGCAGTATCGGTGCGTATGCCGGCAGCGGACATAGTCGGCCTTCGATTCGGGCATCATGGGATTCGTGCCCCCCGTGCCTCCAATGCTTTCCGCTTCCTTACTGTCTGGCAGAAATCACATTGGCAGAATTCAGATAACTGTTCGCTCAGCAGGGTATGGATCGTTTCAGTACTCCGTGCCCGCAGAGAATCTGGTGTAAACGCTAACGCCATATCAATCAAACTCCGGCGATATGATCACACCAGCCGCCAGCGTCCGGTCCTGATGGCAATCTCAGCTGCAGCCTTGTGCAGCGGTTCCAGGTGCTCCAAGGTCTCCCTGTCGATGGTGAATCCCGGTATTGGCCGGGGCTTCGGGGGAACGCTTATTGATTCAGAATGAGAATTGATCATTGCCCTTTACTCCTTCCCGGGGTACTGGACAGTGCGGTTGGGGCCTGACCGTGTGGCAATGGCTCTACCCCGCCGCATTCTTTTTCCAACGCTCTTGTCAGCGTTGCACTCATCGAGATCCGGCGCTCTATCGCCTGATCATGAAGTAGTTTCGGGATTCTGACTCCCGTGTGAAACCACTCCTGCCCATCTTGGTTTGTCTGTATAGGCATATTGATAAATAGAATGAAATATTAAATTAAAATCTGTATTTCAATGGGTGTTCAACAGGAAAACGTTACAGATAACGATTACTATTTTTGGATTAATCGAATTACTAAACGGAACATTAAAGAGAGAGTTCTTGACCACTTAACGGGAATCTTCCGTGAATTTTTAAAAACCCCCGATCCGAGAATTCCCCGTTTCGTTCCAAAAGGGGATTTGAATTTAATCTATATTTCACCTAAACAGGATGAAATTTTTGTTATAATGATTCCTTACGATACGATTCTTAAATCCAAGATTTGTTCGACTGAAATTGAGATTACCGATTTTTTACGAGAGCAGGATATCTTTAAGCAACATGTCGTTGGTAAGGACCGCGTCCGGATTTTACTAAGAGGGCAAATCAATCTGGATGAGTGGGATGTTTGCTGGATTCCGTCCAACCACAATCCCTATTTTGATTATGAAGATGGAATGAGCCAATGTGTGAATTGTTCTCGTTTATTTAGACTACCGTATCCGTGGCGTTTGTACTGTTCATCGAAATGTAGGAATGAAGCCGCAATCAAAATACGGCAGAAGAAGGAAATGATTAAAAAAAAATTACACGAATCTGAATTAGAGAGGAACCCAAAAATTTGCAAATTTTGTGGCAACCCCATTGCTACAACATCGCGGTCACATACAAAATTTTGCAGCGGCAAATGCCGGGTAGCGTTCCACCGAAAAAAGAAGATTTCAGGCTGATCCTTTTCCCTTTTGCAGCTGGATAATCTGGTTCTGCATATCCTCTAACTGTTTCTGCCACTTTGTCTCAATCTCTTTGAACCACGGCAACGTTTCTGCCTGCTCAGTCGCGGATTTGAGCTTGTCCCGTGCCTCTCCCGTCAAGGCAGTACCGCATGCCGGGCACCACGTTTGTGTCGGTGCAGCTACAGTTCCGCAGTGGGGGCATTGCCGAGGCTCGAGGACCGTGGACTTGGGCTTGTCATCGATCTGGACATTGGCGATCCGGGCGGCCTCGTTGAGAACGTCCTCGTCCTCCACATGGGCATAGCATTTCTCCAGCATGGTTGTCGTCAGGGTACCCCAGCCGATTTTTTTAATCATGCTCTCCTGCATTCGGTCCCTGACGAGATGGGTGATCTTGGAGTGCCTGAAAATATGCGGTGTGACGTGCCGCTTTATCCCGGCCCGTGCGGCGATAATCTTGATCTGCTTTGCGATACCTGCATACTGGAGCTGGTGCCGTCCCTTGCGGCTACGACCCCCCCCGCTGGTCAGGAAAACATAGTTCTCTCCGGACGGATCTCCAGGGTAATCGTTGCGCCATGCAATCAAGTATTCCTTCGCCATGAACAGTGGGATCAACCGGATTTTTTCAGTCTTAAACCGCACTTTGATCGTCGCGTTCACATCGGTGAATTCAACCTGGTTCCACCGGAGTGTCCCGATCTCACCGATCCGGCAGGCACCGTCGTAAGTCGTGGCAACGATAGCACGGTCACGGGAATTCTGGCAGGCATTCAGCATGTCACGAATCTCTTCCTTGGTGAAAATGTCGTCAGCGGTCTTCATGTCATAGCGGTAAGCAGGAGGAGAAATCCCCATAAGTTTCTTGTCGGGAATAGTGGAGTGCCCGTTCTCCACCATCCACCGGAAGAACCGCTTCATGAACCGGATGTAATCAGCAACCGTGTTATCCTTGTACCGGGTGGACCCGTCGGGCTTCCGGACATTTTTGATTTTTTCGATTGCATCATAGACATTGTCAATCGAACATTGCCGGAATGGTTCCGGGAAAAAATGACGGATGGCGATAAGGGAGAGTACAATTTTAAAGCAACGAGCATCGGATATTTTCTTCTTTCCCGTTGCCTTGCTTTCCCGCAGGAACTTCCGGATAAGGTCGGCATCGTCCTCAGTGATCTTCTTGCTTTCAATGGCCTTCTGCATTGCAGAGGCGGTGTACTGCCGATACTTGGCATCGGTAGTATGAAAACGGCTTTCGCTCTCTAGACCGTGTGGCGTGGTCATGGATGATACTATGGCAGGATTACTATTTAAAATGTCCTTTTAGATTACAACCATCAGTTCATATGCCCCATAGCAGCACTTCAAATCATA
>DADR01000061.1 GCA_002495055.1 Methanoregula sp. UBA247 | reverse complement strand
AGATGCTCTCACCGACATCGGCGCTCATGGGCCTGGGATACAGACAGGTCGTCCTTATCACGGACGGACGGTTCTCCGGTGGGACGCGGGGACCCTGTATCGGTCATGTTGCACCCGAAGCTGCGATTGGCGGACCGATCGCATTTGTGAAGGAGGGGGACCCGATCGAAGTGGATCTCTTTGAAAGAAAGATCGATCTCATGGTCCCGAAAAAAGAGATGGACCTGCGGAAAAAATCCTGGAAACCGCCCATCAGGCATCTCACCGGTGTACTTGCCCGGTATGCCAGGACCGTTGAGCAGGCAAATCTCGGCGCGATACAGCGATAAGCTGCTTTTTCTTTTTTCCGCCGGGGAACAACCCCCGGCCTGATATAAAATATGGTATAGTCATTCTGAAACCGCAAAAAATAATTCAGATTCAGCTGGAAAAACCTGATAAAAAATGGCTCTGAAGAAACTGGTATGAACTGGGGAAGTTCACACCGGAACGATGGAAATCGGAAAAGATGTCATAATTTTTATGAGGGCTCCCCGCCTCAGGGCCCCTCGTGGGGCACGACGGGGCAGTGCGGTGTTTTTCAGAAATAAAAGTCCTTGATCCGCCGCGGGGGCGCCCCGCCGGGGGCGGCGGCAACTATCATAATTGGGGGTATGGGGGTCTTTTACCCCTATTATTCACGACGGCGGGGGCGAAACTCTGCAGAGTCCTTCTGGAGTGTCTCCAATGAGTTGCTTATCATGTATACCCCATGAAAAAGCAGGGTTTGGGATGACACTCTAACCTGAAAAAATATTATGGTCCGGGCGAAAATGCAGCGGTCCCGGATGATAATTGCGGTGATTTTTCCTCTCCCGCTTCATAGACAAGGGCGGAAAATCTCGCGGAGAACAGGATAAAGGGCACGTACAGAACCGTCATAACGAGGATACCAATGAAACCACCGATAACCGGGATGAACGAGAAAATATTCAGGACCATTCCGAAAATAAACCCGATTATGGTGATAACAACGAGTGCCAGGATGTAGTTGACCCAGCCGATACGACCTATCTGAGCAAGAATTGCAGAAAAATTAAATGCCTCGCTGATGCTCCGGGTCCGGGCAAACCGGACAACCCCGAGAAACGAGAAGATCGAAATGATAATCGCAAGGACTATTGCAATCAGGAGCAGCAGCACCATCAGGCCTGCTGCGGACAGGAGTTCCGGGTGGCTGCTCAGCCACCGTTCGGTCTGGTAATCCGACATTGAGCCAAAGTCCTGGGACAGTAACCCGGATGTAAGGAGTGTTGAGACCATGGGGACAAACGCGAGGATTACCAGCAGGATAACGGGAAGGAAGTAGATGATGTGGACCAGCAGCAGTTTAAGCCCGTCGACAAAGAGCGTGCCCAGGTCCGAGAGCTCCGGTGCCGGTT
The DNA here is from genome assembly GCA_002495055.1 of Methanoregula sp. UBA247. Lineage (GTDB taxonomy): Archaea > Halobacteriota > Methanomicrobia > Methanomicrobiales > Methanospirillaceae > Methanoregula. Next base: position 2,013 of record DADR01000061.1, on the reverse strand, counting down.
TCTCACCACGGTATATCCGTACCATATACCCGAGAATCAACGGGAAGATGATCATGCACAGGATCAGGAACACCCAGCGTCTCCATTTCTCCCAGACACCCTCCCGGGCATACGCAAACGAATCGTCAAGCATTGAACCAAAATCCATAAAAGAATCACCTGTTTGTAAAACCTTCAGATTATCAGGATAAAAAGACACCATACCAGAAAACGGGGAAGATGGTATGAAACGCTCAAGGGAAAAAAATTGTTGTATCTATGCGGCAACACTGTCGTAAATCTGAGTGACATATCGGGCACCAAAAATCCCGACCGGCACTGCCATTATTAACGACCAAACGATCGCCAGGAAATATCCCACGAATGGGATCATCATGAGGATCGCGTATGGAATCATGATGATAATCTCAAGGATAATGAGCGCTATGCATCCCACAATCAATGCGATGATATACGATACCCAACCGATTTTACCGATATGGGCCAGGATTGCACTGATATTGAATGCCTCCCCGAAGCTGTCCGTCCGTGCAAACCGGACATAGGCAATTGGCAGAAGCAACAGAATCGCAATCAGGAAAATGACAAATAATACTATTCCGATAAAAGCAGCTCCGATAGCCCCCATGACTATACCTGATGCATCTTGAGCAGAACCTGCACCAACGATAGCAAGAATTACTCCGATAAAGAAAATCGCTGCAAGGATAATCAGAGGTATCGCATAAATTAATCCAACAATAAATAATTTGATACCATCGATGAAATTTGCGACCCAGTCATTTACTTCCGGTGCAGGTTTGATACCTTTGTAAACCTGAATCGAGTAACCCGTAGTCATGAAAGGTATAGCCAGTAAAATCCACTTTGTCCATTTTTCCATCACAGCTTCCTTTGCATATTCAAAGGATTCTCCAACCATGTTTCCGTAATCCATCTTTTTTTTCTCCACAATGATACAACCATGATTTCGGAACCATTCATGGCCACCGGCCACAAACGATTTAAATTAGCTATGGCAGCTTCGCAGAATATAAATTTAACTGCTTTATCGGCCTGAATACGAAAAATAATTGTTTAAATCAGTGCCTGAAGTACCGTACGCCCGTAAAAACCATTGCCACGTGAAGGCGGTTTGCTGCTTCGATGACTTCGTTATCCCGGATCGATCCGCCGGGCTGGACAAGGGCAGTCGCCCCGGCCTGTGCTGCAACCTCAAGCGTATCAGGGAAAGGGAGAAAGGCATCGGAGGCAACAGCAGAACCCTGTAATGGTCCGCAGGCTTTCTCGATTGCGATCCGTGCCGAATCAACGCGGCTCATCTGCCCGGCCCCGATCCCCAGCGTGCGTTTCTGATCCGCAAAGATGATCGTGTTGCTCTTGGTGTGTTTGCAGACTTTCCATGCCAGCTGGAGCGCCTTCATCTCGTCCGGTGTCGGGTCCCGGTCGGTGATCACTTCCCAGTGCTCCTGGTAGGGAGGAGTCCGCTGGACAAGGGCGCCGCCATCAATCGTGCGGATCTCATCAGACCCGCTCTTTTCCGGCAGGACAAGGACACGCATATTCTCTTTCTTTTTCATAATCTCCCGTGCTTCGGCAGAATAGGCCGGGGCAACAATCACTTCAACATAGGTTTTGCAGATCTCTTCCGCGAGTTTTCCATCAACCTCGCGGTTAACGGATACTACAGACCCGTATGCAGAGGCCGGATCAACTTCCCGGGCTGCGATGTACGCATCGAAAATACCGGTACCGGTTGCAACCCCGCACGGGTTGTTGTGTTTCATGATGACCGCAACAGGTTCTTCAAATTCTCTGACAAGCCCGACTCCGGCGTTTACATCAAGGTAATTATTATAGGACATCTGTTTTCCCTGGAGCGGTTCCGTACCCGCGATTCCCCGGGTACCGTAGACTGCTGCCTTCTGGTGGGGATTTTCCCCATAGCGCAATGTCCGTCCACCGGTGAACTGTACCGTAAAGGTTGAAGGGAATTCAGCATCAAGCCCGTAG
>DADR01000034.1 GCA_002495055.1 Methanoregula sp. UBA247 | reverse complement strand
TTTGGCCGTTCCTCAATGAAGCATCCATCTATGATTTTTTGACCATGAGCGTTAAACGCAACTCCATTAACGAGGTAGGTTATCACGCCGCATTGATTATTGCGCCTGACAAGATTACCGATTTCAATAATACCGCCGGCCGTGGAACCATTCCCGTATTCCCTGTCGTCCTCGCCGTATAGAATTATTCGTATATCAGCCGATTCCCCCTGATCATAGGTTACGTTTATAAACTGCTGCCAGGTGGGTATTCCTGGTGTTGAATCGATGATGATCCGGAATGTCTTGTCGTCTGCATTATCTGCCGTGATGTTGATGATCAGTCTACCGTCATCTGAGTAGGTCCGTGAAAGGACCTGCATGTTCTTTAGGTCTTTGATCGCCAATACTTCGAAGAGTTCGGAGATTTCATCGTTATCGCAAAGCACTTGTTCCCAACTTACAGTTAAATAGGTCTGATAGTCTTGATTCATTTTTTATTTCTCCTCTTTGATGGTTGTCGTTTTCTTGTTTTTTAATTTCTCCTGGATAGCTTCCCGGATATAGTCCGAGATCCCAATGTCCTGCTTGTCCGCGATGACCTTGATCTCATCAAACATCTCGTTGGTAAGCACTACTGATACCGGTCTTGTAAAAACCTTTTTCTTCATGAATAATCACCTCCAAATATGAATTTGATTTTAATAAAATTCTTAATCATATATTTGTTCTGCAGTTCATCGAAGATCGGAATAATTTTATGACTAGATCGGCGGTGGGAAACGGACTCGATAGCAGCTAGATTGAAACCTGTGCGAATAATTTGGTGCTGGTTTGTTTCTTGACGTGTCAGTAGGTTTCTAGAATGTTCATGGTAAATACGTAGAACCGGTGATTTTGGCGGTAAATTCCGGAATGATCATAACGGGATGGGGTTGATTGGCAGTTTGATAAGTTCTATATACCAAAATGTTCCAAACCGGTAACAGAGTTATCTCGTGAGATTGTAATAATATGAATGCCAGCATTCTTCATCAGCGGTCGATCCCGCCATTCCCTGGCCAACTCGATGAATTTCTCAGAATGTGGTATGGCAACTGCGGGCAAGTCATTTGGGTGTGCCGTCTTAACTGTCATTAGTTGACCAATAGCTTCCCTGATCAGTGGATACTCCGGTGAAGACCTCTTTCGGATTAGTGGCCCTTTCTTTGACTCAACCCTCAAGATCCGACCATTCTTTAACTCAGCAATTAGATCTCCTTTCCCGGACGATGAATGCACGACAATTGTCGATTTATAAGCAGTGTGCCGATAAGTACATTGCCAGCGTGCATCCTCCTCCGAGTTCCGCCAGCCAAAAGAATTTAGAAACTCGACTATAGGAAAATGCTCCTGGATTCCGGTTTTGATTTGCGCTCCATCAATAGCAACCGATACGTCTTTGTCGGTATGTCTGCCTTCAATAATAACCATAGCAAGCCGTAGGGTTACTTCTGCCTCTGTCATTTTGTCAGGATGTAACACGGGCCCTCCAAATCCAAGTGACATCTTTTATATGCTTGTATTTTTAAAAATCGTAGTATGTCCAGGATACGCTGTCAAGAACATGCAGTCGATCTCCAGTCTATCTCCCATTTTCAATTTTCGCGACCGCCAAGGCTGGCTAGGTGTTTAGATGTGTTTGTAATGTGTTTAGGCGGGCTGTAAACACCGTACAAATCGATAAGCTATTAATATGAATAGGGAACAATGGTCCCACAGGTAGTGTGTTAAGGTGTTTTGTCAATAATGGGATGATAAGGGCTATTATTTATTATGAGGGTGTGACTTTACGTTATTAAATATTCCATTAGTGATTATGATCAATAATAATTCGCTGCCATGGCCAAGCGATAAGAACCAGAATACACTGCTTTTGAAACCGGCGCTCTGGCCCATTATTCCCTCCATCAGAAAGTCAACACTCCTTCTGGAAGCTTAACTCCTTTTGTTTCAAACCTTGGGCAAATATATCCTTCGTTTATTCCTTTACCGGTTATATCGCAGTATTCTTTGAACTGGCTGTCATTTACATCCTTGATGCCGTCATAATACTTACATCCATTCCTGCATGCGTAGGGGGTCCTGGTAACATTTGTCCCATCCCCGTTATTGCCATTTATAATTTCCAAAACGTCAATCTCCCAGCCCTGAACCGGATCGTCACCGTCGTCAATATTTTTAGCCGTCAGCCCCGTATTTTCATCAAACACCCTAACACCTGTTGCATCATGGCCTGATTCCTCAACATTATTAACCCCTTGGTCGCCGGGATAGGTGTTTATGCCCCGGATAAACACATCCTTAACACCATTGGACACCTCAGGGTCTGCTGGTTGCTCATGGCCTACGGATTCCTTCGTCAGCCCCAGATGGTATATCTTCCGGAGTCTCCCGTTTTCCTTCCAGTCCGTATCGTTCGTCAATTCCGAGGGGGACGGCAATCCGGTTACCGTTGAGGAAGTATCGTCTTCGATTTTCAGATAAGCTTTGCCCGAACGCTTCGCCTTGTCCAGGAGCTTCTCTTCCATAAACGTGTTCCCGTGTTCGTCGCACCAGGTCAGGGCGCCATTCTTCTCGCTCTTCTTAGCCCATGCGGAGATAGAGGATGCGGATACCCCGTATTTTTTAGCCAGGTCCTTGGATTTGACGGGTCCGTGCTCCCTGACATAGTTCAGCCTTTCGACCGTTTTCTCGTCGGGTGCCCCCATGTTCTCGCGGAACGACTCCTTGACGATCTGGAGCGCCATCCAGTAATCCGGTATCTCTGCGACGATCTTCCCCTGTGCATCTTTCTGTCTCTGGTACTGGTAGGCGCATGCCACCGACTGGATCACGATGAGGACCCTTTTGAACGCCCGCCTCGTTGACAACGGGACGGTATCGTTCTTATTGATGTGCTCCGCTATCTTGTCCGCAAAGGGAATGACCACTTCGACCGGCTGTAGCAATTGGTGGTATCTTTTCCAGGTATCTATCTTCTTTTTGTCGAGGCCCTTGAAGGTTCCGGACCTCTGGCTCGCGGTCATCGATATGATACTCTTGGTCTGGCCTACCCCTTCGTCCGGATGGACGGTGAACAACCTGTCCTCAAGCTGGGGTTCGAGGTTTTCCATGATCGTCGTGGTGATGAAAGAGGTCGGGCCCTCCAGTCTCTTTTCCACGGTGACAAGCTTTCCGCTGTCGTCCTTTTCTACCATGCAATAGCTGACCCGCCCCTCGGAGATCAGGGACCTGATGGAATAAACGAGCTCCGAGTCCGCGGCGTTGTTCTCCTGGAACTGGAACCCCTCCGTTACGATCAGGCACTTGTTCTTTAGTCCACCCTGAAGATAATAGAGGCTCTTCGCCGACCCGTTGGTGATCATAAAGCAGGCATTGTCCGGGTATATCTGCGTGCACATGGTGAGCGTATAGGATTTTCCCGCCCCAAAGTGACCGGCGTTCTTGACCGCAAGGACGTTGGGATTGAGAAAGTTGTCAGGTAATAACCTGCTGTCGATCGCGCACAGGTACATCGCGATTATTCTTCTTTCACCAACCACACCTGCCTCGTTGACCGCATCGATACGCTTCTTGAATACCATGGGGTCAAGGGTCAGCGCCATTGCGTCTTTGTCAATTTCGGGATCAATCGTAATTTTGTCCGCTGCTGTTGTCACCTGTATTGATTTCCGTGCCGCGTCGATTTCCAGCATGATCGGTTTGTTTTTCGCTTTTGTCTTTTTCGCCACAAGACTAACATAGTGTTCGATGATTCCTTCATCCAGGTTGACGAGCAGGGGTGCGATCTCCTCTTTGATCGCTAACTGCGCCTTGAGATAATCACCGGGCAATTGCTCGATCATTATCTGAATTCATTGCTGTCCAAAATACCTTAATATCAAAAATAGCCCCTAATAAAATCATAACCTTGGACGGATAAATCTCCTGTTTCAGAATCAGGTTGCCTTAACGAGTGTTTATTATAATGCATTCTGCTGTCCAGGTTCTTTAAACTCCAGTGCTATCTGTTCCCCATGCGGCACCATTGCCGGCACTTCAAAGGGTTTGTTGATCCATTCCCACAGGTTCCTGTAGGT
>DADR01000023.1 GCA_002495055.1 Methanoregula sp. UBA247 | reverse complement strand
TTCGAGAGGTGTGAGACAAGGTGCTGAATGGACGGACGGTTGACGATCGGGATGCAGGGTTTTGGCCGCTCGAACGTCAGCGGGCGGAGACGGGTTCCTTCCCCCCCGCACATAATGCACACCTTCATAGTTCACGTTTGGTGCTGGATCGTTTTAAGTATAGTGCTGGAGATGGGAACGGCAGGGAACACCTCTGTCTGCTTCCAGGAATATCTCCTTTTTATTCTCATCCCGCCCATATGGATCACGCGAGGTTTATATCACCATGACTGACGAGGATAATCGCATCCTGCCGGCAGCCGGAGGCAGGGTCCAGTGCCTTCCGGGAAAAAAGGAAGCGCTCGAGAACTGCGGGTTCTGCATTCACTGCCGGGAATTCCGGGTGGGCGGGAAATTTGTAAAATCCCCCTCGCTTGCCTACTGCACGAAATGCCGGGTAACAGAACGGGTGGATTTCACGAGAGTAACTGCCGTGAAATGCGCTGATCGCCAGGGTGAAGGGTTTCACAGCATAACAAGTATCATCAGTTGATCGCAGGTGACACAAAAAAAAATTCACCGGGAAAATACCCTGGCTCACGAGGTCAATAGCGCCACTATCGCGTCCATATCAACATGTTCTTCATAGAGATCTGCCAGCAGGTCATAGGGATCGGACCCTCCTGCAGGTATGGGTGTAAAGACCAGTCCTTTCCGCGCAAACAGGTACGAGAGAAGGGCATTTACAGCTGTCGGGTTTAAAAACAATCCGTGCAGGTAGGTGCCAAAGACCAGGCCATCGTCACTCACCCTGCCATCTCCTTCAAGCGCTTCACGATTCCTGCCGGATTCAGTAACACCCATATGGATCTCGTAGCCGCTGACCTCTCCCATTGATGAAAGAATGGGAGGGATTTGGCAGGCATTCCTCCTGACCTGGAGCGTATTTTTTTCATAGGAGGTAAACCTGGTGATACAATCCAGCAATCCTAACCCCTCGTAGGTGCCGGCATCCGACTCAAATCCGGCATCAACGAGGGTTTTTCCGAGCATCTGGAATCCCCCGCAGATCCCGATAATCGGTATGCCCTTTTGCCGTGCTGAATAAATTTCTCGATCTGTACCGGTACTGACCAGGGTTGATAGATCGTCAATGGTGTTCTTGGTCCCCGGCAGGATGATACAGTCATAACCATCCAGCGACGATCCTGGGGATACATATTCTACGGCAGCATGCTGTTCGAGCAGCTCAAAATCCGTGAAATTGGAGATTTTCGGGAGTCTGACAACCGCAATCCTGACCCTCGCAGGTTTTGTTATTTTATCCTGTATCGAAAGTGAGTCCTCGCTGGGCAGCGGGATGGTGAACCAGGGGACAACCCCGAGTACCGGTATCCCCGTGAGTTCCTCAATTTTTTTCACGCCGGGAGCAAAAATGGTGGGATCGCCCCGGAACTTGTTGATAATAATCCCTTTGACAAGAGGGCGTATATCATCCGGCAGGAGCTCGATCGTGCCGTAGATTTGCGCAAATACACCTCCCCGCTCAATATCAGCAACAAGAATTATCGGTATGCGAAGTTTTTTTGCAAGCTGTACATTGGCAATATCCCGGTCATACAGGTTCAGTTCCGCTGCGCCTCCTGCACCTTCTACAACGACCTGACCGAACGCGGATTCCAGCCGTCCGAACGATTTTAGAGCCTTTGTTAGGAGTTCGGGTGTTTCCTGGTAATACGCAGCAATATGGATATCCTTGTACGGACGCCCGTAGAGCACAACCTGCGAAATGCAATCGCCTTTTGGTTTAAGGAGGACGGGGTTCATGTCGGTATGGGGCGTAACTTTTGCAGCAACCGCCTGCATCGCCTGTGCCATACCAATCTCTCCTCCATCCGGCGTCACGTAAGAGTTCAGGCTCATATTCTGGGACTTGAACGGCGCAACCACTATCCCGCGCCGGACAAGGCAGCGACAGATAGCTGCAACGGCCACACTCTTTCCTACATGGGACGCAGAACCCATCACAAACAGTGACATGACAGTACTGATCTGTGGAATTCCGGATCATAAAAAACAGGGCGCTGTATGGGAATGCTAAAAATCAAAAACATTCACAGTATTTTTTGCCCGCACATAATGCGATGAATGAAGGAAAGAAAAGAGGGGTAAAGCAACAGCTCATGCTGCCCTCTGCGAGGCAGTTATTCTGCCCGTACTCTTAAAAAACAAGGAATTTCACAGGGCTGATAACATAAATCTCTGATTTTACGCGGGATAAGGGTTCTGGCTCCTCAAAATTCCCCTTATTTTTGCCAAACACGTCTATATTCCTTTTTAGCAATGCCAAGTAATAAATAACCAGAGACGTAAAAATACATGTAATGATTGGTGGGATTTGCCCGACGTGTGGATTACCGAAAGAACTATGTATCTGTGAAGAAGTAGCAAAGGAACAACAGAGAATCAATGTCAAAGTCAACAAACGCCGTTACGGAAAAGAAGTAACCGTTATCGAAGGACTGGATCCGACTGATATTGATCTTGAAGATCTTTCAAAATACATGAAGAGCAAACTCGCCTGCGGAGGAACCGTAAAAGGCAACTCTATTGAATTGCAGGGCAATCACCGTGACAGGGTCAAGGAGCTGCTTTCCCTGAAGGGGTATAACATGGAAAATATTTCCTGAAGTTTTTCTTTTTTTCGTTTGATACATTCCATGAAGTCTTAAAATGGGTAAAACGATATTTTTATTGCATTATTTTAAAAAAAAGATCAGATGAAGAACCTGAAGGTTACCCAGGCAATAATCAGCATTATCGCCGAATATTTCAGGCCTGCAATAAACCGTCCTTCACCCATCTGTCCTGCAACAAGTCCCGAGAAGAAACCCTGAAGCATCCCTGCATGGGTGAATAACCGCTTGTACTGGAACAGGTCAATCTGTCCCATGAATCCCGAGGCCGCGGAACCTGAAGCTGCTGCTGAGGCTCCGGCAGTCGCCATGGTAGTTAAGAACGTTGAAACCAGGATGGCAATCACAAACAGGAATACGGCAAACGACACGAGCACGATGATCACATAGATCAGCATGTTGTTACTCCGTTCCGTGGAAAGGTTCACAACTTCGAAGGTATCTTTTGCTGCCGCCCGTAAAACCTCGCTGATATCTCCACCGGCTTTGCTTGCTTTTGCAATCAGGTCAACACTCCGGTCAGCAAGAGGAGTGCCGAGATCTCTTCCGAAACGGTACATTGCCTCAACAAATCCCGCACCCCAGGACATATCCATATCGAGCTTCCTGATATGAGGAGTGAGTGTCGAATACTCCGCACCGGCTACAATATGCACAGCATTCGGAAGAGTCATACCGGAATCATTCATACCGGCAAGATCCCGGAAGAAATTCGGGAGGGCGTTTTCCAGGTTTTTTACCCGCATCTGTTCCTTGAAGTCAAGGACTGCAACCGGGATGATTGCCACCAGGACGGCAAAGATAACATAATCATCAACCAGCGTCGAGGTAAACAGCACATCAATTCCATATGATGTCACCGATGAAATAAAACCGACGAGGAAAATAATAAGAGCGAGCGGTCCCGTGAGGATGAGGATGTTTACCGGTTTCTCGGTAAGCACCTGGAACGGGTGTTTTAAGAATTTTCCCAGTCCTTCCCGGGTCTGTCGCTCCTTCTCAAGATTTTTAGTAATCTCGTCAACTTCCGATTCGACGGAACTCAGTTCGGCAGCTTTTAAGGGGGCCGGGGTCTTATCACCCCGGTTGATCATATTTTTGACGTGATCTTTGATGCTCATTTCAGGACTCCGGTGTCATGGAACTAATCATTATGACGAACGCTATACTCCCTAAAGGTATCATGACATAAATGACCATATAGAGGAACATCGGCTTGTTGTCACCTGAAAGCACGGACATGATCGACTGGAGGATAATCAAAAACAACGTGCCTGCGACCATGGCAGTCACGTATGACTCCGACACGAGTGCCAGGGTTTCTAAGAACATTTTCTGGGTCTGCCGGTTTTCCAGGGCATACTGCTCGGCTTTTGTCCTGAAATATTCCGTGATGTTCCCCCCGCTCGCAACACTCGCCATGGTTCCCTGTAAAAATTCCTTCATCCGATGGCTGGGAGTACTTGACGACACAATCCGGAGAGAATCGATCAAATCCCTGCCGAAAATATCAACCTCACGGGCAATATAACGTGCCTCGACTGCACTCTGGCCATAAATCGTGCTGCTGCCGAGGAGACGGAACACTTCTGCCGGTGTAATACCTGCGGTGGACATCGAAGTGATATAGTTGATTGCATACGGCAGGCTTGCATCAATGTTCCTGCGCCGGTTCCCTGCTTCCAGGCCGGGATAGAGAATAAACGCGAGATAGGTCAGTCCGCCAAACACCAGAAGGGAGAAGATCGTGATAACTATTGTCCCGATTACAAGAGCATGTGGTGATAACCCGATCAGGATCTCAGGCACTTCTCCTTTATACTTAATCATGTTGGGGACCTGGAACACCCAACTGATAAACCCGATTACTACGGCACCTGCAAGTCCGACAATGATTGCAGAGACGTATGCAGTAGAGAGATAGACTTCAAACGGCGTCTTGAACCTGGCTGAAATAATGTCATTTCTCAGTGCTGCATAATCCTCCCTCTTTTCCTTCATCCGTTTTCCCAAAAGGTTGAAACAGAACCGTTCAAAGCTATTCATAAAGGTCCGTCCTTACCTTTTCGATGACTGCTTCGGGATCGCGATGATAGGAGATGAGGATTTTTGCCACGTCCTTATAATGCCGGATCTTCTTGATCCGCATCCACTCGAGCACTTCCTGGCGACGCTTTAACTCCTCACGCATACGGTTCTCGGACCACCCTTTTGCCTCCATGATTTCCTCAAGGAGGTAAGACTTTCCCGAATAGGTGATCTCGTCAGTCGCTGACCGCCATTTAAAGACCTCGTTCGTAATCAGTTCGTTGGTCCTCGGATCAATATCAAGGATTTCGACGATCTGCTTGTTTCGCCGTATACGTTTGCCACCAACCCGCCCCTGCACCTGCACACAGATAAAATCAAGCGCAGAAAGCATGTTCCGGGGTACATCCATGGGAGGGTTCTCGATACGGTGGACGACGCTTGCCACGGAATCCGCGTGGGTTGTTGAATAGGTTGTATGGCCGGTGCTCATCGCCTGGAAGANNTGGCATTCCTTACCTCGTACTTCACCCACAAGGATGTATTCAGGACGTTGTCGCATCGCAGCCCGCAGGAGTTCATACATATTAATCTCACCCCTGCCGGAGGTGTCAAACGAATCACGGGTAACGCTTGGTATCCAGTTCGGGTGAGGGAGTTTCAGTTCACGGGTGTCTTCAAGGGAGACAATCTTTGACATGGGGGGGATAAATAACGAGATGGCATTCAGGGCAGTAGTCTTCCCGGATGCAGTTCCACCGGCAAATATTGCAGATTTGCCGTTTTCGACACAGAGCCATATATAGGCGATGGATAGCGGGGCAAAAGTACGCCATTCAATAAGATCGGTGGGTGTAATCGGCTCATCCTTGAATTTACGAATAGTGAATGTAGAGCCATGGGCGGTCACTTCCTGGCCAAGTGTCATCTGGATACGCGAACCGTCCTGCATCGTTGAATCAAGGATGGGTTGTGCGATTGAGATGTATTTACCTGAACGCTGGGCAAGCTTGGTAACAAACGAGTCCAGTTCTTCTGCATTCGAATAGCTCAGGGTAGTCTTCATCGATTCGTAATTGGAGTGATACACAAAGAGTGTCGCATGCACCCCGTCACACGAGATATCCTCGATATATTTATCATGCATGATCGCGTCGATAAGACCGTCGCCAAGGAATTCCTTGTGCATATTGTAAAGGATTGTCTCGCGCTGCACAGGAGTGAGCTTGATACCAAAATCCTGAATAACATCGGTTGCCGCAGTCCGAAGCCTGATTCCGGCTTCCTCTTTCGAGATGTCTTTTGTGTTGATATCAAGCGTTTCAAACAGGCGTTCCTTCAACTCTTTTAACAGATCTATTTCCGGCTCGGTCAGGATTGGTTCGAGTACCCGGTACGTGTACTCATGCGTGGCATGATCATAGATAATCTGGATATACGCATACGGGGGGTTAACCGGATAGATCTCGACTTCCTCAACGCCGGGTTGTGGTTTGAAGCTGATATCAACAAGCGGACCGTGCAGTTTGGGATCATATTCCTCGAGGGTGGAATGGACTGCTTTGAAAAGCCGGGACAGCCCGAATTTTTTAGGTTCTGCCCGGGGTTTTTTCGTTTCCAGTCCGGTATCTGCACTGATATCAAGATCCTTAAAACCAGCAGTAGAGAAGTTCTTGTTCCAGATATCATCGAAATCCGGCGGCAGGGTGCCAGTACCTTCAAACGCACTTATACGCCCATGCAGTTTGAGTTCTTCTACTTTGAACGAAACACCTTTGGGAAGGATGAGACCGGAGATATCGGAGACCTGGTCAACATTGATAATCTTTTTATCGGCATCCGTCACCGGCTCACCAACATCCAACGGTTCAGTTGTTACTTTTTTTATCGCCTTACTCCTCACAGCTGCCTTGGGATCTTCATCGATAATCTCAATAACATCCTGTTCTTTGGCTGTATCGTTGCCGGGTGGTGAAACAGATGGTTTATTCTGCCCGCTGCCGGACAGAAGTTTACCTAATGACTGCCGAACATCCCGTCCGTCCATCAGGTCATCAGATTGGGCAGCAGCCTTTTGTGGTGTCTGGACAGATAACGGGGATTTTTTCCTGATATCCTCTGTATCAGAAAAATCAAGATCATCATTTTGTAATTCTTGTGATCCTTTATCTGCAGGGATCAACGGCTCACTGATGATGGGTGCAGGTTTCTCCGTTTTTGCTGCCTCCATTTTTTTTCTGAGCGCATCGAAATCACCAATACGTGGTGCAGATCTATCACCTGCCGGGGGGGTTTGAGGGAGAGGTACAGTATCTTTTGGTTTTAGCTCCTCTTTTGGCGCCTCCTCTTTCTTTTTATTTCCTTTAATCTTGCTGATCAGGAAGTCTACATTATCCAGTGCTTCATCATCATCATTCTTCAATCCAGACATCACCCTCTTTCAAACTAGATTTAGGTTTCCATTTATATTAAATGATTTTTTTTTACATTTAAAACTATATATAATCTGGCTATTGGAATAATGAACATTCTGGTCGATTTTTATTAAAAATATCAGCATCGATGTTGGATAATCCGTTTATTACCCGGAAATATCTGACTGGATGTTTTTTAATACTACCCGGATAAGACCGAGATGTGCATCAGCCGTGGTAAAGACACAGAGATAAAGATCCCCGCAGGGGGCGATAATGAATTTATTCTCGTCAGTTTCGAGGATCATCTGGTCAAGGGTACCTATTTGCAGGTCCCTTGCAATTTTAGTCCCTGCACGCATGAGGTCTTCAGCGGAAGCAGCTACATGTTCAAAATCAGCATCGCCAATACACTGAATAGAAAATCCTTCGTAAAATGCAGCAACGGCAATAACGCCTGCCAGGCTTTTGATCTTTCTTAATTTGGTTTCATCGAGAGGCTCGGGTATTTCTGCCAGCTCATCAAGAGTGAAATCTTCACTATCCTCACCCAAAGGGGGCAAGGTCTCAGGTATGTGGAGACCTTCTTCATCGGAAATCTGGACTGCCCGGGAAAATTCCTCATCAGTATATTTTCGCACGTTGAATGTCTGGGGGGAACTAAAATCCCTGTCTGATTCCATTTGCATTGGTGCAAGGGCAGGCACTCCGCGATAACTTCCCCGGGTATTTTTAAAATATGCAGCAACCTGTTTCCCATTATCGATAAGGAGAAAACCATGACCCGAGGGAGATTCAGTCTCAATCAATCCACGGAATGTCGACAGGTAATGGAGTAATCCTTCTTTCTGAGGATTAGTGATGATCCCTTCAACAGTGCCTGCGGGTAATCTCATAAAAAGAGAACTGCTGATCAGAGTGCAGCAATAAGCCGTTCTTTATTCTTCTTTAATTCATATCTGATTCTTCCGATGTTGCCGGTAGTATCTGCAACAATGGCGATGAGTTCATCAGCAGAAAGTGGTGATAAAATGATGGGACCTTTTTCTAATTCTACGAGCATTTGTGAGAGTTCTCCCTTTCCAAGCGTAGAACCCATTGCCTCTGATGTTCCAAGGCCGGTTGAAGCCATGGCTCCCAAGGCTTCAATATCGACTTTACCAGAAACAGCACTTTCAATTACAAATCCATCTCTCCCAATCACAACCGCAGCTGATACCCCTTCAATTTTTAAAAATTCTTCCAATAATGGCTTCAGCATTCACGTACCCTCAGATAAAAGATTCTCTCTTGTTTTTTTTCTATTAAAATGTTGGTCTTTCCTTCCCGGTCTGATAATGCAGGATTTCTGAATAAATGTGCAAAAAAAACAGTTTTTCTGAGATCATCGCCGGGCAAATCATCCATTGATGAGGGGATTTCTCAGGTTATTACTCATCATCCACCACCGGTCAACCCTTAAAAAAGGAAACTATATATCAGGATATCATAACAATACAACATAATGCAACTCCCGAGGGGTACATTCCTGAGTATCAAAAGGAGTAAGAAGGTTGGGGACCTTTTTTTTGAACTCCAGGAGATGAAATTCACCGGGGTCTGTACGCTCTCTTTTAAGTCAATGAACGGAACGGTTGTCTTTAAACAAGGTAAGAGGATCCTTGCACAATACATGGACACCACCGGTGAAGTTGCCTGGGATGAATTCCAGAAAATGAGCGGCGAGAAGGTGGATTCTTCCCTGTCCACACTGACCGAAGCTCAAATCCAGCTCTCACTTGAATTCAACAAAAACTGCCTGGTCGTTAAAGGAGGAAAAGCGGAAAAACCTGTAATCAGGGATATCCAGGCACCACACCCGCAGACGGCATCTCCCTCCCCCTTAAATCCTCCAAAACAAGCACGGTCAGTACCCGAAAGCAGCCACCAGAAACCGGATATACCGAAAATTACTCCCTCAGGTATACGAAGTATGGCTGAACCGGTGCGTGTCCCGGAACCACCAAAGATAATCAGTGATACCAGTTTTCGGACAGCAACACAAATAGCAGCAATCCAGCTGATTTCACAGATTCATACACAAAAACCTGATGAGAAGAAACCTGAAGACTTGTCTTCTCAAAAGGAAGATTCAGAGTCCAGCAGCTTTGAGGAGGATATTGAAACTTTTGAGACCATGGATGTGGAGGCCATCAGGGATAAAATCCGCGGTGAATGTAAGACCCTGATCAAAGACCTCAATCTTGAACACCTGACAGAGAACGAAAAAGGAAAAGTAAAGAGGTAGAGTAAAGGTGATTGGCATACAAGCCGGGTCAGAAAACCCCCTGGTTATTATCACCATTGGTCTTCTCGCTCTCGCCATCATTGCGGCCGCGGCGCTGATCCTGAAAAGAATCTCAAAGAAACAATTGCTGAATCCGAAAGAAAAAATCGCTGACTTTCCCCATCAGCACCAGCATTTTCAACCAGAGATCAACAGGATAAGAAGAATGGTACCTGCAGTAAAATCCTTCAGGGTACATAAAACCGGCGCTCCTGTACATAAAGAGATCGATATCCTGGATGGAAGATGTGATATCACCCAGAGTCTTCTGGCACTGGTTGAAAAATATTCCCTTGATACATTCACTATCGCGACGTCTGACGGTCTCGTAGTCGCATCCTCCGGGGGGAATGATGCCAACACCGATGCAGCGACCTTTAGTGTGATAGAACCCCGGGATCCACAATCAGAACCCTCTGCGGTCATAGTGCCCGGCCTTACTCACAAAGGTTCCTCTCTGATTGGGATAATCCGGACACAAAATCAAATCTCAGAGGAAATTCTGAATCAGATTACCAAAGATACACAAGTAATATTAGACTGGTGGTTATAGTTGAATATGGTTCAACAATCAAAAAAATTGGGTAATCTTATATAAATCAAATAGAAATATTGACATGACAGGGTGCTTAATGGTCAAGGTTTACACAATCGCTTCCGGAAAAGGCGGGACGGGGAAGACAACTGTTTCAGTAAATCTGGGAACGATGCTCGCCCAACTTGGTAAAGAAACCTACCTGATGGATGCGGATATCGGTATGGCAAATGTTGGCCTGCTTCTTGGTCTGCAGGATGCACCAGTCACTCTTCACGAAGTCCTTGCCGGTACGGGAAAGGTAGATGATGCGATTTACGAATGCCCGGCGGGGCTGAAGGTGATTCCGGCGGGTATCTCTCTCCAGGGATTCCAGCAGGCAGATCCGGAAAAGATTCGTGACGTCATGACCGAGATTGTCAAACGCTGCGACTTTTTATTGATAGACGCACCTGCAGGGATAAGCAAGGATGGTATTGTTCCCCTCGCAGTAGCTGATGAAGTTATCCTTGTCGTAAACCCGGAACTCTCCTCCATAGTTGACGCCCTCAAGACACGGATACTGACAGAACTTGTCGGGGGTCACGTCCTTGGTTCAATAATCAATCGTGTCAACCAGGATAATCCTGAAAGCATGATCAAAAAGATGGAAAAAGTGCTCGGGGTTAAAGTAATCGGCATTATACCCGAAGACCCGAATGTCCGTCGCGCGGGTTCTGCAAGGATTCCTCTCGTAATCAAGTTCCCGACCTCCCCGGCTTCAAAAGCTTTTCGCCGTATTGCCTCCGGTCTGATTGGTGTTGCCTACAAAGATGAGGAACAGGACGAGAAGAGAGAGGGATTCATCGAGAGATTCACAAAAGCCCTGTTTACCAGGAAAGCCTGATTGAGACGGGATTTTGTGGAGTATTTTTTTATAAAACTGGCACTTTTGTTTATCCGGAGGAGATGATGGCCGGGGAGAAAAAAAGGTTATTCCGGCTTATTGGTGATGGTAAAGACGCAGTATTCATCACCCTTTGACCGGCACCTGACTTCACGCCCCTGCACTTTTATCCCAAAGGATCCTTCTATAATTCCGGCCAGGAGGCCGGCGGTGCAATAGCAGACATTTTTTCCGGTATTCCCGAATGCCTCAGATTCTGCCGTATGTCCAAGCGTGATAGTTTTTTCTTTCTTTTCCTCGTTCCACTCCATTTTAATAATCCTGAACCAGCCCATCTGGGAGTAGAAGGCAAACGCCATGTCGCAGAGGGTCTCCGGATTGATCTTTTTCAGTTTCTCTTCCATTAACGGGCCGTAGACAGTGTCTTCAGGAATTCCGACAAAAAGGATACCGATGATCTCTCCTGCAGAATTCCTGATTGGCTCATACGCCACGACCATCTTTTTACCAACCACATCTGCAGTGCCGTAATAGGTCTGCCCTTTGTTGATCACGGCATCGTAGACAACACTTGAAATCTCGGTTCCAACAGCCCGCTTGCCGTCCGCGGCAACAACATTGGTAGATACACGGATTGCCTTATCACCGACTTTCTGGAAGACGGTGGCTTTGCTGCCCATGTCCTTTTCAATGGAATCAACAACCTCGAAGTTATTGTTGACGATATGGCCGCCATAAGCAATCTGGCCTCCGGAAACCAAAGGAGTCCCGTATGCTGCGAAACGGTTGTGCAGCAGGTTGAGATCCTTGTCAAGTTTGGTCCTGGAGAGGTCATACGAGATACTCATCTTCTTGTAGTGCTCGACGTTTTCCTTGCCCATGTCCATGTAGGCACGGTAGTTGACACCGCTTGCTGGCGCCTCTCCCATGGTCTTTTTCAGCGACTGGGCCATGGACGTGAAGATGAAACGGGGCATCATGACAACCGGTTCATCCATGAGGGAGATCTTACCCTCAAGGGGTTTGTGCTCGATAAATTCGGTAATCGCAGATTCCCCTTTGACCACTGCTCCTGCCTTGAACTTCCAGCTGGGAGAGACCTGGTCTGCAACAAACTCACAGTATTCATCACCTTTTGCATGGCAGGTCTTCTCCAGGCAGAACCAGCTCTTGCCGGTCACGGCCATCAGCACCCCTTCGATCCATCCCTGGTGAACACCGCAGACCGTCATGTTCCAGTCCTTCATCACCTGGGATTCAAAGGTTTGTTTTGTGCGAAGGATGATACGTTTTTCACCAGCCTCGACGAGCTCAAACGGGGCACCCCATCCCTGCTGGTGCTGCATTTTAAAGACCAGCATGAGAAATTCTGCCGGTTTCAATTCCAGACCCTGTTTTTTTAACAGATTATTGAGCCCTACGGATCCTGCCCCTACCGAACGGAAGAGCTTGCGTACGGCTTTGACCGCGAGTTTCTTATTGAGATTCGCTTCGTACATCTCGTAGATGGCTTTTATGAGAAAATTTGGGTTGCTGGCGGTTTTTACTCCAAAAACTGAATACGAACCGGCCAGAGGGTCCATCTCAATATACGGGGCGATCGTTTTCTCCCCTTTCATGAGCGCCTCGAAGTCTTCACGTCCGATTTTCATGGAGGAGAGCTCTGTTATTATTCAATTAAAGGATTTCGTCTGATAAAATCCGCACCATATTGTCGTTAAGAAGGGTAACATCAAAAGAGATACAGGCTCCTTAAAAGATTAAATTTCCAGGCGTGATTTTACATTAAGGTCAAGGAGAATTTTTGAGTTTGATTCATCGAAGGTAATATAAAAAGTAGTCATATTCTGGGAGCGGTCCCTGACAATGCAATCGTATTTTCCATAATTCAGTTTGAAACTGGCTGTCCCCTGGCCCGTAGTGATATCGTTTCCCAACACCTTTCCCTCGTTACGGATCGAGATGGTCAGACCATTTTGCGGGACCGCGTCTTTCGTGATCGTAACTGAAAGCACCCCCATTCCCTCACTTTTCTTTCCGATCTCTGGTATCAGGGAGGGCAGGCTCTTTCTCAGGTGCATCTTTTCAAAAATCCGTGATCCCATAACAACAGCATCGACAATATCCGGCTTTACCGCATAATACTCAAATTTTTCCTGCCCGGTGATCATTATCACTGCTTTATCACTGTAAAGCGATCCTTTTTCGTCGATATAGATGGCTCCTTCAGCTTCCCCGTCAAGGAATGCAAGGTAGTATTCCCGTTCGTTCTCTTTTGCTGCGGCAATCCCGTTGGACTTCCCTTGTGAGGTAAACTGGAACAGTTCATGCAGGGGAAATACCCCGACGTACTTTGAACCCTTGATGATATTATCCAGCAGGTCATGGATCACATTCGGGATGCTCCTTTTTAAGTGTGTCTTTTCAAAAATCCGACACCGCATAACAATGGTTTCGATGATATCCGGTGTAATTTCGTAGAACTCGAATTTTTCATTGCCGGTGATCATCTTTGCAGCCTTATCACTATATTCAGTCCCGTTGTCATCGATATAGATGGCCCCTTCTGCCTCACCGGCAAGGAATGCAAGATAATATTCCCGCCCATTTTCTTTTGCTACGGCAATCCCGTTGACACTCCTCGATGAAGCAAACTGGAACAGGTCGTTGAGAGTAAAAGTCCCCAGATGCTTTGAGCCTTTGTGAATATTTTTTATCAGGTCCTGAATTTTCATAAAACTCATCTCATCGGGAATAATCTCGGGAAGGGAAATTACGTACATTTTTCCCAGTATTTATAGTGGAGTTATTTGCAACATGTGTATTTTACATTTGCGGAATTAGTTTATTTCCCCCTGCCTATCGCCATACATAAGTGTTCATAATAAAAATAGTATTCAGGATTTATGGAAATACTCTACCCGTTGGTACTATCAGCGGTGGCTGTACTTGCGACCCTGGTCTATGCTTCATATCTCGATATACGGGACCGCCGGGTCCCGTTCATCTATTGGCTGCCGATGCTCGGGGCAGGCATCAGCTGTACTGTATACCTCCTGTGGCAGACCACGGCAAACCTCAGCCTCGTCTTCGGCTATGTCTCCCTCGTCACAAGTTTTCTCTATGCTGATTACCTGGACAGCCGCGGGAGAACGGACTCCCCGGGTCTTACCTTTTATTACCGGAAGGCATCGATTTTTTACTACCTGGCCATTGTCCTGGTCCTCCCGGCCTTGTCATGGTTTGTCTTTGCTCCTTCCCTCAATTTCCAGATGGTACCCTGGTACGCGATGTTCGCCGGGATCATGTCCTATATCACGTATATGGAATACCGTGGCATGTTTGATGAACCAGAACATCCGAACGGCCGGAAGCAGGATATGAGTATCATTAAGATCATCAACCGCTGGTATTTTGTCCTGATTATCCTGATTTTTGCGATTACCTCGGTGCTCATGCTCTTTGGCCAGGAAAACTGGGGATCTCCTGCCCTTGTAATACTGTTCCTGTCAGTTTTTTGCGGGATTTTTTACATCTTTGGGAGGATGCACCTCTTTGGCGGTGCTGATGCCTGGGCGCTGATATTCATATCTTTTTGTATTCCCACGTTCCCCTTTACGCCGTTGCTCGGTAATCCGCCGCTTGGTTTTTTGTCGTTCTCGGTTCTTATCAATGCACTGCTCCTGAACATGGTGGCACCGATCGGGATCTTTATCATGAATATCATCCGAAGAAACCGGGCCCCGCTGATGTATATGTTCTTTGGCTTCCCGGTCAACGGCGACAGGATCCAGGATGAATGGGGTTTTGTCATGGAGGATTTTGTAGAGAAGAAAGGGCAGGTCAGCCGGAAATTCATAGGCTTTGGGGATTCGATTAAACGAATGTATTCCGGTGAAGGCAGGGTGTACACCAAGGACCTCAGAGAACATCCCGAAGAATTCAAAAAGGAACTGGCGATGTACAGGAATGCCGGCACGGTGTGGATTTCCTATGCAGTACCGTTCATCATCCCCATAACAGCAGGGCTGATTACGGCAATTGTCTTTGGGGATTTTCTTTTTGCCGTTATGAAAATTATTGCAGGAGGATTGTAACATGCTCAACCTGAAATTTGTTGACGGCCTGATCCCGGTCATCGTACAGGATGTAAAGAGCCGTGAAGTACTGATGATGGCATACGCAAACGAGGAAGCAGTCCGTCTCACCCGTGAGACGGGATTTGCCCATTACTTCAGCCGGAGCAGGAAGAAACTCTGGAAAAAAGGCGAAGAGAGCGGTCACTTCCAGAACGTGGCCAGAATTCTGGCCGATTGCGATGAGGACTGCCTGATCTATTTTGTCGAGCAGCAGGGTGCTGCCTGCCATACCGGGTACCTGTCGTGTTTCTACCGGACACTGGACGGTGAAATTGTGGGAAAATTAATGTTCGACCCGGAAAAAGTGTACGGGAAGAAAGGGCATTGATCAATTTTGGAGAGGAAATTCCCCTCACTCCAATCATAAATTAACGGAGGGGACAGTACCTGTCCTCCCTGAATGCCCCTGCGCAATACGATAGTGCTGTATTACCTGTTCAGCAAGTATCGCATTTTGAAATAGCCGAAGCGGTGGATGTGAAACACCCGGAAATGTTTAAGGTTTTTTTTGCTCCGTAGAAATCCTATCTAAA
>DADR01000042.1 GCA_002495055.1 Methanoregula sp. UBA247 | reverse complement strand
CATCATATCCCTGGAGAACGCCCCGGATCTCTCTCCCGCCTTTGAGGGAGACGATCACGGGTTGGCGGTTCAGCACCAGATCTAAAATATCCAACGGTCGTTTGGTCATACAAATACCCTGTTACCATCGCTCTGGAGTAATATATGTGTGTGAGCAGGTTACTTAAACATACCGTAGATCTGCATCATTCAATAAGGTTCCTGTCCTGAAAGCGGCCGGCCGGAACCGGGATTGACCAGACTCCGGCATTCCTGTTCTGCCATGCAAATAATTTTCAGGAGCGCAGTAAGAATGTTGAGAGAACGATGAAAAAGATAGTTGCAAAAAAACGTCACTCCATCCGGAAAAGCCAGGGGCAGGACCTGCTGGCACGGCTGGAGGAACAGATCGGCCCTTCCGCACAGCTGTTCCATGCGGATATGATCGAGGTGCTCGAGACAAATGCAGACGTTTCCCTCTTCCTTGTCAACAAGAAACCACTCCTTATGGACAGTGGCACCTGGGTTTTCCCGACCCTGAAAGGGGCGGTGCAGTTACCATTCCCGGAGCGCAGGGTCGTTGTTGATGCGGGGGCAATCCCCTACGTAGTCAACGGTGCGGATATCATGCGCCCCGGCATTGTTTCCGTGACAGACGACGTGAGGGCAAATGCCCCGGTCCAGATCGTGGACGAGCGGCACGGCAAACCGCTCGCTATCGGTATTGCCCTCCTTGATGCGCAGGAGATGCGTGAGAGTACAACCGGAAAAATGGTCAAAAAGTTCCATCACGTCGGTGACGAGATCTGGAACCTGGAAATCTGAGCATTTCCGGATTGCCTGCCTGATGCGGGAAATCATGTTTTTTCCTTTTTTTTTCAAAAAATCGGCCGGAAGAGGCTTACAAAATAGATACTATTAAATAATTTTCGTCATACAGTTTTTTTATGGTTAAAATCATTGACACCCTTCTGGGCAAGAACGCCTCCCACTCGGACGACGACTATATGGAACTGGATCTCGCGTCGTATGAAGAGCATGGCGGTGCCGGGCCGGCACTGCTGGTGAAGATCGCAACGATAGCCGATCTCAAGGACACCCCGCGGGTCAAGGACGAGGTCTATTCCGGCAACATCGTCATCGTTGATATTTCCCGGCTGAAGATGGACAAGATCTCGTACGAGCGTGTCCTGAAAGACCTCAAGGAAGTTGCAAAGGACGTCAACGGCGATATCATCGGCCTCGGGGACCAGCGCTACGTTGTCCTGACCCCGATGTCAGTGAAGATCTCCCGCGACAAGATCGGTGCATAATTTCGTGGAAACGAGAGTCCCGGGACCCTGTCCCTGTTGCAACACCCAGATCGAATTCCTGTATAAGACAGAAAATATTCCCTATTTTTCTGATATCCTCATCATATCCGCGATCTGCCCGGAATGCGGGTACAAGTTCGTTGATACGCAGCTCCTGAAGCATGGCGAGCCGGCACGGTACACGGTCGCGATCGATTCTGAGGACGACCTCTCTGTCCGGGTGGTCCGGAGCATGAGCGCCAGCATCGAGATCCCCGAGCTGGGGATCCGGATCGATCCCGGGCCGGTCAGCCAGGGATTCGTCTCAAATGTAGAGGGTGTACTCGACCGGATCGAAGAAGTTGTGAAGGGGGCCCTCCGCTGGGGAAACGAGGTGGAAAAGGAGAATGCAGTGGCACTGCTTGCGGATATCGTGAGAGTGAAGGCGGGGACATTTCCTGTTACTTTGATCCTTGAAGACCCGTGCGGGAACAGCGGGATTGAGAGCGAGCGGGCGGTGACTGAAGCGTACGTGCCGGAAGAGTGAGATAATTTCCGGAACAGGGTTACAGATCGAACACCTTCCAAGCAAGCCCGGATATCGAGCGGCCCCGATGATACTCCATTTCTCCCCCCTCCGGGGTTACCTGCTGCTCACCCCTGTGCTTCCCGTCGCGGTGAACAAACAGGCAATGCCCGTAAATACCCTGGAATGTCCACCGCTCCGCATTCTCGGACGGGGAAATTTTTACAGAACTGAAATCTGCCGACGAATCCGGAATTCCCCGTTATTCCATCGCGGGCAACGGAACACGGCGGTGGGCCGGACTGGAGATCCGTGCGGGTAAAAAGGGAACCATCGGCAACCCCCCTCTTGTACCACTCCCCCGTTGGGGGACGGGGCACAGTTGCGGTATTAATGATACCTCTTCATTTTTTTCAAAAATTTTTTCCGGTAATATGGCTTCATCGTAACGCGGGGGGTTGCCCACGCGGCGGGGGCAGAGCGAAAGCGGAGCCCCAAGGAGCGTCAAACTTAAAAAATAATTTTTCAGGAAAAATCGAGGATCGATTTTCCATTGAAAACCGGATCCTGATCAATCCGATCAACTTTTCAATCGCGATCATGATCGCTATCACAAACTGAAAATCGCAAATCGATTTGAAAATAATAAATCAGGATCCGATTTTGATCTCAAAATCGCTGATCGATTTCAAAGAGAGAATCGGATCCCGATCGATCCGGATCATCTTTTCAATCGCGAACGTGATCGCGATGAACATTTTCAAATCAAAGTGTGGTTGAAAAATTAAAACCAAAGTCTGCTCAAAATTTTTCAATCAAGGTCTGGTTGCAAAAAGTTAAGCTGATCTGCACCAATCGTTCACGACGGAAGCATGTGCTGCTGCACCATTTTTCAATCAAGGTCTGCTCAAAATTTTTCAATCAGGGTCTGGCTGAACAATACAAATCACGATCCGGTTGAAAAATTCCAACCAAACTCTGATTGATCCGGATCAGATTTTCATTCGCGATCATGATCATGTTGAAATATTTTCAAGCAAGGTTCGATCAAAAAAATCATAGGATCAGCTAAGGGTAAAGATTCTAAAGCCCCCTCTTGTGCCACCAGTCCCCCAAAGGGGGACGGGGCACAGTTGCGATAGGACGACATCAGTTTTCTCATCTTTCTGCGAAGTGTATGGCGTCATCGCAATGCGGGGGATGCCCACGCGGAGGGGGCAGAGCGAAAGCGGAGCCCCCAAGAGCGTCAAATCCTTTGAAAATATTGAGAAAACAAATGTGAAAAAAGTAAGAGATAATATTGATAGATCCTACGTTATCTCCGTCTTCCCGAGCCACGCCCCCGGCTCCTTCACAACCTTCCCGACAACCTGTGCACCCTTCACCATCTTCAGCACGGCCGCGACACTCGCCTTCGGGACAACATAGGCATAGCCCATGCCCATGTTGAACGTCCGGTACATCTCAACGGGCGTGATGTCCCCGGCCTTCTGGATCCAGCTGAAGATCGCCGGCGGAGTGATCGGAGTATCGAAGAGGAACCCGTACGAGCTCAGCCGGGTAAAATTCAATAGACCGCCCCCCGTGACATGGCACATGCCGTGCACGGTGCAGCCGGCCGCAACCTTCAGGCTCTCGTGGTAGATACGGGTAGGTGTCAGGAGCGCCTGACCAAACGTTTTCTTCCCCTTGAACGTCTGGTGGTAACCCGCGTATTTTTCCACAACGGTCCGGGCGAGCGAGAGCCCGTTGCTGTGGACACCCGTGGACGCGACGCCGACGATGACATCCCCGGGCCTGATTTTTTCACCGGTAATAATCCTGTCCTTCTTCTGCATCCCGAGGCAGGTTCCCGCCAGGTCAAGACCATTGACAAGCCCAAGGAGCGAAGCGGTCTCGCCGCCAACGATATCGATGTTCGCCTGTTTCGCCCCCTCGTTCAGCCCGATACCGATCTGGGCCATCTTTTCTATGGAGAGCTTGTCGGTGGCGATGTAGTCGACAAACGCGACCGGCTCCATGTTCATGACGTAGAGGTCATTCACATTCATCGCAATGCAGTCGATACCCACCGTTGTCCAGTCCTCCATCTGGTCGGCGACCAGCATCTTTGTCCCGACACCATCGGTCGTGAGGGCGAGTGCTGTTTCACCGAAATCGAGCAGCCCGGCAAAGTGCCCGACAGCCCCCATCATGTTACCCTTGCCCTTCCGCCGGTAGGTCAGGTTCTTGATCAGTGCCCTGACAGCGGTTGCTTCCAGATCGATGTCGACTCCTGCAGCGGCATACGCACTCTTACTCATCACGGTCCTCCGAGAGGCGGAACTCATCGTGGAGCACCCGCACGGCACGGGGACCATCGTTCTGGCTGACGACGAAGCTGATATTTGCTTCCGATGAGCCCTGCGAGATCATCATCACGTTGACACCGGCTGCCCCGAGAGCAGTAAAGATCCTTCCTCCGGTGCCCGGGGCACCGGCCATACCTGCACCGACAACCGCCACTGCGCAGACATCGTGGTTGTGGGAAACCTCGCGGACAACTCCCTGTTTCACCAGATCGCCAAGGGCTTTCACCGCACCCTGCAGGTGGGTCTCATCAACAATCAGGGAGATGTTCGCTTCCGATGAACCCTGCGAGATCATCATCACGTTCACTTCATGGGCTGCAAGAATGGTGAAGATCGCTTTTGCCACGCCGGGTCTGCCAATCATCTGGGCACCGTTTATGTTGATGGCCCCGACCTTGTCGATATAGGTGAGCGCTTTGACAACACGGTTATCCCGCTGGCCGTTCCGCACGATCATGGTCCCCGGATGGGAGGGGTTGAAGGTATTTTTGACCCGGACGAGGATGTTCTTGCGCATCGCGGGGTCGATGGACCGCGGGTGCATCACCTTGGCACCAAAATAAGAGAGTTCCATTACTTCGATAAAGGAGAGCGAGGGCATCACCCGTGCGTCGTTGATCACCCGGGGATCGCAGGTCATGATACCATCGACATCCGTCCAGATCCATATCTCGTCCGCATCGATCCCGGCACCGATGATGGATGCGGAGTAATCTGAGCCGCTCCGGCCCAGGGTCGTAATAATCCCGTCACGGGTACAGCCCATGAACCCCATGATGACCGGGATCTCCTTTTTTAAAAGCGGGCTGACCCGGCGCTGGATGCGCTCATCGCTCTCAGGAAGGGCGGTGGATTCGCCATGCTGCGGGGTGGTGAGAATGCCGGCCTCGCAGCCGTCCAGGACCGTCGAGGCAATGCCCCGCTGGCGGATGGCTGCCCCGATAATTGGTGCGAGCAGGCGCTCGCCAAACGAGATAATATAATCCTTCGACCGGGGGGTGAGTTCCCGGAGGTTGTACACCGCAAAGAGGATGTTCTGGAGATTAATGAGCTTCTCCTCAATTTCTGCCCCGACTTCGGCAACAGAGTCAGGTGCCGATCCTTCAAGGGTGATCATGTGACGTTTGGAGAGGGCCTGGATAAGGGGTTCAACAGCGGAATCATCTTTCGCGGTCGGGAGCCGGGACGCGATCTCGATGAGCTGGTCGGTCACTCCCCGTTGGGCAGATACAACCACCGCAACTTCGTCACCGTTCTTATGGTGTTCTTCGAGAATATCCACGACACGTTTGATGCATTGTGCATCGGCAACAGAGGTCCCGCCAAATTTCATCAGAATTCTCATGTTCTCTCTCACGTCCGGGTGCCATTTATTTATGTAACTATACGATCCAAAGAGTATTAGATGCTTGCAGATGAGGTCGTGGATTGCCATGTGCTGGTGATCGGGAGCGGGGGAGCAGGGGTCCGGGCAGCCATTGAGGCATCGCAGCATGGCGATACGGTACTGATCTCCAAAACCATCGTGGGCAAAGGGGGCTGCACCACAATGGCAGAAGGCGGATTTAATGCGGTGATGCGGGACGAGGACTCATGCGGGATCCATTTCGAGGATACGATGAAAGGCGGGGCATTCCTCAATGACCCGGAACTCGTGAATATCCTGGTAAAGGAAGCCCCGCTGCGGATGGGTGATCTCATCAGATGGGGCGCGGTCTTCGATTTCACCGATGCTGATGAAGTTGCCCAGCGGCCGTTCGGGGGCCAGCGGTTCCCCCGGACCTGTTATGCCGGCGACCGGACCGGCCACGAGATGATAACCACGCTGGTCGAGCGGCTGGATGCAACCGACGTCACCACCCTGCAGGAATTCACGGTCATTGACCTGCTGAAAGACGGCGACCGGGTGATTGGTGCCATGGCGCTGGACGAGAAAGGGAACCTTGTGATACTCAAAGCCGACAGCACCATCCTTGCCACCGGCGGCGGGACGAAAGTCTACGATATCTCCACCAACTCATCGAGCGGGACCGGTGACGGGTATGCTGTCGGGTACCGGGCCGGGGCCGAGCTCATTGACATGGAGATGATCCAGTTCCACCCGACCGGCGCAGTATTCCCGTACGATGCCCGGGGCCGGCTCGTGACAGAAGCGGTCCGCGGCGAAGGCGGCCTGCTCCTCAATAACCAGGGCGAGCGGTTCATGAAGAAGTACGATCCCCAGCGGATGGAACTCTCGACCCGCGACGTGGTTGCCCGCGCAATCGCGACTGAGATCCAGAACGGGCGGGGAAGCCCGAACGGCGGGGTGTATCTCGATGTCACGCACCTGCCCCGGGAGCAGATCGAGACCCGGCTGCCGGTGATGCTCGAGCAGTTCCTCAAGTATGGCGTGGACATCCGCACCACCCCCATGGAAGTTGCCCCCACGGCCCACCACATCATGGGCGGCCACCGGATCACGCCCGAATGCAGGACAACCCTCCCGGGATTATTTGCCTGCGGCGAGGTGGCCGGCGGGGTGCATGGTGCAAACCGCCTGGGTGGCAATGCCCTTGCCGAGACCCAGGTCTTTGGCCGGCGGGCCGGCGATGCTGCGGGGCGGGAGGAGAAGCGGCAGAAAAAGGTTGATGTGGCCCAGATAACGCGCCAGCAGGAGCGGCTAGACCGGTTCATGACCGGGACCAAAAGCCCTGCCCGGATCCGGATGCTCCTCCAGCAGGCGATGTGGGACGGGGCAAATATCTTCCGGAACGGAACCGACCTCAAAAAGGCACTAGCGGCAACGGGCGTCCTCGCTGACAAGCCCCTCAGGGCTGAGACTCCCCGCAACCTTGCCGAGTGCTGCACAGTCGAGAACATGTGCCTTGTTGCCTCGCTCATCTGCCGCTCTGCCCTCATCCGCGAGGAGTCGCGGGGAGCCCATGTGCGGAAGGATATCCCCCAGACGTATGATGCCGAACATTCCCCGTTCGGGCACACCTTCATCTCCAAGAAAAGGCAGGGGATCGAGAAGCGGGAGGTGCGGGCATGAAGGCCCTGACCGTAACGATCAGGCGGTTCGATCCCGACCGGGACCGGGAACCGTACTACCAGACCTTCACGGTACAGGTAAATGAGGGCGCACGCGTCCTCCACGTGTTCCACGCCATCCACGACACCATCGATCCCACGCTCTCGTACCGCTATTCCTGCGCCTCAGGCCAGTGCGGGAGCTGTGCGGTGCGGGTGAACGGCGAGCCGGTACTGGCCTGCATGGAGGAGGCCCGAAACCACAGCACCATCGAACCGATCAACCTTTCCGTGAAGAAGGATCTCGTGGTCGACCTCCTCCCGAAACTGGAAGAGATCGCCTCGTTCCTTCCGAAGAAGGAGACAACGCTCCCGAAAAAGCAGGAGATCGATGCCATCAAGCCCCTCCGGGACTGCATCG
Organism: Methanoregula sp. UBA247; assembly: GCA_002495055.1. Classification (GTDB taxonomy): domain Archaea; phylum Halobacteriota; class Methanomicrobia; order Methanomicrobiales; family Methanospirillaceae; genus Methanoregula. The sequence goes on along the minus strand of DADR01000042.1, from coordinate 116,346 downwards.
AGTGCCTCTGCTGCCTCTCGGTCTGCCCTGCTGTGGACGTAACAAAGTTCCTCGGCCCGACCGCGATGCGGCAGGAGATGCGGCTCGCACTCGATCCCCGCGACCGGGGGGACCGGGTTTCCGATGCGGTCCGGGACGGCCTTTTCACCTGCACCAGCTGCCAAGCCTGCTGGAAGGTCTGCCCCAAGGAGATCGAGATCCCCGGAAAAGCGATCGAGAAACTCCGGGCCTATGCGAACAAGCGGGGATTCACCCTGCCCCGGCACCTTGAGGTCGCAGCACTCATCAGGGAGACCGGCCGGAGCGTCCCCCGCACGGCGGAATCATTCCTTGAACAGGTCCCTGAAGTGCTCGAACCGTACGGTCCCGTCAAGGCAACGGTCGGATTTTTTGTCGGCTGCATGTATAACCTCCGGCAGCAGCAGTCCGCGCTTGACGCGATGGAGGTCCTGCGGCGAAACGGCATCCGGGTCATCATCCCGAAAGAGCAGGTCTGCTGCAGTTCGCCGCTCATCAGGACCGGGCAGCTCGACTATGTGGATACGCTCAAAAAACGGAATATCGAAGCGTTCCGGTTCCGGGGCATCGATACGGTCCTGACCATGTGCGCCGGTTGCGGCACAACCCTCAAGAACGATTACAAAACACCGTTCAAGGTCATCGACATCAACGAGCTCCTCACGCAGTACGGAATCGAGCCCCCGGCACGCCTTCCGATCAAGGCAACGTACCATGACCCCTGCCACCTGCTGCGGGGGCAGGGCATCCGTGACCAGCCCCGGGAACTGGCCCGGCTGGTCGTCGAGCTCGTGGAGATGCCGGCCATCTGCTGCGGGAGCGGCGGCGGTGTCCGGTCCGGGAACCCGGAAGAGGCGGCAGCTCTCGGGAAGCGGCGGGGCGAGGAGATCAAAAAGAGCGGTGCCGAGATTGTCATCACGTCCTGCCCGTTCTGCGAGTTCCACATCATGGGCCACACCGACAAACCAGTGAAGAATATTGCAACCGTGCTCCTGGAAGGGTACCGGGAGAAGGACCGGAAGAAGGCAGCCGGAACAAAGAACTGATCCCATTACTCATCCATTCGGGTGGCAGGGCGCTGGCGCAAGGGGGGCGATCTCATCTTTTAAAAGATGTTTTCCTATCAAAATCGCTTCCTTCAGGAATCTATGGTGTATGATGGAGGTTTGATCCTCCCATACACCCTGTTGCGATGAACGCCCGCCGCCCTGAAGGGTTCCCGGAGGCGGGTGTTGGACGTTAAAGAAAGACGGGAGATTGAACCGGCTTGCCCCGCAATGCCGCGGGAAGGCCCTGAGGCGGGTAACCATCTAAATCTTTACATCGTTTACCGATTTTCATGGTTTTGGTGCGAACATGCTCAGTTCATGCATGGTTCTCCAGAGCGAAAATTTAAAAAAAAGGTGATTCCTCAACAAAAGCCACCAATTCAGATTTTCTTCCGGTGCTTTTTGGGAAGTCATCCCGGGGAGATGATGTCAGACGTTCCCGGGGGCTTTGAGTTCCACCTCCGCCCGCCACTGCGGCATCCCCCAAAACGGTGATGACGATGTATGAGCGGTAACCCGCCTCGTCCAGTCACCATCCGCCCCGTCACCCGGGGACTTGAGGCGCAAGAAGGGCAGAGCAAAAGATTATCTGCTTACTATTGAATCCAGCTATCTGATATCAGAGATTGGTTGGCACCAGATGATGAATCACCAAAAAAAATCCGGCCCTGTTTTTCCGGTTCGCCTATTTCTTCCACTCCGCCATCAGATATTCAAACGCCTCGAGGGCTGCTTTTGCCCCGTCACCGGAAGCAATAATGATCTGCTTGTGCTTGACCGAGGTCACATCCCCGGCTGCAAAAATCCCGTTTACGCTCGTCCGTCCATTGCAGTCGACGAGTATCTCCTTCTTCCCGTTCAGTGCAACGAGCCCTGCCACCATATCCGTGTTTGGCATCCAGCCAATCTCGATGAACACCCCGTCGAGGGCTAACTTCTGTTCCGTTCCCTGTTCATTTTTGATCATGACGGCAGAGAGGAACTTGTCGCCTTCAACCCCGGTCACCTGTGAGTTGAGGTGCACCGTAACGTTCGGTTTCGTTTTCAGTTTCTCGATATAGAGTGCATCGGCCCGGATGATGCTCCGGACGATCAGGTCCACGGATGCTGCCAGCCCGCTCATCTCAATCGTGGTCTGGAGGGCCGAGTTCCCCCCGCCAACCACGGCCACCTTCTTGCCCCGGTAGAGCGGCCCGTCGCAGGTCGAGCAGATCGAGAGGCCGCGGCCGAGATACTGCTCCTCGTTTGCCACGCCAAGTTTTTTCGGGCGGTTGCCCTGCGCAAGGATGATGGTTTTTGCCTGAACTTCGGCACCGGACAGGGTCTTTATGATGAAGAGATTGCCCTCTTTCGTGATACCGGTGACCCGGTCGAGCTCGAGCCGGATGTTCAGGGTCCGGACCTGTTCCTCGAATTTCTTCATCAGCTCCTCGCCCGTGACCACCCGGTAGCCCATATAGTTCTCGATCGCCCACGATTCCAGGGCCTGTCCCCCGATATTCTCGCTGATGATGACCGTCTTTAACATCTTTCGTGCGCAGTAAACCCCGGCGGTAAGCCCTGCCGGTCCTGCCCCGATGATCACGATGTCATTCACATCTTCCGGTGATGCCTCGCCAAAGAGCTCGTTCAGCCGCTGGGAGTCGAATCCCACAATCACTTCATCTCCGACGACAATGACCGGAACGCCACGCTGGCCGGAGAGTTCGATCATCTTCTCTGCTGCCCTGCTGTCCGAACCAACATCGATGTTCTCATACGGTACACCATGTTTGTCCAGGAATGCCTTTGCCATACGGCAGTACTGGCAATTCGGGGTCGAATAGACGGTGACTTTCCTCATCATGCCAAAAAGGATATGACATGATAAAAAGATATTGCCTTGAGACGCACCGAAGGAACGCGGTTATCGCAACCTTCTTTTCAGACCAGCTCCAATATACCCGTGAGCGAGAACCATGAGCATCCTGCCTTCCCCGCGGGGTACGCGGTTAACCATTGTTTTCTCCCTCTCGTTACTCCTCCTGGTATGTATAGCACCGGCACTTGCACAGCAGCAGGTTGCCTCACCAGAGCCGGCGGTATACCTGAACTTTGATGAAGGCAGCGGGAATTTCGCACTGGACAGTTCAGGGCACGGCAATGCCGGAACCCTCCACAACGTATCCCGGATCGAAAAAGGGGGCTGCAACCGGGCATTGTCGTTCCCGAATCCTGACAGTTACGTGGCGATCCCGTTCCGGGCCCTGAATCATCCTTCAAAGGAAATTACCGTTTCCACCTGGTTTTATATCGATAATTTCACACCGGCAACGCTCGTCTCGGGTTACCAAAACGGTGGTTACCGGCTCGGGTTTGATGACGGGAATGACCTCTGGTGGACCCTGAACCTCGGGAATGCCGGAGATGTTTCCGTACCAGTGCAACACGAGAATATCGCCCTCCACCATTGGCACCAGGTCACCGGGACGTACGACGGGAATACCATGAAAATCTACCTGGACGGCATCCTCAGGAATCAGGCGACTGCGACGGGTACGATAAACTATGCCAGTAACAATTACATTATCCTCGGTGCAGAAGCCGGCACCGCAGATATACCAGCTCAGTGTTCCTCCCGGTTTACCGGGGGTCTTGACGACGTCAGGATCTATCCGGTGGCTCTTTCGTACAATCAGGTCATGGATGACCGCTTCCGGTGTCTGGAGGAGGCGGGGTCCCCGCCCGCGGTCACTCTCACGGGACTGGCACCATACACCTGTGAACCGGTTTCCGGTTCTGTCAGGCTCGGGATGAATGATACCGCCACCCGGGTCCTCTCGTTTACCAACAAAACAATGAACGGGACCTGGCAGGTTACCCTGCAACCGGGATCGGTACTCAGTGTTCATGCATTTGATTTCTACGCGAAGGCGTCTCCGGATGCCTGGTACCTGGAGATCGCCGATGAAGAGGGGAGACCGGCACGCACCATTGCCTTCCCGGGACGGAATAATGCACCGGCGGAGGCAATGATACCCTCCGGGAATGCGACCGTGACCGTGAGATACTTCAGCGGGGATGAACGGTTCCCGGCCAGGGTCACCCTCCGGCTGGAATCCCTGCGTGGCCAGAATCCCCGGCCACCCGAGCCCAAAAATATCCTGGAAAACCCGATCATTGTCATCTACTCCGCATCATGGGCAACCGTGGTTGCCATCATCCTGGTCATGATGTGGCTGCACCGGCGTAAAAAATCCCGGAAGGCCGCAACCGGAAAAACGGAATCCCTCTGCGGGGAAGATAAAAAATTATAAGGTAATTTCCCGGAACTGTTTTCCAAAAACAGCGCATATCGGGCACTTGTCCGGGACCTTGCCCACCTCAATGTTTCCGCATATCGGGCACAAGAATATCTTCTCCCTGCCGAGATCATGGCCGGCTTTTATTGCAGCAAGGGCTTTCTGGTAAAGACCGGCATGGACTTCTTCCGCCTTCATTGCATGGGTAAACGCAAGGAGGGCATCAGTCCGTTTCTCCGCTTCAGCTCCCTTGATGAACTCCGGGTACATCGTCGTGAACTCGTGCGTCTCTCCCGAGATGCCCGCCTCGAGGTTCTTCTCGGTCGATCCGATGGTTGAGAGCACTTTTAAGAGCTTCTTTGCATGGATCGCTTCCGCTTCAGATGCAGCCTTGAAAAGGACCGCCACGTTCCTGAACCCTTCTTCTGCTGCTTTTTCTGAGAATGCCAGGTATTTCCGGTTCGCCTGGGATTCCCCGGCCAGTGCTTCTTTTGCGTTCTCTGTTGTTGCCATGACAGAATGGTATGGAGAGACGGGTCTTAAAGATTCTTCATGGGGCATCCGGGAATTTTCCGGGCTGATGGTGGTATATTTTCAATGGGATAATGAAATGAGAATAAAAAAGAAACATTTTTGCCGCAGTGCATACACATCTCTCATACAGCAGTTCCCGCGGGGAACAGCGGTCAATACGATCCGGAGAGCCACTATGAAAAAAATGAAGGACGTGCCGCAGAGGGACCGGCCGCGGGAAAAAATCGCCAGCAAAGGGGCGTCTGCTCTTTCTGATACGGAATTGATCGAGGCGATCATCGGCCGGGGCACAAGGAGCCGGGATGTCCGGGAAATTTCAAAAGATATCACCCGGCTCGTGATCGAGCGGGGGAACGCTATCGGTTATAAGGATCTGCAATCGATAGAGGGTATCGGCCCCACGAAAGCTTCCCAGATCATGTCCTGTTTCGAGTTGGGCCGACGTTATTTCGGTTCAAAAGACAAGGGAGAAAGAGTGACGAGACCGGAAGACATCCTCCCGCTTGTTGCACACCTGCGGGAGAAACGGCAGGAACATTTTGTCTGCATTGCCCTGAATGGCGCCGGCGAGGTGCTCGGGAACCGGGTTATCACGGTCGGGCTGCTTAACCACAGCCTCGTTCACCCCCGCGAGGTCTTTGCCGATGCCATCACGGACCGGGCGGCATCGGTCATCTGCGTGCATAACCACCCGTCAGGTTCCCTGGAGCCCAGCAGCCAGGATATCGCCATCACCACCCAGCTGAAGGAGGCCGGCTCCATTCTCGGTATCCAGTTGATCGATCATATCATCGTCACTCGGACCGGCCACGTGAGCATGAGAGAGCGGGGACTCGTCTGATCTGCTTTTTTTCAAAATTCGGGAAAAGAGGATATTGTCACAGGACCACACCGGTATCCGGGCTGAACGGTAATGTTCCGGACACCGTCTCAGTATAGTGGAAGGTATGCCGTCCTTGACAGACAGATGACCGGGGTGTCCCAGGCATCTTCGCTCCTTACTCTGCAAGGGCTTCGCCGAGGGACCGTCCTTTGGCATACGCCGCATCGAGAAGATCCTGCCGGGTCCGGATATCGCGGATGGTATCCATGTCGCTGATGAGAAGTTCATCCGCAGAGCGGCAGTCGATGATATCGAGGAATGCCCGGAGGGTCAGTTTCACACCGATGAACACCTCCGGGATATTCATACCGGCGATGCAGATGACCAGGGATCTTCTCCGCACTTTCCTGTCGGCAGCGACCAGCGGCTGGTTCCGCAGGTACTTGGCCATGAAAAAGACCTGGAAGCGGTCCATGAACGATTTCAGTTTTCCGGGTATCCCCATGGTCATGACCGGCGTTGCAATGATGAGGCCGTCCATATCCCGGAATTTCCGGTACATTTCCTGCATGTCGTCATCCATGATACAGGTCTCGTGCCCGGTGCAGAACATCAGCTCCATGCATGCCTGGAAATCCAGGTTGTTCACCACGATCTTCTCAACCGTGCAGCCGGCAGCTGCGGCCCCCTGGAGAGCCCGGTCCAGAAGGAGGGCCGTGTTCCCCTCCGGGAGGGGACTGCCGAGAAGACCGATCACGTGTCTGGTCATACTACACCGTATGAAAAAAGACGCAATATACTTTTGGAGTGCAGAACCGTGGATGGGGTGTCCGGGAGTGCACGAACACAACCCATATATATCTTTCACGTGAATGAGAATTTTGGTGTAATAAATGCCTGAACAAAAAACCTACAGCGCAGGACAGAAAGTCGGCCCCGGCAAATATGTTTGTCTCGACTGCGGAAAAGAACTGACCCTTGACAAGAGCGAGCAGGATCTCCGGAAATGCCCGTCCTGTGCCTGTGAAGAGTACCAGTGCTTCCCGATGACCCACATCCGGCCGGACATCAAGACCCCGGAGGATGCCAAAAATCCGCCAAAACGCGGTAAGAGCAACATCTGATTCATTTTTTTCAGAGGCAAGCGTACCGCCAGATGAACACTGGTGATGAACGCCATCAAGATCCTGCAGTTGCATCCGGGCGTTCAGTGCCAGGACTTTCCGGCACACGGGAGGAGCGGATATGGTGAATGTATCAAAAGAAGGGCAGGTTTTCAAGTGCGAGATCTGCGGTAACGTTGTCGTGGTTAAAGAGGCCGGCGGCGGAGAACTGATCTGCTGCGGCGAACCCATGGTACTTGTGGAGTAGGATTATGGCAGCAAAAAAAACAGCAGCGAAAAAGCCTGCGGTCAGGAAGGCAGCAGACAGGGATCTGAAGAGCCTTGAGAAGAAGATCGGTAAAGTGCCGAAGTTCTTCAAGGAGCTGACAACAAACGAGCCGGAGATGTTCAACCTCGTCATGAGGTTCGAGCAGCACATCTGGGACGACGGCAAGCTTTCGAAGAAGACCAAGAAACTGATCGCCATTGCCATTGCTGCAGCCCTGCGTGACCAGCACGCAGTCCGGGCACAGCTGGCCGGCGCTGCAAACCTTGGCGTGACGAAGGCCGAGGTAGAAGAGGCGCTTCGGGTGACGTTCCTCCTCTCCGGTATGCCGGCTTACGTGTACGGCAAGGCCCAGCTCGATGAAGTGATGAAATAGCGGGGTTGGAGGATCGTCCAAGAAAACCAGAGGGATGACGCAGCCGGCCGGTTTTGGACGACCAGGATGTATCCCCGCTGTAAATTTTCTTCCCCTCTTTTTCCTGCATAGCGGCGCTGGTCAAAAACCAAGGTATTATACCGTCCCGCTCCAAGAAAACTGCTATGCCAATCAAGGTCCTCGCGTTTGCCGGCAGCCCGCGCCGGAACGGGAACTCTGAGACACTGCTCGACTGGGTACTCGCAGCCATGGCGCAGGATCCCGGTGTCATGGTGGAAAAAATCGCCCTGACCGAGGCGGATATCAATCCCTGCAAAGGCTGCAATGCCTGCCAGAAACTCAACCGGTGCGTGCAGCGGGATGGCATGGATATCGTCCATGACAAGATCATCGAAGCGGACATCATTGTCCTTGCAGCCCCGATCTTCTGCATGGGTATCGCGGCACAGGCGAAAGTGCTGATCGACCGGGCACAGGTCTTCACGTCACGGAAGTACGTGCTGAAGCTGCCGGTCGTGCCTGCGGAGCGAAAGGGGAAACGGCTGGGTATTTTCCTCTCGACCGCAGGGCAGAACTGGAGCTATGTGTTCGATGCCGCAATCCCTTCGGTGAAATGCTTTTTTGCGGTGATTGAGGTAAAGAACAGGGACATCAACTACCTGATGGTCAACAACGTTGATGAGAAGGGTGCAATCCTGAACCACCCGACCGCGAAGACGGATGCCGAAAAACTCGGGGCAACCGTGATCGCCGAGATCAAAAAACGTCTTTCACCCTGAGGTCTCCATGTCCATCAGCGTTCTTGGCATTTCCGGCAGTCCCCACCGTCACGGTAACACGGAGACCCTGCTGGACAGTTTCCTTGATGGGGCAAAAACAACCGGGGCCGAAATCGAGAAAGTGGTGCTTAAGGACCTGGATTACGCGCCATGCCGGGGATGCAATGCCTGCCATAAGAGCGGTGAATGCGTGGTCAGGGATGATGCGATCGTCCTGTTCGATAAGGTCCTGAAATGCGACTGCCTTGCCATTGCATCCCCCATCTACACCATGGGCATCACTGCGGAACTCAAGGGATTCATTGACCGCGGCCAGTTCCTCTGGGCGCGAAAATTTATTTTCAAAACCCTCTATTTTACCGATGACCATATCAGGCGCCACAAGGGGCTCTTCATCTCGACTGCCGGGCAGAACTGGGACCATGTCTTTGACGGCGCCTTTCCGGCGATCACCGCCATCTTTAACGGAACCGGTTTTGAATATTATGATAATATCATCGCAAATAATATGGATGAATACAAGGGCATCAGGAACCACCCGACGGCATTAAAGGAAGCCTTTGAAAAAGGCCAAAACGTTGTTGCCCTGCTGGAAAAGATGCAAAAAGATGCCGCACAGCCTGCATGAAGGGACAGCATTCCATGATAACTGCAGGAAAAAAGATCAGAGGAGATTGAGAATGGTCTCGGGAGATAATGAGACAATAAGTGCCCCGAATGCGGCAAGAATCAGGACGGCGAAGAGGGCCTTGTTCCATGCGAACACCTTTTTGCCATCAAGGACGCTGACCGGGAGCATGTTGAAAGCGGCTATCATAGCGTTAACCTGAAACCCGACCATACCAATCATCGTGATAATGTTGCCTGGGATCGATGCTCCAGCCCCGCCATAGATGAACAGCGCAGCAAAGGGAAGACAGAGCACCAGATTGATGATTGGCCCTGATGCAGATATCCAGCCGTTCTCTTCCCGGCTTATCCCCCTGCCTTTGATATCGTAGATTACTGTTGCTCCCGGGGCGGCAAAGACAACCCCGACCAGCGCCGCCAGTGCTACGGCAACAACAAGCATAGTACTGTCCTTCCGGAACTCTGCCCAGAACCCGTACCTGATGGCAACAAATTTATGAGCCATCTCATGGAGGATGAACCCGATACCCACGGTAAGGAGGGAGATCCCAAGGAAGATCAGAGCGGTAACGGCATCTGCCTGGCCGAAATTCCGGAGAAAGATAATCGTAAATGCGAGCGAGATTGCCACCCAGGCAATAAAAAGGTCTGCCTCCTCGCGCCGTGTAATCCGTTCGAGCATACTAATACCGTACCAGATAGGGTGGTTCCCTGTTATCTGTTTTCGTGTCTGGACATATGGGTATGTTTATGAGAAATATCGGATATGTACATGGTATGTCTCTCGACACGGTGCGAGCGGAGATCTCACGGGTGGATACCGAGATCATACGGCTCATTGCACAGCGGCAGAAACTGGCGGGAAAGATCGCACAGATCAAGGTTGCCCGCAGCCTCCCCATTCATGACAAGGAGCGGGCTGCCGGGGTGCTGGAATCGGTCTATGAACAGGCAGTCGAGAGCCGCATTGACGCCGTATCTGTCCAGAAGATCTTTGAGATCCTCATTGCCATGAGCGAAGAGCGGCAACGTGAATGCTCGGGCGACGGAAATCTTCCCTGAAAAACCTTTTGAATTGGATTATTCCATCCATCGCGCCGGTTAATAGATCCTATACCTGAGTGACGGCGTCCGGTACTAAACAGTTATTTGAGGGAGAGCATCGTGCCTACCCCGTCCTTTGTGAAGAGTTCGAGGATAAGGTTGTGCTCGACATTACCGTTAATGATATGGGCAAAAGAGACCCCGTTTTCCACGGCTTTGATGACCGAGTTCACTTTCGGGATCATCCCCTCACCGATAGCGCCGGACTTCAGCAGCCCGTGCGCTTCGGGAATTGTGAGTTTCCGGAACACTTTCGTTCTTCCCTTGTCCATCACACCTTCTACATCAGTCATATTGACCAGTTTATACGCCTTGAGCGCGATCGCAACATCGCCGGCAGCGGTATCGGCATTGATATTCAGGCTCCCGCCATACCGGTCAATGGCAATCGGGGCGACAACAGGGATATACTGCGTGCCGAGCAGGGTATTCAGGAGTGCCGGATCGATCTCTTCGATCTCACCAACATGCCCCAGATCCACCTCTTTCTGGACACCGCCAATCTCAACTTTCTGCCGCTCCATTTTCCGGGCAAGAATGAGGTTCCCGTCACTCCCCGATATTCCCACGCCACGGGCACCACACTTGGCAATGAGGGCGACAATATTTGCGTTGATCTTACCGACGAGCACCATCTGGGCGATCTCGAGGGTCTCCTGATCGGTGACCCGGAGTCCTCCGACAAAGACTGATTCCTTGCCCATCTGCTTCATCTTCTCGCTGATCTCAGGACCGCCGCCATGGACGAGTACGACCCTTATGCCCACGTAATGGAGGAGCACTGCATCCCGGATGGCATTTTCGANNATGTGGTATACCTCCCGTTGATCTCCACGTACCGCTCGGTGAGGTCGCAGCCCCATGCGGTTGCCCCGGCCTTTCCTGCGGCAAGGTCCAGGATAAAGATCACCTTCTTCCCATGCATCGCCTTCTTGGCCGCAATGAGATCTGCAATGATCTCGCCGGATTTTACCAGCGGGAATCTGTCGCTGCCATCGCTGATCCAGAGCGAGACCGCGTCCGGATCGAACTTCACGCCTGCGCGCCCGGCTGCTGCAATAACCCGGCCCCAGTTCGGGTCCTCGCCGTACACGGCAGTCTTCACGAGCGGGGACTCGATGATGGTACGGGCGACCTTCTCCGCATCGTCTTCCTTCTTTGCACCAGTGACGGTGACCTGGAGCAGCTTCGTTGCCCCTTCACCGTCTTGTGCGATCTGTTCGGCAAGGGAACGGCAACACTCTTCCAGTGCTGCGGAGAACTCCGCGCCCGTTACTTTTCCCGCTTCACCAGTTGCAGTACAAAGGGCGATATCGTTCGTGCTGGTATCCCCGTCCACCACGACACGATTGAACGACCGCCGGGTCGCCTTCTGGAGAGCATCAGCCAGCGGTTGTGCGCCGATCTCCGCGTCGGTGTAGATGAACGCGAGCATCGTCCCCATATTCGGGGCGATCATCCCGCTCCCCTTCGTGATGCCCCCGATGCAGAAGCCCTCCTTCTGTACCAGTGCATGCTTGGGGAAGGTGTCCGTTGTCATGATTGCCTTTGCCGTAAGGTCTTCTGCTTCCGGGGAACTGGCGAGCTTCGGCGCAATCGCCTCGCACTGACGCTTTATCAGGGGCAGGTCGAGGTACCTGCCGATGACGCCGGTACTTCCCACGCCGATACGGGAGGGTTGTATACCCAGCGCCGAGCCGGCATACTCCGTCATGGCAGTCGCATCAGCATAACCCCGCTTTCCCGTATACGCGTTCGCGCACCCGCTGTTGACGATGACCGCTTCCAGTTTTCCCGAACGGATCTGCTTCTGCATAAGCGCGACGGGCGCTGCCCTGACAAGGTTTGCCGTGAACACACCGGCTGCCGTACCGTGCGCTTCGATGAGCGCAAGGCCATACTTTCCCTCCTTCATCCCCCAGGCTTTGACACCGGGCACTGCACAGATACTCTTCCCTTTCATCTATTCACCAGCCACTTCACCGGAATACGAAGACCCGATAGCATGGATGATATCCGCACGCGTGATGATCCCGATGATCTTCTTCCCCCTCATCACCGGCAGTCGTGCAATACCCTCATCCAGCATGAGCGCCGCAGCTGCCTCAACGTTCATATCTTCCGTTGCGGTAACCACGCGGCGGGTCATCACCTTTTTTGCCGGCATATCGCCGATGTTGGTGAGCGCATGCTTGGTCTTCTCCCAGTTGATGAACTCCCGTATCGGCACCTCGATAATCTCGAATGGAGACGGGAGCCAGAGGTCATCGGAGATACGCTCGGTCTCAAGGAGGGAGATGAGATCGGACTCCGTGATGATCCCGACCAGCTCTTTTCCTTCCATGACCGGGAGCCCGCCAATATGGTGTTTCCTGAACAATGCCACGACCTCCCTGAGGGGAGTCTCCGCGGTGCAGACCACCGGGTCTTTTGTCATCGCTTCCTGTACGAGCATGTATCCTCCTAGGGCAGCATGCCTGCCCCGATCAGTCCGTCATTCTCTTTCAGGCCGCACATCAGGTTCATATTCTGTATCGCCTGCCCGCTGGCACCCTTGACAAGGTTGTCGATGGCGGAGACGGCAACGATCCGCTCTCCTTCGCTCTCGACCATGAGGTCGCAGAAGTTACTCCCGCGGACTGCAGCAAGCGAGGGCTTCTGGTAGCGGACGAAATATTCGTCCCGGTAGAAGTCCCGGTAGAGCTTCTCGACCTCTTTCTGTTCCAGGGGCTCGTTGAGCAGGATGTGCGCCGTGGTCAGGATGCCCCGGTTGACAGGGACCAGATGGGGGGTGAAGTAGACACGTGCCTTTGACCCGAGGGTTGCAAGCTCCTGTTTCATCTCGGCAAGGTGCCGGTGGGTGGTCCACTTGTACGGCCCGATATTGTCCCCCACGTTCGGGTAATGGGTGGTTGCCGAAGGGTTGTCGCCCGCTCCGCTGACCCCGGTCTTGGAGTCGAATATCACCGTATGCGCATATCTGGCAAGCGGAGCTGCCGCAAGCGTAGCCCCGGTGGGGAAACAGCCGGGATTTGCAACAAACGGTGCATTGATACACTCTTTGCGGTGGAGCTCGGGGATGCCGTACGGGGCAGGGAAATAATCGGAATGGGTAACGCCATACGTTTTCTCGTACACGTCTTTGGGCAGCCGGTAATCAGCGCTGAGGTCTACGACCTTGATCCCGCGGGAGAGCAGCTTACCCGCATAGGTCATTGCTGCTGTATGCGGGACGGCAAGAAATGCCACATCCGCATCGATGGCATCGGTCCCGGGATTCGTAAATGTGAGATTCGTGAACCCTTTCAGGTGGGGGTGGACCTGGTCAAGGGGGGTACCTGCAAGTTTCCGTGACGTGGCACAGACAACATCTGCAGTCGAGTGGTGAACAAGAAGGCGAATCAGCTCACCACCGGCATAGCCGGAGGCCCCGATAATCGCAATTTTCATAGGAAGAATATCCGATTGTTGAAAATTTAATGGTTCTGTGAGAGCTTTTTTGAAAAATCTCTGGTTTTTATAAAAGGATTCAGGAAAACGACGTTATACCTGCCCGAGTTTGCGGGAATAACCAGAATAAAGCCGTTGGCCGAGCAGTTCGATCCGCTGCCGGTCCTCAAGACCCTCCAATAAATCTTCGGGCAGCACATCCATACCGTTCTGGGCGCCAAGATATGCTCCGCAGAGGAAGGCAATGGTATCGGTGTTGCCACCGGTATTCGCAGAGACCGTAAGGAGATCCCGGGGATCGAGATACCTGCTGATCAGGAAAAATGCGATAGGCAGTGTCTGGAAAACGGATACATCATTGCCGATCTTGAGCAGGGCTGTCTGCGTATCCATCCCTTCCTTTTCAAGAACAAGAGCATTGCGTATTTTACCGCCCAGAACCTCATCCTCGAACTGTGCTTTACCCAGCGCCTTTCCAAGAGGATCCGGCGTTTCATTGAGCGCGTGATACAGGAGGGTGACGAAGGTAGATACGGCCGCATGCGCTGCAGGGTGGGTGTGGGTAACATTACATGCCCGGACGGCGCGTTCGCATGCTTCATTCATATCCGGGAACGCGAGGGCGAATGGAACGGCGATGGGGAGGCATCCGGCAGTTGTCGATTTCACACCCTTCCGGGGGACCTGTTCCTGTTCCTTCTGTTGACATACTGCAGAGATCGATCCGTCGGGAAAGCGGAGCGCTTCCCTGCTGTACAGTTCACGGAGGGCGGCAGTGTACCGTTCCTCAGTAAATTTTCCGTCCGCGAGAAGTGTCGAGACAAGGATCATGATCTGGGTATCATCGGTATACTGCCCCGCATTCAGTCCTTCATTGGGGTGACCTTTATACGGGCGCCGGTACCCGTACTTCATCTTGTTCAGGTTGGGAGAAGTACTTTCATTGGGCATACCCAGCGCATCACCGATCGCTGCACCGAGCAGGCAGCCCTTGAATTTCTTCAGCATCGATCCTATATTGAAAAACCCGGGAAGATAACTGTTTTTATATTATTCCATTGAACCCGCTGTTGCTCATGCTCTTCTTGTAGAATTCTGTGCGGAAACCGGGAAATGATAGATCGGTATAATTACCACTTTTTAAGTTGTCAGGTACGACCCTCTATAAAAAAATTTAATAGTCTGTTAAACATGATTAATAATGTAGAATTGGTGGCATATGACGGAAGATTTTGATGTCAAACTGGTAGAGGACGTGAAATCGTACACGCCCGATCCAGAGTACAAGAAAAATTCCTGGATGGGGGATTACCAGCAAGCCTATGCAAAGTTCCTCGCAGATCCTGACGGATTCTGGGAGAGGATGGCAAAGGAACTGGACTGGATCAAGCCATGGGACAAGGTAAAAGAGTGGAATTACCCGTACGCTCAGTGGTTTACGAACGCCAAGCTGAACATCACGGCAAACTGCCTCGACCGCCATGTGAACAACCACCGGCGCAACAAGGTCGCCCTGATCTGGAGAGGGGAAGAGGGCAGGGAACGCATTTTCACGTACCAGAAGCTTCTCTCGCACGTTGGCCGGTTTGCAAATGCGTTGAAAAAAATCGGCGTGAAGAAAGGCGATTGCGTCTGCATTTATATGCCCCTTGTTCCTGAGCAGCTCATTGCCATGCTGGCATGCGCCCGTATCGGGGCAGCCCACAGTGTCGTTTTCGGGGGATTCGGTGCCGCTGCGCTGAACATGCGGATCCAGGACGCCGGGGCCAAGGTTGTGATTACCGCGGATATCTCGATCCGGCGCGGAAAGGCAATCCAGCTCAAGGCAATCGTTGATGAGGCAACACTCAATTCACCGACCGTAGAGCATGTGATCGTCCTGAGGAGGAGGGAGCCCGGGGTTGATCTGCATGAGACAGAACTTGACTTCTACGAGATGATGGAGGGCGTTTCCGATATCTGTCCGCCTGAAGTCATGGATTCCGAAGATCCGTTCTTTATCCTGTACACCAGCGGTTCCACGGGAAAACCAAAGGGAATTGTCCATACCTGTGGCGGGTACATGGTCGGGACCTACTATACCAGCAAGTACATTTTCGATATCAAGGATAACGATATTTTCTGGTGCACCGCGGACCCCGGCTGGATCACCGGCCACAGCTATATCGTGTACGGTCCGCTCGCTGCCGGCGCGACCGTTTTCATCTCCGAACTGACCCCGGATTACCCGGATGCCGGCAGTTTCTGGAGCCTGATAGAAGAGCAGAAGATAACCATATTCTACACAGCTCCCACAGCCATCCGTATGTTCATGAAGATGGGGGAGAGCTGGCCGGACAAGTATGACCTCAGCTCCCTTCGGATTATCGGTTCGGTCGGGGAACCGCTCAACCCCGAGGCGTTCGAGTGGTACTACCGGGTCATCGGAAAAATGAAGGTCCCGATCCTTGACACCTGGTGGCAGACCGAGACCGGCATGCATATGATAACCACCATGATCGGTGAACCCATGAGGCCGGGCTTTGCGGGAAAACCTATTCCCGGTGTTGAAGCAGATGTGGTTGACAAGCACGGGAAATCTGTCCAGCCCGGAACCGGCGGATTCCTTGTGGTTAAATCCCCGTGGCCAGCTATGCTCCGCACGGTCTGGAAGGAGGATGACCGGTATCGCAAATACTGGGAAACTATCAAAGGGGTCTATACCGTCGGAGATCTCGCGGTGAAAGGTAAAGACGGGTACATTATGATTCTCGGCCGATCTGATGATATCATTGTGGTAGCAGGCCACAACATCGGCACTGCTGAGGTGGAAAGCTCGCTTGTGTCGCACCATGCGGTTGCAGAATCAGCGGTCATCGGAAAACCTGATGCAATGAAGGGCAACACCATCAAGGCATTCGTAATCCTGCGGGTGGGCAATTCGCCGAGTGATAAACTCATGCACGATCTGATGTATCACGTACGCATGACTTTGGGCCCGATCGCAGTTCCCCAGGAGATTGAGTTCGTCGAGAAATTACCGAAGACAAGGAGCGGAAAGATCATGCGTCGTGTCCTGAAAGCCAAAGAGATGGGCATGGACCCGGGCGACATCTCAACTCTGGATGAGTAACATTCCTTCGGTTATTGTACCAGCTGGAGATTGGTGGGAGAGACGATCATTAGGATTCTGATAGAGAAGGTACTATGAAGGGAAATTTACGTGAAACAATCATGGGGATGGAAGCGGAGAAAGGACGCTGGGGCCTGATAATTTTCGGGATGCTCATCAACCTGTGTCTCGGTACGATTTACTCATGGAGCGTGTTCGTAACACCGCTCACCAGTTATTTCACAAAGACCCTTAATCAGGCCGTAACGGCAAGCGATGTCCTCCTGCCGTTCTCGGTATTCCTTGCGTTCTTCGCAATAACCATGCCGTTCGCCGGAAAATACATTGAGAAGTACGGTCCGAGAAACATAACCATAGTCGGGGGAATTCTGACAGGTCTCGGCTGGCTCATGGCTTCATTTGCTACGTCAGTGCCGATGCTCTACGTGCTCTATGGAGTGATTGGAGGAATTGGTGTCGGTATTGCCTATGGTGTGCCGGTTGCGGTTGCCGCACGCTGGTTCCCCGACCACCGGGGTCTCGCAGTTGGCCTGACACTGCTCGGGTTCGGATTCTCCGCGTTCTTCACAGCAAATATCGCAGGATACCTGATAGTATCGTATGGGGTAATGACAACATTCAGGATCTTCGGAATCGCATTCGTTATCCTGACCATCCTGTTGGCCTTGCCGTTGAAATTCCCACAGGCCGGGTGGAAACCTGTCGGGTGGACGCCCCCGGCACCGGTTGCCGGCCAGGCAGCTACCTGCGAATTCAGACGCGAGGAGATGCTTACAACGACATCGTTCTATGCACTCTGGGCATGTTACTTTATCGGGTGTCTCGCTGGTCTTATGGCGGTAGGTATCGCTAAACCATTAGGTTCAGATATCGGAATAGAAGCGGGACTCGCAACGGTCCTTGTCGGTGTCTTTGCGATCTTCAACGGGTTCGGGAGACCGGTTTTTGGTGTTCTCACCGATAAACTGACTCCCCGTAATACAGCCATGGTGTCCTTTATCCTGATCGCCCTGGTATCCCTCCTCATGTGGCAGATGCCCACCGTACCGGTATATCTCCTCGCATTTGTCGTTCTCTGGGGTTGTCTCGGGGGATGGCTTGCAATCGCTCCGACCGCTACCGGCTCTTATTTCGGGACATGCGATTATCCGCGGTGTTACGGCGTCCTCTTCCTCGCCTATGGTGCCGGAGCCATTGCCGGGCCCCAGCTCGCCGGGTTCATCAAGACAACAACTGGATCATATCTCGGAGTCTTTCCCTACGTGATGGTTCTTGCGGTGACAGGGTTTGTCATCGCGTTTGCGATGCTGAAGCCACCGAAAGCGCATTAAAACTGAACCTTTTTTCTTAATACAAAATGAATGGTAGTAAAATATTGATATTGTCTGATGCAGTGAATACTGCGAAAGGAACTGTTCCCCGAAGGGTATTCACCGATCCTGTCGTTTATCAGGACTGGTGGATTTTTTTCCGTTGTGCCATACGATAGCCGGAAACCACAAGCACTGAATCGCCAAATTCCTTATCAAGCACCGGATCCCCGGAGTCCACGTAGAAGACCGGTGTTTCCCGAAGTTTGTGCGGTGTGGCGACAAGAATAATGTTACCAATCCCCACCCGTCGCACGACGCGGGCACTGATTTGCTGGTTGCCTCGTCCAAGAATAAAACCCTGTGCACCGATAGGGCTGAGGATTATTTTTGCCTCCTGCTCCTGCTCAAGCAGAGTCCAGAGTGTTTTTTCGTTAATATCCGTGGCAACTATCTCCCCGTTCTTTATCGCATCGACACCCAGCAGGGTTTTTTTCACACCCTTTTTGGAGGCAATGGATTCGGTAGTCGTCCCCGCTCCGAGAATATATACTACATCCGGGATCATGATCTCGTGAATGAAACGGGCAATTTCTCCCTTTGCACGTTCTTCGTCCCCTTCTTCATACACTTGCTTGGAGGACTGGATCTTCCCAGCCAGAGCCGGGGTGCGGGCAATACCATATAACCGGGTTTTCAATTCTCCTGACCGGTATGCTTCTTCGTCCACATCCATCACTTCAGAGTCCCGAAGGGGTTGTGTCTCATATCCCACAACAAGTTCTGCGGCGGTTACCGGATCAATCGCAAACACGGCAGAGTACATCTTCACTCCTGCTGGTATCCCGAGTACTGGCACCTCCCTGCCCACCGCATCAAAGATGTCCCTGGCTGTCCCATCACCACCACAAAAAAGGATCAGGTCAACACCGGTCTTCAGGAACATTTGTGCTGCCCGCCGGGTATCCTGTGCACTGCTTTCGCCATCAAGAATATAGAGTACCTGATAATGCAGTATTCCGGTTTCCCTCAACGTGTCCTCGCCCATTATACCAGAACAGGTAACAAATTCAAGATTTTTATTTTGTGCGAGCAGGGCAAGCGTGATACGTGCCCGGTTTTTTGCAAGGGGTAGTGCCCCGCGACGACGGGCTTCCTCCACCTTGCCATCGGTTCCCTTGAGCCCCACTGCCCCACCCATACCAGCAACAGGGTTTATGAGAAAACCGATGCGCATCATAAAAAAGAATTTCAGGAAATTTTTGGTATCCGGGCAAGTGACTCCTTGATCAGCTCATCCGGGTATTCGTAGTCCACCAGGCTGCCAGCATAGTACGCATCATACGCCGACATATCGAAATTGCCATGGCCGGAGCAATTGAACAGGATCGTTTTTTCTTCCCCGGTCTTTTTGCATTTGAGTGCCTCATCGATTGCGGATTTTACTGCATGTGATGTTTCGGGAGCGACAATAATGCCTTCCGATCGGGCAAACATCTTCGCAGCTTCAAAAACCTCATTCTGGTGGTAAGATACAGCCCTCATAACCCCATCATATACAAGCCGGGATACAATCGGCGAATCACCATGATAGCGGAGCCCTCCTGCATGTATGGAAGGGGGCACAAAATCATGCCCGAGCGTGAACATCTTGAGGAGCGGGGTGTAACCAGCTTCATCGGCCAGGTCATACGTGAACAATCCTTTCGTCAGCGTAGGGCAGGACGCCGGTTCGACAGCGACGAGATCCACGTCTTTATGTTTTCCGGTTAGTTTATCTCCGGCAAACGGGAACGAGATACCGGCGAAGTTTGTCCCTCCGCCAATACACCCGATCACCACGTCCGGGTAATCGTCCACCATTGCGAGCTGTTCGCGGCATTCAAGTCCTATCACGGTCTGGTGCAGGCAAACATGGTTTAATACCGAGCCCAGGGCGTAGTTCGTGTTGCTGTGGGCTGCCGCGTCTTCAACTGCTTCAGAAATGGCTATACCCAGACTTCCCGGGGTATCAGGGTCTTTTTCAAGCATTGCCCGGCCGGCATTTGTTTTGGTGCTCGGGCTCGGGATACATTCTGCTCCCCAGACCTGCATCATGGATTTCCGGTAGGGTTTTTGTGTGTAGCTTGACCGAACCATGTAGACGGTGCACTCCAGATCATAGAGCATGGTGGCAAATGCAAGCGCTGAGCCCCACTGCCCGGCACCGGTCTCAGTGGCAATCCTCTCCATTCCCGCCTTCATGTTGTAATACGCCTGAGGGACCGCAGTGTTGGGTTTATGGCTCCCTGCCGGGCTGACCCCCTCCCACTTGTAGTAAATCTTCGCCGGTGTTTTTAAGAACTTTTCAAGCCGGTGGGCACGGTACAGGGGGCTTGGTCTCCAGAGCCGCAGCACGTCCTGCACTTCTTCCGGAATGTCGATATAACGATCGGTCGTAACTTCCTGCCGTATCAGCTCCATGGGGAAGATAGCTGATAGATCCTCAGGACCGATAGGTTTCTGGGTTTTGGGATGGAGCGGTGGATCGAGCGGGGATTTCAGGTCCGCCTGAACATTATACCATTTTTTTGGCATCTGCTCCTCATCGAGAAGGATTTTTGTCTGCATACATTATTCATTGTTTTGTACAAATATATACGTTATTGTACAAAAATGAAGTTCCCTGATTACGAGTATACATAGATATTTTCGTTTCTTATCAAACGGGAATCTTCGAAGATACTTAAAGGGAAAATTAAATCATGAAATTTATTTCCCTGATGCCTGAATAGTAAAGAAACGAGAGAGATCATGCCGTTTATTTATTTCAGCCAGGGGGTTGCATCGCTGTATCCCGATTTCACCGAACGTCTCATGTCGCATCTTGCGCTTAAGGGAACCGAGATCACACACCAGGTTCTCCAGGAGACCACAGCACAGATGCACGTGAAACATACAGATGAGCAGGGTCGCCTTGATATCAACGTTGAGAATGAGAATGTCAAGGTCACGTACACCGTTGACCGTGAGAGAAAAGAGATTTCCAAAGGGGTGATGGGTGCGATAACCGGTGCAGGACTGGGGGGTATTCTCGGCAATGTGCTGCGAAAGGATGAAGGACTCGGAGATGCAATTACCGGTGTTATCGGCGGGGCTGCTGCCGGAGGAGCATATGGCGCCTATGAGGGGTACGAAGAATCAAAAGATAATCGTACCAATTTCTCCGCGATACTCGCAGAAACCATCAAGGAAGTCGAGGATGAACTGCAATAT
This sequence comes from Methanoregula sp. UBA247, assembly GCA_002495055.1. Lineage (GTDB taxonomy): Archaea > Halobacteriota > Methanomicrobia > Methanomicrobiales > Methanospirillaceae > Methanoregula. The sequence goes on along the minus strand of DADR01000042.1, from coordinate 95,236 downwards.
ATAATTCAGGGGCAGGCAGAGGAAAAAGAGGCAATACGCGAACGGGGGAGGCAGAAACTTGAGGAAGATTCAGCCAGAGAAGAAGAGTTTCGTGGCATGCTTGAAGATCTCTATGGACAGGTGCTTGCAGTAAAGGAAGAAGTTGACATGGCTAAGTCCGAAGGCTCCAATGTCACAAAAGCCAGGGGACGGATTGATCGTGCGGAAAGTCTGTACAAGGAAGCACAAGCTTCATTCGACAGGAAAGATTATACCACGATAAAACCTAAAATCATCGCTTCCCAGAACATGGTAGATAAAGCACGTGAAGCGCTCGACGAAGCGCAGAATTCAGGGTAAAGACCCCAATAGTTTTTTCTTATAGCAAAGGACACGCGTGTAGAGATGCTGTACCTGCACCCCCTCGATGAGCATGAGAATCAATTCCTTGTTATTGAATACAGGATACTGCGTTTTTATTCCGCCTTCAATAGCATTAATATACTCTGGAGAAAATCTGTAATGAAGTTGTTATTCCTGTAACAACAAAAAGATCCAAGCAAGGAACAAGTGATTATGGGATGAAACACTCACTTTTTGATATTCTTATCAAACCCGGGGCATTCTTCCAGGATGTAATGGCGGAAAAGGAAAGTCTGAGAATTCCCGGACTTATCGTACTTATACTGGGGATGATATCGGCAATATACGCGTATTTAGTCAGTGGAACAACAGGAAAAATGATGGCAGGATTATTTTCCGGTATGGAATCAATAATTGCCATTTCTTCTGTTCTTGGTGCAATAATTATGGCCCTGATCTTCTGGGCAATATGGGCAGGAGTGTTCTACCTTGTGTCATCATTATTCAAGGGTAGTGGGTCATTTAAAAGAACACTTGAATTTACCGGCTATGGCCATCTTCCCCAGATTTTCGGAGCGATAATCACCGTGATTGTTGCTATCCAGTATCTCCCAAGAGTTGTTGTTCCCCAAATAGCTGCGAGTGCAGTCCAGGAAAACCCCCAGATACTCCAGGAGGCGGTCAATTCCCTGATGCATGATCCTGCAATGATGGAAATGACGCAGATCATTTCAATTATTTCTATTGTATTTCTTCTCTGGAGTGCAAATATCTGGATCTCTGGTGTGAGAAATGCCCGACATCTTTCTGAAAGGGATTCCGCACTCTGCGTTGGTATTCCGGTGGTTGTTTACATTCTCTATATTATCTATTCCATGACAGGGGTTTAAATGAAAAATATACAATTTATTAAATTCACCGTTCTCTGCCTGATTTTAAGTACAGGAATTGGTGCTGTTTCCGCATTCCAGACACCGGAGTCCATTATTGCCTCTGGCAATGTCTATGTATCCAATGTAACTTATGATCCCGGGTCTTTTTTCACCGATGATGCAGGTACCGTTACGGTATATGTAACTAATGGAAATTCTGATCAGAGTGTTGTTGTAAATCATGTAACCATCGGTGACAAGGATATCAGACTTACAAGTTCCCCTTACGATTCCTCGGCTAATATCGGTCCTCTCCAGAGACAATCGTTTACTTTTTCTGTTTCCGCAGATGCGCCGGATGGGACATATTACCCAACGTTCTCCCTGAGCTTCCGCGATGCAGACAGCCTTTATTACCGGGCAGTAATACAGGTGGATAACACTCCCCTTGAACTGACAATTGTCGACAAACCTGATGCGTTTACCAAGGGAAAGAAAAAGACCATTTTCGTCCAGGTAGCTAATCCCCGGAAGAATGATGTAAGGAACGTCATACTTGATGTTTCCGGCACGGGAGTTGAAGTATCTCCGGCAAAAACCTTCATCGGGAACCTTGCTTCAGGTGCCAAAATACCGGTAAACTTTACGATTACTCCTGAACTGGAGACCCCCCTGATTCTCACGTTAACATACAACAATGGAAATAATCCTCATAAAGAGAGGATGTATCTCCCTATAACCTTTGGAATCGATAAAAAACAGGCAAACCCGGTAGTCAGTAACGTCCAGGTAAAAACTGAAGGGGGTATCTACCACATCACCGGTGACGTAAACAACGCCGGACTGGAAACGGCAAATACGGTAATGGTCACTTCACTTTCACCGGCACTTCCCCAGGACCCGTATAAAACCTATGTAGTTGGTGCCCTCAAACCTGATGATTTCGGAAGTTTTGAAGTGACATTCTCTGCAAACAGCACTTCGAGTATCCCGATACAACTTTCGTACAAAGATACAGATGGTAACCTGTATACCTCCGTTCAGGACGTAAAAATTTCAGCCACGACTGCTAACTCACAGAATAGTGGAGGATCAAATCTGCTCTTTCCCATAATCGCAGTTGTTATTGTCCTCGGTGCCTGTATTGGTGGATGGTACTTTTACGTGAGAAGGAACAAGAAGTGACCATCTCTATGGACGAACAACCCGTCATGGTGTTCAAAGACGTAGTCAAAGTGTACCCTCTCCCTTCTGGCGATGTTACCGCGCTTGAGGGTATAAACTTTAAGGTTGAGAGGGGGGAATTCATCTCGGTTATGGGACCATCAGGTTCCGGGAAATCCACGCTCCTGAACCTGATGGGGTGCCTCGACACACCAACATCCGGAGATATTTTTATCAGCGGTACCCGTACCGGGGACATGACCGATAAAGAACTCACTGGACTGCGGAGGGACCGGATCGGATTCATATTTCAGTATTTCAACCTCTTCCCGTTGTTAAATATCATAGAGAACGTGACATTCCCGATGATGCTGAAATCCCAGAAAGCGGTGGACCCGGAAAAAGGACGTGCAGCTCTCAGGGCTGTCCAGCTGGATGACAAGCTGTTCACTCATACACCCATGGAAGTATCCGGGGGACAGCAACAGCGTGTAGCCATTGCCCGGGCACTCATCAATGATCCTGACATACTGCTCTGTGACGAACCAACAGGAAACCTTGATTCAAAAACCGGTGCCGGTATCATGGAGCTGATGTCAGAACTCAACGATAAGGGCACTACCATCATCATGGTTACGCATGACCCGAATATCGCAAAATATTCCCGGAGAACCATCCGTATTTCTGACGGGAGGATCATGGAATGATTTTCTGGGAAATTGCCAAACGGAATATCAAGATCCATCTGCTCCGATCATCGCTTGCGATGCTCGGTATTGTCATTGGCGTGGTTGCGATTGCATCCATGGGAATTCTTGGTAATAGTCTGGTGCTTTCCGTTTCAGACAGCCTGAAAACAGTCGGTGACAGCGTGATTGTTACTCCCCATGTCGGGAGCACCATGGGGGGATTCGGCGGAGGTGCCGGTGGACTATCATCTATCAGTATTACCGAACAGAATTTCGAGCAGATTAAACGTGCTTCCGCTCCAAATGTTGCGATTCCTGTTCTTCAAACATCGGATCGTATGAAACTCGGTGTCGGGAGCGATGAGATTGTTGCGGCCATCTACGGGCTGAGGCCGGACGATGTTCCGGAACTTCTTAAATTGAAAGAAGGAGGATACAGCCGCGGTGATTCCGGGTGCCTTGTAGGATCAACATTCGCTGACGATCACAAGGTCAAGGTCGGATCCCGGATCGCAATCGGTACTGATGGAGACAAGGGTACTTTGCGCGTCACGGGTATCATCGAAGAACGCGGCATGGCTTTTGATGTCAACACTGATTCTGCAATAGTTGTTACGAAGGACTGGTTTGACCAGATATATAACCGGAACGATTACGACTCGGTGGTTGTCAAAGTAAAAAATCTTGATGATCTCCCATCCGTTAAAACCGCCATTGAGAACCAGATGAACAAGCGGGATAAAATCGTTGATGTCATGGATACACGAAAGACGATGGAAACAATCTTTGAGGCATTCGGCCAGATCACAACATTCGTTTCAGCAATAGGGGGTATTTCGATGCTGGTTGCTGGTGTATCTATTCTCAATATCATGATGATGTCCGTGACCGAACGGATTAAGGAAATCGGTATCATGCGCAGCATCGGAGCGCAGCGAAAAGAAGTGATGTCGATGTTTCTTTACGAGGCTTTGATTCTTGGCGTTGTCGGAAGCCTGATAGGAGGTGCCATGAGTCTCCTTGGGGGATATGCAATCAGCGCACTGCTGTTAGAGACGACCAAGTACCTGTTCGTAGCCTCAAGTCTGATCCACATTGTTTACGGTATGTCTTTTGGTATTGTCATCAGCCTGATATGCGGCATCTATCCTGCGTGGCGGGCAGCTAACCTCAATCCGATCGATGCACTCAGGCATGAATAATCCCTTTTTTTATGGGAGCCCTTTTTACCGGATAAATACTTTTAACCGGCCACGTGCATACTCAATGGTATGAGCTCCCCCCCAGCACATTCCCATATTGATCCGGATTGGAATGAGATCTGGAAAGAAAAGCAGAAACTGCATGGGTTGTCAAAACATTCTGACGACCCATCGCATAACTGGAACAAACGGGAGAATGCAGAACGCTACGATTCTACGTCCCGTAGCGAGTATGATAACCGTGTACAGATCACTATCGCAGGTCTGAACATCACAAAAAATTCCCGGGTGCTTGACATTGGCGCCGGACCCGGTACATTAACCATACCTCTTGCGCTGCAGGTTAAGGAAATTACCGCAATTGAACCTGGTGAAGGAATGATCGCTGTCCTCAACGAGCGTACCAAGAGTGAGGGTATCACCAATGTAACATCCATCCAGAAGCGGTGGGAAGATATCGATCCAGCCAGTGATCTTGATGGACAGTATGATGTAGTGATCGCCTCGCTCTCCCTGACCATGTATGATATCCGCGAAGCTCTCCGGAAGATGGATGCCGCCTCATCGGGTTCCGTCCACCTCTTCTGGTTTGTGGACATGCCCTTCTGGGAGCGGATGTATGCCGATCTCTGGGAACCCCTGCACGGGAGCCCGTATCATGCCGGGCCGAAAGCCGACTGTCTCTTCGGGGTCCTCTACCAGATGGGAATTTACCCGGACGTGACCATGCTGCCGCTCGCAAAGGAGTACCGTTTCGGGAGCCGGGAGGAGATGCTCGGGTTCTTTCAGAAGCGGTTCGGTGCAAAGACTCCGGAGCAGGAGCGGATCGTGGATGCCTATGTCACCCCGCAAATACGTCAGCAGGGCGATGAAGTGGTTATCTCCGGGGATTCGACATTTTCGCATATTCGGTGGAAGAAAAAAGGAAAAGGCCGGGAAGGGTAAAAAGAGGGTTCTAATCTTTATGTTTGTCGCAAGATTCATTTTGACGGGATTCTCCACTTGGTCTATTCTGGAGAAGGAAAACGCAGGATATCCTCGTAAAATCAATGTTTTAAATCCTCTGTTTATTATCTACGCTCTCGGGGCTGCGCCCCGCCGCTGAGGCACCCCCAGTTGCGATAATAACATATTACCTGTACTATCACGAGTTTCATCGCATGCGCAAATTTTAGAGTGGCTTTTACAGGGGCCTGTCAAATGGTGCTGATGTATTCATCTCCTGTTTCTGGTTAAAATTCACGAAGTATAATCAGCCGTTGGACTCGCTACACTTCAGAGTCATTGGGAACTGCTGCCACTACAAAGCGTATATAATTTTGAGAATAACGCGTGGAACAACAGTGTTGCCGCCGGCCTGTGCACTCACGGGAATACTACCGGTATAATTACAACAAAGTAAGGAGCTGTCGCTATCGAAATCTATCAGACACACAACAAAAACCGTACCGCAGAGGAACACCGGCCGGTGTACGAAACCCCGGCCGAAAATAGTGGAGGCGGGCCATGACCCGAGGGAGACAACCGCTCATGGCCCTCCGCGAGGCCGTGCTGATCGCGAAGAAACGGGGCGAGACCCGGCAGTTCATGCACGAGCCGGGCGTGATCTGCAATTTCGTGATCTACTGCCCCGGTATCGTTGCCCATGTCCGGATCAAACGGGTCACCCGCGTCCACTGCGACCATGCATGGATTGAGGGTGAGGCAGCCGATGCACTCGCAGCACTCCGGGCCATCGTATCCGGGTCCGGGATCTCCCGCGAGCTCTGGGTTTTCCTGCCTCGCGGGGCATTCCGGTTCTTTCGGGTCACGGAGACCGGGCTTGTCGAGCTCGACCGTGACGGGGCGGTGATGGCGGAGAAGCCGAAGCCGGTAATCCAGGTACTTCCTGTAATTCCGGCTCAACCGGCAAAAACCGGGGTTGAAGTCATAGCCTCGGTTCTGGCACCCCCGGTGGAATTCTCCGTCGGAGAAAAACCCTCAGAAAAGGGTAAGGGGGGCTAATGATCGACTTCTCGTAAAATGCCCGGATTGGCAATCGGAGCCTGTATATAGAGCTTTGTCCGGGCCCCTTTTCTCGGGCATCCGAAAATAGATCGAATTGGGGGGAAAACGGTACAATGAGGTTATTTTCCTCCACGGAAAAGGCCCCGATTGGTTTTTCCACGATCGAGGAATTGGAATAGCTAATTAGTATCAATTGGGTGGAAAAAGTGCCTTGGAGCCGTGCTGGGGATTGGGGGTTTAGCCGGTGATCGGGGGGGGTTGCCAACTTACTGAAAACAGCGGAAAAGTAACCGCATCACGACTGAAGAGAAATTAAAATATGAAAAGCTGGTCGACAGATACCTGAAGAAAAACGGGAGTACGTCAGAAAAAATTATATATCAATTCTTAGTTCACGACAATATTGAGTCAAGAAATTTTCTTGTTTGGGTAACTTATTTTTAATCCGTTTCAATTGTTTTTCGTAATCCTTGTTGAAATTATTGTACGTTTCAAAACATGCAAAAAATTGATTTATTGCAATAAATGCAAAATGAATTTGCATTATGATTAATGGTTTAGCCATTTTTTTTTGGAATATTGGAATAATTAAAAAATTAATATCCTCACTTTTTTTGTCTAGAATTATATTTCCACTAGCACCCCTGAAATTTGGGTGAGTATAGTCGCATAACTTACCGTATATTTCTCCAATTTCGGTTGGTAAATTTAAGGTTTCAGCTACATGACCATATCCAATTTGTTCACCATTAAACCAAATTTCTGCTTTTTCGGGATTTGTCATAAGATATTGGGATAAAAATGTCAATTCAATAACATTTCGTAACAGAGATCGAAATTCACTATAATGACCTTTTTTTAACAAATTTAAATTACAATTTAGTGTTTTAATGATTTTTACATGGATAATGATTACCGCTAATTCATGTAATTTAATATCAATTGTTTTATCGTCAATTTGTTTTTGAAGGAGATTATAGTAAAAATTCAAAATCTCTTCTAAAAAATTAAGGTTTGACTTTAACCGAGAACGAGTCTGATGCTCGCAATAATTCTCTAATTGAGATACTTCTTGGATAAATAATTCCATACCAAAACATAATTTCAAATTAAGATAATATGTTGCCCCATTAAAATACAAAAATTGAATAATTCATAGTTGACTGTGTATTATTTAAAAAAAAAAAGATCTCGTTTACCCAACCCGCTTAATCCTCGCCATTGCTTCCTTCAACCGCTCCATCGAAGTTGCATACGATAACCGGATCCATCCCGGCGCATAGAACGCACTGCCCGGCGTTGCCGCCGCGTGGCCCTTCTCAAGCCAGCGGGAAGCAACTTCCATGTCATCGCCAGCAACCTTGACAAAAGCATAGAACGCCCCGTCAGCAGGTGCGGTCTCATAGCCCATCAGGTTCAGCTCGGCAATGATGTATTTCCGCCGGCGGTCGAACTCTTTGCGCATCTCCTCGACGCAGGACTGGTCGCCTTTGAGTGCGGCAACCCCGCCCCACATCGCAAAGGTCGTGGCCTGGCTGATGGTGTGCTGCTGCACCTTGGACATCTCCGTGATGATCTCCTTGGGGGCTACTGCGTACCCGAGCCGCCAGCCGGTCATGGCATAGGCCTTCGAGAAGCCGTTGACGGTGATCGTCCGCTGCGCCATGTCGCCGATTGCGGCAAGCGAGATGTGTTCTTTGCCGTAGACCATCTTCTCGTAGATCTCGTCGGACATGGCGTAGATGTCATGGTCCGTGCAGAGGTCTGCCACAAGCTTCATGGACTTCATGTCGAAAACTGCGCCCGTGGGGTTCGACGGGGAGTTGACCACGATCATCTTGGTCTTCGCATTGACCCGTTCGAGAAGAGAGTCGTCAAGCTGGAAGGTTTTTAAGTTGATCGCGTGCTTCACAACCTTCCCGCCGGCGATCTGGACGCAGGGCTCATAGGAGACCCACGCCGGGGTGAGGATGATCGTCTCGTCGCCCGGGTTCAGGACTGCTTCGCATGCCTCGTAGATGGCCTGCTTGGCCCCACTGGAGACGATGACCTGCTGAGGGGTGCAGGGAAATTTGTTCTCCCGGATGATCTTCGTGGCGATGGCGGTCGTCAGCTCGGGGATGCCGTTGCTCGGCGCATAGTGGGTCTGGCCTCGGTTCAGGGCGTCGATGCAGGCATCCGTGATATGCCGGGGGGTATCGAAATCGGGCTCGCCGATCGACAAGCTGATAACATCGATCCCCTCTGCCTGCATCTTCTTGGCCCGGTTGGAGATCGCGATCGTTGCCGATTCGACAACGCCGGCGATCTTCTCCGAGAGAGGCCTCATTTCAACCGTTTGACAAGCTTGATGGCGGATTCAACCGCCCGCTTTGCGTAATCGATCCGTTCGTTGGCCTCGAGCCGGGTCATGCCGGGCCCGGAGATGCCGAGAGTGACGGGCTTGCCGAACTCCAGGGAAAGGTCGATGATCTTCCGGGCTGCGTGCTGGACGACGATATCATCGTGCTGGGTAGCGCCCTCAATAACACACCCGATTGTAACAACCGCATCGACTTTTCCTGCCTGCAACATCTTCTTGATCGCCAGAGGCATATCATATGCACCAGGCACATACAGGCACTCGGTGACTTCTGCACCAAGGAATGCTGCATGTTCGCGGCCTTCAATTTCCATCATGTAGGTGATGTCGCGGTNNCGAATCCGAGTTTTATGGGGTTGGTATCACACATAGTAGATCATCTCGTGTAAATGGTCATAAATGCTTAGCTGGTCTCATTTCCGGGCCGGGCCGGCATCCTCAAAGCCCTGCCGCTGCCCGGTGCCCGCTTCGCGTTCCAGGTTCCTTGGGTGGAGCACAAGCTTCACGGCATTGACCGCGTGCTCCCGGGTGCGCTGCTCCATGAGCCAGGCAAGTTCGCGGTCGTCCTTTGCCTCGTCCTCGTGGACAAAGACCTCGATGATGTGCGTGTTCGTCATGAGCTGGCACATGATGAGGCCTTGCGAGGCTTCGTGGGCACACAGTTTGTCCTTGTCCTTGCCCCCGGGCATTCCCAGCGCTATGACGATATTGCACCGGCGTTCCTCGATCAGTTTTTTACAGGCAACCGGCAGGTCCTTGATACCCGGTACCGTTACCCGCTCAATCGCCACACTTGCATGTTTTTTTAACTCATCGATAGCGATCGCTCCCATATTGACACGTGAAAAGGTGGTATCGGCAACGCCCACCCTCATCCCAGCACCTCGCAGGCTGCCTGCACACCGTCGCCCTGAACCTTGTATCCCAGTTTCTTTAATGCGTTCTGTGTCGCTGCAAGTGTTGCAAGAATCTCTGGTGCACTGACCGCACCCATGCTCCCGATCCGGAAGATTTTCCCCTTCAGGTGGTCCTGCCCGCCGGCAATCACGATCCCCATCTTCTTAATGATTGCCCTCATCTCGTCATCCTTCACACCTTCTGGATAGGAGAATGCGGTAACCGTATTGGAATATTCGTGTTGTGCATCTATCTTCGGGAAGAGGGAAAGCCCCCAGGTTTTTGCTGCTGCCCTCATGGCCTGTGCCATCTTCCGGTGACGTGCAATCCGGTTGGCCATCCCCTCTTCTTCAACAATAAGACATGCTTCCCGCAATGCAAAAAAGAGCGGAACTGCAGGTGTATACGGGGTCTCCATCGATTTACCCGCAGCACTCTTTTTGTACGCTGCAAGGTCGAGATAAAAGGGGGGGTTCTTGCAAAGTCTCTCCCAGGCCCTGCTGCTCACCGAGATTCCGGCAAGCCCGGGCGGTGCGGCGAGGCACTTCTGGGATCCGACAATGGCAACATCTGCTCCCCAGGTATCTGCCTCAACAACATCGCCACCAATCGAAGTAATGCCATCCATTAAAAACAGCGCATCATGTTTTTTTGCGATACGACCGACTTCCTGTGCCGGATTCTTAATGCCTGCGGATGTTTCGTTATGCACGAGCGTGACGACCTCTGCGCCCTGCTCGAGCCGCTCCTCAAGTGCTGCAAGGTTGAGCGGTGTTCCCCAGTCAGAGCCGATTTCGTGTGCTTTTCCATAGCGCTGGCTGATTTTAAAGAGTCGCTCGCCAAACTTCCCGTTGACAAGGCAGGCGATTTCCCTATCCCTGCCAAAATTCGCAACTGCAGCTTCCATACCGGCAGTTCCGGATCCACTGATCACAAAGAGGTCATTTGTTGTTCCAAAAGCGGTCTTTAATACCCGTACACAGTCAGCATAGACCGCACCGAATTCGGGGCTGCGGTGGTTTATTGCCTGACGAATCATTGCATACCTCACCCGTTCCGGCATCGGAACCGGGCCTGGTAGCATCAGGAGTAGTTCTTTTTCCATGTGGATCTGCCCATAGTATATTTATATAGACAGGATATAAGTTTGGATGGCAGATATGGCAGACATCGCAGTAATTTCCGGATCCGCATCTGATGCAGCCATTACGGAAAAAGTGAAAAAAGTTCTTAAAGAAAATAAAGTGTCCTTTGATGACCAGATAATTTCCGCTCACCGGGACCCGGATAAGCTGGACTCGTATATTAAAAAAAGTAAAGTGAAAGTGTTCATCGCAATCGCCGGTCTTTCCGCGGCACTTCCCGGTGTTATCGCATCAAAAACCGATAAACCGGTGATCGGTGTTCCGGTGAGCGGCACTCTTAACGGGCTCGACTCACTCCTTGCGATAGCCCAGATGCCAAAAGGCGTACCGGTTGCCTGTGTTGGTGTTGATAACGGCGAGAATGCGGCGTGGCTGGCCATACGGATTCTGAACCTGACGAAAACCTGATCCCGTAATCCTTTTTCCTATCCGGTGAATCAGAAAAAACTGGATTTGCACTTATTGACGGATCCCTGATCCTGATTTCTTCCCATGCGGGCAGATATACAGGCACTTGCCGCAGACCGCAACGCTCTTTTTCTTTTCCATTTCCCTGAAGTACTGGTCACAGGCTGCAGCATCGAACCGCGCCTGCCGGGGTTCATCCTCTTTAAAACTCCTCCCCGTGAACGCATGCTGCGGGCAGATATCCACACATGCAGTACAGTCCCCGCATCGTGGTTCCATCGGATCCCCTGTCGGGCGGAGTGGGGCATCGGTCAGGATACTAATCCAGCGGACACGGGGCCCGTGATCCGGGGTAATAAGCAGGCAGCTCTTCCCGATCCAGCCGAAACCTGCGAGATGTGCCGCGAGTTTCTGGGAGAATATGCCACTGATCTGATCATCGTCCGTCCGTTTTGAGGCCGGGACCGGGAATGCATCGAATCCAGCCCGCTGCAACGTGTTAGCCATCCGGAGCGCCATCTGGTCAAGGGCGATGTTGACTACATCGTAACTGTTGTGACGATACAGGATTGCTGCAGCAGGATCTTCTTCTGGCAGGAGATTGACTATACTGTCCTGCAAAACTATACCGAGGGTGACCGCTCTCGGATACCCTGCAACCCGTTCCCCTCCCTGAGCCAGAATAAAATCATGCGCAGATGAGAGATCCGCAACACCGAAATAGTCCACATCAAGGGAACGGGCAAGAGTCTTAAGCTGTGTATCCATTTCCATAGTGATCGGTTATTTACCGTAAGGATGTCCGGACATTTCAGAATAACGGTCAGTTCCGATGAGAGAGCAAATCTCCCCCATGACGGTCGGTTTAATTGTCTGAGGTTTAATGGTATGATCATTCATTCTGCATCACAAAGAATGTGTACCCATAATACTGCTTGTATTTCCGGTACATCTCCGCCTCATGCTCGCAGGAGTCAAGGATGGCAGCACAGGCCGGATCGTTTCCGTGAGTTTTCCTGAGCTCTGCAACCCGGGCAAGCATTGGGATATAGTAATTATCCCACCACCCGGTTTCGGGCAGCCGGTACGTTGCGAGGATGCGGAGACCTGCGTTCCTCACCTGCTCCTTGAGCTGATCCTCTGTCTTGGGAATGTACCCCTCCTTCTCCCACCACTGCACAAGCTCCTGAGGGGGGTTTGGTTCAAACCACACGGCATCGGAGACAACAAGGTACCCTCCTTTTTTTACAAGTGGTTTCCATGCCTTGAGTCCCTGTTCAAAACCTATGATGAAAATGGCCCCTTCAGACCAGAGGAGGTTAAACTGTTCCTTTTCAAACGGCAGGGCATCCATTGAGGCGCAGACTGTTTTTATTCGCCAAGAGAAGCCGTCTTTTCCTGCCCAGGAGGTAATGGAATCCAAAAACGGCTGATGATTATCTACAGCCGTTAATGTGCCGGCAGAAAGGCTGGTGAGGTCACGGGTCTGGGCACCACTCCCACATCCGACATCGAGGATCTTCGCATCACCGGGAAGATCGGACAGGTATGAATATACTTTCTTTGTCGCACCCGTGCACCCGGGTCCCTGCCGTGGAAGGAACTCGAATACATGGTAAAAAAACTCTTCAGGTGTCATTGTACCTCACTAGTTGGAGGCAGGGTGTTGAGTTCTTTGTGATCTTGAGGGGGAAGGCATCTCATATAGGGTTCCCACTTTCACCCTCCACAACCACTTCTTTGATACCGATTGCAAAAAGACTCTTATGCATGGCAGAGAAGAAGATCATGACCGTCTGCGGCTATTCCTGCAGCGGGTGCAACCACCATAAAAAAGAGTGCTCCGGGTGCGAAGCAACACAAGGAAAACCGTTCTGGACGGAATATGCCGGTGTCGAGCGCTGCCCGGTCTTTGACTGCTGTGTAAATGAAAGTGGACTGCCGCACTGCGGGAAGTGCCCGGACCTGATGTGCGAACGGTTCAGCCGTTTTAAGGATCCTGATATGAGTGAAGAGCAGGCGCAAACTGTGCTGCGCCAGATGGAACAGGATCTTCGGGCGAGGAAATAGCTCCTCGGTGTATTGCTATCCTGCCTTTAAGATCAGGATCAGATTGATAATTCGGATGGATTGACTGAAAGTAGGGGGTTCTCCTATTAAATTTTCCGGATGGGGAATCTATCCCCATTACATGCGAAACGAACTCTTTCGTGTGTTGAGGAAAATTAAACGGCAAAACAGAAAAAACCCCGGGGAGAGCCTATAACCTCATAAGGGAGACCAGATCATCATAGACCCGGTATGTCTCGCCATCAGACATCTCCGCAATGATTTCCACACGGTCGGTCTCTTTCGATCCCTCGAGGGAGATCTCGGATACGCCCTTCAGAGGCTGGATGATACCCGTTGACACCGATCCGTCAGGATGGGTGACCTTGATATCCGCACTGTTGATGCTGCCAACTCCCGCACTTCCGGTGAAAATGACCGAGATCTTTAAAGTAACCGGGTTTTTCTGGACCTGGAAGTAGAAATTCCGACCCGACGGTACCAGCTGCGTTGGCAGGGGGACAAGAGAACGGGAGACTGAGGCGGGTGTCTTTGTCAGGGCTGGCGTGATTGTCCCGACAATAGTTGGTATGGGTGTAATCTCCGCCGATGGCGAATTGCTGTGAGCGTTAAAAACTCCGCTCTCTGTGAGCTTCGGCAGTCCGATGAAATAAACGGCCGCAATAATGGCTAAAAGCACAATGCATCCACCGATAATCCTTGTCTTGTTTCCCCGTGGTTTTGCCGGTGCCTCCGGCTTCCCTGGAGAGAAAAACAGCGCGTCATCGACGGTCTCTGATGATACCCGCTCTGATGGTGCAGGGACCGTGACCGGTTTTTTTGCCTCATGTTTTATTGGCGACGGGGATTTTGGCTTATGGTAGGATTCCAGAGTCTCATCCTCCCCATATTCCGCCCCAAATTGTTTTAATAATTCATCCGTATCCGGTTCCTGAATTTCCCCCTTTTTATAGTGCGGAGTCTCATCTTCATCCGGTTCGATGGTTTCATCATCATTGTCTTCCGGTAATTCATCCGTGTCTGGTTCCGGAATTTCCTCCTCATCTCGTTCCGATGTCTGATCTTCAACCAGCCCGGTGTTCTCTTCCTCATAGTATTCCGGTGAATTATCCGGGTTCGGTACTTCCCCCGGGATAATCGGGGCGCCACACAAATGGCAATACTTTACCGGAGATATGAACTGAGTACCGCATTTGCTGCAGGTTGACAGTTCCGGTATCCGCGTCCCGCAGGTTTTACAGAATTTATAGCCGGGCTCGACTGGCCTGTCGCAGGTGGGGCAGGTACGCCTGGACTTTGGGGGGGAGGCCGGATTCTGCATGAAACGCAGTTTAGCTTTCACGTATTAAAAAAGGTGGGTTATCCAGCCGGCTTTCCCGTGGCCTTCTGATCCGGATGACTCAACTGAACACCTGAATTCAGGAAAGTCATCGATCAGGCTGTGAACTTCTTAAAAATAATGAAGGGCATATTTTGGTGCAAAACTTCCTTTTGGTCACCAAAGAGGGCGAGTCTGAATTTGGCGTAAGTTCCATTCACTTTCTCTCGCAAAGCACGCAAATCGCTTTATGGATTCCCCCGAACTTCGCCGCGACTTTCATCGTCTTCAGTTCAAGGATGCGAAAGTGCGGAGATACCAGATCCCGGATTTCATCTTCGGACGAGAAATACAGCAGTGTCCCAAGTGGCGTCTTTCGGATTTTACCGTGCCCCCCGAACTGGGGGTCCTCGTCGCTGAAACAGACCGAAAGGTAGGTTGCATGTGGGCGGGTAAGCCGGTATACGTTTTTGATATAGACCACCCGCTCTTCCATGAGGAGATGGTGAAGGAACTCGTAGTCGTAGGCAAAATCGAATGTGCCCTCTACGGGCTGAAGGTCCGCGAGAAGATCAGCGACGACAAACGTGCATCGGACTCCTTTCTTTTCCGCATTCTCGCGTGCGATCTGTATCGCGGTCGGGGAACTGTCAACACCGGTCACGTCAAAACCAAGCCCGGCGAGCCAGACCGCGTAATTACCGGCACCGCACCCGAGATCGATCGCCCGGCACGGCCTGATCCTCCCGCTCTTTACGAGACCGGTAAGCACATCCGGGGGGGACTCAATATTCCACGGGATCCTCGCCAGCGGTACCTTTTTGTAGAGAGCATCGATCTCTTCAGTCTGCATACCTGATCCAGGAGAGTGATCAGATTTCTGCCAGAATAAGGTATTGCATGCAAATACTGGCACATTCCCTGTCTGACTGTTCGGAAGAAAGATATTTTCGAATGTGATTTCCGCGGGAAAAAGGGATTCGGGTATATGAAAGGCGAACAATTCCTTACTTATTCTTCTTCGTTTTCCCTTTCTTTCCCGTCCCAAACAGCTCGTTCACTACTTTAATCGCACACAAATCCCCGCACATTGAGCAGGTCTCCATATCCCCGTCACGGCAGTGGATCCTCTTCGCATGATCACCAAAGAGCGCAAGTCTGAACTGGGCATCCCAGTCAAGCGAATGCCGGGCTTCGGCCATCTTCACCTCGCGGTCCATCCGCCAGCCTTCGTTCATCCGGACGGTGTCCCCGATATGGGCAGCAATCTTTGCCACCCGTGTCCCCTCGATGATGTCCGCAACATCCGGCAGCGCGAGGTGCTCGCTCGGTGAAACCATGCAGAGGAAGTCGGCACCGTTCATGCAGGCTGTTGCACCACCTATGGCGGCAACTACATGATCGTATCCTGGCGCGATATCGGTGACGAGCGGTCCGAGAAGGTAGAGCGGGGCATGGTCGGTGATCTCTTTGATCATCCGCACATTATAGCCCACCTGGTCGAGCGGCATATGTCCCGGTCCCTCGATCATCCGCTGGACACCTTTTGCGAGGGCCTGTTTTGCCAGCGTGCCGAGCGTGATATACTCCACTGATTTTGCAAGTTTCTCTGCATCCTGCAGGCAGCCGGGGCGCATTCCGTCCCCGAGACTGATTGTCACATCGTGCTCCGCGAGGATCTCTAACAGGTAATCGTATTCAGCATACAGCGGGTTCTCCTCATCCCGTTGCATCATCATCGCACAGTGGAAGGATCCTCCCCGGCTCACCACACCCATCACCCGCGGATCGCTCCTGAGTGCTGCGAGTGCCTGCCGGTTTACCCCACAATGAAGCGTCAGGAAGTCCACACCCTGCTGGCAGTGCTCGCGGATGACGCGGAAAAGCAGGTCAGCATCGACATCGCCGGCATTACCCGCCCGCCGCACCGCTTCATAAACCGGCACAGTCCCCACCGTTGTATCAAATGCCAGGATTTTTCTCCGGATCGCGACGAGATTCCCCCCGGTGGAGAGATCCATAAGGGCATCAGCACCATTACTGAGTGCCGCTTGTGCCTTTTCCTCTTCAAGCGCAGGATCGCAGCGGGTGCCAGAGGTCCCGATATTCACATTTATTTTGACCTGGCACCCTTCACCGATCGCGCACTCCCGGTGTACCCGCTTCGGGTTTCCCGGAATTACAATCCTTCCGGCTTCGATACCCCGTGCAAAGCGCGCCGGATCCATCCCTTCCGCTCGTGCCACTCCTTTTAGTTCCGGTGAAGGACCGGAAGCACATCTGCGGATCAGTGAATCCATAAGAAACATCTGTCGGGAGTCCTTATTATTGTGCATGCAGGTTATATGGGTTCCCGAACAGTCTGCTTATGCGAACTCCTATATTTACGGCACGATTCTTGTTGACGCCGGTGTGTCGCCAATGGCTATCCAGCCATACAAAGATGAGATCGAAACAATCGTCCTGACACACTGCCACTTTGATCATACTGCCCGGGTAAAAGAGATTGCTTTCATGTGTAAAGCGAAGGTCGCCATTCATAAAAATGATGCACGGGGGCTTGTTGATGACACCCAGAGCCTGTCCATGAACTTTGGTGCACGTTCTCCGGGTATTGTTCCTGATATCGTACTTGCTGAAAGTGATATTATCGGAGAACTGAAAGTCCTTCATACACCAGGCCATACACCGGGGAGTATCTGCCTCTTTTCTGAACGGGACCATGCACTTATCAGCGGAGATACTGTTTTTTCTGACGGATGTTTCGGGCGTTATGATTTCCCCGGGGGTAGCAGGATGGAACTTGCACGGTCACTCAACCGGCTCTCGCTCCTTGAAGTGGAGGGACTTTATCCCGGTCATGGTGAACCGGTTGAAACCGGCGGGAGCCGCCATATCGCCGCGGCACTGGGGCTGATGAAGAGTGGTTATGGATAAGGGAATCTACTGCCTTGTTTTTGAAAATCATGAATGCACAGTCTGGGTTGGTGCATTGGAAGCCGTTGCGTTTCAGGCTGGCTGGAATATCTATGTTGGATCCGCCCTGGGTAGTGGGGGATTAAAACGGCTTGATCGTCATATATCCCTCGCCCAATTGCGTAACAAAAAACCGAAATGGCATGTTGATTATCTTCTTACTTCACGCTGTTTTTCTCTCGTATATGCAGTCTTTGCAGTCACGGCAGATCGTCTGGAATGCCGGCTTGCCCGGGAACTAAACGACTGCGGGATTCCGAAGTTTGGCTGCAGCGACTGCTCCTGCACGTCGCATCTCTTGTACCGGCAGGGTGATCCAAAGCAGGAGGTCCTCGCTGCATTCCGCGAACTCCAGCTCGACCCGGTCATGAAAACTATCATAAATCCACAGGTATAGGATAACATATGAAAGTGCTCGGGATATCGGGAAGCATGCGTAAGGATGGCAATACTGCAGATCTGGTCAACGTCATTCTCGACCGTTGCCACGCCCACGGCATCAAGACTGAATTTATTTCCCTTTCAGGAAAGAAGATCCACCCGTGTCTTGGCTGTGAGAAATGCAAGGAGAAGAAGTGGTGTGTAATAGAGAACGATGACTGGGATGATGTGATACAGAAAGTACTGGATTGCGATGTACTCATTATCGGTTCACCGACCTATTATTATGACGTCTGTGGTCATTTGAAAAACTTCATCGATCGCACGTATTCACTCTACCATGACCGGAAGCTTGCGGGCAGGAAAGGTGTTGCCGTAGCTGTCCAGGCACATAAGGGAGCAAGCCGGACGATCCAGACGCTCGAGGGGTTCTTAAGCACGCATGAATTTTCTTCGTTGGGTTGCGTCAAGGGAAAAGGGTATCATAAAGGAGATGTTCTTAATGATGCAGAGGCCGTTCAGAATGCACAGAAGATCGGGGATAAAATCGTCCGGCTTGTGAAACGCAACCACCATTGATCCAAAAAATGCTTTTCCCTCAATCATGCTTTTTTCCCGTCATCGAATCACTGTCAATCCTGATTACACAGACATTTCTGATGTCATCATCAGAAAACTCGTGCATCCCGCTCCCGTAATGGTTCATGATGCAGGTTAAGCCTTGTTTCTTCTCATTACCATCTGCAATGAAATGCGCCCTGCCAAAACCGATCACACTCCGGTATCGCATTCCCCATGAACCGGGATTCTCTGAATGTATGATAGTGCCACACTGGTCAACCTCAAAGCAGCACGTTGGATTTTTTTCCAGCATCATAATCTTTTATCCGGACAAGGATGACTGATGGTTGATCCTTCCTTTCAGATAGCCAAAACAGACCGGAACAATATACGGCTTACTCCCATCAGCCAACCCAATCCCGCGGATTGTCGCATTATTGAGGATAGATTCAATTTTATTGAGATCGGTAATCTCACGATCGGTTCTTCTCGTTGACCCTCTTGTTAAAATGCTGGTACGGATAGATTTCCGTCAGACCAGTTCATAGAGCGTTGTACGGCGCCTGAGCGTCCGGCCAACATCCTCTGCAACCCGCTGCATCTCAGCAGGGTCGAGGTAATCGGTATTGACTGCTCCTGCCCCTTTTGATATGCTCTCTTCAAACATCGTTCCTCCCAGATCGTTGGCACCGGCAACCAACCCTAACTGGGCCATCTTGATGCCCTCTTTCACCCACGAAACCTGGATATTTCGAAAGTTGTCCAGAAACAGGCGTGCAATAGCAACCATCAGGAGATCTTCTCTTCCTGTTGCTCCCGCCCGGGCGGTTCCTGCCCGGTAGAGGGGGGTATTCATATGGATAAACGAGAGAGGGACAAATTCGGTGAACCCGTGCGTCTCATCCTGAATTTCACGCAGGATTGAGAGGTGATGCACCCGGTCTTCTTCACTCTCGCAATGACCATACATGATCGTCGCAGTCGTTGGAATGTCCATGGCATGCGCTTCCCGGATAATGCGTACCCATTCATCCGTGGAAATCTTCTGCGCACAGATTTTTTTACGGATCGCATCAACAAGGATCTCCGCTGCCGTCCCGCACATTGACCCCAGTCCTGCCTCCTTCATCGCGGTCAGTACTTCATGCGTGCTCAAATGGCTCTTTTTAGCAGCATACGCAACTTCCATTGGATTGCTTGCATGAAGGTGAACACCGGGCGCAGCCTCATGGATCCAGCGGTAGACATCGCAATAGGAACGGGCATCAAAATCCGGATGGAGCCCGCTGACCGTACAAATTTCAGAGACTTCACGCATTTTTGCGAGGGTTGCCTTTTTCTGGATCTCGGACTTGTCGTGAAAATAGATGCCGTCATCACCGGGTTTTTTTGAAAAACCGCAGAAGCCGCAGGCATTGACACAGAGATTAGTCACATTGATGTTCTGGTTCCTGACATAGGTAACTACGTTACCGACTCGTTGTTCCCGCATCTCATCTGCAGCTGCCGCAATCTGCCAGACCTGTCGGTCCCGGATCTGGAACAGCTCCAGTGCTTCGTCTTCGCTCATCCGGTGACCGGTTTTTATATCGTCCAACAATGTCCGCAGGGAATTCTCCATAGCTCACTCCAGGATACTCTTCAGAAACATTATGGCGTCTTTAAAGAGAAATATCTGTATCGTATTCTCCACGCCACATGATTATTAATCCCCCTGCACTAATCATCTCTACTGGAGAGATATGGAACAGGTTGAAGTTCAACTGACCAGAAAGGTAGCGAAAGGATATATTATTCCCCTTGGACCGGCGAATCTTGTCGCGGTAATGACCGATGCAGGGATGGTTGGGTGCGGCGCTTTTGACGTTGCAGCGCTTGATTCCTTCAGCTATCCGGCGGCTAAGGTTAGACCCGCAATCGGACCCTCGATTGTTGATACCGATGATATCCTGAAAGGGATTGTCAAGGAGGCAAACCGTTCTGCTTCAGGCCGCGGGATCCGTACCGGAATGACCGGACGGCAGGCGCTGGAACTTCTCTGATAACTTTTTTTGGATGAATGCCTTGGTTTGCGGTTGAAGGTCATCACTTTTTTTGTTTTTGTACTTTTTTTCTATTCTTTAAATCCGTTTATACAGGGTTGTCCTCTCCCGCAGGGTTCTCCCAAGGTCTGAAACCATCCGTTCCATAATTACGGGATCAAGATAGTCTGCATCGCCTGCCCCTGCATTTACCGATATATCATCGGAAAACATGGTACCGGCTAGATCATTACCTCCGGCTAACAACATCATCTGCGACATCTTCAGTCCAAGCTTCCCCCAGGGAACCTGAATATTATCGAAATTATCCAAAAACAGCCGGGAAACAGCTATCATCAGCAGATCTTCCCGGCCTGTCGCACCTGCGCGGGCGATACCCGCTTTATAGAGCGGAGTATTCGTGTGGATGTAAGTCAGGGGAACCAGTTCAGTAAAACCCATCGTTTCATCCTGTATAGTGCGCAGGATTCCCAGATGTTCAGCCTGGTCCTTTGCGGTCTCACAAGTACCGTACATAATAGTTACCGTCGATGGGATCCCCAGTGCATGTGCTTCTTTGATAATTCGCACCCATTCTCCAGTACCTAATTTCCGGGGGCAGATCACCTTTCTCACGGAGTCAACAAGAATCTCTGCAGCTGTTCCCTGCAACGATCCCAGGCCGGCAGCCTTTAATCGTTTTAACACTTCGATGCTTGAAAGATTGCTCCTGAATGCTGCGTGGGAAACCTCATCCGGGCTGAACGCGTGCAGGTGAATATGCGGTCCTATCTCATGCACCCATGAGATCAGATCGCAGTACGTATCGGTGGTAAATTCCGGATGCACTCCGCTCAGTGGACAGATCTCCGTAACACCCCGTTCGAGCGCAAGACGTGTCTTTGCCTGGATTGCTGCCTTATCATTGCAATACGCTCCTTCATCCATCGCACTCCTGCCAAAACCACAGAATCCACAGAGGTTCTTACAGATATTGGTCACATGCAGGTTCTGGTTTTTTACATAAGTGACCGTGTCACCAGCCCGGTGTTCCCGCATCTCATCTGCAGCTGCCGCAATCTGGAAAACATCACGATCCCGTGTATTCAGAAGCTGGATTGCTTCTGCCTCAGTAAGACGATGTCCGCCGAGTACATCTGTGAGGAGGGTTGAAATAACTGACATAATTCCCCCAATTGTCTAGCGCTTTTTTTTCCCGGTTTTATTTAGCCGCTTCCCCTTTTTATCCTCCTGTGAACGCAGATACAACTCATGCAGTATCATGATGCCAATAATAACGATGGTCACTTCAATAATATGGAGGGGGAGGTATCCTACCAGGGGGACGGCAAAGAGAGACTTCCCAATCACCCATTCCTCTTTTACGGGCTCAATAATGCCAATACCAGGATAATTGAGACCCTGGTCAGGACGCGGATTGTTATCCCCCCAGGTGATATATCCTGGATGAGGAGGGGTATAATTTCCCAGAAGCTTCATTCCCTTGATTTCTGTAACCGGTTCATTATCCATATACTGTATTGCCCGATGGATAATTGGATGAATGCTGGTTAGACCGTTCGGCTTGTAGATGATAACGTCACCATAATCCCCAAACATTATTCTGCCGCTCTTTTCCCCGTCAGACCATGTTTCGAAAGCACCGTAACGATCCTTCTGGACAACGACAACAAGGTCCCCTACGTTCATATGAGGGATCATACTCTGGGATTCAATAGTGACAACTGCAGGCCATGTACCGCAGATTAAAAACAAGGCAAGTGCGATCCCCCCAACAACAGCCACTATCCAGAACAGATCGCGCGCCATGGACACCGCCCAGTGATCACTTTTTCGGAATTGTGAGACCAGTGTGCGGATATCCCGTTTGTTATCATTATCTGCCATTTCTCAAACACTCTTTGATCTGGTTTTTTATTAAAACTGTTAGCCCTTCATAATTAGCCATGTGGCATTATAAAATGCCATAGGATTTCACGATGAAATTAAAAGGCGTGACAGGTAGTAAATCCCAAAAAGGATGAGGAATATACCGCAGAGAGCAATGATCTTCCGGTATGCAGAATCTGGAAGTATTGTACTGCCTTTTGATACACCGGTTGAAACCAGTGTGTACCACACGGTGTCTGCCGACCAGTGCCCGATCATGAAAATTCCCACGAGCAACACCCCACCCTGAAGTCCGGCAAGTACCATCGCACTCCCTATCGAAAGCCACCAGATCCAGAAATAAGGATTTGCCGCACTGGTAACCAGTCCTGCCATATAGGGATTGGTAAACGATTGAACTGGTGTACTACTCATAGTAGCCTTCCTGCTGTCTGCGATTGTCAGCCCTCCGAAAACAATCAACGCGATTCCGCCAATTCCTGCAATCGCCGATGTATAGGGAAGCGCAACTGCTGCCAGTCCAAAAAGGATCAGGATAACGAGAACAAGCTCTACGATCAAATGTCCAAGAGAGACTTTCAACCCGGTCGTCCAGTTACCCCCAATGGATGCATTAATGGTTGCAACCAGTGTTGGACCGGGAGCGAGCGCTCCGGTTAAACCGATAACAAATCCGAGGATAAGCATCTGGATTAAATCGTACATAGGGGATCGGTGTAAATTTCCTCATAGTAACTTCGTCTGAAAAGAATATCAATTATTCATCATCGACCCAGCCTGACACCCCGGGTTTTGCAATGTCAAAATAAAACCCTATATTTTGTCCACGACCAATATACTATGCATGCTCGATGCACAGCAGATTACCCTCCGGTTTCTTGAGACCAAACTGCAGGTGCATCCCGATGTCGTGCGCTATATCCAGGAACAGGATGAGCTGGATCTCATCGAGCGCATCATCGCAAAGGTTCCCGGGGAAACCATCGTAGTTTCTGCAAAACATATCCCCGGCATGAATGCAACACGGGACGGGACACGGTTCCTCACAGACCCTTCGGTTGAAGTAATCAGTGGCAGCCCGGGAACATCTGGTTGTGTGAACGGAACAAGTGACTACCTCCACTATTTCCGCGACCGGTATAACCGTCTTGGAGGTATGATCCGGAACCGGTGCAGTGCCATGCCAATCGAAGCCCTGACCCGGAATACCCGCTATCGCCAGGAAGAATGTACCATTATCGGCATGGTTATCGACGTTAAGACAACGACAAATGGTCACCGGATTGCCGAGATAGAGGATTCTTCTGCAAACATTCCCGTACTCTTCCGAAAAGACCGCCCGGTCTTTTCCGATGCAGAACGCATTATCCATGATGAAGTAATCGGGGTGAAAGGCAAACTCTCCAATGACGGAAAACTCTTTTTTGCAGAACAGATGTACCGCCCGGACATACGTATCGATAACACGCCCTATACAAGCAAACAACCAGGCAAAGCGGTCTTTATCTCAGATGTCCATGTCGGCAGTGACACGTTCCTCGAAGAGTGCTGGAACCGGTTCGCGGACTGGCTTTCTGATTCTGATTTTTCGTACCTCCTGATTGCAGGAGACCTTGTTGATGGAATCGGCATCTACCCGGGCCAGGAAAGTGAACTGGTGATCAAAAATATCTACGAACAGTATGATGCATTCGGTGCGATGCTGCGGGACCTTCCTTCCCGCATGAAGATTATCATCTCACCTGGTAACCATGACGTTGTCCGAGGTGCCGAGCCGCAACCGGTTATCCCGCCACAATTTGCAAAAACATTTCCTGAGAACTGCATGCTTGTCGAAAACCCGGCGCTTGTTAACCTTCAGGGAGTACGGGTACTCATGTATCACGGGCGATCAATCGATGATATGATCGGCCTTATCCCTGGTGCATCCTATGAACAGAGCGGGCTTATGATGGATGAGATGCTCCAGCGACGACACCTTGCTCCGGCTTACGGGCGCAGGACACCTATTGCTGCAGGAAAAACTGACAGGTTAATCATTGACCCGTTGCCAGAGATCCTGCACACGGGTCACGTCCACATCTGCGGACTGACCCAGTACCGGGGCGTGCTCGGGATTAATGCGGGTACGTGGCAGTCCCAGACCGCATTTCAGAAACAGATGAACGTGAACCCTACACCGGCTCAGGCTGTAGTGGTCGATCTTCAGACACTGCATCCGGAGATTCGGGTATTCATGTAAACCTGAAAACAATCTGAAATAAAAAATAAAAGAGGGATCGGGCACAGATCATGACATCCAACATCCTGCTGGGGATTGGCAATCCATTAAATGGGGACGATGGTGTTGGTATCTATGTGGCAGACCGGTTCAGGAAAGATGACTGGATTGCTCTTGCCTGCGGAACTGCCCCGGAGAATTTTACCGGGATAATACGGAAAACCGGGCCATCCTGTCTGGTACTTGTTGACGCTGCTGCAATGGGTATCTCCCCGGGGGATTACCGGATCATTCCACGGGATAAAATAGAGGATGTGAGTATAGGAACCCACCAGCTCCCCCTCTCGTTGCTCATTGACTTTCTCTCAGATACCGTTGAAAGGATCATGCTTATCGGCATCCAGCCGGAAGGTGCCGGCATGGGGGAAGAAATTTCACTAAGGGTAAGGAATGGGGCGGACCGGCTTTTATGTGAACTTTCATCGGGAGGACTTGATCATATTCCTGTCCTTGGATCAGAATAACCCGGGCTCTGTGCACCAGAATCCGAAGTTGTGGCAGAAATGTTTAATGGGAATCCAAGAACTAATGGCAGCGGCCAAAAATACCAAAAGAGAGGTTTGTCTCCTGCTATTCCACAATCTGGCTGTCTGCAAACCGGTTTTCCGTCGCGAGCAGGAACTCCGGGCTCATATGCAGGCAATCCTTCGGGCAGATGTCATTGCACTGGGAGCAGAAGATGCACTGGGTGACATAGATACGGACACGCTTTGTTGACGGGAGAAATTCGATGGCATGGGCAGGGCAGACCCTCATGCAGAGCTGGCATCCAATGCACGACTCCCGGTCATAGGTGATCTTTCCCCGGAATCTCGGGGGTACTGTCACAGGGGGATTGATGGCCGCTTTACCCTGTGCGACATTGTACAGGAATTTTGTCACCGAGGGCGGGAGGTAGCGGGCCGGAAAAGCGTTGGTGGCAGGGTTTTTGAAAAGCTGCATTAACAGTTCAGTCACCATCGGAAGACGAACCATAGTCACACCACCCCCAGGATATGGTCAGCCATAATCAGGAGCATGCCGGCAATGCCAACGAGGCTGAGATACATCCAGTACGCGGAAACCACCTGGTTGATGCGGAACCGGGCCATGGAAACTCTGATCAGGCTTACCGCAATAAAAGATACAAGCACTACGAGAACAAGGTAGAATAGCAGGTCAAGAACCGGTTGCAGGATGGCCGGTGTTGGAAGTATTGCGGAGAGCCGGTAAGGGATAAAAAGCGCCACAACAAGCGAAGCCATGACCACCGTCTTCACACCCTGCGTGAGGGTGAAGAGAGCCAGGTTCTTTCCTGAATACTCCACCAGCACCCCGCCGGCAAGCTCCGTTTCGGCTTCCGGTGTATCGAAGGGGATGCGGGAGAGTTCTGCCGGAGTGACAATGAGAAGGACGAAGAACAGGATAAGGATACCGATAATGCCGAGCGGCCCCACAAGTCCCCAGACAGGGTTGGCCTGCACGCTTGCCAGCATGAAGGGGAGCGGGATCCCTGAAACAGTAAGTTTCCAGGCAATGGCAATGATCACCACGGCAAGCGGGAACTCGTACGCGATCATGGTCACCATCTCTCTCTGCGCTCCAACCGTGGCGTAGGGCGATCCGGAGGAAAAACCTCCGGCAACAAGTGCCAGGGCTGGCAGGGTCAGGAGATACATGACCAGTATCAGGTCACCCCCTCCGGAAAGAACCGGGGGGAATCCCCCTACAGGGATATAGAGCAGGATAGTGATGGCCGATGCCAGCGCAACAACAGGAGCCATGTTGAAGAGCCAGGGTATGGCATTGGCAGGCACCACATTTTCCTTGGTGAAGAGTTTGCGCATATCTGTCAGAGGCTGGATGAGTGGGGGGCCGATGCGCGCCTGCATCCGGGCAGTCACTATACGGTCAATGCCCATCAGGAAGAATGCAACGATTATACCAAAAATCCCAACAAGAACGGCTCCTGCCACGGTCAGGATGATATCTGTCAGCATTGTGAAAGCCTCCTTGTCTTCTCACGGGAAAGACGCGTCAGCTCTTCCTTGGTCAGGTTTGCTGCAGAACCTTCCCGAATAACTGTTACCCGATCGGTACAGGACATGCACGGATCAATGGATGCCACAATAATGGGGATGTCTGCAAGTTGCTCACCTTTGATCATGGGGATCCATGACATCAGGTTGCTGTAGGAGGAGGCTTTCACCTTCCAGGTTGCCGGGGCATCGTTTCCGTCCATGCGGACGTAATGCATACATTCACCCCTCGGGGCCTCCACCCTGCCGATTGCCTCACCCTGGGCTTTTTTCAGCACGGAAAGCAGTTTAGGATACTTTTTCTCCCAGAGAATCTCTCCGGCAGGCATATTATCCATGCATTGCTGGATGATATCGATAGACTGGGCGATCTCAAGGAGCCTCACGATGATCCGGTCATATACGTCCCCCTGTGGCCCCCCGAATTCCTGCGGGGGGATCACGGGCTGGACATTGAGATCGCCATAGGCGCAGTAGGGATAATCGTGCCGGACATCCATGGCAACACCTGAAGCCCGCGCTGTCGGCCCGACAGCACAGAGGATCTGGGCATCACGGTAGCTCAAAAGACCGTGTCCCCTGCACCGCATGCGTATTGTGCTGTCATCTAAGAAGACGGTCTTCATCTGGTCCAGCAATCCCCGGTAGTAGGAGAGGCCCTGTTCAATGATGGGGCGCTGTTCATCACTGATATCCCTGCGGACACCGCCGATCTGGACAATCCCGTAGTTCACCCGGTTCCCGGTGAGATTCTCGATAAGGTCCATCGATTGTTCCCTTACCCGCCATGCAAGGAAGAGGAGCGAATCAAACCCAAGCTCATGGGCAGCAACACCGGCCCACAGGAGATGTGACTGCATCCGTTCAAGCTCGTGCAGGATGGTCCTGATGTAATCGGCCCGGGGGGGGACTTCGATTTCAGCAATCTGCTCAACGGCCCGTGCAAACGAGAGCGAGTGTACAACCCCGCAGATGCCGCATATCCGGTCGGTGAGGTGAACAATTTGGACCGGGTTCCTTCGCATACCCATCCATTCAATGCCCCGGTGGGTGTTACCGGGTGCAAAGTCCACCGATCTGACCACTTCTCCTTCCATCTGGAAGGTAAACATGACCGGCTCTTTCAAGGCAGGATGCACAGGTCCGATCGGGACCGTATAGGGGGTTGATTTTTTCTTTGTATCGCCGTTCATTCTGTTGCACCTCCCGTCTTTTTCTTCATTCCTTCAGCCGCGGGTACTTCCTGGACAGGTTTCTTTTCCGGAACCGGTGGTACCGGGCGATCCTTCGGGCGGTCGATCGCCCAGAGCTCCCTGACCATCTCGGGTTTTATCCCTGTTTCGTCTTTTCTCCAGGGATACACCCCTTGCGGGAAATCGTCGGGAAGGAAGAGCCTCCGTCCATCAGGGATATCGGTTACCGTGATGCCGAAAAACTCCTGTTTTTCACGTTCTGATAAGAGGGCACCGGGAATCAGATCTGTGATGGTAGGCACCGTCAGGTCTGTTTTTGGGAGGCGGATCCCGAAGGTTATCATGTACTCACCGAATTTCGTACCATAAAAGACGGACAGGATATAGAGGAGTTCAATCTCATCGCCGAGATCATTTCCTGCAATTACCGCGAAGTGCGGGAACCTGATATCCATGAGTTTTTTGATCGCGGGTTTGAGGAGTTTCCGGTCGACCCGGATCCAGATATTGTAACCCTTTGTCTTGCGTACGCCTTCCCCGCGTTCGGTGATCCGGGCATCGTGGATACCTGTTCCGAATTCAGCTCTGTAGAGATCGATGATCTCCTGGGGGGTGAGATGCGGTGTTTCGTTCATTGCGCTGCCTCCAGGCGCTCCAGTTTCTCCCAGGCTTTAACTACTCCATAGACGATTGCCTCCGGACGAGGGGGGCAACCCGGCACATACACGTCCACAGGAAGTACCTGGTCGATCGGCCCGTCAAGGTTATACGAGTCATAGAAGACACCCCCAGACTGCCCACACGTCCCGATGCACATGACCAGCTTGGGATTGGGCACCTGCTCGTAGACCCTCCGGACTTTCGCTGCCATCTTTTTGGTGACAGGGCCGGTGACCAGCAGCACATCTGCATGCTTTGGCGAACCTACCAGCTTGATACCGAATCGCTCGGGATCATAGCGCGGGGTTATTGTCGCCACAATCTCGATCTCGCAGCCATTGCAGGAGCCGGTGTTGAGGTGGAACACCCAGAGAGAACGGTTAAAGGATTTTGTCAGTTTCATGATAGCACTCCCACGAATACGAGAATCGCCGCAGTAACTGCAACAAACCAGATCATATAATCGGTCAGGACACCCGTATGTACAGGCACAAGAACATCATAATAACCTTTCAGTGCCTGCAAAAATCCCCAGTACAGGTTGCTAGCCCTGACATGGACTGCCCCCTTCTCCGGTTCCATGTTCCCGGAAAGGTAGGGGCGCTCCAGCTCAGTTCCTTTTTTGTACGAAGACTCTCCCGTTTTCCAGAGCAGGTAGATAACGATACCAGCAACCACGGATGCTGCCAGCCACGCAACGGGAACCCATATGCCATATCCGGTCAGCAACGGTGCAGACATATCCATTTCAGGCACCTCCCAACACCGAAGCGATATAACCGCCCTGGTCTGCAAGTGCATGGGCTGCAGGGGCGACAAGTATCTCCACCACCGGCTGGGGGAAGAGGCCGAAGAGGATGACGATGGCAGCAAGGATGCCCATGCCAATCAGCATTGGAAGCGGAGCCTCTTTAACATCTGCATATTCGGGGAGCTTCGGCCCCATGAATACCGAATGGAAGACTTTGACAAACGATGCTAGTGTGAGGATGGAAACGACCATCGCTATGATTGCAAGGAGTGGATTGAAGAGGTATACGGACTCGTAGATCATCAGTTTTGACGCGAAACCATTGAATGGGGGGATTCCTGCGATGGCAAGAGCACCAATCATGAAGAAGATCATGGTGTATTTCATGGTGTGCCCGAGCCCGCCCATTTTGTTCAGATCGCGGGTACCTATCCGGTAGATTATTGCTCCTGCAGTCAGGAACAGGAGCCCCTTGTACATCGCATGGTTGAAGATGTGAAAGATGCCCCCTTCCATCGCCATAAATCCGAACGCACTGGTAAGTCCGGCATTACCAAGAACAGCAAGCCCGACACCGACACCAAGGAGCATATAACCGGTCTGGGAGACCGCGTGGTATGCCATCAGGCGCTTGATATCTTTCTGGGGAATTGCCATCGTTACCCCGACAACCATGGACAGCACACCGAAAATGATAATGATCCAGCCAACGGTGACGCAGTTCATGGTGATATTATACATGGTGAATACCACGCGGAAGAGCCCGTACAGGCTTGCCTGACTTGCGACAACTAAAAACGCGGTTACTGAGGATGGCGCCATGGAGTAGGCATCCGGTGTCCAGAAGTGCAGGGGTACGGCACCGCACTTCATCGCAAGCGCAGCGACGAGCAGGACGAGCGCGATCTTGTCCAGCATCGAAAACTGCATCCGCTCGGCAATCATCGCGATATTCAGGGCATTGTACTGCCCGTAGAATATCCCGATGGCAAACAGGACGAAGATCGCTCCGAGCGTGGAAAGTATGAAATATTTAAGTGCAGCCTCTACGGCAAGCCCCCCGTCAATGCGGTACGCGATCAACCCTGCTGATGCAAGGGAGAGGATCTCTAAGAATACAAAGAAGTTGAAGATGTCCCCGGTGGAGACCATACCGAATACACCGACAATCATCAGGAAAAACAGGGTGTAATAACCCTCAAGACTGCTGTTGCGGGACTCAGCCGACAATGAATACAACAGGACTGATACCCCGACAATCGCACAGATGATGTCCATGAACGCGCTCATCGCATCCACGGTGAAAATAATCCTGATCGGGATACCCCCGGAATCCAGGGGAATTGCGAGATTCGCGGCAGCGGCACCGAACACGTAGATTACTGGCCCGGTTACGAACACCCGGTACGCCAGAATAAACGCAACAGCTGCGGTGACCAGCATCATCCCCATCACCCAGAAGTTCCTGACCATAGAGGAGATCTTTCCCATAACCGGACAGAGGAATGCCGCAAGCAGCGGGATGGCTACCAGCAGCACCGGTGCATTGGTGATGATGAAATCACTAAATGTCATCCCTGAAGCCTCCGAATCTTATCGATATCCACTGTACCGTATTTTTTCTGGATTACTATGGCAAACGAGAGCACCAGTGCACTTGTTGCTACCCCGATAACGATCGAGGTCAGCACCAGTGCCTGCGGGGTGGGCAGCACCATCAGATCCGATGGCGCAAGCGTATAGATCGGGGCAACACCTCCCTCGCGATAGCCAAGTGTAATGAGGAAAAGGTTTGCCGCTGAGTTGAGGATATTGATGCCCAAGAGGATCTTGATGATATTCTTTTTCAAGAGTACCGTCACCAGACCGATGAGGGTCAGGATTACCACGGTGATGAATGGCAGGTTCCAGAGCATTCAGCACCCCTCCTTTTCCAGCCCGGAAAGCATGTAGAGGATCACAACCGTGAGCCCTCCCCAAACTTCGATCCCGACTGCAAAGTTCATGAGCGGGACTGTACCCGCGGTATTCAGTTCACCCGCGTTGATCCCGTATGGAACAGGTATTCCGAAAATTGAGCCACTGCCCACAAGATAATTGAAGAAGAATCCCTGCCCGAAAGCTAGTGCGAGGAGCCCTACGCCAATAAACCCGACAAGCCCGGTGACTTCCTGTCCGGTCAGGACATTCTTTTTCAGCCACCCGGTGACTTCTTTGTAGTTATAGGCTACAATTACGAGAGCCCCCCCGGTTGCAATCACTGCACCGCCCTGGAAACCTCCACCCGGGGTCAGGTGGCCGTGCGCCACAATATACAATCCGAAGATCAGGATCGCCGGGTAGAGGATGTCTGCCGCAGTCCGCACAATCCTACTCATCCTCATATTCCTCACCTCCCTGCATCTTTCGGAACATCAGCGCCACACCGATAATGCCGCAGAATAGCACGGTCGATTCCCCAAGGGTATCAAAACCCCTGAAATCGAAGACAACCGCTGTGCATTCGTTGTTGCTGCCGGTCTGCTCCTGCCCGTGCCTGAGGAAATAGTCATCCATATCGGTCATTGTCGGTGAGCCAAACGTCAGGTTCAACGCCATCACGCCGAAGAATGCTGCAATGATGAAGAGGGACACGCCCATAACGAGCATCTTTTTCATGAGCTCTCCCCCTCAAACCGCCCGGTCGCCCGGATAGCAATGATAAATATGGCAGTCGTCAGGCCGGCACCGATAGCAGCCTGCGATATTGCTACATCCGGTGCCTGCAGGATATAGAATTCCAGTGATATCAGGAAACTGAAGAGACCCGCTGCCAGGATTGCTGCCAGCAGGTCTTTGAAATGAAAGGTCAGGACCGCTGATATGATCAGGCCGATCAGGACCAGAATCTGGGGGACCTGTTCGATCATAGTTTTGCCTCCGCGAGCCTGTCGACGACAGCGGGTGATGGCATGATCCCACTCCTGTGGGCTGCCCTTGCAATCGCATGAGCGCTGACAGCATTTGTGAATACAAGACACGCAACAGCGAGAAATGCATGGATGGCAAGGGTTAGGTACTGGCTGTCATTGACGGTCAAAAACAGGTACAGCGCGTAAACGATTACTGCAAGGGACGTGAAGATAGAGCCAAACGTCGTCGCCTTTGTTGTTGCATGCATACGGGTATACAGGTCAGGGAATCGCAGGAGCCCGATTACACCCAGCGTGTTAAAGACCACCCCGATGGCAAGGCAGATGTAAACAATTATTTCAATAACAGTCATGTCAGAGCTCCCCCCCGATATACTTGGCAATGTAGAGTGTGCTCACGAATGAGAGCAGCCCATACACGATCGCAACGTCAACAAAGATAATCTGTTTAAAAACCACTCCAAAGAGGATCATTGAAGCAATGACAAGGGTATTCACGGTATCGAGTGCTATGACACGGTCGGGGGCTGTCGGACCAAGCACCAGTCTGACCGTTGCGAGTACCATGAGGATCGTCAGGCAGAGCACAGTAAGGATCCAGGCATCGATCATTCGGCAATCCTCCGTATCCATGCAGGGAGGTTAACAAGGCTGAAGAGCTCGGTGCTTTCAATGATCTTTTTCTTCTCATCCCCTACACCGACATTTATATTGTGGATGAAGAGATCGTTTGTCTCTTCGTCAATCCCTACGGAGAGTGTGCCCGGGGTCAGGGTGATCGAATTGGCCAGCATGAAAATGCCAAAGTCTGTCTTCAAACCTGAATGAACCCTGACAATTCCCGGTCTGATGTTCATGGTAATGACCCTGTATGCAACATCAAGGTTGGCTTTTGTCAGCTCAATAAAGAAGGGGACCGGCACATAGACCAGCAGTAGCAATAACCGGACAGGAGAAAGGAGCCGGTAACTCTCTGACCTGCACAGGGATTTTCGTGCTACCAGACCGGTAAGCAGTGCGAGCAGGGTACCCATGACAAGTTCAGACAACGACCAGAACCCGATAGTGCCTGAGCCGGCAGTCAGTATCAGGTACATCAGAAATGCCGCACAAGCGGTTACAATAAATGCAATCACAGATTCACCCTATCGCTTTCCGGAACCTATATTTTCAGCCCATCCGGGCAAAAATCGTTCGCTTGATTTCAGGCTGCTGTCACCCTCGGTATTGGTCAGGAACACTGTAACGCCACCATGATTCTTAATGATTTATCATGTATGATATTAAAAAGCGCGGTTTTAACACCGTCCAAAGTATTACTGCGATACCCGGCATGCCATTTGCACGCTGAGTACCCCCTTGTGTTTTTGGGTTTTTTGTGCATCCAGCAAATTGCGACTGGTTTTTAAGGCTTAATGTTAAAATATTGATGTTAAAATTTTCGAGCAATATGTAGGATCTGGAGGGATTGAGAGAAAATGGATTTGTTGATAATTGCACCTGTATGTGCCATTATTGGGTTGCTTTTTGCAGCTTTTTCTTTTTTCAGCATGAAAAAAGAGGGTACCGGTACTGAACTGATGCAGAAGATTGCTGCGGCTATTCACCTCGGATCGATGGTGTATCTGAAGCGCCAGTACACTGCCATCTCTGTTTTTGTTGTTGTGATGGCTATCATTCTCGCGATCGGGATTAACCCCCTGACCGCCGGATGTTTTTTAGTGGGTGCAATCCTCTCTGCAACAGCCGGGTATATCGGAATGACCGCGGCAACTATGGCAAACGTCCGCACAACGAATGCCGCGAGGACTGGGATGGCCGCAGCATTCCGCGTCTCGTTCTCCAGTGGCATGGTCATGGGACTGACAGTTGTCGGTCTCGGGCTGCTCGGTCTCTCGGCTGTCTTTTTTATCGTCAGCAACTTCACAACACTCGGTATTTATGAAGTCATCAATATCCTTTCCGGGTTCTCTCTTGGTGCAAGTTCTATTGCCCTTTTCGCCCGTGTCGGTGGCGGGATCTTCACGAAAGCCGCCGATGTGGGTGCTGACCTTGTCGGAAAGGTTGAAGCAGGAATCCCCGAAGATGACCCCCGCAACCCTGCAGTCATTGCCGACAATGTCGGGGATAATGTCGGCGATATCGCTGGCATGGGTGCCGACCTCTATGAGTCCTATGTCGGATCTATTATTGCAACTATGCTTATCGGGGCTTCCATCGCAGCAATGGCCGCTTCATCCAAGACCATAAATCTGATGAATTCCGTCCACATAGTACTCGGTTCCGCTATCAATGTCGTTCCGGATACAGCAACCATAATGAACCTCGTTCTTCTCCCGCTGCTGGTGGCTGCACTGGGAATTATTGCGTCTGTAATCGGCTCGTTCTTTGTCAGGAGTTCCCAAAATGAGAGCAGCGCGATTCATAAGGCGTTCAACGCGGGCACGTTTGCCAGCCTGATCCTCACTGCGATTGCGAGCTACTTCCTCGTGACCTCACTCTTGGGACCGCTGTACCTCGGCGTTTTCATCGCCATCATTGCAGGACTGGTTGGTGGATTTTTAATCGGGCTTGTGACCGAGTATTATACGTCTTATGACCGCTCACCTACGCAGCGTATTATCAAATCCACGGAGACCGGGGCTGCAACTGATATTATCACCGGGCTTGCCGTAGGATTTGAGAGCACGGTGTTCCCGGTACTGATTGTTGCGATCGCAATTTTAGTATCTGCACAACAGGCTGGGCTTTATGGGGTTGCGATTGCCGGTGTCGGGATGCTCGCCACGCTGGGCATCACCCTCTCTGTTGACGCTTATGGCCCGGTTGCGGACAATGCCGGGGGAATTGCCGAGATGTCCCACCAGGACAAGAGTGTCCGTGAGATCACGGACACTCTCGATGCGGTCGGTAATACTACCGCAGCGATTGGCAAGGGCTTTGCCATAGGCGGTGCAGCCCTGACAGCCCTCGGACTTGTCTTTGCATACACACAGGTTGTCGGTCTCGAGATTGTTGATCTCCTCACCCCGAAAGTCTTTGTCGGCATCCTCATCGGTTCGATGCTCCCCTTCCTCTTCTGCTCTTTTACCATGACCGCAGTCGGCAAGGCAGCAGGGGACATCGTGCAGGAAGTGCGCAGGCAGTTTAAGGAGATCCCCGGGCTTATGGAGGGCAAAGCGGATCCGGATTATACCTCATGTATTACCATTTCCACGAATGCCGCTCTCAGGCAGATGATTGTTCCTGGACTTATGGCGATCCTTGCCCCGATTTTATGTGGATTTTTGCTCGGTACTGCTGCGCTTGCAGGACTCCTTGTCGGATCAATCGCCAGCGGTTTTGTCGTTGCCGTCATGATGGCAAACACCGGTGGTGCCTGGGACAACACGAAGAAATACATCGAACAAGGCCATCTCGGTGGAAAAGGATCAGCTGCACACAAGGCGGCAGTCACCGGTGACACAGTAGGTGACCCCTTCAAGGATACCGCAGGCCCGGCGCTGAACATCCTCTTAAAACTGATGGCAATCGTATCTGTAGTCTTTGCCCCGCTGTTTATCTAAAAAAATTTATATTTTTTCTTTTTTTTTAGATTAGATAAATCTGACAAAAGACAGTCACAATTGCCTGGGTGAGAACGCTATTGCTTCACCACATTTTCATCGATAAACTATCAGCGCCTGGTTACTAAAAGGATGGAGATACCATCGACAATGCAAAAAAACATCGAGCCGGGTGCCCGTGGCGGCAAAGGAAGTGAAATCCGCAGAAAGTGATTTTCAGTGACACAATGGGTATCCCGTTCAAGTTACTTCCCTTTCAGTATTCGCTCGTCTTCTGCAATCCATTTCTCCAGTTTCCTGATACCTTCCTCAATATCCTTAATCCGGGCTTCAGTTTCCACCAGCTGGGAATTTGCCCGTGCAATCTTCTCAGGGTTCTTACACGAAGCAAGAAATGTGCGTATGTGGTCCCTGCCGATCTGGAAATTTTCTAAGGCACTAGCAGCTTTTTTAAATCGCTCATAATTGGCCTCAAGATTCTTCCGGGCACGGAATTTTCTTCCTGTCTGCTGCTTCGGCTTTACCACGTTTACCGATCCCCATGCTGCATCGTGGATTTTGCGGATCTCCTGGATTTTGTCAAAACAGACTTTCTTATGTTTTGCAATCATCTCGTGCTTGAATTTTCCCAGCGTATCACCGGCATTGTTGAGCACCTGCCCACGTTCTACCAGTTCCTGGATATTCGGAGGGGGTGCTCTAAAAGGGAGCTGTGCCTGTTCTGCGAGCTGCATAATTTCATTCAAATGTCCCTGCGACAGGGATTCAAGTGTCCCGTACTCGGCCTTCTGGTTCTCTTTTATCTCCCGGCAAAGGGTATTGAACTGTTTCCAGAGCAGGTCCCGGTCGCTCCTGGCAAGAGGTTTAAGTTCTTTAAACAGAGCAGTGATGTATTTTACTTTGTTCCAGAAATCCTGATATTTGGTAATAACGGGACGGTTTTCCCGGATCGGGCTGGTTAATGACACCAGGTTTTTGATCTCCCTGTCCAGGAGTTCTGCATTGGTATGTGCGTTCTTAAGCCAGGGATCATCTTCAGGTTTCATTGATAATATTCCGATCATTCAGGTATTGTGGATGATTGCATCTGTATCTGCCCGTGTACCTTTAAAACGATTTCCGCCCGGGATAGTCCCTGATTGTATATCCTGCCAGGATCTGGTGACCGTTCATCATACCTGAAACGGTGTCACCCGGCCGGTTCATTCAGGACGTTTTTTCCAGGTCAGCCCTGGCATCTATTCCCAACCGGGAATACCGTTTCGGATTTTCCTCGAACTGCTTTTTACACCAGTTGCAGCAAAAAAAATATTTCTTGTATTTAAAGGTGCTGGTAAATTTCGCATCATCTTCATCAACAATCATAAGACAGACAGGATCGGTTGCCATGGATATCGCCTCGTTCCAGTTAAAGGATCGTGCCTGTTTCCTTAAGTTTTATTGCCTTTAATCCGCAGGATCCCCACTCAGAGGTACTGGACGGGAGCATAAGGGTTCTCTTCCTGATAATGCTTAATGATGTGAGCCTTGATATCAGAATACATTTTAAGGAGAAGGAAGAGCACCAGCACCGGTATGGTCGAGGTGATCCCGATAACCTCCAGGACAAATATCACGATACTGCCAAAGAGAACAGTGAGGTGCATCGGGATGATCCGCCGGTATGGCGTAAAGAACTGGTCGTTGACATACCCTGATCCTTTCGGTTTTTTGTGCCGGAACGTGATATGGGAGTAGAGAGGGTTGGCAAAGAAAAGACCACAAGAGAGCCAGATTCCAGGATCGGAAAAGTTCACAGCCCCAAAAAGCCCGGACTCCACGATGAAAGAGTAATACCCCCAGTGGAAAAGACCGTAGTGGAGGGCAAAGAACCCGGCAATCAGGCACTTAATAGAGCCAGACAAACCGAGGGGTGACAGTTTCCATCCCGCCACGCTCCCGGACAGGTTTTTCCATTTCTGCAGCAAGTATTGCCGTATCGGCACCAAGGAGCGAGACAACGGTGAAGATGCCGATAATAACACTTTGTGCCCAGTAGATGAACATCACCGTGGCAAGATCCCAGTTTTCGGTGATGGCGAGCACGATAGTGATGATGTTGGCAATGATGAGCGAGATAACGGGGGGATTATGGATGAGGTCGCCCGCGATTATACTCGAAAAAAGTGGCGGGACCTTCATTACGTTTGTGTCGTCCTCAAGGGTGAAAAACGTGCGTATTTCAGGAGGGCGGTGCCCGGGCTTGATCCTGCGTTTGTAAACCTTCACCCGCGGCAGACTGCGACACCCTATATGGTTTCTAAAAGCACACAGTACGGTAACAATGGCATTCGATCGTATCCCTATTGGAAAGTTCTCGCTCATAACAAGGCTGAGCCCAAAAGCGCTCCGGCTCTATGATGACCGCGGCCTGCTGGTGCCGGAGGTAAAAGACCTCTGCACCGGGTACCGGTACTACACGGGAGCCCAGATCCCGCGGGGGGTTTCTATCAAAACGCTCTGCGGTCTCGGGTTTACCCTGTGCGAGATTGATGTGCTCCTTGCGGCAAAAGCCGAACAGGACGCCGCAACGATAACGGAGCTGTTCGGCAAGCGCAAGTGGGAGATACGGTCTGAAGTCCAGAGGTTACAGCAAATCGAGGCGATCCTCGCAAACGAGGCGGCCTCGCTGGAGTCTATCTACATGTCACTCAATGAACCTCTCATCAAGAATGTCCCCTCCCAGCGGATTGTCGGGAAGAAAGGGACCGGCCCATACAGCGAGACGATTTCAAGGCTCATGCCAGATCTCTGCGGCCAGCTCTTCTCGGAGGAGAACCAGAAAAACAGCCTGAAGATAACCGGCCCCTTCATGACCCTGTACTATGACTGCGAGTACCGGGAGAAGGACGCAACTCTGGAGTGCGTTGTGCCTATAGCCGGCCGGATCGCCCTGTCTGATCCCGCCATGGAAGTGAGAAACCTACCGGGCGGGAACGTTCTCTCGCTTATCCACAAGGGCTCGTATTCCAAGCTTCACGAGGCGTGGAGCCGGATCGGTGCTTTTGCGGAGGAACGAGAGTATATCTCAAACGGGCTCCACCGCGAGGTGTATCTCAATGATCCCCAGGAGGTCAGTGAGGAGGACCTCCTCACCGAGCTCCAGATACCAGTCGACACATCGGCAAAATAAACGTCTGACGATTAAGAGAGCCCTATCCCCGGTTCATTTTTTACTCACGATTTTTTTCATTTCGAAGACCGTTGGGATTCCCGGCATACGAACGAGTACGTTTTATCACTGGCTTAATCCTAAAGTTCCGCTGATCATCATGCCAGTTCGGATTCTTGTTGCGTACGCTTCGCGGAAAGGATCGACTGCTGAAATAGCTCAGACAATCGGCAGGGAACTAATCTTAAAAGGATTCGCTGTCGATGTCAGCCAAATGAAATCGGTCGCATCATTCGCTGGATATTATGTGGTTGTATTAGGAGAGCCCGTTGTACACAGGAAAAATAACAGGTGATGTGTGGCCGCATGTGTTGCAGCCAGTAAAGACAACTTTCCCGTTTACCAATATCTGGATTTGTTACAGGTATCGCTCCAGTGTATTTAAAAACCGGGTATGTAAAAGAGTTCATTGACCAGTTGGTCAGGTATTTTGTCCCATACGTCTGATTGCGGTGATGATGTTTGCAGGGAAACTTGATGCTGGCATGATGAACTTTGTTGAGCGAAGCCTGAAATCACTCCTGAAAGTCCCAACTGGTGACTTCCGCGACTGGGACGCTCTTGCTGCCTGGGCACGGATTTTTGCCAGATAAGTCGGGAGTGTGAAAGAGCACTCCCCGAGACGAATTTTTTCCGGGATCCAACGGGTTTTCAATTCGTATCGCTTATCACCCACACCTGCATATCACTCTGCATGGATCCGGTAATTTCACAAATAAGGCTGGAACTAAAAATTCACGCAGATCCGGAGATCCAGAAGACCTCATTAAGGTTTTTCAAAGAGAAGATCACGTGCTATGGCATAAAAACGGCAACGGTAATCGCGATTGCAAAGAAATACTGGAAAGTGGTAAAAGACCGGGAAAAACCGGAGATCTTCGCCCTCTGCGAGGAGCTGTACCATTCTGGTTACATGGAGGAATCGTTCATTGTCTCAAACTGGGCGCAAGCCATCTCAGGAAGATATGAACGGGATGATCTGGTGGTATTCCGTCACTGGATCGATACTTATATCACCAACTGGGCAGCATGCGACGGTTTCTGCAACCATGCTGTAGGGGACTTCATGGAAAGATTCCCGGATTGTGTCGATGAGCTGAGATCGTGGACGCAGTCGCAGAACCGCTGGATGCGGAGGGCGGCTGCAGTGTCTTTGATCGTTCCGGCAAAACACGGGAAATTCTTAAAAGAGTCAATGGAAATTGCAGACCTGCTGCTAACTGACAGTGATGACATGGTGCAGAAAGGATACGGTTGGCTCCTCAAGGAAGCGAGCCGGAAGCACCAGAAAGATGTGTTCGATTACGTGATAAAAAACAAAAAGGTGATGCCAAGAACAGCGTTGAGATATGCTATTGAGCTGATGCCAGGGGAACTGAAAGTTGCGGCAATGCAACGAGTGAAGATATAATTCGGTGTATTATCTGAAGGGAACTAGTTTATTAGTATCAAACCATCGTGATGAGGTTGGAACATATGTCCGAAATCTCGAAAAAACAGGGCAGGTTGGATTTTTCAGTCATACTTGGAGCGCATATTTTTTTATAGCCATTGATGAAAACCGGAACCGCCGTCAGCTTTGACGGAGCTTTTCTCCAAACCAGGGAAGGATGTCCTTTTTACGCGACATCATGTTCCCAAGCCGGATAGGCTGGGCACGGAGCTCCAGTTTTGTGAGTAGTGAACTCTCTGCGGAGACGAAGAGTTCACTCCCATTTTCAACAGTACTCGTGAACATCCCAAGATAAAAGTCCACTCCCTTCTGCATACGGAGCCTGGTAAGTTCGCGGTGAATCTCATCGGCGTTCACACGCGGGAACTCGAATGTAGGGACCATCACCTGTGCAATGATGACCCTCTTTTTAAAGAGATCATACTGTTTCGTGTCCCGCATGAGCAGCTCCTCTATTGTAGTGCCTTCAAGGTTCATTCCCTTCTCCAGCATCCTCGTTCCGAACGTGACCGGGTCGACTCCGGCAATGGGTGCGAGGTATGTGACCGCATCGCGGTCTTCTGAAGTTGTTGTGGACATTCTCAGAACGAGCGTATCTGACAGGATGCCGGCAAGGAGGATACCTGCGATTGCAGGTGGCGGCGTGATGCCCGCTTCCCGGTATTTTTCCGTGATGATCGTTGAAGTGGAGCCGACAGGATCATTTAAAAATTTCACCGGCTTTAATGTTGAGATGGCACCGAGCCGGTGATGGTCGATAATTTCGAGGATCTCTGCATCATCGATCCCCTCTACTGCCTGGGTAAACTCGTTGTGGTCAAGGAGAATGATCGGTTTGTGCACATCGGCAAGGAGTGTTGTCCTTGTTACGATGCCGCGGAGGGTACCGTCCTTCTCAACAATGCAGGCAGAACGGAACTTGGAATTGTACACGGTCAGTTTTGCCTGCACGATAGTATCGGATAGTGAAAGCCTGGGGATATCCGTCTCCATCATCATTCGGGCCGGGAGCGAGAGGTTGATCATCGTCCCGACTCCGAATGCATCAAGGTTTGTGGCGAGGAGCGAGACCCCCCGATCCTGTGCCTCCCGGATTACCTGATCTCCCACGGGTGCTTTGTCTGCTATGATGAGCGCAGCAATGCCGGATGCAATAAGTACGAGCTGCATCGGTTCGTTATCGCCAACAACCGCGATGTCTTTTTCCGTCAGCTTCGTGCTGCTAATACCGGGTTCATCAAAAGCAATAATGACCCTGCCCCCGAGTATTTCCGTTGCCCTCACTACCACGCGGGCAGAGAGGACCCGGGCGAGGGTGTCGAGAGGGAGCGGTGTGAGGGCAAGCTCGCCGATCTTCTGCTGGTGGACATACGCACGGGCAAGCCCGTGTTCACCCACCACCCCGATAAGTTTTCCATGGTCATCGGTCACCGGCACGTTCCGGATGTCGTGCTTGTCCATGAGCGCGGCAACATTAATGGTAGGGATCTCCTGTGTCACGCTGATCCGCGCAATCTTGAGGTCAGAAACGCGCGGTTCCACGCTATCGATAAGGACCGGTGGTTTTATACTGAAGGTCTCGAGTGCAAAACATGTCTCTGCGTTTAGTTCCCCGCAGCGGGCAGCAAGGTACTTGTCCGGCTCCGAGTGGTTTTTAAACGCCGCGTATCCGATCACGCTCGCAATGCAGTCTGTATCCGGTTGCCGGTGACCGATAATCAAAACTTTATCCATGATGACTCCCCGTCATGATATTCATTTTCACTAGTATTGCAGGATTGTGAATAAATAATATCGCGGCAGGTGTGCAGGGCAAGGGGACTGCAGACGCTTTAATCGATCCGTCTTATCAGGATTTTTCCTGGAATGCACATTCTGTATGCCTGGTGCCAGGTACTCATATTTTACAGGCTTTTCTTATCGTGGGTCCGATGTGGTATCTTTCAGGAAAAGAACTGCATTTTTCCTGCTGCCGGTCCGGTATATCGTGATCCCTTTCAGCCTGAACTTCCATGCCATGAGGAGCGCATCTGCACAATCCTCCTTTGTTGCGCTGTTCGGCAGGTTAATAGTTTTACTGATGGAGGCATGGACAAACTTCTGAAATGCTGCCTGCATCAGTATATGGTCCTTCCAGTGGATATCCAGAGCGGTCTTAAAGAGGGCCAGGAATTCATCCGGGAGCCAATGCAGGTCCTGGATGGTTCCGGTCTTGTGGACGTGAGAAATAACGTCATTTTCCCGTTTCGTCCGCTCTTCTTGTGTCAGCTTCATCGTTGCGAGAGTTTTTTTTAGATTTTTACGGAACACCGGATTAACAATGATAAACGACTTGCCAGTAGTGTTCCTGCGGGAGTAGGCAAACGAAAAAACCGGTTCGATACCGCTTGAGCACCCGGCAAGCAGGGATAATGTTCCGGTCGGCGCTAGAGAGGTCAGCGCCGCATTCCTCATCGGGAACGCTTTCCAGGTACTCCCTTTCCATGCCGGGAATGCCCCGTATTTTTCCGCCATTCGTCGCGATTCATCCACAGCAGTAGCTGTTACCTTCTGCATAACGTGTTCGCACCAGGTTCTTCCTTTTACAGAATCGTATGGCACCCCAATCATAAGAAGGGCATCATGAACGCCCATAAGTCCCAGACCAATCTTCCGGGTTTTTTTCGTTGCTTCTTCAATTGCCGGAATTGGATAGACATTTTTGTCTATGACTTTGTCAAGGAACCGAACGGCTGTTCGCACAGTATCGTCCAGTTCGTGCTCATCAAGTATCCCGTTTTGCACAAATGAAGCCAGATTGATACTACCAAGAACACAACTCTCATACGGGAGCAACGGTTGTTCACCGCAGGGATTGGTCGTGTCGATGGTACCAAGGTCAGGCAGGGGATTGGACCGGTTGATCTCCTCATAAAAAAGCAAGCCGGGCTCACCGTTTTTCCAGATTCCGTCCACTATTCCTGACCAAATCTGCCCAACCGTCAACGATTCACCGGAAGAGGGATGGGTGATCCAGACAGTATCAAACATCTTCCGGGAAACGAGATCCATGAATTTTTCATTGACCATAACGGAGAGGTTAAAGTTGGCAATATCCCCCTCCCGTGCTTTTGCTGACAGAAATGACAGGATATCAGGATGCCAGACGTTCAGTATCCCCATGTTGGCTCCACGGCGGCGACCACCCTGCCTGATGACTTCGGTAGCTGCATTGAAGATTCCCATAAATGATACCGGACCTGAAGCAACACCATCCGTAGATTGCACACGGGAACCTTTCGGTCTAATGTTCGAGAAATTATACCCGGTTCCCCCTCCGGTCTTATGAATGATAGCACCGTTTTTCATTGCATCGAAGATCCCGTTGATAGAATCCGGGACCGGCAGAACGAAACAAGCAGAGAGCTGCCCTATATCTGTTCCGGCATTCATGAGGGTGGGGGAGTTAGGTAAGAACCGCAAGGAGATCATGATATTGTAAAAACCGGTCGCTTCTTTATCGTCACCTGCAACAGCCCACGCAACGCGCCGGCAGATATCCTCGAAGGTTTTTTCTTCCCCGTGTAGATAGCGTGCCGACAGGATGCTTTCAACGAACTGCGATGAAGTCATCAGATTACCTGTACTCT
Organism: Methanoregula sp. UBA247; assembly: GCA_002495055.1. GTDB lineage: Archaea > Halobacteriota > Methanomicrobia > Methanomicrobiales > Methanospirillaceae > Methanoregula. Next base: position 51,236 of record DADR01000042.1, on the reverse strand, counting down.
CCCTCAGTTCCCCCCAGGGACTTAGTGACGACTGAGATATTAAACATATTTTACTCATCAATTCAGTATTTTATCCTGCATTTTACCAAGGGAGACCTGCACTATTCATGATGACCACCCGAGACAGAATGAAGCATTTCCTTTTTATCTGACAGGAATCAAATGCCAAGATTCTTTAAAAACCGCTCATGAAGCCGGGTATCACACGAAAGTTCCGGGTGGAACGAGAGCGCCATGTACTTCCCGTACTCAACTGCAACTATTCCCTGATCCATCCGGTAGAGCACGGTAACCCCAGTACCTATGATTGTCGCAACCGGTGCACGGATAAAAATCGCATGGAACGGGTCTCCTTTAAGCTCTTTGATCGGGAGGTCTGCTTCAAACGATTCCCTCTGCCGCCCGAAAGCGTTCCGATCCACCTTCATTTCGATAAGGCCCAGCGAATGGATACGTGTATCATCAACCTGGGTCGCCATAAGCACCATGCCGGCACAGGTAGCAAAAATACCGCCGGGAAACGAGCGTATCGGCTCGTACATGTGGTTCTTGTCAATGAGGCGGGAGATAGTTGTCGATTCCCCTCCGGGAATCGCAAGGGCATTGCATCCTGCAAGGTCTGCAGGGTGCCTGACTTCAAAAACTTCGGATGATGCCTCCTGCCCTGTTTTTTTAAGCGCCAGCCTGAAAGCATCGATATGTTCGCTTACATTTCCCTGGAGCGCAAGTACGCCGATCTTAACGGCCACGGGTCTGAAGCACCTCATCGTCCCTGAGGGTGTGGATATCAAGCCCAGGCATTGCATCTCCAAGACCCTTGCTCACCCGGGCGATTACCGATGCCTCGTTGAAATGATTGACCGCCTCGACTATTGCCTTTGCCATGCGCTCGGGGCTGGAGGATTTAAAAATCCCGGATCCAACAAAAACACCATCGGCACCCAGCTGCATCATCATTGCGGCATCCGATGGTGTGGCAATACCTCCGGCTGAGAAGTTCACAACCGGGAGCCTTCCGCGTTCAGAGCACTCAATAACCAGTTCTGCGGGGGCTTCGATTTCCCGTGCATAATCGATCATCTCCTGGTGGTCCATGCCTTTGAGTATTCGGATTTCTCCCATGATATTGCGCATATGCCGGACTGCCTCGACAACGTTGCCGGTTCCTGCTTCACCCTTGGTCCGGATCATCGCAGCACCCTCGTTGATCCTGCGGAGCGCTTCTCCCAGATCACGGGCACCGCAGACAAAGGGGATCTTGAAAAGTTTTTTATCGATATGGTATTGCTCATCGGCCGGAGTCAGAACCTCACTCTCATCGATCATATCAACACCGAGAATTTCCAAGACCTGTGCTTCTACAAAATGGCCAATACGCACCTTGCCCATGACCGGAATAGAAACAGCATCAATAATCTCAATAACTTTTTCCGGGTCCGCCATTCGGGCAACGCCCCCCATTTTCCGGATATCAGAAGGCACCCGTTCCAGTGACATGACTGCGACGGCACCAGCTTCTTCGGCAATCTTAGCCTGGTCGGCATTGACCACATCCATGATGACACCCCCTTTCTGCATGGATGCAAAGCCGCGCTTGAGAAGCTCAGTACCAAATCTCAGTTCTTCAAGTTTCATATGCCGGTACTATTGATCAAAGATCCCAATAAAATCAGAGTACCACTGGCTAGCACTGCAAAAGCGATAGTTACGACCCGGCAAGCTTTCATAACATCAGGACCTCCGTCGTCAAGTGTTCTTTTTTCATCACCAATTGTATAAACACCGGACTTTACGAATTGTATGCCGGTTCCCCCTGCCATTACTGCCATAACAATTCCGCCATTAAAACCAGGACGTTGGCGACCGTCACGACGCAACACCTGAACTGCATCTGAAAACGTGCCTATGAAGGCAAAATATACCAGCAGCAACACTACCGTAAGCCGGGCGGGAACGAAATTCAGTGCGTCGTCCATGCGTGCAGAGCACCAGCCTAATCTTATCCGTTCATCACGGTATCCGAGCATCGCATCCATCGTGTTGGCTGCACGGTAGAAGGCCGCACCGGAAAGCCCGAATAAGGAAAAATAAAACAGCGGGGAGATGATGCTATCAGTGAGGTTTTCGGTCATCGATTCATACCCAGCCGAAAGAATTTGCGCCCGGTCAAGATGTGTGGTATCCCGTGATACCAGCATTTTGACCTGCACCCTCCCGTCTTCCACCCCTGCATTCAATGCAGTCACGACTGCATACGTATGTTCTTCGAGTGAGCGCCAGGCAAAACAGCATTTGAGAAGGAGTGGCGCAATGACCAGATAAAGGTACCAAGGAGCAATTGTTGTAAAATAATAAAATGGCAGTGTGAACAGGAGTACAGTGACCAGCCAGAAAAACACACCTGCAAAACGCTGGATTTCCGGGGAGTACTTATGTGGTTTGCCCCACCACCCGATAAATCGGCCGAGAAGGGCAACAGGATGCCATGGCGAATGCGGGTCACCGATAAGACGATCAACAACAAGAGCGGCAAATAATACCGTTACTCCCGTCTCTATTGCTGACGGTACCATGTGTAGAGAGCACCAACGATGAGTATGATAAATGCAGCGGTATTGAGAAATTCAATTTTCGTGTAGAGGAATGCACTATAGAGAATTAATGCAATTCCCATCATGATCATAAGGAGATGGGGACGTCCATGGGCAACTGGTTGGAGTGGGGGTTCTTCCTTTGTGGCAGGTTTCTGTATACTCACACCTGGTATGACATCAACACGAAGGGAGGTTTTCATTCCTCCGTATCCCGTGATAATCTCAAGTATAAAAAAACCTTCAGGGCTGTCTTTTCGTAAAGGGATGGCCAATACGGTCTCATCAACAACATACATATTCTCGTGGAAAAAATCGGTAAACATTCCGCCATCTGGAGAAGATATTGTAAGGTGGGTGGGTGCTCCCCGGTTTATAAAAATTAATCGCAGGGTACCACCAATCTCTGCCCAGACATTTTCCCGGGGAATTTCAATTAAATTGATTCCTAACCGGTTAAGATAAAATTCAAAAGAATTTTCATGTAAACCCGGATTCTGAGCAGTGAGAATGGTAATTGCGAATGGAAAATTCATTCCTGCTCCTGTTTTTCATTTTTTCTGGGATGTTATTGGAAGAAGATTGGGAATACCATCGTGAATGGGATAATTTACGCCGCACTCTGAACAGAGCAACCCGCCCTCAAGGATTTCCGTCTCATCCTCCTTTTCAACCTTGAGAGTGAGATCCCCTTTACATACCGGGCAACACAGTATGTCCATGAGTGAACGTCTCATGTCTGTTTTTCCCTCAAATCAATAATCTGAGTCATTTCTGGTCCGGTGGATATGAGGGTGACTGGACTGCCAATATCGTCCTCTGCAGCCTTTAAAAAGTCCTTTGCTTTCTTCGTCAGCTTCCCGTACTCCGTCACTCCAAAACAGCTTTTATCCACCCGATCAATACCCGTAATCGCAGCCTGGGTGCACCCATTTATCATCGCTGAATAACGGGCCATGTCCCCGTCCCATCCACCAATACGTCGCTTCCGGTGGGTAACCGTTCCAAACTCCTGGATTCCCATTGAATCGGATTTTGCAGACGTCATCTCGGTACTGAACGGGCCTTCGCCAACCCGTGTGGGATATGCCTTGAATACAACAATCACATCGTCAATTTTTGTCGGTCCTACACCATTATCCGCTGCGATCTGGGAAGCCGAGGTGTCCTTGCTTGTTACAAAAGGATACGTTCCATAGTAGAGAGAGATACCAAAACCCTGCGTCCCTTCAAGCAGTACCATCCTGCCTTGTTTGAGCTCATCGTCAATCGCTTTCGGTACGTCAAGTAAATATTCGGCAAGCTCTGGTACATCCTTTGCCTGAGGAGAAATCCTCATCACCCGGTCAGAATTCGCAGGTCCACATCCCGATCCAGTACTCCCGATCTTCTTTGAGAGATGGTCACTCCCCTTATCCCTTGTAATGTGATCTTCAGTAATGAGACCGCAGCGTTTATCAACAAATATCCTACCTTTCACATCGAGCATTTCGACTTCATGTTTCAGGATCCGGGGATCGACAAGGACACCGCTGCCAATACAGAGTTTGGCTTGTTTATAAACAAAACCGGAAGGCACCATGCGGACACCATATTCACGGTCGCCAATCTGGACAGTGTGTCCGGCATTCGGCCCCACACCGCCGCGGGAGATGATAACGGGTTTGTCCTTGTATGCAATATGGGCAACAATCTTACCCTTTCCCTCATCCCCAAAAAATCCACCAACGATGATCGTGCAACTCATTGTAATATCAAGTAGTATTGATCGAGATGCAAAATAAAGTATGCTTAGAACAGGTTCCCTTAACAAAACAGGATGAAAAAATGGTCCTGGCAGGATTAAGACCGATAGATATCAGAGACTGTTGAGGAACGATTCCATCCGCCCGAGTGCTTCGGTAAGCTGCTTTCTGGATACCGCATATGCACAGCGCAGATTGTTTTCTCCGCCAACACCAAAAACACTGCCCGGTACCACAGCAACCCGTTGCTCCTTTAACAGTCGCTCAGCAAACACGGTGTCCGAAAGTCCGGTGCCTTTTACCGAGGGAAATGCATAGAATGCCCCCTCAGGAACATGTGTCGGAAGACCAATGCGGTTTAACCCTGCAACAAACATATTGCGTCTCAGGCGGTACTCCTGGACCATATTGTTTTTATCCTCTTCTGCGGAGCGAATTGCTTCAAGCGCTCCAACCTGCCCCATCACGGGTGCGCAGAGCATCACATACTGGTGGATCTTAAGGACTGCTTCACAAAGCTCTTTGGGAGCGCAGAGATACCCGACACGCCATCCGGTCATCGCATATGCTTTGGAGAAGCCATTGAGTGTAATTGTCCGCTGCCAGAGATCACTAACGGTAGCTGCAGCAACATGGCTTCCCTCGTAGGAGAGCTCTGCATACACCTCATCTGTTATGAGAAGCAGATCCTTATCAATGATAATATCCGCGATCGCTGCCAGATCTTTCCGGTTCATAACAGCACCCGTTGGATTGTTCGGGAAATTGATGATAAGGGCTTTTGTTTTCCCGGTGATCTTTTCCTGAAGTGCATCCGGGTTGAGTTTGAACCTGTCGGATTCAGTACATTGAACAGGAACCGGAATACCACCTGCCAGGGTAACACAGGGGGCATAAGAGACGTAACTTGGCTGCGCAATCAGCACTTCATCACCCGGGTTCACAATTGCCCGGATCGCAATATCAAGCGCTTCTGAAACACCGCTTGTGATGATAATTTCATTGTCACTGTTATAGGGAAGATTGTAGTGTTTCTGCAGATAGGTGGAGAGAGTTTCGCGGAGTACCGGCAGACCTTTGTTGGGTGTATATGATGTCACACCCTGCTCTATTGAATAAATGCTTGACTCGCAGATATTCCAGGGAGTACGAAAATCAGGTTCGCCAACACCCAGCGATATGACATCCTCCATCGTGAGAGCAAGATCGAAGAATTTCCTGATTCCTGACGGCGGGATCTCCTGAGCACGTTGAGAAACAAAATTCCGCATACTCACACCTTAGAATGAGTACGGGAGCCGTTCTGCTTCCTGTTGTTCAAAGAGCACGTTCCCATTTTCCTTGTACGACTTCATGATAATGTGAGTCGCCGTCTCGCGTATCCGATCCATAGGTGCTACATGTTCAGAGACAAAGCGGGAAACTTCCTGCATATTCTTTCCCGTTACAAGGAGCTGGAGATCGTAAGTACCTGTCATCAGGCGCAGGGTTTTTACCTGCCTGAACCGGGAAAGTCGTTCTGCAATCCGGTCATAACCAAAGTCACGTTCGGGACTTACCTTGAGTTCGATAATTGAAGAGACCTCGCCATTGCCTGCCAGCTCCCAGTTGATGACCGTGGTGTATTTTCGAATAACCCCGGTTGCCTCGAGTGCATGGACCCGCTCCTCCACTTCAGTGGGGGTGAGATTGGTCATAGTCGCGATTTCCTGTGCGGAGAGCCGGCTGTTATCCTCGAGAATACGGAGAAGTTCGAGATCCTTTTCGTGCATATCCCATCACCTGAACCATGTTTTTAACCATTTTGCTTCCATTTGCTTTACATCCAGGTCTTTTAGCCCGTTCAGTCGCGAATCCTTGAGTACAACCTCACGGATCTTGCCCGTGTTTGAGTCAAACCACATCTCTTTTGTTCTGCCATATCGCCCCCGGCTTACCACACGTGTGTTGATTACACCGAGCATATTTAACTCTGAGATGAGATCGGTAATGCGGCGATGAGTGAGTACATCAAGTTCAATTTTCGGTGCAATATCCTGATAGATACGTGAAACTTCCCCACTCGTAAATATATTCTGTCCCAGCTGCTCGAGTATGAGCATCGAGAAGAGGATAAGTTTACTCTGGGTGGGTAGCGTTGCTATGCATTCAATCATACTGTCAGTCTCGATCTTGGCCTGAGCCTGCTTAACGTGCTCTTCTTTGACCTGATCTGATTCGTCGCGATCGGCAAGCTCTCCTGAAATTCTCAAAAGGTCAAGAGCCCGGCGGGCATCTCCATGCTCCTGTGCTGCAAGGGCTGAACAGAGAGGGATAACACCTTCATCAATGGCACCCTCCATAAATGCTGCATCAGACCTTTGTGAAAGGATATCGACAAGCTGAGGACCATTGTAAGGTGGGAATACAATCTCCTCTTCAGAGAGCGATGAGAGGACCCGTGGATCCAAAAAATCCTTGAAACTCAGATCATTTGATATACCAATAATACTGACTTTGGAATTTTTAAGATCAGAATTGATTCGGGTAAGATTGTAGAGGGTGTCATCACCGCTCTTTTTTACCAGCTTGTCAATCTCATCAAGAACAATAACCAGTACACCACCACCAGATTCAAGCTGGTTTTTTAGCTCGGCATATACCTGATCCGTAGGCCACCCGGTCATGGGGATGTGTGTCCTCGTCTTATCACTTGAAACTTCGTCCATACCGTCAAGATTTTTTGCTATCTGGGCAAGGACACGGTATTGAGTGTCAATTACTTCACAGTTTAAATGAACAATCCGACATATGGTGCCCATTTTGCTGCTTGCTTTTTCCAGCTCCGAACCAACATATCGTATGCAGGCTGTCTTACCGGTCCCCGTTTTGCCATATATAAGAATATTTGAAGGGGTTTCGTTTCTCAGAGATGGTGCGAGGATTGATGCAACAGTATCAATCTGAGGCTTGCGATGGGGTAGTATTTGTGGCCTGTATGAGTGTCTGAGTACTTCACGGTCGCGAAATATTTTGTTATTCGCAAGGTATTTTTTAAATAACCCTGTGGAGGGATCTTCAGGTTCCGGCATAATGACACTAAGGAACAGACACTTAGTTACATTAGACTAAAAAACGATCGGTTTGTCCTACTTATAAACCCCTTTGTTTCCAGTGGAATGGACTTTATTTTCAAGTGAATTTGCCAAAAAAGCCCAAAAACACACATTCAAATTTGAATATAAAATAATTGATTATATTATATTCATTCATTTCCTTGAGATATCATAAATAATCCTATTCTAAAGAAATATAATTTTTCTCTATGGTTTTTACGTAATGGGGGAGCCCCCTTTGTTTCGTGTGGAAATACCAGATATGACCCCCCTTTAATAAAAATAACAATAAAATGAGCTTATTTTTGTTTTGATTTTAAAGTATATAAATGTTTTATCAAAAAATTCAGATTTTTTTTATGTAAACAAAAAAGAAATATCGATTATTTTACGGGAATGAACCCTCCCTGAAGTTATCTCCACACGAAACAAAGGGGTCCCCTTTACAGGAATACATATTTTCAGTGATACATTTGAAAAAATCTGAATATTGTAATTTATAAGGGGAAAAAACAATTTCTTGAGCATGAACCAACAGCATATCGTACCAATACCCATTAAAGCTGCAATTATTACCGTGTCCAGTACAAGAACAAAGGAAAATGACACGAGTGGGAAAACTATCGAATCAATTTTAAAATCTGCAGGAATCCAGGTAATATATTATACAATTGTATTTGACCGGATCGAATTAATCCGTGCTGAGATTTATCATGCACTAAAAAATTCAAACTGTATCATAGTCAATGGTGGTACAGGTCTGACCCATGATGATTGTACAATTGAATCTGTTGTACCCCTTCTCGATAAAAAAATTGATGGGTTTGGAGAACTATTCAGACTGATAAGTTATAAAGAAATAGGTACTTCTTCAATGCTGTCACGTGCCATCGCCGGGATATGTCATGGGAAAGTCATTTTTTGCATTCCCGGTTCAACAGCGGCAGTCACTCTTGCAACAAAAGACCTTATTGTGCCCGAAATTGCGCATATCCTATCACATGCAAATAAATGATTGTTAATGGGATTTTCTCTCATAAAAAACTTATAAGAAAAATTAACAATTATATCGCACTGAAATTCTGTACGAATAATATCCAGAATATCTTAATAATCAGCATCCTCTCTCTTTTAATAAATGAGTGCAGGGATTCAGGAGGCAGAATAAACTTTTTACCGGTTTACTTCGAGGAGAGCTATACGTTCAAGTACGAGATCTTTAATCCTTTCCTGACCGACGGTTTCAAGTTCGTCTTGCGTTATCCCGAATAAAGACCGCAACCTCGAAATTTTGTTATCAGTGAGATCATCCCACGTTTCGGTTACAAAATGCATATGGCGTGAGAGTGTCGTCCATACCTCATTTTTCACCGGGTACGAGCAGACAAACATATTATTTTCACCTTCATGAATGCCGAATAAAGCAGCCACACTACACTGGCGGGATCCAGCTGCGAATAACAGGGCTTCCATTTCAAATGAGTTGGATATTGGTTTTGTAGATAAAATTGATCGTTGCGCATGTCGAATAGCGGCATCTGCATGATCCCGTCCGGCTAATTTTTCGGCATCAAAACAAACAATATGGATTGAATGATAGTGTGCAATCTCTTTGATCATTCGAAGGCATGTATCGCGATCGCTGACCGTCATTATTGCCTGCCGGATTTCGTAATCTTCTCCTGAAGAATCCATAAAAAATCACCGGAAACGATTGAATGTTGACTGGCCCGGTGAAGAATTTTTCCTGTCCTCATTCAACGACATTGCTCCCTTTTTTCGCTGAAGCTGATTAAAAATTTGCTCAGCCACACCCTGACCAAGTATGACGGTAACTTCTTCAATTCCCCGTGCAAGAATTTCATCGGGAGTCGTCATCCTGTTGTTAAACAATCTTCTGGCACGAACCCTGCCGATCCCCCGCAACCGGATAAGTGGTAAGAGTTCTCTGCGTGAACCGTTTTTCATGCAGATCTCGTACTCTCGTACATTTTGATGAAAAGATGGAACAAACATTCGTGCAAGTTCTGCACTGGCATGAAGCAGCCAGGTTACACTTTCTACCATCCCATAGATATCACCGGGTCCTACTGAGTATCGCTCACAGATTTTTGTGTCTGACAGCTCATCAGTCCAGTCAGAAAGGAGCATCGCTGTTTTTAGTGCACGGTAATATGCCTCTGCCTCCTCTTCATCTTGTGACAGGGTGAGCCAGAGATCTTCTCCACGATTCTCAGTCATGCGGGTCAGTGCAGCAATGTCGGAATTCCGGACATACAGTTTGGGCATATCCGGTGTACTGCAAATTACCTGGAGGAGACCCAGATCGGTATATATTTCCTTCCCGCGCAGAGCACCGACAATCATTGCAGCACTTCTTGGATCGATATAAAGTTTTGAAACAAGGGTGCCAAACTCAGTTGAACCGAGATGGTTGCCGATTTCTACCACCATATCTGAAGATACGAGAAATGCGAGTGCGGCATCAACTGCCCGCTGTATGAGTCGTCCCTGTCGGTTTTCGTGGATGTAAAATGTCCGGTTTATAAATGAGGTGAGCTCGTTATGGTCTTTAGCAAAACCTGACGCAATCAATGATAGAATATGAGTATAGAGCGCAGTGGGTTCAGCGATTTTAGAGTGGACCTCCTCAGGGGGCGCCTCAATATACCATTCAAACAGTTCCTCTACCTGTCCTTGATCTTTTGCAATAAGAACGGCCTCACCATAGGGATCGAGCCGTGGACGACCAGCTCTCCCTGCCATCTGGTGGTATTCGCTCACCGGTATTGGCTGCATCCCCTCACCAGCGGTAAACCGTTGGTAATCCCGTATGATCACCCGCCGTGCGGGAAGATTGAGTCCTGCAGCAAGGGTAGGTGTAGAAGAGATACATTTGATCAGACCCTTTCGGAATCCTTCTTCCACAACCGAACGCTCGGCCCGGCTCAACCCTGCATGATGAAAAGCGGCACCCTTCGCCACGCAGGCAGCAAGTGATTTTCCCATATCAGTTTCTGCACCTTTCTGGATCTTCTCTGCATACGTAGCAAGGGCAGGGTCTTCACTTTTTATTGCACCAGCAGCACGTTTTGCAAATGCTTCAGCATTACGGCGTGAGGATACAAAGACAAGGCACTGACCACCTTCCGCAATTGTATCGAGACAAAGGTTGATATCATCATAATTCTTTGATACCACGTTGACCGATCGTGTTCCGTTCCGGAAATGGATACAATCCTTGAAGAAAACCCCCTGCCTGAGATCAACCGGGCGCCACGAACTCGTCACAAGTTCTGCATCAAGCCAGCCGGCAAGCTTATCAGGATTTCCAATGGTCGCAGAGAGTCCGATTACCTGCATCGCAGGATTCCGGAACCGCATTTTTGCAATAACCATCTCGAGTGTCGGGCCCCGACTCAGGGAGTCAATCAGGTGGACTTCATCGATAACCAGAAGAGTGATATCCGGTATCCATGTTGCATTGTTACGCAGGAGAGAATCCACTTTTTCACTGGTAGCGACTATAATATCATTTCTCCCCAGCAAATCATCGCGACGGTCTAAATCTCCGGTCGCAATACCAGCTCTTACTCCTTTATTGCTAAACTCTTCAAATTTTTCACTTGCAAGTGCTTTGAGAGGAACGATATAGAGGCATTTCCCACCGTTTTTTATAGCATTGTGCATAGCCATTTCTGCGATCAGTGTCTTTCCGCTGGCTGTTGGAATGGCAACGAGTGTGTTTTTCCCCCTGAGGATTCCTTTTTCTACACATTCAGCCTGGGGGGGATAAAGGTCTGAAATACCAGAATGAGCATACCTCTGCTTGAGATTACCAGGGATTTCAAGGTCCTGAATCAACATTTTAACCCTTTTGACAAATCCCGTCAAATCCGATGTAAGAATACCCTTTTAAAAATTTTACTATACCAATGATTGTTTTTTTTGGAAACCAGATATCCTGCGCAAGCTGAATGTGAAAATTTGATAATATCTCCTCATTAGTAATAATAACTAATCATATCCTGTTTGGCCTCTTTCTTTTTCCTGTCGAGAAATGCAAAGACATTCTCATGGGGCACACCCTCAATCAGCATATCGATAGCAGCGCGTGCAGTTTTAAGCTGCTCCGGATAACCGATCAAGGCAATAGTCTTTCCAAAGACAGAAATTTCTACATCTGTCATATCCTCTATCTGTTCACGCGCACGACCATCTTTTCCAATAATTCTTCCTCTGAGCCTGTCGAGCTGCCGTGGACCTTCTGCCATACCGGAGAGATCAATAACATCGAGAAGAAGATCTTCATCTTCAATCATTTCAAAAGCACGTTCCGGTGAGAATCCCCGGTTAATGGCGTTGATGATCTCCACTGCCCGCAGGAGTGATATCGTGTGCTCTTCAGCACTCTCAACCTTTACAAGGCCTTCTTTACTATCAACGGTAATTGTTGTGAAGGTCTTTTCTTCAAGCTCTTTTTTTGTTGAACCGCCTTTTCCAATCAGCACGCCCACTCTGCTTCCGGCGATTTTAACTTCTTGCATCATTTCAGTCTCAACCTCAAATATAGGTTATAATTGTACATTTCACAGCACTCTTCTGGTATATATCATAACGTGATCGGTGGTTATCATGGTTCAGCTGCATCAAGTCCGGTCACTGCATTGAAAATTTCAACATCATTACGCACATCGCAGCGGTTTTTAAAAAACCTGTTGATATTACGGATATCCCGCATCAGAAACTGGTAGGCACGGGGGTGATCACGGGTAACCGACTGACCCATATCAATGAAATATAGTTGGTCACCGTATAATATATTGAACTCACTCAGATCCCCATGCACGAGTTCAGCTTTTGTGAAGAGAAGACCAATATATTTCAGGATGGTTGCATAGATCCCCGCCGGGTCATCAATCATGGCATGTTTTAGTTGAGGGTAGGGAATTTCATTCTCCCCCAAATATGACATAATAAGGATGTTCCTGTCCCATACGAGAGGTTCGGGAACGGGAATACCCGCTTCCCGGGCCCGCGCAAGATTGGAAAACTCCTTTCTCGTCCAGGCGAATACCAGCTCTTTCCGGGACTTTTTCACCCGGGAAAATCTCCGGTCGCCAAGGATATACGAGCTCATCGTGGTAAAGTTCGCGGTGCGGATGCGATAGATCTTAATTGCAATACCCGCCCCATCACGTTCACCGTAAAACACATTTGCTTCTTTGCCGGTGCTTATTGAACCTCCAATTGCTGAGAGCCACTTTTTGTGGACCAGCTTGTAGAGTGCAAGAAGTGTGACGTCATCAAAAACATCTTCAGACACTTTAAACTGGTCAGCATCTTTGATTCGAACTCCCATCTCTTCAAGTCGCTTATCGAATTGATCTATGCGTTTTTCTATACTCACACCAGGTCACCAATAATCATCAGGTAATTTTTTTGATCTATCCTATATAGTCCCGCACCGGCTCGAGTATCTCAACGAGAGAAATACCACAGGATTTCTTGAGATCGAGCGGGTGCACCTCTCCTCTGCTATAGGATAATTCAAGATCCTTATAGTCCGAAAAAGTCCGGTCACCCCCGAATTTATCCGGTCTTTTAATGGTGATTGCCGGGAGACGGGGAAAGATATGATACTGGAATATCTGGAGAACCGGATTCTCCGGAATTTCTGGAGGACAAAACGCCTTCTGGCATTTTTTCATAATATCTTCCTCAGTGTCAGCAACCGATATGTAATTACCCTGCGAAGAAGACATTTTTTTTCCGTCAAGCCCATTAAGAATCGGCGTGTGGATACAGACCGGAGCTTTGTATCCGAAATTGATAAGGTGTTCACGGGCAAGCATATGGATCTTCCGCTGATCGATACCTCCAACAGCAGCATCTGCACCGAGCATGGCAATATCGGCCATCTGCATGATCGGGTAAATCATCTGTGAAACCGTCGGATGTTCCATCTGTCTCCCTACTTCATCCATACTTCGTGTTGCCCGGTTTAAGGTAATCTGTTGGGATAGCTGGAGCACGAGCAGTTCATAGTCCCGGTTCAGCTGAAGATCGGATCCGAGTACATATTTCACGTTCTTCAGGCCAAGCCCTTCGAAACAACGTTTATTATATTCTGCCAGGTCTCCCACTTTCTCCATAGTTCCCTTCCGGTTCAGGAACGCATGAAGATCGGCGAGCAATACGGTGACTTCAAAACCTGCGGCCTGGAGATCAACAAGTTTGTTTATCGTCACAAGATGGCCGAGATGGATCTCCCCGCTGGGTTCATATCCTGCATAGACCGTTTTTTGCGGTTGGGCGAGAAGGGTGCGGAGATCGTCATCAGTGACGACTTCTACAGTATTTCGGGTTACCCGCTCGTATGTATCCATTAAAAATAATGGGCTATGATGGGTGTTAATGGTTATTCTGGATGAGGCTGAATCCGAGCGCTTTGTTGGTGGTCATTATGGATTTATGCGCATCTTTTTCCACACCCGCCATTGCCCGGATTGCATCGATATTTTCGACAACTACATCAGCCTCCTGGTGGATTGCCTGGAAAAAGCAGAGCTCGTTTTTGTTTGCGTAAATGGATTCTTCAAAGATGCAGTTTTCCCACAGGTCAGAACGCTGCCTGCCGAGATCCATGGCAAATTCCTTGAGCTCGGCTGTACTTTTTATGCCCAGTGTCTTTTTAATAAGCCCAAGGCGCGGGTGATTCTTGATCAGCTCGATTACTCTCTCCCGGCTGACCGGTTTTTTGGTAGTCATCTGGATTGCATGCATGTGCATCATGGTCGTTGGCACTATCATCGCCATCGTGGTAATTGAAATGTGAGGAAGTACTGTCAGGACATCCGGGCCATGGTGACTGGGGACACCTACGGGATCAAGGACAACAGCATCTATCGGTCCTTTTTTAATCTCTCCCGGATCTGACCCACGCCTTACCATAATTGCATGGACATGCGCAACACCGTACTCCTTATCGATTTCATGAATGATACGGCAGAGTCCGGTTGTGTTACAGGAAACCACTCTAACAAACTGCCTCCCAATGGCATCTTTGTAATTGCATGACGAATTGAAGGAAAACCCGGCGATCTCATGCTTTTCACCACCCTGCCAGAGCGCCTTTTTTCCGAGTTTCTCGTACAGTGGTTTATTTGTTGCTCCTATATCACCCGGTGTGGCATCTACAATGACATCTGCAGCTTTGCACATGTCTTCGACAGATCCGGCAACGGTAAGCCCTGCTGTCTCGAATGCTGCCTTTTTTGACAGATCCGCAATATAGAGGGGGTAACCTCGTTGTTTTGCAACAAATGCTTCAGCGTTCGGGCGGGTTTTTGATACGCCGATTACTTTCATGTCCTTCTGAGCGGCAACCGCATCAGCAACACGTTTCCCGATAGTGCCGTAACCATTGATGGCAACCTTGATCATACAATCGTACATGGTAGTAGTATACAAAAAAGGTATGGGAAAAACCCAGCCTGCATGTGCTATATGATCATACGCACGATGCCAGCTAATAAAATAAAGAAGGGTTGGATGTTTTTCTGTATAACAAAACCCGGTTTGTATATTTTTCCCAAAGAAAAACGATGAATTTTTTATCGGGAAATGATAACTCCACTTACTCCATACGTAAAATTTCCGGATAGAATGATTTTATCAGGTGTTCAATCTGCAAAAATGCCGTTTTATGATCGATAAACATCCTGAATGATTCTCCAGTCTTGTTATATAATGTCAGGAAACCGGGGAGCAGTACCGGATTCATTAATTCTATGGTAACCAGGTCTTGTTTTGTAATTTCATAGACCAATAATTTTTCAATAGCATCAATAGTCTTCGGGCGGTTGTCGATTGTCGTCCTGGTACCAAAAAGATCATCCAGTACATAAGGTCCATACTGCATTCCCTTGGGTTTTGAAAGATCAAAATCCGGATTTTGGATTACAAACAACCGTTTATTGGTTGCATAAATCCCATAACCCCTTGGAGGCGATGGGACGAGACCCGCAATCGCACCGCTCGCGCTTCCCCCGGCAACTTTAAGTGTAGGACTTGACAATCCCCCGATATATATTTCCTTTTCTGACTCATCTGATTTCAGGGTTTCCGGCTGTTGCTCGACGACAGTGAGGGTCTCGATTGCTGCAATCAACTGTCCCTTATCATCGTAAACAGCTGTCCCTTTTCCCCACAGATACATCGGTTTTTCACGAATTTTGACTTTTTCCATTTCACTGGTAAATGTATTCCCCACACGTTTGATTCCCGGAAATTTGCCCGATTGCCTTTTATGAGTTGATATGACGATATAATCAACCAGCATCGGTCTTGGTTCACCATAGAATGGAATTGCATACTCGCGATTTCCTTTTCCGACCATTTCTTTGGCTGTGACACCCGTCAGATGCTCCATGGCTTTATTCCATGTAATAATGACACCGGTTTTGTCTATCGCAAAAACCGGGTTCTCGAGCGTTTCGATAGTATTGGAAAATGTATCCCATTCATCCTCAGGTTCCGTACCTGTCACAGCTGTTTTCACGGTGGAAACAGCAGTAATTTCACTCTGTGAAGCAAGAGGTTCGTGAATCTGAACGAGTCCGTGTCCTTCTCTTCCTGCGGTTTGGTACTCGACGATTGCTCCTGCCAGGTTGAAGATCGCACGATAATTCCATTCGATTTCAGCTGATGATCCATCACTTTTCAGGAACGCATGTTTAATGAAAATCCCAGGTTTTGAAGGTGTCAGATTTTGTAACTGCCCCACAATTTTTTTACCTTCTTCATCAGGCACAAATGAAAAGATGCTGCTCCCGATACACTCGTCTTTACTTCTTCCCACAAACTCAATGAATGATTCATTTATGAAACGAATCTCTCCCCCCGGAAGAAAACGACAAATAAGATCAGAATTGTTTTCGATAATCGAGCGATACATGCTTTCACGTTCAACCAACGCCCGGTCTGCCCGAATTTTTCCAACACCATTTCGGATGAATTCAACCAGAGAGGCCATGTCGTTTACCATGCCCCCTCCTTTTTGTATGTAATAATCTGCACCGGAATTTAACGCATCGATGGCAACATGAGCACGATGTTTACCCGTAATGATGATGAAAAGGCCTGAAAACCCCCCGCCCCGGATCTCCTTTAACAAATTGATTCCGTCTTTATCCGGAAGGCCATAATCTGCAAGAATAGCATCAAACGATTGAGTGGTTAATTGATCTATCGCGTCAGTTGCATTCGTGCATGTTGTTATTGAAAATCCGGGTTCCCGTTTGAAAAAATCCTGGAAAACCTCCAATAATAACGATTCGTCATCGACGCACAAAATAGAAATTTTCTCAAGATCGGACAAAGTAATTACCACTCCTCGAAGTTCGCCCCGGATTCTGCTGTTACAGTTACTTTATCACAGGTAATCTATAATATTTTAGCCCTATGCTTTTTTTATAGGCTGTAAAAAACGATTTTGCTAATTTCAATAATTCTAAAAAATATTGTGCAAAAAAACATTTTAAAAGAAGAGTTCCTGGATTTTTATTACTTCAGTACTACTCTTTGCATTTGAGTAGAGATCAAGGGGTTCTTTGTTTACTTCCAAGAAGCGGTTACCCCAGCTGACTTTTGCGAGGAGTTCAGAAGCCCTCTCCTTTTCGCCAATAATGTACAGTGCACCAGCAAGTGCCTCAACAGAGGAAAGTACACAAGGTTTGCCAAAATTTACCGGATTTGCGGCAACCAAAAAGGGAAGTGCACGATGGATTCGCCATGATCGGACTTTCCCGGTATCTAAAACCATCCACGAACAATCCAGCACCGTTATTGATTTTACATGCTTGTCTGCCGGTGAAAGTGCCTGCTCGGCAGTGGGATCAAGAAGCAGTGTATTTCGTGGAATTTGCGAAATTTTTGTATATACTTTTAGAAAACCAGCTTTTTCAAGCTTTTTAACTGTGCACTTCCGGGGGTCACATGTGTTATCCCGGTATGCATACAGCGGTATCATTGATCATCTGTGCGTGCACACACTGTATCAATGTACGTACTCTGCAGTCCCTGCATTCTCGATCCTGCACTGCGTGCAAAGGGGATTACGAAACCTTCGGATCTCGTAGTGTTTGACCGGGCGATATTACGGTGCAAACATTTTGGCATTGAAATGGTGCCGCTGCCATGCCCGGAGACCTTGTACCTCGGTTCCGGTAGAAAACCCGGGACATTTCTTGAACGATTGAACACGCCGGCATTTACCAGACTGATCGACAAGCTCGAATTACAAGTTCAGGAAATCATAGATGAACGGGGTCCACCACTCTGCATCGTTGGGGTCAACTCTTCTCCCACGTGCGGAGTTACCAGCACCTGGTATGGGAGTGAAGATCAACAACCGCCAAAACGGAAGGAGCGTGGTGTATTCCTTAAGCGTTTCCCGCACATCATGGCGATGGATGTTGAGATTTTCTCTCAATATCGTGTGTATATAGCCGCCCCCCTTTTTTCAGAAGCTGAACGACAATATAATCTTTCGATTGAAGAATTGCTGAGAAATTACTTTTTTGAGGTCTATTTGCCTCAGCAGGAAGGTGATGATTCAGATTTAAGGGATAAAAAAGAACAGGTTCGGATCCTATCAGAAAATTTGAAAGCTCTTGAAAATGCTGAAATAATCGTTGCCATTATCGATGGTGCGGATGTCGATTCAGGCACTGCATGGGAAATGGGGTATGCATTTGCACGTGGGAAACGGGTTATCGCGTTGCGGACTGATTTTCGCAGGGTAGGCAGCCATGAAATAGTGAATTTCGTGCTCGAAGAATCGGCAACTGTCGTGACCAGTACAAACGATCTCCTCGATGTAATCAAATCACCATCCATTATGAAATATAATTCATAGGCTCGTTCCAGAATACCTGACTGGATAACCTGCGGATTTTTTAGTGCTTAAGAAAATTACTCAAAAAAGCATCTGACAGGGAATAAACTATATGAGCATATTTACGATATAGTACCTGATTGTAATGGCAAGAAGACGTGACGATCGGGCAAAAGAAAAAAAAATTAAACCGGATCAAGGATGTAATCCTGATGACGATTATCAGTCTCCTTTCCGATCTATTCATGATCTCTCCTTTGAAAATTGTAAGTCGGTCATAGTGCACAGCCGGTATGCACAGATCCTTTTAATGTTAACAATCTTCGGTTTTATCCTTCGTTTTTATAATCTGGGTTTTAACTCTCTCTGGCTTGATGAAGCAACAACCTTTAATTGGTCGAAACCCGGTTTTTTTGAGATTTGGGAAATCAGCCGTTCTGTAGATTTCCACCCGCCGTTATTTCACTGGATTGAGCATATCATGCTTGTTTTCGGCCAGAGCGAGGTCGTTCTGCGTTCGGTTCCAGCCATGCTTGGTACGCTGACCATTCCGGTTTTTTATTTTATTGGAAAAGAGTTCCACGATAAGAACATCGGCATTATCAGTGCAGCCCTTCTGACCTTCTCGTATTTTGGGATCTACTATTCTCAGGAAGCCTATTCATATTCAACGGTTCTTTTTGTTTTCTCTCTGGTAATTTTATTTTACTTATCAGCCCTTCGAACCGATAATATCTCCATCTGGGTTCTGTTTGGGATTTTTTCAGCGATCGCGTTCTGGACGCATTATTATGTTTTTGTCGGATTGGGAGTTATCTATCTTCATGCAATAATTACAAGAGGCAGTCAACTCAAAAAGGGATTCCTTTACGCAAAAAACCTTCTGGCAGCATTTTGCACAACACTTATACTGATCCTTCCTTTGCTATTTATTATCGGTGAGCGGTTTTTCAAACTTACGGGATCACCACCGACATACGGGGTGCTGGGACCGCTGCTTATACAGGAAACGCTTATCCGGTTTTCAGGAGGGTACTCCTCACTAAATTGGATTATTGCTTTCATCTACCTCGTCCTGGTGATTGGGGGACTAGTTATCCTGTATACCGGGGACAAAAACAAGTGCCTCTTCTCAGTGATGTTTCTCATTCTGCCGATTGTGATCAGTGTGCTGATATCCTCGAAGATGACGATGAATCCCCGATATCTTATCTATCTCCTTCCTGTTTATTTCACACTCGTCGCGCTCTCCTATCCCCTCATATGCAGGCTAATACCGAACAGGAATCTGTTATATCTCATTGTTATCCTGATTGGTGTCATAAACGCCCCACTTCTTGCGGAGTATTACTCCGGTTATACTAAGGAGGACTGGCGGGGATTAGCCGGGCTTGTTCAGTCAAAAACCCAGGAAGGTGATGTGATCGTATTTATTCCAAGCTATATGGCGGTACCATTCAATTATTATTATTCCAATGTCACGGACAAAACATCTGAATATGGTGCAAATAACAGCACAGAACTTGAAAAAATAAACCAGCTAAAAGGAAACAACAGTATCTTCTATATTGTAACCGGTGATATTTCTGCAATGAATCCGGAGGGAGATGCTCTTGCATGGCTTTCAAAAGCAGCACGATTTGAAACAGAACGTACAGGGATTTATCTGCTCACCTCAAATTAATGATGGATACCTGTTATTCAGGTCAGATCTTATTTTCTGGCATAAAGAATGATTGAAACCCCCCAACCCCATCGCTCAAACAGCCGGTCCAATTTTTCCCCCCCTTCTAACAGTGCCTTCCTGTTGAAAAGAGCAAAAAGCGGGGATATAAAAAAGAGGGATTGGGTACTGCATTCTGAGAAACCGGGAAAATTACTGCGGAGCCCTGACTCAGAAAAAAACCTCAGATGTGTTTCTCCATAGTTTCTGCCTCTGCCAAATACATCCCAGAAGAATTCATAGATCCCCCAGACGGATTTATCATTGGGTGTGGTAACTACAACCGCACCTCCGTGCTTCAGGACTCTGGCAATTTCATTTACGAGAAGTTGGGGGCTCTTTACGTGTTCAATGATTTCCGCACAGATTATTCTATCCGCACTGGATGATTTGACAGGAAGGTTTTGTGCATCGGCAATAATGAATTCTGTATTGGGAAGCGATCTTTCCCGTGCAAACCGAATCGCATTAAGGTTTACATCTATTCCTAAAGCCAGGGAATACCCGTTTTTTCCGATTTCTTTCATCTGCACTCCGCTCCCGCACCCGATATCAATTATCACGTCAGCCCTTTTTACAGCCAGCGTATTTTTTATAACCTCGGTTTTTCTCCTTTGAAAATATCGCTGTACGAGCATGTCGGAATTAAAGGCTTTTTCATCTATATCCCCCGGTATCGTATTATAAAATGCAAAAAGGGTTTCCTCCTTTGTAGATTTTACAAAGACCTCTTTTATTCCGATAACATCGATTCCTACCTCAACAAATCTGGTTATGAGGGCAAATGAGGCTGCAATGGTTGCGCCGATTCCCATTGTAGTAAATACAAAAACAATGCCAGCTTCCTGGATTCCCCAACCGGCTGGTGTTAATGGCATGAGCGAGAACAGGGTAAGCAATGGATTTAAAAGAAGTGCATCAAGCGGTTTAAGAAAAAGCTGGTGCATTGATAGTACTATCAGGTACCATTCAAGTCCTCGCAGAATCCAGCCTGCCAGGGTTATCGAAAGAATAAACGGTGCATATTTCTGGATTGAATAGCTCTGCTCCCCAAAAAGCAGGATCTTTCTTAAGAATTCCCGTTTTTGAAGGAGATTTCTCATCTTTTCTCCAGGATACATGATGATAAAATACCCCGTGATTACCCCAAGAATGAGGAGAAATGTAATTATGACCACAAAACCGAGGCTTTCAGCAAATATATAAGAATAGACAAAATATGCACCAAGGATGGCGACTGTCATTTTAAAGGTGAGGTCATAGAGATACGTACTGGTAATGGCACTCATTCCTTTTTCCAGAGGGACGTCACGTTTATTCAGTGCAAGCGCAACATAAAGATAACCGCTCCGGGCCGGTGTGAAATCCGAAAAAAGCATCCCTGCCATGTGAGAGAAAAAAACCAACCTGAACCGTATATTCTCTCCAAGATAGAAGAGAATTCTCTTTATCCGGTATGCCATGAGCAGGTTATTTAAGAAATAACATAAACCTGCAAGAAAAATGAACCGAATGTCAAGATTGGTCAGGAGTGAGAGAGTAAGCCGGTAATCCACTGTACCCAAAAGAAGCAACAATAGTGCGATGGCAAAAACGCCTTGAATAATACTGATAACGGTACTCCTTTTCATCAGATGCTATCCTTCTCTTAGTATTCTGAATCGTCAGGCATTTATCCGTGGAGAAATAGTGTCCATGCCCGGATAATATTGGTACTCTTCCTTACGATGAAATTGTATTTGATTATAGAACCACACTGGATAAGAAAATCGAATATAATCCTTCCCTTTAGCTTACTTTGTCCGAACTCCCGGTCCTTGAAAACAATGGGGATCTCATGTACCCGCGTCCAGTGAGCTTTCCCAAGGATTTCAAATCCCATCCGGAAGCCACGGGGTGAAAGGAGCGTACCGGTTAGTATATGCCGGTTTATCGCGAAAAATCCACTTCCCGAATCCTTAACATGAGGGATCAGGAGCCGACTGAGAAGGGCTGCACCTGAAGAGAGCACCCTTCTTAAAACGGGCCAGTTAATTACTTCACCCCCCTTGACATAACGGGATCCGATTACCATATCGTATCCTTCATTTTTGATGATATGGTAAAAAATTGGAATTTTTTCCGGGGGATGTGAGAAATCGCAGTCAATGCATTGGATCAGATCCGCTGTTGCGTTGATTATTCCATCATAAAGGGACGGGGAAAGCCCCGGGTTCTTTGTCCGGATGATCAGATGGAGAAAAGGACGATCAACCATCAGTTTTTTTACAATAGTGATGGTACTGTCATTTGAGTTGTCATCAACAATAAGAATTTCTTCATTGATATCGTGTGCTCTGCAAATCGAGTCAACCGTAATAATCATTCTTTCAATATTTTCTTCCTCATTGTATGTTGGTATAATCACGGTCAGATCAAAGTGCATTTTAGTTCACCAGTGTATCTTGCGATGACAGGATCAAAGGAATTGTTTGATGAGCTATAAGGGGAATTCCTTGTTCTTTCATCAGAATATGGGTTCGGTTTGTATAAAATCTCTTATTTCTGAACATCCTATGGATAAATATGTCCAATCTCACTGTCGCTGTCCTGGCCCCCCCGGACTATGCAAAAGATCTGGGAAAGAAAGGCACAACCAGCGATATTACCTTCTATAATCTGAAAAAAGGGGATGCAACCGTAACTTTCATTGAGCCGACCCGGTATCCGGAAAAATTATCCTCGTTGTTTTATTCAGTGTCCATTGCGGATCGTGTGGTCCTTGTGGTTAATGAAATTAATGCTGCTTTTGGTGAATGTGTTCTGATGCTCCAGTGCGCAGACAAATCCACGGGATATCTTATACTCAAGAACTACATCTCCCTCGACCAGATCACACCTCTGATAAAGGGAACCGTTCTGGAACATTACGAGGTAATCGAGGAGGATATTGTCGGCCTTCGCGAGAAATTGCTCGAAATCTCAGTAAAACAGACTGCTCACCAGAAAATCCATGATTCCTTAGGAAAAGGGACTGTTCCGGTGGATGCGCATTTCAATGTGAAAGGTGTCGGGGTTGTCGTACTTGGCAGTGTTGCACAGGGAAGCATCAAAAAACACGAAATCCTCAAAGTCCTTCCGACAGAAAAAACCGCACAGATCCGCTCTATCCAGAAACATGATGATGATTCAGAGAATGCCATCACCGGTGATCGGGTTGGACTTGCCCTGAAGAATATTGAATCAGAAGATCTGGACCGGGGCTTTGTCCTGACAAATGATCCGTCGATAAAATATGCAACAACGATTTCCGGAAAAGCGCAGCTCGTGAAATACTGGCCTGCCCCGCTCAAGGAGGGTATGGTGCTGTACGCCGGTCACTGGATGCAATTCCTTCCCACCCGGCTGGAAAAAATTGTTATTAACGGGGACTGGCGGATGCCAACCATTACTTTAACTATGGAAAAAGCGCTGATATATCCGCCCGGTGCACGGGTAGTGCTGCACTATCTTGAAGGTGGCAAGCTCCGCATTGTGGGGAGCCTTGTGATTTCATAATTTTATTGTATACTAACTCTCTGATTTTTATCTGATCCTTATAATCTTCAGTGTTGCCTCCGTTTCCTAATAACTTATGTAGTGGTAAGATTATCAGTACAGTGATAATTATGGACATCATTGGATGGATTGTAATCGGTGTTATAGCACTCGTAATAATTGGACTGATCCTCTGGGCAGTCGGTATCTATAACCGTTTCTTCAGCCTTAAAAACGCCTCTGAAGCTGCTCTCGGTCAGATCCGTGTCGCTATGAAGAAACGGCTTGATATGATTGAACAGCTTCTCGGTGCGGTGAAGAGTTATGCGAAGTTCGAGAAAGAGACCTTCGAACGTGTCACCGCAATGCGGGCAAGCGTAGCAACAGCTTCTCCTGGTGATCTGAATAAGGTTGAAGCCGAATCCCGTTCAATCTTCGGGCGCCTGTTAGCTGTCGCAGAAAATTATCCCGATCTGAAGACTAATACGACAGTCATAAGTCTTATGGACTCTGTGAAAGGAGTCGAGGAAGAGATTGGCCGGCAGCGTTATACTTACAACAACATCTCACAGGAATTTAATACGATGATGGATACAATACCCTCAAATTTCATCGGACGATTAATCGGGCTCATCAAGCTTGAGTACCTGCAATTTGAAGAAGCGATTAAAACCCCACCGAAGATTGAGTTCTAATAGGTAATTGCTGTGAGTGAAAAAAAACAACTGGCGATAGTTGTTATCGCAAGTCTGATCATCGGGATAATCGGCCTTGTGCTGGTTGTGGTGGTTCCCCCGCTATTCGAAGGCAACCTTGTTGTCGATTCCTATGAGGCAACACTTTTTGAGAACGGCACACTGACTGAACGCTATACGTATGATGTACAAGAGTCCGGTGAGTATCGCATGCTCTACCGGTCATGGGAGGCCCCCCTTGTTTTCAATGCCACAGATCAATCATCAATTCAATTTCTTTCCGTAGAACCGCCAACGGGAACGTATGGTTACGCGAAGGATAACCTGTATACCACATTCGTAAAAGACAGCCCGAAAGGCACGTCGTATACTAATCAGGTTGCAGCTCTTGCCGAATCAAATGAAGTAGGGATTTACAAACCGGATTATTTTGAATCCGGAACCTATTCGGTTGGATATACGTATATCATTCACCCGCCAGTTGAGTATGATTCCAGCACTGCACACCTGAACCTGAAACTTGCCGGGACAACTCATATTCCCTACCGGTCAGTAAAAATCATCATTCCCGCAGGAAATGTGGAGCAGGTTTATGTATATCCCCCCATGATGAGTATCCAGAAGAACGGAAATACCTATATAATCACCGGCAGTGCAGCAGCTGATGAAAATGTAGCAGTCGAAATTCTGACAACAGCAGACGGCCTCTCCGGCATCCCGGGTTTCAGAAGTGAAGTGGCAGACCTCAAAAGTAAAACTGAGTCCGGAAGTTTCTGGTATAACCTCCCTTATATTGCGGCTAATCTTCTGAATATTCTGGCAAAAATTGTAGTCATCCTGGTACCCCTCCTCCTGATCGCTCTCTATTACTGGTACGGCAGGGAGAAAAATTTCACCGTTCCGGAATATTTGAGTACCATTCCGAATACTGCGCTTAAACCGTGGCAGGTGAACCTCTTATTCAAAGGCGATGCACTTGACTTTGATGAAGGTGGCTACTATGCGACACTGCTCGATTTGCACCGGCGAAAAATCATTAAGATAACAGAAAAAGGAGTTGGAAAGGGTATCGAGGTACGGGTGCTCTCTACAGCGACGTCCGATCCCTACGAGCTGCGGGTAATTGCGTTTATTCAGCAACTGTCAGAGAACGATGTCCTTGATACTGACAGAATTGAAGCACTGGCAAAGAAAGCCCAGACGAATCATACTGCAGAGGCACAGGCATTGCAGTACAAGCGGATGATTACCGATGTAACCAGCAGGGCAGATGCAATACTTCCCGCGCAATACATGGTTGATGGACGGGAACATATCATCCCTCTCCTGTTTGTCACCTTAACACTGTTTGCCGTCTCGATCATCATTGCATTCATTGCATCCATGCAATCCTACCTCCTGATTCCGGCAGCTGTACTTTGGGGAATCGTCCTTGTACAGGTTGTGATTGCCATCGCTGCCCCTTCCACACTGTTTGGACACTGGAAAGACGACCGGTACAAGGAAAAACTGGAATGGAATGCGTTTGCCCATTTCCTCTCTGATCTTACCATGATACAGAAATATGCTCCTTCGGACCTTTCGATGTGGGGTGAATGGCTCGTCTACGGAACGGCACTTGGAGTGGGCGAAAACGTAGAAAAGGCGATGAAGTCACTTAATATCCGGGTTGCCGATACCGGTGTGCCTTTAGGTGTCGTCGGAATGAACTATGCATTTCTCCCCCTGATTAGTTTCACTCCCCCAAGCCATGGAGGATCCGGAGGATCCGGTGGATTTGGTGGCGGAGGAGGCTTTGGTGGCGGAGGAGGCTTTGGCGGTGGCGGTGCCGGTGGGAGGTAATCTTTGAAGTCCCCCAGAATTTCCGCATCTGGAGTAAAAACCTATATTATTTACAAAAATTATGCAAGGGTGGTACCCCACAGGGGACTCCTCCATAGAATGTTTTAATCCACACAAACCATATGAATACCAAAAAAGGAATCTGAATATATGCAATATACGGAAGGTCAGCTCGGCAGGGTTTTTGTCGTGAGGATCGATAACGGCGAAGATATGTTGATCTCGCTGCGCCAGTTCATCGATGACAAAGTTATCCAAGCCGGCTCGATTTTCTTCCTTGGTGCCCTCATGAACGGAAGAATGGTGACCGGGCCCGAAGAACCGGTAATACCTCCTGTTCCTCACTTTGTTATGTTTGAGGGGGGTTGGGAAGTCTTTGGTATAGGAACCATCTATCCGGGTGAAGATGGCCCGCACATCCATTATCATGCTTCAGTAGGTCGTTCCGGGCATGCCCTTACCGGTTGTATCAGGGAAAAAGCAATAACCTATCTTGTTATTGAAGCGATTATTTTTGAATTTACCGGTCTTTCAGCACGACGTGAATTTGATGAAAAGACCCAGGTTCATCTTCCCGTACTGGGAAAAGAAGCGGATACCAGTTCTCCTGGCACTATCGATGATGTGGATTCGGATGAATCCATTGAGGAATCTCCGCACGATGAAGAACAGACGGATGAACTGCCAGATGGACTTGCGGATATCATCCGTGACCTGACCGGCAGATCTTCATTGTGAAATATTTTTGCTCATCAGAATATTCACCTGTCCATTCAATCTTATGATGAATCAGCCAGAATTTCTTCCCCTGTCACAAATTGAGAGAGATAAGCTTGACATCCGGCAATTTGATGTCATCCTGGTGACAGGGGATGCGTATGTTGATCATCCTGCGTTTGGGACGGCACTGGTTGGCAGGGTACTATGGGATGCCGGGTTTAGCGTTGGGATCATCGCCCAGCCCCGCTGGACTACTGCTGCCGATTTCACGATTTTTGGAAAACCGCGATTGTTCTTTGGAATTTCTTCCGGAAATGTTGACTCCATGGTAAATAATTACACTCCCAGTCTTAAACGACGGAGTGATGATGTCTACTCTCCCGGTGGGATCCCCCGACGACCTGATCGGGCTACCATTGTCTACACCAACCGGGTACACGAATTGTTTCCTGACACACCGATTGTCATCGGGGGGATAGAGGCAAGCCTGAGAAGGTTCGCCCACTACGATTACTGGCAGGATCGCGTCCGGCAATCGATCCTTGCTGATGCCCCGGCAGATCTTCTCGTATTCGGTATGGGGGAGAGGCAGGTTGTTGAGATAGCCCGGCGACTTGCTTCCGGTGAACCAGTTTCTTCAATACGGGATATCCGTGGAACTGCGTTCGGATTGGAAATTGCAGAGTGGCGCAATAACAGACCGGAAGGGATTATCGAACTCCCTGGGTTTACCGAAGTTGCACGGGATAACATCTTATATGCCCGGGCATTTGCCATGCATTATCACGAACAGGACCCCATCCGGGGCAGGACAATCGCGCAGCCTCACCCGAAAATGGTTGTTATCCAGAATCCCCCGGCGCTGCCATTGTCGACCGAAGAACTCGATCACATCTATGATCTACCGTTCTCGCGCCATACTCACCCCTCCTATACAGAAAGAGTCCCTGCTCTTGAACCTGTACAATTCTCGGTAACAAGTCACCGGGGATGTTTTGGTGCCTGTTCGTTCTGCGCTTTAACCCATCACCAGGGAAAGATTATCCAGAGCCGCAGCACAAAATCAATTATCCGCGAAGTTACCAGAATGACCTGGATGCCGGAGTTCAAAGGTATCGTTCAGGACGTCGGTGGTCCGACAGCGAACATGTACTGTCTTTCCTGTTCCCTATGGGAAAAATATGGCGCCTGTCGGGATAAACACTGTAGTACTTCTTGTAAAAACCTGAACAAGAGTCACCGCTATCAGGTAGACCTCTTGAAAAAGCTCCGTGAAATTCCCGGAGTAAAAAAAGTCTTCATCGGCTCCGGTATTCGCTATGACCTCGCAATGGAAGACGATTCCGGGTACCTTGAAATGATATGCGATCATCATATTTCCGGCCATCTCAAGGTTGCACCTGAACATGTGACACAAAAGGTCACGGAAACAATGAATAAACCCGGACGTGAAATTTTTGATCGGTTTTGCGAACGGTTCGAACTATTACAGCAGGGTAAGAAGAAACGCCAGTACCTGCTCCCGTATTTCATGTCGGGACATCCAGGCTGCACGATTAACGATATGATAGATCTTGCACTCTATATTCGTGACCACTCGCTTTACACTGAACAGGTGCAGGACTTTACACCCACACCGATGAGTGTTTCGACATGCATGTATTATACCGGCCTGAATCCCTTCACCCTAGAGCCGGTTCATATACCGAAAGGGATTGAAAAGAAGATTCAGCGGGCACTGATGCAGTACCGTGATCCTAAAAACCGGAAATTAATTCTTGAAGGGCTAAAATCCGCAGGAAGAACCGATCTTATCGGTAATGGCAGGCAGTTCCTGATACCGGCTGACGATAGAAACAAGAACCAATATGCACTAAAACACCGTAAAAATGAAAAAAGAAGATGATATTTCCTGTTTTGCTGTAAGTGCAATCAATTAAAATAACAACATACGGTTTATACTGGTAAATCCTGTATCCGGTTTTCCCACCGATTTGAGTATATACCTCTGGTTGAAAGGAAGGATGAAACCGTTTAAATACCGAAATTTTAAAAAACTTCAGCTGTGGTTAAAAAATTGTATGTTGAATCAGCTATCGAGACGACCTCTCTTTCCAGGAATTCGTGATGATGGAGAATTCTTTCTCCAATCCACTATCCACGTATCATTCCCAAGAAGAAAGCCCGGATCCTGTAAAAATTATGCTCTTCCTATAATAAAATAACCCCGTATAGGGCTCCGAATACCAATTTCCCGACCCGGAAACCCTCGTAAAGTGCCCCGATTGTGCCCCTCTTTTAAAATCAGAAATTTGAAGTTTTTTTGACTAAATAACCTCTATATGCGCCCCAATTCCGACCCCCCAAAGCTGCGTGAGTTTTAATCCTGAGCCTGCTTCAGCCTATCATGGTCAGGATCAGCCACAGGACGACCATTGTGGCCTTTTTAAAATAGGACGAAAATGCGCGACTATTTCAGAGTATTTTCGCTAAATAAACGCGATTTGCAGACATTTTTTTATGACGGAGATGCATTTCCACGAAGAACAGGTTATTTGAATGGTGATAGGGTGTTTGAGAATATACTCCCGAGATTATTCCGTTTTGGATTTCCCATGAAAACAAACACGATGCCTGCGGCCACAGGCACACAGAATGGAAATTGAATAAACTCCCCGGGCATGTTGTAATAATGTGGGCAGGCAAGGCTGTCTCGATTTTGGGACCGGGATCCCGTCATGAAAACTAGCCAAGCCATTAGTTCATCGAAGCAAACATGCGTCGTGGAACGCGGATATTAAATTACCCTCGAGGAATAATGTCCTACCCACACCGTGAGGAGCGACAAATGCAACCCCACTATCAGTGTGTATGCGGAGTAGACATACATAAAGAATTTCTTCAGGTTTGTATACTCCGCAGGGACGAAGACCCGGATATTTTTCGGGTATTCAACAATTTCAGCGGCGTTCAGAATCTCAAACAGCGGGTTGAGGAAGAAGGCTGCGAATGTATCGCCTGTGAATCAACCGGGGTGTACTGGTATCGGCTGTATCTGTCCTTTGAAGGGCAAACACGCGTCATAGTAGGAAACGCGTACCAGATTAAGAGCATTCCCGGTCGGAAGACCGATGTTCGGGATGCTCAGTGGATCGCCGAACTTGCAATGAGCGGACTCATCAACCCATCGCGCGTCTTCCCGAAAAAAGACAGGGAATTGCGGGAATTGACCCGGACACGGGAATCCACGGTTCACTCAAGAACCCAGATAAAGAACCGGATTCATCGAACACTCGACTCAGCCGGAATTGCACTCGGCAAAGGAGTGAACGATATCTTTGGGAAAAGTGGAACCCACCTTTTGTGGGGACTCCTTAACCGAGAAAGTGTCGAGAATATCATCACGACAATTCCATCAGCGCGTGTAAAAAAGAAGGTGGACACTCTTCGGGAAATATTATCCGGGTCGTTATCGGACTTACAGATTATGCTGATCAAGAATAATCTCGATTTGATGGCTCATATTAATGAACACATCCGGGCTCTCGATGAACAGATCATCGCACGAATAGGAGAACAGGAACGTATTCGAGATGTTGATATTGCGTGTTCAATTCCCGGTGTCAGTGTTACGGCGGCGGTAACTGCATTGGCAGAAATCGGTGATTACCACGACTTTGTAAACCCCGAGAAACTTGCTTCGTGGGCTGGATTGGTACCTTCGGTGTATCAGTCCGCGGGAAAAAATTGTTCCGGGAAAATCACAAAACACGGTTCAGAGCATCTCCGATGGATTCTTGTCCAGGCGGCAAAATCTGCAGGAAGAACTGTCAATACGACATTCAGGAAATTTTTTAACAGGATTACGTACCGCAAAGGTGCGAACACTGCAACCGTTGCACTAGCTCGCAAAATCCTGTGCATTCTTTGGCACCTTCTTATGAAAAACGAACTGTATGTGGATCCGCTAAAAAGTGCAAAGTTAAAGCCGCGGGCAGTTCAGAAATTCTCAAAAAATTCTCCTTCTGATATCCAAAAGGCCATTGATTTTATCCTCGATTCCGGGTTCAAGGTAATTTACCCGGACGCAACTCTCGATCAGAATTTCAGGGGGGTGAGCCGTTGAATCGACTATTTCCATATTAAATTGGATTAAGTGGAGTTCAATCACTAAGCCCTAACCGAAAAATTTCCTGATTACGATCCTTGAAAATAACCTCCGAAGCTGTAGATAATAATTCGATGATCCTGTTGATACCCACAGCTTGAATCTTCTTGGGCATTTTAGGGAATTTGACCTGCTTGGATCGGGGGAAATCATCAACGAATACTTCATCATGAACCAGGAGATGCCAGACAATCCTCAGCATTTTACGAGCTACCGCAACGATAGCTTTCTTGTACCCTTTTTTCGGCATCAATCGTTCGAAGAATGTCCTGATCCGGCCTGGAGATCGAATGGCCACATGCCCGAGTTCAACAAGGATCCATCGGATATGCCGGGATCCTTGTTTTGTAATCGAGCCGGTTCTGGTTACATTGGCGGATTGATAAACGGAAGGTGTCAGACCGGCCCATTTGGTGAGTTTATCAGCATCTTCGAAGTCATGGACATCCCCGATCTCCGCGATAAGTGTTGACACACCGATGAATCCAATTACGGGGATTGAAGTTAAAATCTGGATTTCCCGGGATTTGTTTATCAAAGCTTCCCGGATTCTTCCTTCAAGAAGTTTGATCTCGTTATCAAGATCATCCACAAGTTTGAGGTATGATTGGAGAAGAACAAGAAAGACCGGGGGATTTGAAGCAGGAATTGCTGAAGAAATTGCGTCTGCGCTACCCCTCATTTTTTTTGGAAGAGATTCGATGATCTCTTCGAAGGGTTTGTTCTGTACCAACCCTTTAAGAATTATCGTTCCGGATTTCCCAAAAAGGTCTGATATTACTGAAGACAGACGAATGCTGGTACTGTCGAGAAGATGGTGAATTTTATTTTTTAGTTCGGTCCGGTTCTGTACGAGTAATTCCCTGCTTCGAGTCAGGGAGCGGAGATCATACATCTCTCCGGCAAATATTCGCGAAGGCGTAATCAGGCCGTTCAGTTCTAACTGGGCAATCCAACGGGAATCTGTTATGTCGGTCTTTCTTCCAGGAACATGTTTGATGTGATGCGCATTTGCAACAGTTACTGGTACCCGGCCCTCAAGAACCAGATACAAGGATCGCCAGTAATCTGCCGTCGATTCAAATGCAACTGACTCGCAGTTCTCCGATTGAATCCAGTCTCGAAATTCGAGAAGCGATTCTGGGTTCTGCTGAATCCTTCTCGTCTCACTCTTTCCCTCTCGATCGAGAACCGTAGCGACAAGAAATGCTTTATGGACATCTATCCCATAAACTTTTCGTTTCTCTGTTGACATACTAATCCTGTGGGCAGCTGATTCCTGTACACGGCAATTTCCCATCCGCGTTCTACGACGCATGTGGGTGTACGGGAAGGACTACTTTCTACAACAGGATTTGGATCCTAAAATCCTCTCAGTCTTTGCTGCCCACAAAAAAGATTTCATTTTGGGCAATTTTCATGGTTTGGGTGCGAACACTCTGTTCATGCCCGTTTCTATAAAAAATTATTTTCTTCCGTACTCGTCATCAAACCTGACAATATCATCCTCTTCAAGGTATTCACCCAGCTGGACTTCAATGACTTCAAGGGATATAATGCCCGGGTTTTTTAAACGATGCTTCATGCCGCTGCGGACAAACGTGCTTTCACCCTGCCTGAGGAACCGGGTTTCTCCGTCCAGTTCGACTTCCGCGGTCCCGCTTACCACAACCCAGTGTTCACTCCGGTGATGGTGCAGCTGAAGGGAGAGTCTCTGGCCAGGTTTAACGCTTACTCGTTTGATTTTATAGATTTCCGTTTCTTCCAGAACCGTGTACGATCCCCACGGGCGGTGCACCTGCCGGTGGAATTTGGTAACCGGATCATTCCGCTCATTATACCGGGTGACAAGCTGTTTTACCTGCTCCGAATGCCGGTTGTCGCAAACAAGGAGAGCATCGGATGTGTCAACAACAATGAGGTCATGAACTCCAATCAGTCCTACATGTTTTCCCGGTGCCTGTACAAAATTGTTCCTCGCTGAAAAATACTCCGCGTGACCAACATTACCCTCACTATCATGTATCTTGCTATCATAAAGGGCTTTAAATGTACCCAGATCACTCCACTCGGTGTCAAGAGTAATTACTGCAACTTTTTTCGATTGTTCCAGCAGCCCGTAATCAATGGAGATTGATTCAAGTTTCCGGTAATCTGCTACATTTCCCTCAGCGAACGCATTGAACAGATCCGGACGATATTTTTTCAACTCCTTAAAAAAGCAGTCGGTCGAGAGGAGAAAGATCCCACTGTTCCACAGATAACCATTCTCGATATATTCCTGTGCCGTTTTTTCATCGGGTTTCTCCTTGAATTCATCGACAAATGCTCCCCTGGAAAGTGCTTTTCCCTGTTTGATATACCCGTATCCTGTATGAGGTGACGTTGGTTTTATTCCAAATGTGACAAGGTAGTTTCGCGCTAGTGGTTCTGCAACACGAATCTGATCCAGTGCGGAATCGCCTAAAAGATGATCACTGGGGAATACAATTGCTGCAGCCGAGGAGTATAGTGTCCGGATACGCTGCATAGCCCAGGAAATGGCAGGCAATGTGTTTTTTCCTTCCGGTTCTGCCAGAAGGTGGTCATCAGAGATGGTGTACCCCAGTTCCTCAATCTGGTTATGGACGAGATACTGGTGGATTTCATTTGTCACAACAAATATTCCCCCGGGATCTGACAGACGGTTTGCCCGTTCGTAGGTCTTTTGAAAAAGCGACTGACCATCCAGCGGAATGAATTGTTTTGGATAATGCTGTCGGGAGAGTGGCCAGAGTCTTGTCCCAACACCTCCGGCAAGAATGATGGATTTCATAGTATAATCCCAAATCCCGAACAGGTTTTTTTCTCCAACACTGTTCAGAAATCTATCACATAATTCTCTTTGGAATCACCATTTATACGATTCGATCCGGTATGTCAAAATAAAAAAAGGAGAGAAAATGGTCAATCCTCTTTTTGATCGAATTATTGCTTCTTTTTCGATGCTGCAGGTTTTCTTTTCGATCCCGGCAAGTTCACTCCCTTGGTCTCACAAGGTATGCACCGCTCCACCTTCTCGTCAAAGATGCGATAGGAGTTTGCGAGCACTGATGAGTTGGAGATCATGCCCGCAAGCAGGATAACCTCAAGGATCTCTTCCCTGCTCGCACCCATTTTGAGCGCTGCCTGCATGTGATATCCGGTACAATGTGGGCATTTAAGCGCTGCTCCAACAGCAAGGCTGATTAATTCAACATATTTTGGATCGAGGGGGCTTGTCTGAGCAACCGTGCCCTTGTAGAGAAGATGGGAAATAAGTACTTCCGGGCGTTCCCCCATCCGTTTGAAAATAAGGGGAACACGCCCGTATTCCACTTCAATCTCCCGCATCCACTCTTCAGCAGTGAAATCTGCACCACGGGCTACAATCTGTGCAAGACGCTCTTCAAATTCTTCTTTGGTTGTTTTCTCCATTATATCACCGTATTCGTTTCTGAGAAGGGCAGGATTTTTACCAGGATATAGTCCCGCATTCGTGAAGGAACAATATCAGAGACATCACCGAGCTTTATGCCGTCCTCGATCTCAAGGTCCCGTAATTCAAGGGCAAAAGTATCGTAGGGCAGCTTAACCCGAAGTCCGGCCATCTGAACGGTAAGGGGGGTTGGGGATGTAACCCCATGGATTGCAGGCACTTTTTCTTTAATCAGACCCATCAGCCTGGCAGGAGAAACAGAGAGAGGGTCTTTCTGGATTTCTTCACGCTTTTTTTCAAGAACCCTAATGATCTCGGCAACGATCTCATCGAGCTTATCAATTTCATCGGCTTCTTTTGTCCGGCGCATGAACCTGCCGACATTGCCGACATATCCATCCACCGGGGGATCAATTATCTTTTTGAGGGTTTCTTTATCGGGACCCCCGCAGAGCACGATAGGTACCTCAATACCTCTTCTGAGAGTAGGCATTTTGTATTCAATACAGGTTTCAAAATTTCCCATAAGGTATACAGCAATATCATGTTCGTTGATAACATCGCGTTCCTCGTCGTTTAACCCGGCGATCCTTTTTCCCGGGCCGCGTGCGAGACTGACCATGTTGCTCTTGGCACCGATCCGCCGAACATATTCCGCGATGTCACAGGATGGGTGTGGCAGGTGATGAATCTCAAGGCTCATACTGACGATTGCAATCTCTGTGCCGACAAGTGGTGTATCGGTCACCTCTCCAAAAAGCGGCTTTGCGATCTGCCTTATAAGTTCGATATCGTCACGGGGAACAAAACACTGGAGCACGACATCTGCAGCAATGACGTGTTTTTGGATAATATACCCTCCAAGATCTTCAATGAGGTCGGTAACTATGTCATGCTGGTAGATGCCTCCCTTGTAAGTAATCGGAACAAGAGTCATGGTACCTCTCCCATAAGTGCAAATTTTTCCCTGATGATCTCATCGACATTTTCTGCGAGGGTATTTTCACTTGCCACAAATGAAAATTTTTCTTTGTTGAAAATCTCGCTGCGCAACCGGAATCCTTCCGGTGCAATACACCGGAACGCGTAGATGAGATCCTTGTAGAGCGACTCGCTCGGATCGGCGACAATAATCTCTTCAATCTCTTTTAAGTCTGCTTTGACATCATACAGGATAACCGTAAAACGGTCCGGCTGGTCAACATGGTCCTTGCCGAACTTCTGCCAGAATATCCTGAGCATGGGTGCAAGATACGTTTCGTCTGAAATGACGAGAGTGATCTTGCCTTCCAGGGGATTCACGTTGGCAAAATCCCCGACACAGACGCGTGTGGTGATCTTTTTCAATATACCCACTGCTACAAAGAGTGGCACCTTTGGATCGATATAGACATGAAGCTTATGGATAACCCTCAGAAGGTTGTGGTCCAGCAGGACATCATTTGTAATCTGCCGGTAGTACTCAGCACCCAGCGGTTCAGGGCATTCCACTTCAAAGTACTCTATAGCAGGCATCTAATCGTCCTTTATAAATCCTGAAACCAACAGCGCTGACCCTACAGCACCAATATACTGTGAATAAGGCGGTACGACAATCTTTGTCTGGAGCAGTTCACCCATAGCAAACACGAGCCCTTCGATGAGCGATGTTCCCCCGACCATGATCACCGGCTCCTTGATATCAACTTCCTGCAGCTGCTGTTCGAATACCTGTTCGGCTACACTATGACACGCAGCGGCAGCCACATCCTCACGGGTACTGCCCGCTGCGAGCGCGTTGACCAGGCTCTGCGTCCCGAAAACAATGCAGTAACTGTTCATCGGTACACGCCCCCCGAATCCTTTCATGGAAAGTGGGCCGAGCTCGGTGATATCGACGCCGAGTCGCTTTGCGGTCATCTCAAGGAACCTGCCGCTTGCCCCTGCGCAGATACCACCCATCGTGAACACACCCGGGATGCCATCCATCACCGTGATCGCCTTGTTGTCCATCCCACCTATATCAATGACGGTTGCAGGCCCATGCTGCCGGTTGGCAAGATATACCGCTCCCTTCGAGTTAACTGTCAGTTCTTCCTGGATGAGGTCTGCATGGATCTCTTTCCCCACAAGGAAACGACCATAACCCGTAGTTCCGACTGCCTGCACCTCATCGCGCGTGATTCCTGCTTCTGAGAGGGCATGGGCAATCACGTCCTGTGCGCTTTTTAACACTTCGGTGGTAGGTTGCCACCCTGTGCCGATAATCTTGTTGTCCTTCATCACAACAGCTTTTGTCGTTGCGGATCCCGAGTCAAGCCCCAGAGTTATGCCCTGCTGGGTTTCACGGGCGAGGAGTGCGCGACGCCGGGCAATGGTGGTCAGCGCCTCCATACGGGTGAGAAGAGTTCCCGAAGTAGTGCGTTCAGTAAATGAGTAGCTGACGACCGGCAGCTTTGAATGCTCATTGATGTAACGCCGGAGTTCGTTACGAACAATTGCCGCCTCTGCGCACCGGAAGCAGGTGGCAATGAAGACCGCATCTGCTTCCACCCGCCCATCCACAAGTGCCATAGCCCTGGCAATGGCGAGTTTTAAGTCGGGGCTCCTTACATCCAGCCCGAACATGTTAAAATCCCGGAGTATGTCTTTGAGAGCGACATCCGGGTAAAAAACCTCACCCCCTACTTGTCGTGCTGCGGTATCGATTTCGTGCTGGATACCGGAATATTCCGGTCCACAGGAGAGTTGTGCAATGCGTACAGGAAGTGTCATTTCGATGCCCCCAGTTCCGTGAGGAAGCGTTTGATGGCAGCAACGAATTTCACGCCTTCCTCCTCATTCTTCGGATAGAAGAGCTCGAGTTTAGGGATCTCTTTCTGGTGAATGAGGAATTTGATCAGCTCATTGGTGCGGGCACATCCCATGCACCCGAATGCGAGATCTGCATCGTTGATGATGATCGCCGCTTCACACTCACCGATCATCGGCCCATAGAGTGACATGCGGCCCCGGACACCGGCAGGCACTTCGACCGCAGCCCATTTCAGTCCTTTTTTAGGCTCTTCAGGAGTGATCTGGAGCGGGGGGGATTCAAGTCCTGCAGTCTGGATGCGTTCACGGATGGCTATGGCAGACGATAGGGGCGTGTGCCCGAAGCGTTCCACCATGTCAGAGAGGATCAGGCTCGTTGCAGGGTAGATGAATACTTTTACCATGTCAGGGCTCCTGTGCGTCGATCAGTTTTTTGAGTTTATAGACGTCAAGTAACGGGTGCTCCAGCGGATTTTTTGGGGGAGGAACGGTCTTCTCATCGTGGTTTTTAAGTTTTTCAAGTCCGTGTGAGACATAGGGGATAATGGCCATCTCGTGCTCCATACCATTATATCCGGGCCGTGCACCGCCGAGATTCGCCCGGCAGCGACGGGCATCACCGGGAGGGAAACCCCGGTCTTTTACAAAGATATGATCGGGATCAATCTTCCGCAGTTCGGTGATAATGCGGTCGACCCCTTCCTTTTTACCATTTATGACAATCCCAAAACATGTCTCCTTGATCATTGCACCCTGCGAGATCTCATAGGCACGTAGTGCAAGATCAGCCGGAGTAACCTCAAATGACTCCACCACCACGTACTTAGTTACTGTGTCTGTCTGTGTCGGAGTATATTCGGTCACCGCTTTACCTCCCTGATATACACATTTTCCTTCTCCTTTACCTTTTTCAGTTTTTCCGTATCGATAACACGCCCTAGAATATTAGTACCTTCAAATGGCTCTGATGTGGGACCAAACTCCCTGTTTGCCGAAAGACGTGCGCCCACAAATCCGGTATTCTTGCGGGAATCATTGGTTATTGCAAGTGCTGCTGCAGGGACCTCTTCCCTCGGTGTATTCTCAGGATTGATCTTTGTCCCTGACGGGATGGTCGATCTGAACAGAACAACATCATCGAACTTAAAAAAGACCGGTATCATTCCGGTATCGTGTTGATTTAACCCTGTAATATGGCGGAATATATTACAGCTGACAGGTGCTTTTTCGTCATCCAACACAATATCGATCACTTTTTCCAGGGGTGCCGTTGTTACTGAAGCCTTCCGCTCTTTAAGTACATCCAGGGTATTACCCGGATCCTGCGAAACAACAATCCTCTCACCCTCTTCTTTGTCCACAGTAAGGGAAATTCTCTCTGCTGCTGCGATCTCCTTTGCCTTGATGAGGGGAAGTCCGAGAAGATCAATCCGGTGTGGCAGAACATCGATAGTGAGGATATCATGTTCTTTGGCAAGTTTTACCAGTTCAATGCCATGGACTACCTGACCAACTATATCGTGAACGGGACTGCTGGGAACATCATCCCGGTAAATATAGATGCCTCCTTCGAGTTGCCCCATGGTTCGAACGGTAACAGTCCCCTCCCTGCGTGGGTGACGGTATTCCGGGTTGATGTCTTCAGTACCAGCAAGCCGGGAATCAAGGATATGGGTACTAGTAACCCGGCTGACAGAAAATTTTCCTGACCTGAGTGCCAGAAGGAGGTGTTCAACACTACTGGAGGCTTCCGTCGTGATCCGGTCCGGGGTATACCCCTGAGCGATCACATTCACCCGGGTCACGATCTGCATCCCGTCTTCAATAACCAGGCTCATGTCAGTTGTGGTGAAGGAACGGCTTGTGTCCGCCCAGCTGATGACCGGCTCGATTTTAGTAATACGGTCTCCCGTAGTCCATCGATCGAGTACCCCCTTGCCACTTACAACTTTTGCAAAGATCCCGCCACTTTCATCAGCCCCATGGTCTGCAGAATGGCGGTTTTTGGAAAAAATCAGGTAGGATCGCGCCGGCTCATAACCACCACAGCCGAGAATTACATCACCCCGTTCGTAAAGGTGAGGTTTACGCAGCGGGTGAATATGAGAGGGAAAAGGCCCGAATGCGGTCGCGTAACGATCACCCCAGTGAAGGATGAGGTTTTGCACAATTTCAGGAGATTTAAGGAAATCATCGTTTCCCCCAATAATCTCAATTGCGACTTCACCGGCAGTAGTGCTGATTGCAAGTGTGCCTGTTGTTGCCTGTTCCTGAGTGGACGGGCGAATAATTGCTACACTACATCCGATGGGATGGTGAGGAATAATAGTACCGAGAGTAATCCCCTCACTGATCTCCATCCTCTCTCCATCGAGGTGGATGGTAATCATTGCTGTCCTCATGCGGCAGGTTGGCTCATAAGCTTACGCTCTTCTTCGGTAAGGATTGCGAGCACGTCTGCCGTCTTACCAATCTGCACGATTTTCCCGCCACGCATAAGTGCGAGACGGTCACAGACATCCCGTACAAATTCCATATCATGCGAAACGACAATAAAGGTCTCCTCCATCTCTTCACGGGAGTGCATGATTGAATGTTTCACATCAATCTTTGTGATGGGATCCATCGTGCCTGTCGGTTCATCAAGAATCACAATCCGGGGCTCCCGGATGAGGACCTGCGCGAGTGCAACACGGTGCCGTTCCCCCTCGGAGAGTTGCGCTGGCATCCGTTCAAGGATCTCCTTGCTTTTTTCATCAGAGAACCCCGCCATCCTGAGCGTTACGAGTGCCTTTCGCATCGCGAGTTCTTTTGGGAATTCCAACCCGATCGCATCGGTAAGGTTGTCAAGAACGGTACGATGGGGAAAAAGGTCATATTCCTGATGGAGGAGTCCGATATATCCCGTTGCCCTCCCGCGCTGCTCAATCCCGGGTTTGGTCATGTCGATCCATTCTTCACCAATCCGGATATTTATCTCCCCGCTGGTTGGCTCGACGAGACCGGCAATAATCCCCGAGAGTGTGGTCTTTCCTGCACCGCTCTTACCGATGATCCCAAAGATCTCTTTGGTATAAACCTCAAAGGTGACCCCGTTTACTGCCCTCACGACACCCCGATCAACAGAAATGTAGCGTTTGAACAGGTCACGTGCAACGACTACCTTCTCCCCCAGCTCGGTATCTTCAAATTTTTCAGTATCGTCATACCCTTTCATGAATTCCGCGATGACTTCTTTCGGGGTTCCTATTTTTGAAATCCCTCCGTCCACCAGAAGGATTGCACGGTGGGCTACATCTTCAATGACC
This sequence comes from Methanoregula sp. UBA247, assembly GCA_002495055.1. Classification (GTDB taxonomy): domain Archaea; phylum Halobacteriota; class Methanomicrobia; order Methanomicrobiales; family Methanospirillaceae; genus Methanoregula. Next base: position 10,683 of record DADR01000042.1, on the reverse strand, counting down.
TGGGAGAAGTGGGAGGTGACAATCATTCCCATATTGTTTGTGTTGGCCGCTTCTTTAAGCATTGAATGAACTATTCGCGCGGTGCCAGGATCGAGGGTCCCGGTCGGTTCATCAGCAAAGAGCATGAAAGGCTCCTTTGCAAGCTGACGTGCGAGGACAACTCGCTGTTTCTCACCTCCTGAAAGATCACGTGCGATATGCATCATTCTGTGCGAAAGTTTTACCTGGTCGATAAGGTCAGCGGCACGGTTGATGGCCTTCTCCTGGGGGTAATCGATATCATCGAGAGCATGGAGCACATTTTCGATTACCCGGTCATCACCGTACAATGCAAAGGTTCGCTGGAACATGATTGCGGTACGTCGCATCAGCCGGCGTTTCAGCGTCTCATCTCTCTCGTTCCAGAGATCTACGTTAAGTGCAGAGAGAGTGCCACCGCAATGAGGGCAGGGTTTCCCCACGGAACTTGCGACATCCATGTAATCGCATCCGTTACAGGCTGCTACATGGTATATTATCTTCCCGCTTGTCGGGGGCTGTTCAACTCCCCGGATGAGGTGCATCAGCACCGTCTTGCCTGCGCCACTCCTGCCAATAATTCCCAGGATCTCCCCTTCGGCAATCTCAAAAGAAATGTTCTTGAGTACCCTCGTGCTATCAAAATCCATGCAGAGGTTTTCTACCGTGATAAGTGGAGTGTTCATAATACCCTTATACCTAATGTGATACTTGTGACATATTACCTTTTATATGATGCATCACAGTCGTCACGATCGAAACGTCCTTTCGACAGGAGCAGTTTCTGTACGATGGTAACAACTTCATGTACATTTTTTACCACATAATCAGCTTCCTTGAAGAGTTCTTCGGGCCGGTCCGCAGCCTGCTGGATAGTAAGTATTGAAATATCGGCAACCTGCATGGCACATAAGTCATTGATCCCATCACCAACCATCAGCACCTCGTCATACTCCTGCTTCAGGTCATTGACTATCTGCGCTTTTACCGTAGGTGTTGCGACACCATAGACCCTGTCGCGGGGAATTCCCAGGTGATCTGCCATCTTTTCCAGTTTTGTTACCCTGTCACCGGATGCGATGAAGGTCGGCACCCCCATGCGGTGAAGAGTGGTGATCACATCTTTCGCACCGTCAAACGGCCAGCCCCCGGCAGTTATGGCAAATTCAATGCACTTATCTGACATGTTGACAATCGCCCCGCTGTTCAACGTAACGATTGATTCCGCTTTACAGACAGTCCAGACATTGCGGATGCACTCCTGAAGGTCTCTCACACGGACCCGTTTGTCGGTATAGAGTACATCCCCGATTTCTTCTGCAGTAACAATTTTTCTGGTGCAGCTCACACCGAATCCTACATTATGCTCTACCAGGAAGGAAGAAAGCAGCATCTCTCCTGGTGTTTTTATGATATCCTTTGAGTGGATCGGTAAAACGACGAGTACGCGATCAGGGGAACTGAACGTAAGTGTCGTAGTTTCTATACCGGGCAGGAGTATTTTATTACCAATATCCTTTGCAACCCGGTAGGTGTTCAGGAGCGTACCAGCACTATCAAAGACAACCGCTATCGACATGGTAATTCCCGGTGATAAACTCTATGTACTTTTCTGAACATTGAATCATTGAAGCTGATGTTCGTAACTGAAACCGCAAAGAAGATAAAGAGCATGGAGATACGGGGTGCAGGCAGAATTGCGCGTGAGGCTGCTGAAGCGCTCCGGCGACATGCCACAGATATCCCGGCAGGGGATCTCATGTCTTTCCGGCGGGAGATGCATACTGCCGCACAGATCCTGATTGCAACGCGCCCGACCGCGGTTTCCCTCCCGAATGCTGTCCACCTTGTTATGTCCGGACTTGAGCGTGCAGTAACACTGGAAGAGGCGCAGAAAGGAGTGATCAATCGTGCAGAACAGTTCATTCACACATCTCAGCACGCAGTGGAAAATATCGCACAATTCGGCGCACTTCATATACGGGACGGGGATGTGCTTCTCACACATTGTAATTCTGAAGCTGCTCTTGGGTGCATTATTGAAGCGCACCGGAGCGGAAAGGAGATTGAGGTCTTTGCAACAGAAGTACGCCCGCGAAACCAGGGGTATATTACCCTACAGACACTCAATGATGCCGGGATTAAGACCCATTTTATTGTTGATTCAGCTGTACGTTCGTTCATCAATGACGTTGATCTTGTAATCGTAGGAGCAGATGCGATTACCGTAAACGGGGCAGTGGTGAACAAGATCGGAACATCACAGGTAGCCCATACGGCTCATGAAGCGCGGGTGAATGTTCTCGTTGCCGCAGAAACTTATAAGTTTGCGCCGCGGACAATTTTTGGTGAATTAATCCATATTGAAGAGCGTGCAGGAAACGAGATACTGGCAGATGAGATCGCCCGCACTCTCCCGCATGTGACGGTACGCAATCCCGCATTTGATGTGACGCCTGCGGAGTATATCGATCTTATCGTAACGGAAGCAGGTGCTATTCCACCACAAATGGCCTATATTATCATCAGGGAATATCTTGGATGGGGTATCGAAGAATTCCATAAGACCTTTGAAATTAATACAAGAAACGAGGAATGAGTATATGATAGGTGTCTCAGACAATAGGGCAGCAAATGAGGGATAATCGCATGGAAATACCATTTACCAAACTTCAGGGAAACGGCAATGATTTTATTTTGATTGATGAGTATGAAAAAATTATCATACCGGATGACATGAAAGGGCAGTTCGCCGCCATTTATTGTGACCGTCATTTCGGGATTGGCGCGGATGGGGTCATCTACCTCTCCAAATCTGAAAAAAGCAATATCAGGATGCGTATCCTCCAGCCGGATGAGAGTGAAGCGGAGATGTGCGGAAATGCCATCCGCTGCCTTGCCAAATATGCTTTTGATGCCGGATATGCAAAGGAATCATGCACGGTAACAACTCCTGCCGGGGAGATTGGTGTTGCTATGGGGTACAAGGAAGATGAGTTTTCTGCGACTATCATCATGCCCACCCCGAAATTTGACCGAAAGGATATACCGGCAACTGGTGAAGGGGAATATAAGGAAAGGATAGGAGAATTTGATGTTTATGCGATAAATACCGGTGTCCCTCATGCAGTTATTATGGTAGACGCGGTCGACGCCATCGATATTGAATCACTGGCTCCTGCAATCCGCCACCACAAGACGTTTGAAAAAGGAGCGAATGTGAATTTCGTTGAAAGGATCGGACCCGACAGTATCAGGATCCGCACGTTTGAGCGCGGGGTGGAAGAAGAGACACTTTCCTGCGGTACCGGTGCCACAGCTTCCGCTGCAGTCGTGCATAAACTGGGGTACACCGGGGATACTGTCAAAGTGGAAACCCGGGGGGGTCCGCTTACAATTTATCTCAAAGACGGTGCAAAAATGGAAGGACCTGCAACAACGGTTTTTTCTGGAAAAATCTTATACTAAAATCTCTTTCTCTATTTTAACCGCATTAACGCTCTGCGGTAGGAGCGATTTCTCGGAATGCCACCCGGACTGCAGGTTTATCGTTATCATCAAAACCAATCGCCATTACTTCTACGGTCACTGTTGTCCCATCTAACCGGAAAAATTTCTCTGTCAAGATGGGAACAGGCTTACCTTTGGCAGAACTCAGACTCTGCAGACGATTTTCCAAATCCTTGAGGGAGTCCGGATGAATGAGATCAAAAATTGATCTTCCAATAAGTTCCTCAGCTGATGCTGCCCCCAGTATTTTTGCCGCTATCTCATTTAAAAATGCAATTTTCCCTTCTTTATGAATCGCGATTGCATCAAATGACTGTTCCAGAAGGTGCTTGTACATTTGTTCGCTTTCACGAAGTTGCTTTTCAATATTTTTTTGTTCAGTAATGTCCCGGGCGATAATCGCGATTTTCTTAACATTCCCGATCTCGTTCAGAATAGGATATGCAACGGTGTCATACCGTATGCCGTCTCGTTCATCCTCAAAGCGCACCATCTTTTTTGTTTCGAGTATCTCGGTAACCAACGCTCGCCTCGATTGTGCAACTTCTTTTGGCAGCAGATCATCTGTCAGGATCCCAATCAGTTCGTCAGCCCGTCTTCCGAATCGTACAGCAGCGGTTTCATTCAGTGCCAGAATTTGACCCTCTCCATCCATCAGGATGACAGAATCTGTCGGTGCGTTGATGAGTGCGCGTGCAGTCGCCTCACTCTCGCGCAATGCCTCCTCGGCTTTTTTCCGTTCGTTTATATCACGAATAATAATGAGATCTGCGGGGCGTCCTTCGTATGTAATAATCCCCGCATTCAGTTCAGCATAGAATCTGCTGCCATCTTTGCGCTTGAGTATGGTCTGGTATATCGATGGGGGATTTTCACCGGCCATTCTCCGATTATAACGATCGACAATTTCAGAAAGAGCATCAGGATGTATGAAATCCATCAGATTCCTACCGAGGATCTGTTCGATCGAATCACCCCAAAGTTTTGTTATGTATTTATTTCCCATTTTTATTACTCTGTCCTGAACGACACAAATACCATCAGTCGCCTGATCAACGAGAGTCCGGAATTTCTCCTCACTTTCGCACAATGCTTCTGCTGCCCGCTTTCGTTCTGTGATATCTCTGATGGCAACCTGGACAGCCGGTTTCCCATCGATTATTGTGGATATCCCTCTACCTTCAACCAGAATCAATGTTCCATCGACACGGATCATAGACAAATCTATGCGAGGGGATGTCTTGCCCTCGAGATCTTTTTGAATATTTTTCCTGACAATCTCCTTATACCCATTAGGAATAAAATCAAGAACATTTTTACCGATAATTTCATCTGAATGCGAAGCGCCAAGGAGGCTGAAGGTAGAGGGATTCGCATAAATAATCTTTCCGTCAGTATGAAGCAAAACTGCATCAGGAGAGATCTCAACGAGTTTGCGGTACCGGTCTTCGCTCTCCCGCAATGCATCATTCGCATTCTTACGTTCAGTGATGTCCCGTGATATCCCGAGAACCGATCGAACATAATTATCCGGGTCTTTCAGAGGTGTAAGGTAATGATCAAACCAGTGAATCCGGCCGGCGAACGTGAGGGCTCCCTCGTTCCTTACGGGATTTCCCGTTTCAAAGACTCTTTCGAGTGCTTTTTTCTGGTTTCCGGCTACATCAGGCGGGAATAAGGAAGAGCGCAGTTGACCGATAATCTGGTTGGCCGGTTTATTGAACAGTGCAGACGCGTAGCTGTTAACATATTCCACACGGTCATAGCGGTCAATTACAAATATCAGATCATGAGAACCCTCGGCAAGGGTTCGGTATCGCTTTTCACTTTCGCGTAATGCGTCTGCTGCCTGCTTTCGTTGGGTAATATCCTCAAGAATGACTGATACACCCTTACGACCATTATCAAAAACCGTCGGTGCAATACGGCAAAAAAAGATGATGTTTTGTGTAGTGAGTGCAATCTCACCAGACCATTCTTTACCAATGATCCCCCCCCTGATATTTTCGATGAATCCAGGAAATGATTCATCAAAGACCAGGGCGACGGGTGTATATTCAATATTTTTTCCAACCAGGTTTTTATTATCGGTTCTGACCAGCCTGAGAAACGGTTCATTTGCAAATATGATTCTCAGGCTGCTGTCCAGCTGAATGACCATTTCTGAAGAAATTGAGAGTACTGCTGAGAGCGGGACTCTCTGCGAGAGCATGTAGATTTTGGCCATCCCCAGACGGTGTAAATCTACCTGTCCTGAAACCAGAAGATTCTCAAGGTATCGCCCGGCCGTGTTCCTGTTGATTTTCACTGCCTTGACGATATCAGTTATACTCAGGCCTTGCGGATTTTTTTGTAAAAGATCTTTTATCTGGATGGCGATCTCTTTTTTCAGAACCATTCTTAAGAATTTTATTGGATTGTCAGGATATAATAATTCAGATATTGTCAATTGAGGGTTTTAATTGAAAAAATCCGATACCATGTGATAAAAAATTGAGAAAAGCCGTTGATTACTCCCTCGATCTGATCCCATCTCCGGTGATCTCAAAATCAAAGTATGCTCCCTCTGGTTGTGAGCGGTGTTTGACGAGTCGCGCCCTGCGGAACCCGGGACTATCGGTCTTTTCGAGCCGGATAATCACTTTTGAGAGGTGTTCCAGGGCGGTACCCCCAAGCCCGAAGTACGTGTTTTTCATGGTATCCATATATACCTGATTGGTGATGATCACCGGAATCTCATAACGTTTGGAATAGCCCAGCAACTGGATCATCTGCCGGGTGAGCATCTGGATGGAATCCCGTCCCTTCTCAAGATCGGTCCGATAGAGGGCAGTTGCGGAATCCATGACCAGTAATCCCGGTTTTTGAGTCTTGAGAATCTTCTCAGCTTCAGCGATCATGGTACCCTGATGCTCGAAATCGAGTGGCTCAAACAAAAATAACCGGTCGGCAATTTTTTCTGTATCTGCACCCGCAATCTGACGGAAGCGTTCTATCGAAAATCCCTCAGAATCGATGAACACTACTGTGTGACCAGCACGAAGGCAGGTAACTGCAGCAATCATGCATATCGTACTCTTGCCACTTGCCGGTTCCCCATAAAATTGTGTAATGGTCCTTACTTCAAGGCCCCCACCAAGCAGATTGTCCAGTGCTGTATTCCCGATACTCCGCCGGTCAGTCTTCATCGGTCACCTGATTGGGGCCCGTTTTCCCTGCAGATTTCCAGCCGGCTTTTTCAATAGCACGCAAAACCACAACCACAGGGATTCCCAGCTCTGTTGCCCAGGTTCTCGCCTCATCAAATTCGGCTTTGAGTGAAAAGATCTCTCCCCGGATCCATCCATACTTGACCGGCATTGTCCTTCTGTTGCCTGATATTTCGACTTCAACCTGTTCAACAGTCCGTTCTGCAATAAACCGGTGCACCGCAGGAAAGCAGCGGATACCAAGCGTCCCGAGTTCCCGGGCCATGTATTCTGCGAGATCAAAACTCCTGTTGCTGGAGCAGATCACACGGATAAGGAAGCCCGGCCTCCCTTTTTTCATAATGATGGGTATTGCGCTTGCGTCCCGTGCACCTGCATCCAGAAATCTGGTGATAGCATTGGCAATAACCTCGCCACTGACATCATCAACATTTGTCTCGAGGATATCGACGGTATCCTGGGACAGTGCGCCGTAATCGACAGAGGTTTCAACGATCATCGCCCTGATCACATTTGGTACTTTTGCTGGATTTCTGGTGCCGGCACCATATCCAACAACCTTCATGGAATATGTTCCAAGATCCATCGAAGGGATCGTCGAGAACTCTGCAAGGAGGGCGGCTCCGGTGGGAGTGCATAGTTCGCCCTCTTCATCACCTTCCCTCATTAACAGTGTCGACCTCCTGAGAATTTCAGCTGTGGCCGGTGCCGGTATCGGGAATGTGCCGTGAGATCCCATCCCGGTCCCCATCCCCAGTGTGATTGGCATCACTGATATACCCTCAACATGGAGTGAGTAAAGAGCAGTGCAGGCACCAATAACATCAGCAATCGCATCATCAGCTCCAACTTCATGAAAGTGGGCTTTAGCCCCATGAACCTGCTCCTCGGCATCGTTGATTCTCTTAAAGACCCGTTTTGCCATTGCAAGTGCTTCCGGGGGAACATCAGCCGCCGCACCATCGAGTCGTTGCATAACCTCAGATAGTGTGCGGTGGCTGGGGGTCGCGTGGGTATCTACTTTCACCGCCCTGAAACCTGCACGAATCACTTCGTTAATGGAAGGTTCCGCGACTACAGATTGCATCGCCCTCACGACACATTTTTTATCCGCCCCACAATCCAGCAGGGCACCGATGATCATATCACCTGCCGCGCCGTGGAAGGGATCAAAAACAAGGACTCGCATTTACAGTACTTATAAATCCCTGCGTATATGACCTTTAAGGTAATGCCTGAAGTTCAATTGAGGGTGGATTCCGCTTACCCCGGAGATCAGGGCGGCGGAAAAGCCCGGCTGGATCCCGAGACGATGTTACTCCTCAAGATCTCACCTGGTGATCTTGTGGCAATTGAAGGGAAACGCCGGACTGTTGCCAAGGTCTGGCGGGCGCTTGTTGAAGACTGGAACCAGCGCAAAATACGGATCGATAATTTTACCCGGCTGAATGCCGGTGTCAGCATTGGTGATACGGTTAAAGTAGTAAAAATTGATAATGAAGTAGAAGCGAAGCGGGTTGTTCTGGCCCCTCCGGAGGACCTCCCCAAAAAAATACCAATCGCCAACAATCCCCATGTTGTGAATGGATTGATCGATTTTCCGATTGCGAAAAACGATTCTGTGCCAATAATGCTCGGTTTACCCTTCATCCAGCCTCAGATCGTAGCATTCAAAGTCGTGGATATAGAACCTGATGAAGCCGTTATCATCACCAAGAATACGTCTGTTGAGTTCTCTGATAAACCCGCAGCAGGCTTTGAAGGTATCAAACGGTTCTCATACGAGGATATTGGCGGACTCAAAGACGAACTACAACGGCTCCGCGAAACCATCGAGCTTCCGCTCCGACATCCCGAACTTTTCCAGAAACTTGGGATAGAACCGCCCAAAGGAGTGCTCCTCTATGGACCCCCGGGGACCGGGAAGACACTGATCGCAAAAGCAGTCGCAAGTGAGAGCGGAGCTCACTTCATCTCGATTGCCGGTCCCGAAGTTATTTCGAAATATTATGGTGAGAGCGAACAGCGGCTCCGTGAAGTCTTTGAGGAGGCAAGGGAAAACTCCCCGTCGATTATTTTTATTGACGAGCTCGATTCCATTGCACCCCGCCGTGAAGAAGTAACCGGAGAAGTAGAGCGCCGGGTAGTCGCCCAGCTCCTGACCATGATGGATGGTCTGGAGGAGCGCGGGCAGGTCGTTGTGATTGGTGCGACAAATCGGGTTGATGCAATCGACGCCGCCCTTCGCAGGCCGGGACGGTTTGACCGCGAGATTGAGATTGGCGTCCCGAGTGAACTGGACCGGATTGAAATTCTTAAAATTCATTCCCGAGGTATGCCGCTCGCGGAAGATGTGAGGATTGAAACCCTTGCCCAGCAGACACACGGTTTTGTCGGCGCGGATCTCGCAGCACTAGCCCGTGAGGCAGCAATACGGGCATTGCGGCGCTATCTTCCGGATCTGGATCTCGACGCTGAGGAGGTCCCGGCAGAAGTGCTGGATTCGCTGCGGGTTCTTGCAAGTGATTTCCGCAGTGCCCAGCGTGATGTGGGTCCCAGTGCCATGCGTGAAGTGATGCTCGAGGTTTCCCATGTGAAATGGGTAAATGTTGGTGGACTTGAAGACGCAAAAACCGAAATACGTGAAGCAGTCGAATATCCACTTACTCACCGGCAGAAATTTGAGGATCTTGGTATTGAACCCCCACGGGGTGTACTTCTCTATGGTCCGCCGGGGACCGGCAAGACGCTGATTGCAAAGGCAGTTGCAAGCGAGAGCGGGGCAAACTTCATCCCGGTCCGGGGGCCTCAGCTTCTCTCCAAATGGGTTGGTGAAAGCGAACGAGCTGTGCGCGAGGTGTTCAAGAAGGCACGGCAGGTATCTCCATCGATTATTTTCTTTGATGAGATCGACGCTTTGGCACCTGCACGGGGCACATCCAGCGATTCGCATGTTATCGACAACGTCCTTAACCAGATCCTGACGGAAATGGATGGTCTTGAAGAGCTCAAAGACGTTGTGGTCATGGGAGCGACGAACCGCCCGGATATTGTTGACCCGGCCCTCCTTCGTGCCGGCCGGTTTGACAGGCTGGTATACATCGGCGAACCAACATTTGAGGACAGAAAAAAGATCATTCATATTCATACACGGTTCATGCCGCTTGAAGGTTCAGCACTTGAAGAGATTATGCAGCTGACGGAAGGATACAGTGAGGAAGCAATCGGGGAGCTTGTTGAGAATCTGGGAAAAGACCGGAATCTTATAACCGACGATATAAAAGCGCTCATCACATCTGCAACAGATAGCAAAGCGGGGATTTCTGTCGGCACTCGCAGAAAGCGTTTTATTGAACTCTTACAGGAAAAGAACCTGATCTTTGCAGATCCGATACGAGACCAGATTGCAGCAATCCTTTCCGGAATGACAGAAGGCTTTGTTGGTTCGGATCTGGAATCCATGTGCAGGGAAGCAGGTATGCTGGCGTTGCGTGAAGATGCGACTATGGTGACCCAGCGACATTTTGAGTTAGCCCAGAAGAAAGTGCATCCGATGATGAATGAAAGGCTGCGAGAGTATTACCAGAAGATCCAGCAGCACTTCAAAGGGGGTCTGCCAAAACAGGTGCAACCACCGGAATATCAGTAAACCTTTTTTCGAATTCTTATATTGAATACACGAATCATCTGATGATCCAATTGCGGATTATTGTTCCTGTTCAAAATCAGCGTCACAAATACAAGGGCAATTACATTCCTGCCCGCATGCCGGACTTTGAGTTTGATTGTCTCTGTCGGATTACTGAGAAGGTTCCTGATTTCTCGCATGCCGACAAAAAAAAGACCAAAAATCCTCCCGTTATTTTGCCTGCGGGATTCCCCTGCTCCCGGCTAAAGCGAGCTCGCGTGTCCTGCGGTGGTGGAGGGCAAACCCGGCCTGGCTGAT
>DADR01000003.1 GCA_002495055.1 Methanoregula sp. UBA247 | reverse complement strand
TATGAAGGAGCGTTAAATCCAATGGCGAGGAAAGCGTAACGGTGGACACGATATTAGCAATTTTCATGCCAGTTCCTTCTGGCTTAGTTCAGCCTCAGTTGCCACCAACTCCCCCCGAAAAGCCTTCGCTAGTACTGCTTGCGTCAACGCCTCCGTATGCTTCGTAGCCCCCGCCACCTGATGCTCGATTTGGTCGGCAAGCGCAAAGAGTGCATCGACATGTTGGACGATCTCATGTTGTTCGGAGAGGGGGGGTAAGTATATTGGCCATTGATGAACAATTTTGTTTGTAAGATTTGGTTGGGCCCCTCCCTGCCCAATGTCTATAAAATTTTGTTTTTGTTGAATTAGATAATAGAACAGATATTTATTGAGAATTTCATCATTATTTACAATACAATTAGCACAGGCTTGATTTGTCGCTGCCTTAATTCCCAGAATCCCCACTTTTCCAATTGTTGCACCATATAATGCAATAGAAATTGTACCAATCGGCAATAACTTTGCATTTGAACAATTAAGGCCTTCTTCAGAAATTTTCTCTTCGGGATTGAATACTACTCCATCATTTAGATCCCCACTTTTAATCCAAGGTATTTCTCCATCAAAGAATGAACTATTTTTCCTTGAAGGAGTTCCACCAGTGCCCCATTTTCCTATATCTTCCAATTTAAATGATTTCCAGGATATTTCTTGAATTATACCTTGGCCCTCCCTCCACCCCTCCGTCAACCTCCCGCTGCACGCCGCCGCCAGGACCGCCTGCCGGAATCTCTTCATGATGAGCGGCACCCGATTCAACCAATCCCGTGCGGTGTTAATTTGCGATAACAGCGCTTCGACTCGGGCAACGATGCGGTGCTGTTCGGCGAGAGGAGGGATTAAAATCGATAAATCCCGTATTTCCTTTAAATTTACACGAGGTCTAGTTGATCCAAAAACTTGTGCATTAATTTGGCTGAGACAAAGTGGAGAATTCAGATAATAAAGTAAAAATTTTTTATCAATATTTTCATTTTGAAGACGAATCCGAACAACGTCCGATACAACGATACCCCGATCAAATTTATCTGGAATTATGCAAGTTTTCCCAATAGGCTCTCCTAATTTCGCAAGAACAAGATCACCCTTGATAAATGTATGATATTCCAATTCCTTCGCTTTCTCAATGGAGATAAATTTTATGTCCTTTTCAATAAATTTTAATTTACCAATATTTTGCAATCTAATGATGGGAATACCTTCATTTTTATAGTCTTTTACTTGTAAGGATGAACCGAATGGACCGCCGACAATTAAACTCGGCTCTCCCCCAGATACGTCTAGAAGAGTTTTTCTTTTCCAACCTTTAGGTAACTCATTTGTCAATAAATTCGTTTCTGAAAATGTTTCTTTACTCTTACTCTTCATTTTGCTAAATCCTTCGAATTTGCAAAATCCCCATTCCCATTCTCCAGCATCGCCACAATCTTGGTCAGCCCATCCACCGCTAACCGCAATTCCTCAATAGCCTCGGTAGCAAGCTCCTCCGGCTCCGGTAAATTATCCGCATCATCGAGCGACTCATCTTTGAGCCACTTCAGCGAATCAATCTTATAATTCCGCTCCTTGACCTCGCTGATGTGAAACGAGTGCCAGCGATCCTCTTTTGAATCGTGGGTATCACGCTTCGCTCGACCATTGGGATCAGTGCCGTAGCACTGCTCAAATTCGGTAAAATATTCCGCTGTCAGTGGCCGGTCCTTCTTTGTGATATGCGGTACGTTCGTCCGGTCATCATACACCCACATCCTCTCGGTCGGGAATCCTTTCGTGAAGAATATCACGTTCGTCTTGGTACCGGCAGAATACGGCGTGAATGTGCCGTTCGGTAACCGGAGGATCGTGTGCAGGTCGCAGTCCTCGGTGAGCACCCGGAACACATCCCCTGCCTGGTCTGCGAAGAGGACGTTGTCCGGCACGATGACCGCAGCCCGTCCGCCGGGTTTCAGGATGGTCATGACGTGCTGGATGAAGTTGAGCTGCTTGTTGCTGGTCGAGACCGTGAAGTCGTCACGGTCCGGTGCCTGGTTTGCCCCTTTCGTCCCGAATGGGGGATTGGTCATCACGACATCGAACTTCCGGCCGTCAGGGACTTCGTAGATGGAGTCGCCGAGTTTGATCTCAGGTTCAAGGTTGTGGAGATAGAGGTTCATCAGGGCAAGACGGCGGGGACGGGCAACCAGTTCCTGCCCGAAATAAGTCCCCTTCCTGACCCGTACCGCAACGTCGCGGTCGATCGCTCCCCCTTTCGTCTCCCCGAGCAACCATTCATACGAAGAGACAAGGAACCCCCCGGTCCCGCAGCCCGGATCGCAGATAGTGAATTCCCGGTGTGCACGGGGATCGGGTTTCATGCACCGGACAATGGACTGGATGAGGAGACGGGGAGTGAAATACTGGCCTGCCCCCTTCTTCCCCTCGCTTGCGGCCTTCTCGAGCAGCCCCTCAAACGCCGCTGCCTTGACATCCACCCCGAGCGAGGTCCACTCGGTCTCGTCAATCAGGCCGATCAGCTTCTTCAGGTTCACCGGGTTCGTGAACCGGGAGAGAGCACCCGAGAAGATATCGCCGAGTAACCCGGGCTGCTGGCCGAGCTTCCGGAGCAGATCGACATAATGCTCCGTGAGATCCGTCCCTGACTTCGCGGCAAGCGACTTCCAGCCGCACCCTTCCGGCAACTGGATACTCCGCTCATCTGCCATCTTCAGAAAGAGGAGATACGTGATCTGTTCGATATAATCGCCATAATCGATCCCGTCATGCCGGAGGGTATGGCAGAACCCCCAGAGCTTCTGAACAATATCACTCATGCCGCAATCACCTCGTTACACCTCTGGATCAGTTCGGGAAGATGCCCCTCAAAGACCCGGTTTGCCCTCCCCCATCCCCCGTGCTGAGAGAAGAGCGGGATCACATCAAAGTCTTCCTGTGTAATGGAGAGGTTCTCGATTAAATGCGCTCGTATTCGCTCCAGCCACTGCTGCTGTTCCGGAGTGAACGTGTCGCCTGCAAAAATATTCTCAAACACCCGGTGTACCCGCTCCTCTGCCGTAAGGAGCGGCTCCTCTTCCCGGGCAGCATGCTTCACCATCGAGATGAGGTCCACCAGAGCCCGGTGATACTTCACCTCGTGGGCTTTCCGCAGGTTCTCGACCGTGAACCGCTCCTTTGTCGCCGAGAGTTTGGTCTTCAGCTCGATGAGCGCATCCGTACTCCAGTCTTTCGGCCGGTCCAGAAGAATCCTGATCGCCTCGATCTGCGAGGGATTCTCCTTCACAAAACGGGAGAAGAGGGTGAGGTAATCCTCGGGCTTGTACTCATTTCCGGCACCGTCATGAATGAGCCAGTGGGATCCAACCGTATCCGGCTGGTAACTCACGAGAAATGACCGGGGAGGACGAGGGTAATTTTCCAGGAGGTCCTGGAAATGCTGGTTTCGGAGAATTTCCATCGTCGAAGAGAAATCCTCATTCATCAGACGGGGAAGACTTGTCGCAAACTTCCGGAGATCTCCGGCTTCGATGTATGCCCGGAACATGTCCCGTGCCTCCCCCGACATCTCCTTATCGATCCTCTGGAGACGCTTGACCAGCACCCGGGTATTGTACTCCCGGTCCCGGTTCTGGTACACATCCTCAATCACCTGGGTAATACTCCGGGTTTCCCGCTGAGGTGGTTCAACAGTCATATCCGTGGAATTGCGGAAATATTCCAGGAGCGTGCCACCGAAACAGTCGAAGACGACAAAATGGGACTTGTCAGGGTAATGCTCGCCCTTCCGTGTGCCCCGCCCGAGCATCTGGACAAACAGGATACGCGACTTCACCGGACGCAGGAAAACAATGTACTCCAGATCAGGGATGTCAACACCGGTCGAGAGCAGGTCAACCGTAACCACAATCGATGGTTCCTTCCGGTTCCGGAACTCACGGATATGCTGCAGGGGCCGGTCAACCTTCCCCGTTATCTTATCGACAAACGACTCTCCCCGGTTGAATATCTCACGGGCCTGCCGGACCAGCTGGTCAGCATGCGACGTATGGGGAAGATCATTTGCTGCAAAAATGAGGGTCTTGGGAAACCTCCCAAACCTCTTCTCATGCTCCTCTGCATACCTCTTGATCTCCGAGATAATTTTCCGGTTCGAATCCGGAGACGTCACCTTCCGTTCGATCTCGGTGGAGTCAAACTGCCGTTCATCCTCAAGGCAGTCATAAAATTTTGAACCTTTCTCAGGATCGATGATCTCGACCTGTTCGCCTTCGGAAAGAAAGATCCCGTTCATCCGGACATCGGAGGAGATGGCGACCGCGTCATAATCCACAAGATATCCTTCCCGGACCGCCCGTTCGTACTCATAGCGATAGACCGGCTCGCCAAAATACGACGTGGTATGTGCGGCAGGGGTTGCCGTCAGACCGATCTTGATTGCATCGAAATGATTGAGCGTGTTTCTCCAGACCGATTGCTCTGCAGCAGTGTAACCCCGATGACATTCATCGGCGATAACGATATCGAACGCATGGATGGGAATATTGAGTCGGGCTGCATCATCCTCGATCGGTTCGTCCTCAATGCCATACGTCCTGCCCGCATTCGGACCAAGAAGATAGGTGGTCATCCGCTGGATAGTGCAGACATAGACAAAGGCATGTCCTACCTTCGGGTCCTCCAGATAGGATTGGGGGAGAACCTTTGGATCAAATGGCTCATCAGCTTCAAAATCCTCCCGGAAAAACCGCTGGCTGTAGACCTCGTAGATCTTATCGAATTTCAATCCGGGTTCCGGCTCAAATGAAGCAAACGCTTTCACCGCCTGGGCGGCAAGAGCACGCCTGTCGACAAGGAACAGGATCCGTTTTCCCACTCCGGATTTCATGAGGCGGTAAATCTCATTGACCAGGGTGAACGTCTTGCCGGTTCCCGTGGCCATCGCAACCAGCATGTTCCGTTTTCTGGATTCTATCCCTTCTTCAATCGCTGTGTTTGCATCGATCTGATAGGGACGGAGCCGGGGGTGAGTATTGGGCCGCTGTCGTAAATTATACGCAGCGATCTCGGTATTGCGATTCAATAGTTCAAGAAGTGCACGGGGAGTGTGGAATTTCGCAATCTCCCGGGAAAGGTTGAGATGGTGACGCACGTCATGGAAAAATATCACTTCGCCGTTAGTTGAATAGAGAAAGGGAACATGTTTCCCTTCAAAATTGAAAGGATTATTTTTCAGACCCTGGGCATAGCGCTCTGCCTGAGTGAGAACCCCTTGAGGTCCCCGGGTTAATCGTTTTGCTTCGATGACACCAAGGATCTTTCCCTCGATACAGAGAGCATAATCTGCAGGACCGTTTTCAGTGGCGTACTCTTCGAGAGCGAACTGATTGAATCGGGAGAGATCCATGCCTTCAGTATAAGGAGCAATCTTCCATCCGGAGGCTTTCAAGAGTGGATCAATTCTCTTTTTTCTCGTTACTCGCTCTGGCTCTTCCGTCATTACATTCGGTAGTGTGTTTTAAAACCGGAGAGTCATTATGTGTTGTGGTTAGGGTTCAAATGAGGTTTTCCAAGATGTATGCATCTCTCTTCTGCATGCGTTGCCATTACGCGGAGATTGCCGCCACGAGTACCATGATCATCTCGATGATCTGAATAATCTCCGGGTCCATGTGCTGTCTCTCCGTAGTAAAACAGGGAGTGCTCATCCTTGAGCCTGCCCAGGTCCGTGCACATCACGTCATACTTCCCGGTCTTTTCGTAGATGACGAGGAGTGCAAGGTAGATCGGCAGGGTTGCCGAGAACACCACCAGGGCCAGTTCGCTGTCCATGCCGGACTCCTCACGCTTTCGGACAACAGGGGCCCGGGCACCTCTCTTCGATCATCATAGCCCGCATAACCGCTATACCGGCTCACTAACAGATGAGGAGATCCAGATTGTGGCTAACGCCCGGAAGAATCGCCACCACATTCTCTTTTGAAGAACAAGTGCTTAAGAAAACCTTATAATAGTTCGATTTGTTGTATTAGTTTCGTAGACTAATGAGTACTAATGAGAAAGCGATCTCTTGGAAAGAACAGGGCGACGACTATTTCAAACAGGGTAAGTATGATATCGCAATAAAAAGTTATGCGGAAGCGCTTAAAATTGACCCGGATTATATCGGTGCCTTAAATAACATGGGATTTGCTTATTCTAAAATTGGAAAAAGGGAAGATGCCACAAAATGTAAGAACAGAATAAAAATTATTAAAGAGACGAAAAACGTACAAGCTATTTCAACATCCCAAGCACCTCAAATAATTCATACATCAAAAAAAATCACGGGATTAGCACTTCTATTATCCTTGGTATTCCCTGGATTGGGACAGGTTTACAACGGGGAAATCAGGAAAGGATTTTTTATTTTAATTGGAATTATTTTAGGAATTTTTAGTTTCATCATACCGGGAATCATTGTTTGGCTTTACAGCATTTATGATTCATATACTATTGCTCATCAAATGAATCTTGGAGTTATTCCAACGAAATCCATCAGTTTTGGACAAATTTTAAAATATGTTGTCATTAGTTGCATTGTCTTAACATTTGCATTGATTACGTTCGGTTACCTTCTCACGGTGTTTGAGAGCGAATCGACAATTATCACAGTAATTTTTCTATTGCTTTTTATTTGCGTGATTATTTTTTATTTACCGACCAAAAAGGTAATTCCTCCCCATCTCGAAAAGACCCAGCCCCCATTACATCAGCAAGTAACCGAGGATATATCTCAGGCAACTGCTGTCCCAAAATATCAATATCATCCAGAAGAAGTAATTCGACCACAAGCTGAAGATTTTTCAGAAATAGTTCCAGCCCAGATTATTAGTAAACAGGGATTAAATTGGGCAGGTTTGGGTCAATCAATTACTGTTGGTGGTTATACACTTCTAAACCCACTAATCTACTGGTCGGACGGTGAAGCCCCTTCATCCGAGGCCTCATGTATTGATATACGAAAGCCTGTTGGGAACAATTCACAAGCTGAATTGTTGCCCTATTGGCCAAGATATTCCGGATTGACTCCAAATCAACGAGGACACTATCTGTCATGGCTTTCAAGAGGTAAAACAGACGATAGTGATGAAATTGGATACATGTTTATTTATTTCTACGGCCTCGAGCGTCGAGCTCTGGTTGAACAGGCCGATTTCGATAGTATACTTACAGAATGTTTGAGATTATTATCCACATTTTCGAATTCAAAGTCCTTTACTTCATATGTTTCTGGATTTATGGCATTTTTATTGGGTTCACGGTTAAACCATGTTGCAAATCAGGAAATGATTCAGTATGTCCCCGCTTTCGATAATCTTCCACCGAAAATGATGGATGTGATTCTTTCCTGGCATTACACGAGAAATATACCGATTCCTTGGGAATTGGCATATTCATTGGCAGTCTATTCATCAAATGCAGCAAGAACACCACTAGTAAAAAAATCTCCAGATCTTGTTAAGACGTTATTCAAAAGAAAATTCTTACATCATTTCCCCGATGGCTTTCCGTTAAATGATATGCACACTCCAAGAAGGTTGGACTATCATCCTGCAAGTCCCTCATTATTAACCTACTATTCAAATCCTGCTGCACCAGGTAATATTCCTGAAATTACCATTCAGATACCTGAGCTCAATCAATTTGATGAAATTTTCTCGATTTGGACTGACTGTGTTGAAGAACTCAAACCAGTGAGCAATAGATTGAATAAAACGGATGGAAAGGTGACTCGCGATGTCTACGCGGTCTTTCCTGTTGAACTTAAACAAGAAATCGTCCATCCGGATAAACAAATTTGGTACGATCTTATCAGGATAAAAGAATCTGGGAGTGGTGGATCTCTCGTCAAGATTTCAGAGATCGCTCAGTTGGTGGGAATTGAAAAACGTGATACATTAACTCCGAAGCAATGTGGAGATCTTGTAAATACCGCCAGTGACGTAGGACTTACCGTCATACCTAATTTGTTTGTTCTCGGCACATCCTATAAATGGAACGATTCAGTTGCGTTGTTGGAAAATCATGATTCTCACAATCAACTATCAGAAAATATTGAGAAGGTTTCGCTCATCTTCGAAATGGCATATGCGATTGCCACACAAGACGGGATTTTTTCAGAAGCAGAACAAGAATTTC
>DADR01000056.1 GCA_002495055.1 Methanoregula sp. UBA247 | reverse complement strand
CCTGGTATACCTCGATTACCTGTTCGCCGCTCGTTTCTGCAATCTTTATCGGGTCAGTCATAACCGGGTGTTTCTGCAGGTCATGTAACTGTTCAAAGATCTTCACCCGGCTTATGTTGAGATATTCCCGGTTTATTTCAAGATTGAAGGCCGACCAGAATGCTGATGCATACCAGGCATCATTCATGACGACATGGGGTACACCAAGGCATGCTGCAGCAAGACCGAGAGTTCCCACGCCGCAACATGCATCAATAAAATAGCTGACCGGTGGTTGCCCCACGTGCTGCTCGACCGCGCGGATTTTCGGGTAACCCGGACGTGGAAACTCGATATGGATTAGCGTCTGTTGTTTGTACATGACCATTGGGCCAGTCCGCAGAGGATAAACATCAGCCCTTACATCGCATCCCGCGAGAAGTTCATAGACTTTGGGGACCGAATGAAGGTTATGATCCGTTATGCCAGGAACAAAATTGTCTTTCTTTACGACACCACGGAGTTCAGGCACTTCCTGAAATAGACGTTCAGCAGTCGTTTTTGTGGCTCGGTTAGTGAGCAGCACAAGTGATTTTTGAGGGAGGAACGGCGGGCGATCCATAGCAAATCCGGGGTGCACAAGAGGGGTGCCCACAGCGAGAAGCGGGTCTGTCTGTTTAAGATCCCCTTCTTCAACCATAATGACGTACATGTGAGCAAATACTTCATCGATGAATCGTTTTCCACACGAGCAGGGTGGTTCATAGATGAGTGCAGGCAAGGGAGAACGCTTGTCAAGGTTCCGCATGGTGCAGTCTGCACAGGGAAGAAAAATCGAGGGGAGGGTGGCAAGAAGGTCTTTTACCGGGGTGATGCAGTCCATATCGCAGACAGGACACTTCATGCTGTTTGAGTATGAGTGTTCAGGGATAGATAGTTTTTCAAACGGGTAATTTGAAAAAGAAATACCTGCCGTTTAAAAACACTCATAAATAAAAAAATGGGCCCGATGCGATTCGAACGCNNTCTAACCGGACTGAGCTACGGGCCCAAAAACGCCCCCCACAGGGCTCGAACCTGTGACATTCGGATTAACAGTCCGACACTCTACCAACTGAGTTAGGGAGGCAGTCTCAATGCGCCTTATTAGATTCTTTCTGAGCGCTTTTAAAAGTAACTATAGTTGAACTATCCCTTTTTCAGGTGTCTGGTCTGGCAGCGGAGAGAAGGTGACAAATACTGAATACAGGCACGTCAATCGCGCTTCATTATTTCAAGTAAGTGTACAAGTTCTTCCAGGTCATCGTTAAGATGTGCAAACAATTCTCCCGTCAGGGCAGTCGCGACAGCGCCCTCGGGAGATGCGCGGATATAGCCGAGCTGTTCCAGAACATGCAGGGAGTAACGGATCCGGTGAGAGGGGAGATCGAGCAGCTCGGCAAGTTTCATGATGCCAATAGGCTGGTGATCTGCCACCGCCTTTGCAACCTCAATATGCCGGCTGAGAAGTTCAATCTCGTCTTTCATTTTTTTCAGCATACTGCTTTCCTGAACAGGAATCCTGTGCTATATATCTTTACCTTTATCTGCGTGTTCATCAAGCCATGCCTTCGTGTCATAGTATTTTTTCCGGAAATGTAAGGACAGCCCAAAAACCATAATGAATAAAAGAATGATAAGGGGAATCCGGTATTGTAAGGGGCCGATAAAAAATACCATAATGGCGAGTGCAATCAGGAGAATGATGATATTCAACTGCACGGCAAGAAAATAAAATGTTGTTTTAAACTTTGTTTTACTCTCCTCATCCATCATTCATACACCAACTCTGAAATAAAAGTACTTGACGTTCAACTACATATAGGATAAGAGATGGATCCACTTTCACAAGCGATCAAAAAAAGCGGTGCTGATGCCTATGTTGCCTATGCATCGTCGCGTGATGCCGATATGAGGTATCTGACGCACTTTACGACAAGCGATCCTTTCGTCTTTTTCAAAAAACCCGGGGTGCAGGGGGTAATTGTCGTATCCCAGATGGAAACGGGGCGCGCATCGCGTGAAGCTACCGCTGCGGTCATGACCAGGACACAGGCAGGGCTTCCGGATATTTTAAAACGTGAAAAGGACCCGTATCGTGCGACAGCAGCTATGATAGCCGGACTTGTCGGAAAAAAAGTTCTCGTCCCGCCAAATTTCCCCGTCGCACTCGCACATGCCCTGGGTGAACACTGTACCCTGTCAGTAGACAAAGGAACGGTTATGGAGATACGGTCAAAGAAAAGCAGGCATGAAATCCTGGTGATGAAAAATGTGCAGAAGGTGACTCAGAAAGCGATGGGACTTGCAGTTTCACTAATCAGGACCGCATCGGTAAAAAAAGGAATCCTCCATCTGGATGGAAAAACCCTGACAGCCGAACAGGTAAAATTCTCCATGCACAACATGCTCCTCCAGCATGGGTGCAGCGCTGTGGATACCATCGTATCATGCGGGGAGGACACTGCAATACCCCACATGACAGGGACCGGGCCACTCAAATCCGATGAACCCATTGTTATCGATATTTTTCCGGTAGATGAGAAATCGGGATATTATGCAGATATGACCCGGACCGTAGTGAAGGGAGAACCTTCGGCAGATATCCTGGCTATGTACGATGCGCTCCATCAGGCAAAACAACTCGGGATCTCCCGAATAAAAGCAGGAGTGCCAGGATCAGAAATACACCAGACAGTCGTTGACTTTTTTAAAGATCTCGGGTACGAAAGCACAACCAGCGGTTTTGTGCATAATCTCGGTCATGGCGTCGGCCTACAAATCCACGAGCTGCCTACGGTCGGACCCGCGGGAAAAGCCCTTGCTTCTGGAAATGTGATCACAATCGAACCCGGTCTCTACTTTCCTGGCATTGGCGGCGTGCGTCTTGAAGATATTGGGGCGGTCACTTCACAGGGGTTTGATAATTTCACGGTATTTCCTGAGGACCTGGTCGTATGAAGGATGAGATTTTTGATAAATATCATGATGCCGGAGACATTGCCGCAAAAATCCTGCGCCGGGGCGCACAGGAAATCCGCGAAGGTGTATCCTATCTGGAAGTTGTAGAATCTATTGAAATGCTGGTGAGTGAAGAGGGGGCAGCACTCGCATTTCCCCTCAATCTGTCCTTAAATGAAGATGCTGCACACGATACTGCATCAACGGGAGATGTAAGGGTATTTGCAAGGGGTGATGTGGCGAAACTGGATCTCGGTGTTCAGATTGATGGGTATATCGCTGACACGGCAACAACTGTAGATCTCGGAAATAACCTGCTTCTACTTGAAGCCTCTGAAAAGGCGCTCGATGCTGCAATAAAAGCGGTCCGCCCGGGATCGACTGCCGGAGAGATTGGGGCAGCAGTCCAGAAGGAGATTGAATGCCGGGGCTACCGCCCGATAGCAAACCTTACCGGGCATGGACTTGATCAGTATATTCTCCACCGCTCCCCCACCATTCCCAATATCGGGATCAACGGAGGCGTAGTACTGGAGGAGGGGATGGTCTTTGCCATTGAACCTTTCGCAACAACGGGGAGCGGGCATGTCGGGGAAAAGACGCGCAGGGAAATTTATTCGCAGATTTCACAAAAGCCTGTCCGTATCCCGGCAGCACGTGCTATTCTGGATAAGGTGAAGGATCGCCACGGGCTCCCATTTGCCCGCAGGTGGCTCAATGAAAAAAAAATGGACATTGCTCTGCCTGCTCTGGTGAGATCGCAGATCCTCCATGTTTATCCGGTCCTTTCAGACATCCCGGGATCTCTGGTTTCCCAGCATGAGCATACCGTGATTGTGACGAGCGATGGCTGTGTCGTGACCACACGCTCAGGATAGTCTTATTCATTCAGGAGATGAATAGATAAGGTTACAGCCATGTCTGGAGATTCTGAAATCCTGCGCATAATGGAAGTTGTTCTGACCGCTGAAATATTCAACCAGAACCCCCAGCTTGATATCAATGATCTGCCGCCAGCCTGCCGTGAGATTTTTTCTCTCACCACGTCTTCCGATATCAAACGGCCGGTCTATGTAAGCGACGGTCTGATCAAGCGTTCACTTGCTATTGCAGATGCGCACCAGAAACTATCCTCAAACCCCTTCGTCGCTTACGAGGAGTTTGGGCAGCGCATCCGGATCACCGCGCTTGAACAAGCAGCACTGTGGTTCCTCAAACAAGGTGGCAAACCTATCATTGATAAAAATCCCACGCTTGCTTTCTTCTTCGAGAATATTGATTCGACAGGAATAACCTATAAGTCAGTTCGTAACGCAAATCCGCCATTTGAAGATACCAAAGCATACCTCGATGCGCGGGTTTCAAAACTCATAGGGGAAGATGAAAAACTGAGGAGCGCACTAGACCTTGTCATCGTCATCGCCCCCGAAGAAGTAGAGCAGCAGATGGACGATCTTGTCTGCACACCTGAACAGACTGCGATTATCGCAAAAATACAGCTTGCGGTAAACCACCGGGAATTCCTGCACCGGCACAGGATCCACGAGGTAGGAAAACTCCTTTTTGTCGGTCCGCCAGGGACAGGAAAGACATCGCTTGCGCTTGCCATGTCCCGGGCTATGCATATGCCGGTTCTCGAAGTCAGGCTCTCGATGGTTACATCCCAGTATCTCGGGGAGACTTCCAAAAATATTGACCGCATTTTTGATTTAGCCAAAAAACTTGCGCCTTCCATTCTTTTTATCGATGAATTCGATTTTGTTGCCAAAAGCCGTGTCGCTGATGACCATGGGGCGATGAAACGTGCAGTCAACTCCCTTTTAAAAAACATCGATAAGATCAACCTGGTTAGAAACAATGTGCTCCTGATTGGCGCAACCAATCATCCGCAGCTGCTTGATGAGGCAGCATGGCGACGGTTTGATGAAGTTGTGGAGTTCTCACTTCCCAATGAAGAGATGCGGAAAAATATCCTGATGAAGGTTACTTCCACCTTTCAGTGTACCCTTGATTATCAGCAGCTGGCTTCCCAGACAGATGGATTTTCCGGCTCCGATCTCCGCATGATGGTCAAAGAGGCGATTCTTTCCTCCCTTATGGCTAACCGTAAGACTATCGGGCGCGAAGATATTGAAAAGGGCATACATTCGGTGAAAAACCGGGATGCAATCAGGCACCTGACCTGGATATAACATGAAAATCACGCTCCTGGGTACCGGTGACGCTATCGGTACACCGAAGGTAGGATGCACCTGTCCCCAGTGCACGCATGCGAAAAAAACTGGTACGATGCGTCTCAGAACATCACTTCTTGTCGAGAATGAGGGGAGACACATCCTTATCGATTCATCACCGGATCTCCGGCAGCAGCTTCTTCTGCACGGCTCCCCTCATATCGACGCTGTGATTTGGACCCATGGGCACTATGATCATTTCATCGGATTTGGGGAGTTCTACCGGGTTCAGAAAATTCCCCCGGTTTTTGCTGCTCCCCAGGTTCTCAATTATTGTGCTGAAACCTTCCGGTTTCTTACCTTCGACAAGGGTGAGGTACAGCCCTATGAGCCCTTTGACATATTCGGCATTACGATAACACTGTTTTTGGTTAAACATCCCCCGGCATTTACCTGCGGCATACTGTTTGAAACCGCAGATTCGCGGGTAGGGTTTACCTCAGATACAAACATCGATATCCCGCAAAAAAGCCTTGATCTTCTCACGGATCTGGATCTTCTTCTTCTTGATGCACTTGTGCCTTCCGATATCACTATTCCCAAACATATGAATTATCTTGATGCCTGCATGCTTGCACAAAATCTCTCTCCAAAAGAGTATCGCTGCGTGCACCAGAGCCACCTTATCCCGTGGGATCTTCCCCATCTTGGAAAGGATGGAGACGTATTCGAGTTCCGGTAACCATCGGTTATCAACAGACCGATCTGTGGTTTTTAATGAAAGTATTCTGGTATCCAGCATTACCCATACTTTAATAGTTTTCAGGTGCCCAAAGATAGTGCATGATTGTAAAAGTTCTCGATCTCGAAAAGGACAAAGTGCGGCTCATCATTAAAGGGGAAGGGCACACGTTCATGAACGCTCTTGTTGAAGAGCTTTTAAACGACCCGGATGTCGATGTGGCCAAGTACATGATTGAGTTCCAGTTTTCAGATCCGGAACTTCTTGTTACCACAAAAGGAAAGAAAAATCCCCTGTCCATGATCAAAAAGGCATGCAAGCGGATATCCGGTCACTGCAATGATCTCATAAAAGACTTGAAGAAAAACTGATGTGAAAAAATTCCTGACAGTATAAATTTTAAACCGTACGATTTTCTCTTATCCCCGGTGATAATATTTTTTTTAGGTTTTGCAGTAACCCGCTTTTTTTATTTTCCCCTCCCCCAACATCATTTTTTCCTCATAAAAAACCGAAGGCCTCTGTCCATCATTTTTATTTTTTTCCCTTGGGGTGAATACAAATAAACCATAAGATTTTAAAAAAAAAACCTTTTCCCTGCAAATGACCGCATCGGTGCAAAAGTTCCCTCACAACAGCTTGGGAACAGTTAATAGGTTGAAGAAAAAAGGGGTTGTTCATATGATTGGCAATAAATCGTTGATGTGGATTGGTGTCTGCCTGACAGTGACCCTCTTCATTGCAGGATGTACATCACCTTCCGCTCCTGCTCCCATCCAGACGCAGGCACCGACTACGGTAATTCAGACCATTCCCCCGACTACTGTTGAGGCAACCCCCGTCCTGGTCAATACCACCATAGAAACACCCAAACCTACAGAAACTATCGTTGAAAAGGAAATCCTGCATGACACCGGTACTCTCACGACAGAATCCTATAAAACCTACGATTTCAAGGAGATGGGTTTTAAATTCGTATACCCGGGAGATAAATTCAGGATAACTATCAAGGCAGAAAAACCTGTCCTGGGATATGCACTCAATACAGAACAGGCCTCGCAGCTGCAGGGATTAGGATTGATACCACACTATGAAACCTATTCTACGAAAGTCCAGTGGGGTCTCATAGATCCTTCTTTTATTCTTGAGAAAGCTACGAATTCCACAGAGGAGTTTATCTACGGAGATTATGTTGATTATCGTTATGATGGCGTCAGGTATGTTGAGACGATAAAGACAAAAGGAGAAGTCCATCCATTAACCTATGTTGTAGACGGACGGTGGATGAGTTACGATCCGGTGTATGACAATGTCTTGCCCTTCACGTACGAAATCACCATCACAAAGACCGGGGGGCCGACCAAGCAATCCTTTAATTTCTGATTTTTTTAGGGTGAACCGCTTATAAAACACCAAAAATAAATATCACATCTCGACATTAAAATCAATTGATACACCTGAACTAAAATGAATTGAAAAAAAGTATCTCGTTTTTTTCTGATATATACGATGCCGTAAAAAAGAATACGCAGTTCTATCGCATTATGGGGGTCGCCGCAACGGCGGGGGCTGAGGCATTGCCGAAGCCCCCAGGAGTGTTACGAGGGACGTATTCTATGTGAGTTCTAAGAAAAATTAGGTGCTAAACTGGTAGTTTACCCTTTTTTATTATCTTAATCACACGGTCCAATGGGAAAAACAGGCAAGACGTGAACACAAACCTGCAGCAATATGTCTGTTACCAGCTGGGTGAGTTTACCAAAAAAGGGTGGATAAATGAAACAAAGAATTTTTTTTTAAAAAAAGAATTATTCCTCTGCCCGTTCGGTAAATACAATCGATCCTGAAATCCTTGAAATCTTGATTTTCACTTTCTGCCCGGGTTTTGCATTTGCTACATACATGATATACCGGCCCATTTTCACGACGCCATCTCCTCGTTTTGAGGTGGACTGGATCTCTACATCCATGATCGTACCTTCCTCAAGGTTCTCGGAAACAGGTTCGGTACGGGCTTTTCTCTTTCTTACAGGGCGATGACTTCCACAGGCATCGCAACGAAGCAGCATCACCCGATCGTCTTTAACCAGCCGGGTATCTGGTTTCCCGCATTCAGAGCAGATCACGTAATCCTCTACATAACTCTTGATCATCATTTTGATGAGGGTGATCTCGAACTTACCATTAAAAATTGCACGGTTTCCATCGATTTTTCCGGATGTACCCAGCTCACCGAGAAGGAATTTCATCAGGTGTTCCTGATCGCGGCGAACTTTGCTTGCAATCTCAGAAAAATTTTCGAGGACGGTTGTTTTACCTTCAACATATGCCTTGGCTTCAGGAACTATAAAACGCTCTGAAGATTCAGTTTTTTCGGTGATATTGGAGTATGCCTGTTTGAGGAGATTTTCATATTCGTCCGTCATAGTTGTATAATATAATAGCGCCATCCCGCCAAAAGGTTTTCCCAACAGTTGACAGGATATATTAAAAGTGGCAGAATGCTTGACCGGTAAGGAAAACCGGATTCCGGCGACAGCGTTGTATAACAGATATTTTGTAATTATACGTTTAACTACTGATCATGACTTCTTTTATCCACCGGATAGAAGTTCACTTTAAACAGGATCCCCGGTTAAAAACCAGGACCGCCAAAATCCGCTCTTTAGGCATCCCCATCAGGGAATTGTGTCTGATCGATGTCTACACTATAGCAACAAGCTCAAGAGATTTTACGAATGATGAACTTGATCGCATTGGTGCACAACTCATCTCCCCGCTCATCCAGGAATATACAATAGATACAGCAACAGAGGCTGATTTTGATTATGCAATTGAGGTAGGATTTCTGCCAGGTGTTACCGATAATGTAGGTACAACGGCAAAACAGACCATCGAGGATTATTTCTCAATCCGGTTTAAAGACGGGGATGCAGTCTATAGCTCCCACCTTTTTTTTATTTGCGGAAAGCTTCCGGAAGATGCTTTACAGAAACTTACAACAATCCTTGCTAATCCACTGGTAAACCGGGTCCAGATCAGAACATATGAAGAATATGGAAAAAAAGGCATGGATCCTCTTGTCCCCGATGTCCACCTGCACGAGCTTCCGGCATCAGAAGCAGTTGATCTTGATTTGGATGACAATGTGCTAACACGGCTGGGGAAAGAGGGAATACCGGATACCTTAACCGGTCAACGAAGAGGCCCGCTGGCGCTCGACCTCCGTCAGCTTCATACCATCCGTGACTATTTTTCCAAAAAAGGAAGGAAACCGACCGATGTGGAACTTGAGTCGCTCGCGCAGACGTGGAGCGAACATTGCAAGCATACCATCTTTGCATCGGCAATGGATGACGATGTCCCGAATGGACTCTATAAAACGTTCATCCAGGGTGCCACCAACAAAATCCGCAGGGAAAAGGGGGATAAGGACATCTGTGTATCTGTATTTACCGACAACTCCGGGGCGATTCATTTTGATGACACGTACATTGTCACCCATAAAGTCGAGACTCATAACTCTCCCTCAGCACTGGATCCTTTTGGCGGAGCACTGACTGGGATTGTGGGGGTGAACCGGGACACGATCGGTTTTGGTCTCGGTGCAAAACCCTGTCTCAACTATTATGGGTATTGCGTAGGTGATCCTGATTCGGACCCGGTGCTCTATCGTGGTAAAAACAAAACGAACCCGATCCTTTCTCCCCGTCAGATCCTCGACGGAGTTGTAAGGGGAGTGGGGGTTGGTGGCAACTGTTCTGGAATACCCACCCCGCAGGGTTGGTGTTATTTTCATGACCGGTATACTGGCAAACCTCTCGTGTTTGCCGGTACTGTCGGTGTGATGCCGATCAGACACAAGGACAGGAATCTTTTTGAAAAACAGGCGAATCCAGGTGACCTGATTGTGATGGCGGGGGGGCGTGTGGGTAAAGACGGTATCCATGGTGCTACATTTTCCTCAGAAGCCCTTGACCCTGCCAGCCCGGTAACAGCTGTCCAGATAGGGGATCCGATTACCCAGAAGAAGTTATCTGATGTCATAATCAAGGAAGCCAGGGACCTCGGGCTCTACCGCAGTATAACGGATAACGGGGCAGGGGGCATTTCCTGCTCTGTCGCAGAGATGGCAAAAGAGTGTAACGGTTGCCATGTCTTCCTTGACCAGGTGCCGTTAAAATATCCCGGAATGGCGCCCTGGGAGATCTGGATCTCCGAGTCGCAGGAGAGGATGACACTTGCAATCCCAAAAGAGAAACTTGACGATTTTATGGACCTGGTTCAGAGGCGGGATGTCGAGGCAACGGTAATTGGAAAATTCACGGATAGCGGGAGGTGTGTCGTCGAATTCCATGGTGATGTCGTCATGGACGTTGAGCTGGACTTCCTGCACGACGGCCTCCCAAAGAAGCATCTGAAAACTACCTATACCCAAAAAAAGTACCCGGAACCAGGAACTCCCTGTCCGCCGCGACTGGACCAGACAGTCCTGTCCATGTTGCAGCGGAAAAACATCTGTTCAAAGGAGTTTATCTCCACACAGTACGACCATACGGTGCAGGGCGGCCATATCCTTGGACCTGTGCAGGGCAAAGGACGGGTTCAGGCTACGGCCTCATTGACTAAGGTTGTGCTCGATTCTGAAAAGGGGGTCGGATTATCACAGGGCATATTTCCTTTGTATTCGGAGATTGACCCTTATCTCATGGCGGCTGCGGCAATTGATACTGCCATCAGGGGTCTCATTGCGTGCGGTATATCCCTGGACAACATCGCGCTTCTTGATAATTTCTGCTGGTGCTCATCTGATGAGCCGGAGCGGCTTGGACAACTGAAACTGGCAGCAAAAGGCTGTTACGATTTTGCAACAGCATTTGGCACCCCGTATATATCAGGAAAAGACAGTATGTTCAATGATTTTTCCGGGTTTGATGCAGACAACGCCCCGGTCAGGATATCAGTTCCCCCGACACTCCTTATTTCTTCTTTAGGAATTCATGATGATGTGGCAAAGGCCGTGTCCATTGATGCCAAAATTGAAGGTGACGTTGTCTATGTCATAGGGGAAACATTTCCGGAACTGGGCGGATCGGAGTATTTCTCTTTCTTAGGCAGCATAGGAAATACTGTTCCAAAGCTGGATTTCAAAAAAGTAATATCCCGCTATCGGAGACTGACCGCTGCAATTGCAAAAGAGATTGTGGCATCCGCCTATCCCGTCAACCATGGGGGTCTGGCGATGGCTCTGGCAAAAGTTGCCATTGCAGGCCGCATTGGTATGGAAATCGCGATTCCCTCCGGTTTTCGTCCGGATTATTACCTGTTCTCAGAATCACTGGGGAGATTTGTCGTAACGGTTTCCCAGGACAACAAGAAGGATTTTGAAAAGATTATGGGATTTGATGCGATACAGATGGGTACCATTCGTGGCGGGGCTTTACGAATAACCGGGCAAAAAAACATTGTTGATCTTCCGGTGGAGGAACTTGAGATTGCCTATAAATCACCATTCCTCAGGTACTAAAAAATGAAGACGACGATCAGTGGAAGGAAGAACCTCTCTGGACGGGCTGGAAAGAACAGTCCACCATATCCTCTAAAAACTGATGCAAAAGCCATTATCATGAGCGGCTACGGGATCAATTCAGAGATGGAAACGCAGGAAGTATTCAAACGGGCCGGGATGGATTCGGATATTGTCCATATAAATGATCTGATAGCGGGAAGAAAAACATTATCAGATTACCGTTTACTGGTTTTTCCGGGCGGTTTTTCTTACGGTGACGATACCGGCGCCGGTAACGCGTATGCAAACAGGGTGCGAAACAACCTTTGGGACGAACTGGAGAGATTTTTAGACAATGATACTCTTGTGTTAGGAATCTGCAATGGTTTTCAGATTCTCGCAAACCTTGGTCTTGTGCCGGCGTTTGATAAAAAATATGAACGGGACATCGCACTTATGCCCAACCAGAAAGGTGTGCTGGAATGTCGGTTTGTTACCCTGAAACCCGCATCTGACAACATCTGGACCCGGGGCATCGAACGAATGTACTGCCCGATTGCCCACGGAGAGGGAAATTTTTTCTGCTCACCCGAAACGCTGGTTCATCTGAAAACAAAGAATATGATAACGTTCCAGTACTGCAGGGATGACCTGAGCCCTGCAAATGGTGAATATCCCGATAATCCTAATGGATCGACAGAGGATATTGCCGGCATCACATCCGAAGATGGAAAAGTACTTGGATTAATGCCGCATCCGGAGCGCGCCATGAATTTCACTAACCTGTATGACTGGCCATACCAGAAAGAGATAATGAAACGTGCAGGAAAAAAACTGCCGCAGGAATCAGTAAATATGCAGTTTTTCAAAAATATTGTCAATTATTTCTGTTAGCAGAGAACTTTTTCCAATGATATCGTACAGGTCAGGGTTGGTCATGGTGTCGGTTACCGGCATCCACCACAATGATATTGAAGAGGAGAGAACGACAAAAGACCTTGTCACCCTTGTCCATGCCTTAATATAACAATCCGATTTTTTTTTTAAAACCCGGTGATCCGAAAACGACAAGATCACATTCTGACACATCCACTAGGCGGTGTAATCGCTTCTCCTCACCTTTCGCTATTTTGCACAACACAAGAAAGCGTGTCTGTTTAACGTATGATGCTATATGACAAGACTGCGATCACGTGGGCATCCAATGCAGAAGCAATGTGCTGGGCTGCATGGCGGGTGTTGCCGATCTCACTGTCGTAAATATGCAGATCTTTATCCCGGGTATCCAGGGAGAACAGGTAAAAAAGATATCAGGAGAAAATTTGAGTTTTTCTCTCATGAAAAAAGAAATTATTTCCTGAACTGGGGCATCATACCGCGGACTTCTTTACCCACTTCTTCGATGAGATGACCTTCATCAGCTTTTGTGAGCGCATTAAAAACAGGGCGGTTTACCATATTTTCAAGCATCCATTCACGGGCAAATTTTCCGGACTGAATATCTTCCAAAATCTCCTGCATCGCCTCATATGCTTCAGGACCAATGACACGCGGACCACGGGTGAGATCACCGTACTGTGCTGTATTGCTGATGTATTTTCGCATGTTGGTAAGCCCGCCTTCGTAGATCAGGTCGACGATAAGTTTCAGCTCATGGAGTACCTCGAGGTATGCCATTTCCGGCTCATATCCAGCATCGACCAGCGTCTCAAAACCAGCCTTGACAAGAGACGTGCACCCGCCGCAGAGCACGGCTTGTTCACCAAAGAGGTCTGTCTCGGTTTCTTCGCGGAATGAAGTTTCCAGCACAACCGCACGGGTCGCACCAATCCCCTTTGCGTAAGCAAGTGCAATCTGGTGGGCTTTACCGGTGTGATCCTGCTGGACTGCAATAAGGGCGGGCACTCCGTTTCCTTCC
The DNA here is from genome assembly GCA_002495055.1 of Methanoregula sp. UBA247. Classification (GTDB taxonomy): domain Archaea; phylum Halobacteriota; class Methanomicrobia; order Methanomicrobiales; family Methanospirillaceae; genus Methanoregula. The sequence continues at coordinate 80,281 of DADR01000056.1, read as the reverse complement.
TCATACTGCCGCCGTACCATGAATCCCGGACCTTTGGGAGCAACCATGATCACATCAACCGCAGATGGTGGAACAATCTGCCCGAAGTGAATATTAAATCCGTGTGAGAACATGAGACATTTATTATCTTTGAGATAGGGCATGATCTCGGTCCTGTAGACAGCCGCCTGGTGTTCGTCAGGAAGGAGGATCTGGATGATGTCTGCCTTTTTTACTGCATCAGCAACAGGCATCACCTTCATGCCGTCTTTTTTTGCCGCATCCCAGCTCTTTCCAGGCCGTAGACCAATTACAACATCAAGCCCGCTGTCTTTGAGGTTGAGAGACTGTCCCTTTCCCTGTGAGCCATAACCGATCACCGCGATGCGTTTTCCTTTCAACACCGAGAGATCCGCATCTGCTTCATAATATTTTTTTAACATAGTAGATCCCTTTGATATCTGCAACAAAGCACATAAATATTATATAAAAAAACTAAAGAAGCAAAACGGGAACAATAACCTGGATGCGATGACTTATTAAAAAACTGACCACACAGGAGAGATCAGACCAGACGTTTGCCCGCGAGCTTCCTGATATCCAGGCAACAATTCCTGACGTCAGGATAAACCTCACCCGCGTCGGCGTGAAGAACGTAAAAAAACTGGTCGAGGTACACCGCAATGGAAAGCGCCCGGTCATATTTATCTCAAATTTTGATGTATTCGTAGACCTGCCCGGGAGCCTCAAAGGTGCCAATCTTTCAAGGAACTTCGAGGTGATAGACGAAGTCCTCCAGCAGGCGATTGACGGTGACGTAAACAAGATAGAAAAACTCTGCAGCGTAGTTGCGCGAAAACTGTTAGACCGTCATGAGTATGCAGACAGGACCGAAGTCTTCATGCGCAGTGAGTACATGATGAAGCGCGAAACCCCGATCAGTCACACAACCTGTGATGAAGTAGTGAAGGTACATGCACGAGCGGTCGCAAGGCGCACCTTCCGGAATCCGATTGTGCGCAAGAGCATCGGGGCGGAAGTTACCGGGATGACTGCATGCCCCTGCGCCCAGAACATTATCAAGGAGCGGGCAGATCGTGTCCTCCAGAATCTTGGGGTAGACCGCGGTCAGATCGACTCATTTTTTAATGAAGTCCCTATGGCCACCCATAACCAGCGGGGCCGTGGATTTCTCTGCATTGAAACTGACGATGACCAGGACGTTGACCTTGAAAAGATTATCTGGATATTGAAAGAATCGATGAGCGCTGGTATCTACGAATTACTCAAGCGGGGTGACGAAGGTGCGGTGGTCCTTGCCGCGCATAAGAACCCGCGTTTTGTGGAAGACTGCGTCCGCGAAATGGCAAAGAAAGTGCTCGCCGAATTTGAATACCTTGCCGGCGATTCAGTAGTCACGATCAAACAGACGAATGAAGAGAGCATTCACCAGCACGATGCCTATGCCGAACGACGGGCAACCATCGCTGAATTGTTCGATGAATTGAATGGTGAAAACCGAAGTATTGAATAAATAATCAATCTCCCATAATATATCTGAAGAAAAATTGTAATTTTATTTTTTTTTTTAAAAATAAGATAGATATATTTCAATATTGTGTCTTTTTCGGTTATCGGAAGAAGTAATAAAATTATTTCATTGTTCATATAGGTGAAAATCAGGGGGAAAATCGTTTAATAAGGGTTATAAAATCCATCGTAGTAAGATAGATCGAACGTACTTTGTACGGTCAATTATCTCTAGAGATGAGAGAGGTATAGAGCAAATTTTGTACAGAGATATGAACAACTCAAAAAAAATGAGGCGATAATATTGTCGAAAGTTGTAGAGATTTCCCCAACCACAAGACATGAGGGACACTCCAAGCTCGTCTTGAAGGTTAACGACGAAGGCATCATCGAGACGGGTAACTGGTGTTCCATCACCCCGGTGAGGGGCGTCGAGAAGCTTGCCATCGGTAAAACGATGGAGCAGGTGCCCAAGATCGCATCCCGTGTCTGTGGTATCTGTCCGATTGCTCACACACTCGCTGGGATCGAATCGATGGAAGCATCCGTCAAGTGCGAGATCCCCAAGGATGCGAAGCTCCTGCGTGTTGTTCTCCAGTGCGCAAACAGACTTCACAGCCACGCATTGCACAATATCCTGACCCTGCCGGATATGTATCTGCCGGGCACGGACACCAAGATCAACCCTTTCACACAGGAAGAACCGGTGCGCAGCGTTGCAAAGCGCATTCAGCGGCTCCGTGAGATCGGTCAGACTATCGGAGAGATTGCCGGTGGAGAAGCGGTCCACCCGAGCAACCCGCGGGTAGGAGGTATGTTCAGGCCTTGCTCGCAGCAGGCAAAAGTCAAGATGTTAGATCTTGCAAAGGAAGGACTTGTCCTTGCCCATGCACAGATGGACTTCATGATTGCGGTCCTGCGTAACTTCCAGAAGCGCGACTGGGCAGAAGTCGGCGGCGCAAAAATTGCCATCCCCAAGAATCTCGGGTACCACGATCAGGGCTACCTTGCAACGCACCCGATCTATGGTTCCACCAGCATGGACGAGAATCCGACCTGGGACTACAGCCGGTTCAAAGAGAGCCGCCCATGGGACTGGTATATGGGTGAGATGGAAGTCTCACTCGAAGACCCGAAATACCCTGTCGGCGGAACTACCAAGATGGGCACCAAGGTCAACCCGCAGATGGAAGCCTGCACCGGTATCCCCTGTTACGATGGAGCTCCCGTTGAAGTCGGCCCACGGGCTCGTCTGGTCAAGTTCAGTAACTTCAACGAAAAAGGTACAATTGGCCAACAGATTGCCCGGCAGCTGGAATATCCAGCCTCACTGACTTCAATTATCTCGGCACTTGATGAGTACAATCCCGCAGGAAAGGTCATTGCAGACTATATCCCGCAGGGTGACGGCTCCATGGGCTGGGCAGCAAACGAAGCCCCGCGTGGCACTGATGTTCACCTGGCAAGGGTTAAGGATGGCAGGGTATTGTGGTACAACATGCTGGTCCCGACCACCTGGAACTTTGCAACCTGCAGTAAGGCACTTGAAGGTGCACCCTGGCAGCTTGCAGAAATTGTTGTCCGTGGGTACGACCCCTGTGTGTCATGCGCTACCCATATGATTGTGATTGATGAGGACAAACGGCTAGTAGCCCAGAAACTCATCCAGTGAGTGTAACCTCAATGCTGTATCCAGAGATCGTAATTGCAGGGTGTGGAAACCCCCTGTTTGCCGATGACGGGTTCGGACCAGCGGTCGTTGAAGAGTTGCAGAAACTCACACTTCCCGACAATGTAAAAGTAATCGATGCGGGCCTTGGTGGCCCCCATTTTGTTTTTACCCTTCTTGATCCAGAAGTAACGAAAAAACTCGTGATTGTCGACATTGCCGATTTTGGTGCGGAGCCTGGATCTATAACGAAGCTCCGTGTGGAAGATCTTCCCCCGGGAAGTTATCGGGATGCCCATTCATGGGATCTCACCGAACCTCTCCAGCGGATAAAAGACCAGGTTGATATTACCATCATTGGATGCCAGCAGAAGAATGTTACCGATCCCGATATGGAAATCGGGCTCTCGGATGAAGTTGCTCAGGCAATTCCCAGAACGGTACAATTAGTACTGGATATTATTGGTGTTGATTATGGGACTACTATCAAGCGTCTTCAAGAAAAACGTCAGCGAGGAACCCCGGAAACCTGTGGCTCCACAGAAACCCGCTGATGTAGCAGCAAAAGTGGAAACAACAAAAAAGGAGGTTAAGCCTGTGGTAGACAAGATTACAGTGGGCCATGTGCACATGAGTGGATGCACCGGCTGTCTTGTGTCTTTAGCAGACAACTACGGTGGACTATTGACGATTCTGGACAAGTACGCAGACCTTGTATACGGTCTGACACTTGCCGATGTACGCCACATCCAAAAGATGGATGTAGCGCTCGTTGAGGGTTCCGTCTGCATTAATGACAAACTTTCAGTTCAGGAGATTAAGGAAACCCGTGAAAAGGCGGCAGTTGTTGTCGCAGTCGGTGGGTGCGCCTGTTATGGCAACATCACCCGGTTCGGCCGCGGCGGTCAGCAAAACCAGCCTGCACACGAATCCTACCTTCCGATTGGGGATCTTATCAAAGTCGATGTATACATTCCCGGATGTGCACCGACACCCCAGCAGATCAGGAACGTCTGTGTGATGGCATACCTGCTGCTCAAGGGAACCAAGGAGCAAAAGGATCTTGCAACAGCATATCTTAAGCCCCTGATGATGGCAGCGCAAAGAGGAACAACCGCATGCTTCTGCGACCTTATGACCGAGGTCATCAACCAGGGTCTCTGCATGGGATGCGGCAGCTGTGCAGCAGCATGCCCAGTCCGTGCGATCACTCACGAATACGGTAAGCCCCAGGGACAGCGCGACCTGTGCATCAAGTGCGGTGCCTGCTACAACCAGTGCCCGCGGAGCTGGTTCAGCTTCGATGTGGTATCAAGTTATGAGGCGATCAACGAGGCCATAATGGCGGCACTCCAGTGAGGTGATTGAAATGGGAGCAGAACTCGGAATTTACAAATCATGCGTCTCAGCACGGAGCACCGATAAGGAGATCCTCAAGGCATCACAGGATGGGGGTATCGTCACCCAGCTGTTCGGATTTGCACTCGATGAGGGTATAATTGAAGGTGCAATTGTCGCAGTTTCCAAAGACTTTTACAAAAAGTATCCGGAAAAGTGCATGGCGTGTTATGCTGATGACACCAAGGAGCCGTTCAGACCCATCCCTGCCATCATAACAACAAAGGCAGAATTGATGGAATCTCGAGGCACCAAGTACAATATAAGCCCAAATGTTTCCTTAATCAAGGAAGCGACCCGCAGTTTTGGCCTGGACAAGGTCGGTATCGTCGGCACTCCATGCCAGATGCAGGCAATCCGAAAGGGGCAGTTATATCCGATCGGTTTGAGAGACGTCGGGGACAAGATCGCTCTTGCAGTTGGTATCTTCTGCATGGAGAACTTCCCGTACCAGAGTATCCTCCAGCTCGTGGAAGACCACGCGGCAATGTCCATGGATTCTGTCAGGAAGATGGAGATCGGCAAGGGCAAGTTCTGGGTCTACGGCAAGCGCGGACAGGTCGTCCAGCTGCCACTCAAGGTGACCCACAAGTATGAGCAGCCCGGCTGCCACGTCTGCCTTGACTATGTTGCAAACCTCGGAGATATCTCCACCGGTTCCGTTGGCAGCCCCGACGGATGGAGCACCGTTTTTGTCAGGTCCAAGATCGGAGACTCGGTCTGGGGCAAGGCAATGGCAGCAGGATGTTTTGAGACCCAGCCAATCGAGAAGGTCAAGCCAGGTCTTGAACTCGTGAGCAAGCTTGCGAACGAGAAGATTTCAAAGAACAAAAAGACGCTGGAAGAGCGTGCAACTTTTGGTGTGGGCAAGGCACTCCGCAACCCATACATCTAAATTTTTTTGACAAATTCAACATTTTTCCAAGTACATTAAATTTACACTGTCCGTTTTTTCGCCGCGTGGACAAGCAGCCCGATGTTACCGCTCCTGGTACCAGACGGGCATACACCAGAAGCCCCCGTTCTGCCGGTGAATACATGCCTCAAACGGTTGGGGATTGCCACAAAACGGAATGCATCATGTACAAAACCGATTTCATGAACCAGGAGGTTCGATCGATGCATCATCAGGTGATGAAAAATAACCTCATATATCCTCGCAATATTATTTACCACGATGTCCAATCAGTAAAACCAGTGATCCATCCACCAGTAATAGTCCATTATGCCGCGAGGTAACGTTCATGAACACGCCGGGAATTCTCATGACGGGGTTGATTATTCTTCTCATGTGTACACTTTTTGTTCATTTGACCAGTGCAGTAACCCTCAATACGGGACAGTCCGGCAGCGTGGATTATGTCATCAAGGACAGCGCTGAGCTCATCTCCCCCCTCAGGATGCATATTGCTTATGTTGGAAAGACCCAGCAGGCACGGATGGACGGTGTGATCACCTACATCGACCGGATAAGCAACGGAACCGGAACGGCCAGTCTGCGAGAAATACAGGAAGATTACCTGACAGCCGCATTTCCAGTGCCCGTTATGCGCACGGTCGGGGAGATTACCGAAGCCCGGGAAGAGATGCGACGCCAGAGTATACTGTTTGCCGATGAGACCAATATACAACTGGCGGTGTTTAATGGCAGTATAGCGGACATGCGGGCAAGTGCAGAAGCGGTCATGCATCCGGTTGAAGAATCCTTCAATAACATTAAGTATTCTTCATGGCTTGCCAGCCAGACAACACGGTTTACCGTTTTTAACCAGAGTGCAGAACGGCGAACTGCAATTCTTGAGGATCTCAACGTCAATGGCCTGGATGTCTCCTATCCCCGGAATCTTTCAGCGCAGATCGATGCACAACATACTGAGCTGGAACAAGCACTTCTCCAGAACCATGAAGAGGTGCTATTGTCAATAAACAGCGGATTAAAGCTGCTAAAACAGCAATTCCGTGCCACCGTTGAAGGGTACCAGATGAACCTTCAGGCTCAGATGAAAGCTGCAGACCAGATACCTTAACTTCGGGATTCACATTTTTAAAAAATTCGTTAAGCCGAACTTGTGAAGCCTCCACGATCTGCTTTTTCCTTCCAGCGTAATACTTTAGTAAAGAATACCAACGATGTACAGAAAGGTGCGGCGTGGAAAAAGGCTTCTTTTTTGATAACGGGCAGGCTCGCATTATCAACGGGAATATTTTTACAACGAAAAACATCACAGGTGGAAGTATCGACCTGATTGTCACATCCCCGCCTTACAACGTGGATATTCAGTATAATTCCCATAATGACCAGTTGACCTATGAAGATTACCAGGATTTTTCCCGGCGGTGGATGAAACGCTGCCTGACCTGGCTTAAGGATGATGGGCGGTTCTGCCTCAATATCCCGCTTGACAAAAACAAGGGAGGCCAGCAGAGTATCGGGGCAGATCTTACCACAATAGCAAAAAAAATCGGCTTTGCTTATCATTCGACAATTATCTGGAATGAGGGGAATATCTCGCGCCGGACAGCGTGGGGATCCTGGATAAGTGCATCAGCACCGTACGTGATTGCCCCGGTAGAACTTGTTGTAATTCTCTACAAAAAATCATGGAAGAAGACAAGCGGGTCACAAGAATCTGATATAAGCCGGAAGGAGTTCATGGACTGGACAAACGGATTGTGGACGTTTAACGGTGAGCGGAGGAAGAAATCCGGTCATCCCGCACCATTTCCGGTCGAACTGCCGCTCCGGTGCATAAAACTTTTTTCTTTTGTCGGGGACACAGTCCTTGACCCGTTCATGGGAAGTGGTTCAACGCTTGTTGCTGCATTGCAATGCAACCGGAAAGGTATCGGCATCGAGATCGACAGAGGTTACTGTGAGAGTGCAGTGGACCGGATAGAAAAAGAAAGAAAACGGATGTAGCAGGAGAGGTATACGGGTTGTATAGCTCTGTCCGTCAGTGGGCCGTGGGGTTTTAATGGCGGGTATCGTGAAGGGCAAAATTTCATATTCCGATGAGGGTACCGATACATGAGGGATATCCATGGGAGGGATTGCAGAGATATTCATTGCCGGCGCATCGGATCGCACCATTGGTGTGCAGCGTGTTCTGAAGGATATGGACACGTCGGTTTTTTCCGGGTCTGAGATCGCACTCAAGGCAAATTACAACAGTGCAGATCCGCATCCTGCATCTACCCATATAGACACGCTGGATGCACTCTGTACTGCAATTCTTGCAGAAAAACCCAAAAAACTCGTTCTTGCCGAACGCAGTGGCATGGGAAATACCCGCAGTGTGCTGGAAGACCGGGGAGTGATTGCGCTTGCACAGGATCGGGGGTTTTCCGTTGCCGTTCTTGATGAACTTGACCGTACCGGCTGGAGAGAGATCCAGGCTCCCGGGCTGCACTGGTCCCGCGGCTTTTTTATCGCGGGTGTTTTCGCCCGGGCTGACAGCGTAGTTCAGACCTGCTGTCTCAAGACACACCGGTTTGGCGGGCATTTTACAATGTCGTTAAAAAATTCTGTCGGTCTCATCGCAAAACGGGTCCCGGGGGTCAATTATGATTTCATGGGTGAACTGCACAGCTCGCCTCACCAGCGGCTGATGATTGCAGAAATCAACAAATTCTACCGTACTGACCTTATCGTGATGGATGCGACGGAAGGGTTCACGACGGGGGGTCCGGATAGAGGTAAGCTCATTCACCCGGAAGTGATCATTGCCGGTACTGACCGGGTCGCTATCGATGCGGTGGGAGTTGCCCTGCTCCGCTCGTACGGGACCATGCATGATGTGATGGAGGGCAGGATCTTTGACCAGGAGCAAATCGCCCATGCTGCGCAATTGGGAGTCGGTGTTTCATCTGCCGAAGATATACGGCTTTTCCCGCTCGATAAGACCGCTGAGTCTGTCGCAGGCAGGATCCAGGTGCAGCTTGATGCGGACATGTAACTCCTGACACAAACCGGCACCTTTTTGCACGTTTACTTTCCAGCATCTATTCATGGCATCACAGCTGGGTGACTGCAAAGATGAGCTCACTGACGCAGCGAAGAACTGGATTGCCATGGATGGCCTCTGGTTCCAGGCCGTTGAGCAAGTATACGGCATGGATGCTGCCCTTGCCCTGGACAGGCAGGTCTGGGAGCAGTTTGCCGTGATTTTGAAGCCCTGCGGATAATGGAGCGGCTTGTCCTGCCGGAAAAAGGCGGGCTGGATGCACTGGAGATCGCTTTTAAAACCGGCTTGTTTCCGTCCTCAACGAGATGGAGATCGTGCGTAGGGACCAAAACATCCTCATCGTTACCATAAAGACCTGCCGGGAACAGGCAGCCCGGACGAGAAAAGGGATGGCACAGTTCCCCTGCAGGTCAGTCGGCATGGTCGAATTCCCCGTTTTTGCGCGCACTATTGATGCCAGGATCATGACCACATGCCTGTCATGCCCCCCGGGGACCCTGCCCGGGACCCCGTACTGTTCGTGGAAATTCACGCTTGATATGACTTATTGAAGAGACTTTACAATCAATAGATCTCATTCGCAAATCTTCTTTCAGGAGTGCAGGAACAAAAAAGCCCGGTACCCTTCTGGGGGAAATTACGGTCTGGAATGGAATGGTAGAGAGAGAATCTGACCCGGGGCAGGTAACTGTATGCTGTTATGGGAATTCGTTAAAATATTCCCAGTATTTTCATGGCTTTTACATTTGCCTCTGCCTGAGAAAGTTCTTTTGCACTTTTTTCCACAAGTGGCTTGTACTTTACACGATTGCGCATAATTTCCTGGTGGATCCGGACGAGATTGTCGATTCCCAATTGCAATTCACGTTCTACCGGTTTCAACCTTGGCTGGAAGGTATGGATTAATGCCATCACATCAGATGTATCAGGTCCTTTGGTTGGATCGAATAAGAAAAGTTTTTCCAGGTTTTTGCGCCAGGCAATTAATTCCTCAACCTGGACACGGTCCAACAGACCTCTGCCCGCCAGGTTCGATCGCGTGATATCTGCAGCTGTCCTGATACCAGACGACGTTAACCGTACTACCTGTTCTGCCCTGATATGCCGAAAAACGGAGTCCTTGAGCGGGTAGTGTTCTAAAAATTTTTTTTGCTGCCACTCCCGGGTCGCATGCTGTAAAGAAGCAAGGCCATTTTTATATTCTTTTTCGATAGTCTCGTAGTTGCTTTTAAGGATTAATAAACGGTCCAGTTGCATTTTGAATGCGTTATCGCCCGCTTCATGATGCCATTTTTTTGTCCATAAATGCCAGCTGTACCGGGTATTTTCAAACAGGTTCTTCCTCCGTTTCTTTTCAGCAATTTCCTTTCCTGGATGAAGGAATAGAATCTCGGCAACGATTAACGCTGCAATGAGAATTAAATAATGTATCAGATACCCTGAAATTCCACCCCCTGCCAGGATAACTGCTCCTGCCATAAAACGTAGTTTTGTACGGCTGAAGGATTTCTCCAGGTCCGGGGGAAGAGGGGCTGGCCGGAAAGGGTAGTCTTCCGGGCTGATCCGGTATACTGGTCCCGGGGGCTTAAGTGCCGTTACTTTCCGCCATTCAACCGTGAGATCGATTTTTGTAATCGAGTCTGAACTTAAAAACGGTAAAACCCCGGATGTATCCTCAAATGAACACCAGGGACATTTTTCCAGATCTTTATAATAATAATGAACAGATTCCCGTCCACATCGTTTCAATTGGTGTTCAAGACCTTCTAATACATTCCACCACCTGGCTGCACTGGGACGACTGCCAGGCTGAACTCCGGTTTCTGAAAACGCCCGTTCAAATAATTCGGCTAATTCAGCAGGGACTAGGGATAATCCGACAGAGTTTGGCGGGGGAGAGATCGATCTTTTGTGGGAGAATTTTCCATACGCGAACCGGTGTTGTACAATTGCCTTTTCGATCGGCATATCTTCCCTTCCACCGTAGACACCTGAATAAGGGTGCCTCCCCATAAACAACAGTTGAAAAATCAGGATTGCCAGTCCAAAATTGTCATGGTTTTTCGATCGCTGTATTTTGAAATTTCCCAAATTCTGTATTTCGGGAGGAGTGAACTGGGCTACACCTACTTCACAATAATAGACACACTCTTTTGCCGGAACCTGGAAAGAGTCGCAATCGATCAATTGTACACATGCCTCCCCGTTCACAAGAATATTTCCCTCATTGACATCCCCGATTATATACCCGAACTTATGCAGGACATGAAAAGCAGCAGCCAGGTTTTTTGCCGTTCGGATAAGGAATTTCCAGTCAGCACAGGGAAATAATTCTTTCCGGTGAGATGGCCCGTAGATTTTATGGACGGGTTCGTAACCGGAAATTTTTGGCATAATGAAACCCCGGACCGGCCCATTCTGCCCGGTATAAATGGTATCAGCAGGCCATGCTGCAATCCCTTTTAACTCGGCATTACATCCCCTGACCATCAACCGGAGCTTTTCCTGTTTTTCGATTTCAAGCGGTTTATGATATATTTTTGCAACAAGATTGCGGCCGTTTGACACAATATCAAATACATCCCCCTCGCCACCACTCCCGATTTTTTTTCCCAGATTCAGCCGGTTGCCATTACTGTCATAGTATGCGGGAGCGGAGGGGGTGGGCATGGTTAATCCGGGACACGGAGTGCAAGAACCAGGGTTTTATCATCGTCGCTCCGTTCACTGATTTCAGGGTGAAGAAGGAATCTGCTCAAGTGCTGGGAGGAACCGAAAAATTCATGATCCGAATCTTTTTTGAGGGATTCGAATATCGGGTTAAAAAATCCTGCATGGGCTTTTTTTTGGGAGAACGATAATACAAGATTCTGGAGTCCGTCAGTAAATAGAGCCATTTCATCAAAAGAACTATCCGTAAAGGTGATATTCAGGTGCTCCCGGTAAGCCTCGTCGGAAAGAAACGAAGTCGAATTGATATATTCACCCTGCTCCGGCCAAAAAATAGTGCGATAATCATGATCAGAATTTATTACTATTCCTCCATCCCCGATCTGGAAAAAAAGTGCGTGATCCCTGCCGGCAACTGAACCTATGCAGGTACAGGCATAATCTTCCAGCAGCTTACCCTGTTTTTTTGCACAGGCACCGATTGAATCACGTGCACCGGTAATCCAGCCGGTGATATCGGGTTCAGTTATGCAAGAGAGATCTTCTTCTTTTTCCAGCGTTTGCACAATAGAGGTACAGATCGTATCACACGCGATTTCTGCCCCAATCCCCCCTTCTGTTGTACTTCCGGCTCCATCGGCAACTAACCCGATAAAAAATTCCTTTTTTCCCAACCTCACTAATTCTGACCGGCAGCGGTCCTGCCCGGTTTCATTCCGATCGCTGTGTGCTTTTCCCGTGACGGATGCTGCAATGTATTTCCATGTCATATCTCACTCCAGCCAAGGGGTGAAGGCAGCAGGATCCGGTCTGAAGGATTGCTGCGTGAGGCTGATTTCATGGAATTTGACAGCCACTGGAAAAATTCCCGGAATTTCAATCCCTGGAGTTTTAACGGTTCCCTGACCGATATCTGCCGAAGGATATTCATATCCGCTTTCTGGACACCAATAGCAAAGAATGCAAAGGATTTCGCGTTTTCCCCTTGTTTTATCAATGCAGCAGCACTCTGCCATTCATCAGTCGGAGCACCATCCGTAATCAAAAAAATCCAGGGACGGTAAAAAGAAATGCCATTTGCCCGGTACTGATCCTTGCGGTTTTTAATCAGTTCAATGCCCTTTTTAATCGCTTCTCCCATCGGTGTATCCCCGACGGCTTCCAGCTGGGGGTCAAAGAAACATTCGGCAGTATTGAAATCACTGATAATCCTGACCGGCCCAAAAGAAAGGAGGGCAACTTCGACCCGTTTGATGGCGAGAGAATCATTTTGTAACTCATCATAAAAAGCTCGCAGTCCGGCATTTAATTCGTTAATCGGTTGTCCTGTCATGGAACCTGAGGTATCCAGTAATAATAAACAGGGACATCGTGGTTCAGGATTTTCTGCGAAGGTTACTGCACCCAGTGGCTGCTGGTCAAGGAATATATCGTCGCGCATAGGGGTTCACCGTAAAAAAATTTTATCTGGTACAGATAATCAGCTGTGTATCGCTCTTTAGGATTTCTAAGTATTTTAAGTTAAATTTTTTCATAAAAAAGGACGAGAATTTTTTATAAGAGGGAGCCGGGTAAACGGTTATCGCCAGTTTTTCCGTTTTAAGGGGATACAATTGAGGTGCGGTTGTGGTATTGGACATATCACGAAATTATAAAAAGAGCTTGAAAGGGTACATAACCTTACCTTTAATAGATCATCTTTCACAATGTGGGTACCATAGGTTTTACATCATGCACAGGATTCTCTATGTTGATGATGAGCCGGACCTGTTAGAGATAACAAAACTTTTTTTGGAAGACACAACTGATTTTTCTGTCGATATCAATACATCAGCCCAACACGCACTCCATTCAATCAGCGCCCAGCAGTATGATGCCATTATCTCTGATTACCAGATGCCGGGGATGGACGGCATTGCCTTTTTAAAATCCGTTCGCAGCAGGCACCGCGACATACCGTTCATTCTCTTTACCGGCCGTGGCCGTGAGGATATCGTAATCGAAGCCATCAACAACGGGGCGGACTTCTATCTCCAGAAAGGTGGTGACCCGACAGCACAGTTCGCTGAGCTGGCACACAAGATACGTCAGGCTATTGCATGGAGGCAGGCGGAATTTTCACTTATTGAATCCGAGAAACGCCTCACCGACATCATCAATTTCCTTCCGGATGCCACGTTTGCCATCGACCGGTCCGGTAAGGTTATCTCCTGGAACCGTGCCATCGAAGAGATGACGGGCGTTGCGGCGGCAGATATCCTTGGCCGGGGGGAGTACGAGTACGCGATCCCATTCTATGGAATCCGTCGGAAGATCCTCATCGATCTGATCTTCGAACCTGATGATATCATTGCCAGTCATTATGCGCATATCTTCCACGATAAGGGGATCCTGATTGCCGATACTACACTCCCCCGCCCGATGGGCCGGATTGTCACACTGATGGGAAAAGCGAGCCCGCTCTATAACCGACAAGGTGAGATCGTCGGGGCGATTGAATCGATCCGCGACATGACAGAATTAAAGAAGGCAGAAGAAAGCCTGCGCGAAAGTGAAGGACGGTTCTCAGCATTTATGGACCACCTCCCGGTGACGGCATTCATCAAAGATGAACAATCTACCAATCTTTTTGTCAACCGGCATATGGAGGAGATTTTCGGTGCCAGAGAATGGATCGGAAAGTCGGTCCATGATCAGTTCCCAAAGGAAGCTGCAGACAAGATGATCGAAGATGACCGGCAGACAATAAGGGACGGATACCGGAAAACCCTTGAAAACCTTTATACAAAAAAAGGCGACCTGAAAGTTTTTGAGACCTATAAATTCCGGATCGATCGCGAAAACAATCCCCCGCTCATAGGAGGATTTGCGATAGATATTACCGAGCAAAAGGAAGCGGAGCGGGCACTGAACGAGAGCGAGGAAAAATACCGGCTTGTTGTCGAGAACAGCCATGACCCCATCTATATTTACCGTGATACACGGCTCCTTTTTGTCAACACCAGGGCCTCTGACCTGACCGGTTATACAAAGGGCGAACTCCTGAACATGAACCTCTGGGACCTCATTCATCCCGATGATCGTACCCGGCTGCAGGAATCCGCGACACGGAGGCTTGCCGGGGAAGAGGTTGCACCTGTTTTTACTGCACGTATCCTTACAAAAACCGGAGATGTTCGGGAAGGCAATTTTTTTGTAGACCGGATCATCTACCGTGGTCAGTCCGCGATTCTCGGAATCTTTCGGGATATGGCCGAACAGAAACGGGCAGAGAATTCGCTGCAAAAAAGTGAGGAGAAATACCGGCTTGCGCTGGATGCCACGAATGACAGTATCTGGGACTGGAATATCTCCACCGGTACTACGTTTTTCAGCCCCCGCTGGTATACCATGCTCGGCTACGAACCCGGTGAGTTACCCGCCACGTATGCCACGTGGCGTTCATTGGTCCATCCTGAGGATTTGGTTCCGGTTGAACAGAAGATCGAGGATCACCTCGGGCGAAAGCAAGAGAGTTACAGCATAGAATACCGTATGCGGACAAAACAGGGAAACTGGAAATGGATCCATGCACGGGGAAAAGTAGTAAAACGGGATACAGAGGGCAATCCGCTCCTGATGGTGGGGACGCACACCGATATCGATGAGCGCAAGCGGATTGAAGAAGCATTACGTGAGAGTGAGGAGGACCTTAGGACCATAATCGAGCAGTCCCCGTTAAGCATTCAGGTGTTGTCGCCGGATGGCTGGACATTAAAGATCAATCATGCCTTTGAGGAACTCTGGGGTGTGACCCTTGAGGATTTGAAGGATTATAACATGCTTGAAGATGAACAACTCACTCTTCTTGGAACAATGCCCTGTATTAAGCAGGGCTTTTCCGGAGAAGCGGCTGCCATCCCCCCGGTGCAATACGATACCAACAAGGTTCTCAGCAAAGTCCCTGGATTCGGGGGGAAACGGTGGGTACAGGGCCGTATCTACCCGGTACGGGATACAGCCGGGATCATCCGAAATGTCATTTTAGTGCATGAAGATATTACTGACCTCATGCGGGTAGAAAATGCACTCCGGCAGGCAAATAAGAAACTCACGCTCCTTACCAGCGTTACCCGGCACGATATCGACAACCAGATTACAACACTCCTGGGATTCCTCCGCATCCTTGAAAAGAAGCAGCCCGATCCAACACTCAGTGAGTATTTCCAGAAGATTTCAACTACGGCAAAAAGGGTCTCCGCGATGATCCGGTTCACTAAAGAATACGAGAGGATCGGTATCCATGAACCAGTCTGGCAGGATACCCGTATGATCATCAGGACAGCGGCAAAGGAAAGTCCGCTCGGAAAGGTCATCGTAAAAAACGATCTTCCATCCGGAACAGAAGTGTTCGCTGATCCGTTGATTGTCAAGGTCTTCTACAACCTGATGGACAATGCGGTACGGTATGGCAATAAGATCACGACTATCCGGTTCACGCTGCAGGAATCCGGTGATGATCACGTGATTACCTGCGATGACGATGGTGAAGGTATTCCTGCGGAAGAAAAAGAGAGGATATTCAGTAGAGGTTATGGGAAAAATACCGGGATGGGCCTGTTCCTCGCCCGGGAGATCCTCTCAATAACCGGCATCACCATCCGGGAAACCGGGGAACCGGGGAAAGGAGCCCGGTTCGAGATTTCAGTACCAAAAGGGGTATTCCGTATCACCGATATACAGCAAAAAATCATCACTGAATAAAAACTATTAATCCGCGCCATGAGCTGATGGACCAGTCCGGGCTCATGCATTGCATCGAAGCCTTGCCAGTCTTTATAGTTAAAAGAGGGCAGGTAATGCTATACACAGGGAGAATGGTATCATCAATGCCTAAATCAACTATAGTACTCGTAAAATGCGTGAACTGCGGGGCTACCTTCAGTATCAACAACGATGAGTTCGTGAAAGATTACCGGAAAACCCACAAAATCGATGCGATGAAAAAGCGAATACTGGAGCTCAATAAACGGGCAAAACAGTAAGTCGTTTTAATTAGTTCGTGGTGTTCCAGGAATTATTATTATTATTATTATTATTATTATTATTATTATTATTATCAGGAACGGCACAACCAGGATCGTTGAGAGAGAACCGTTTTTACAACAAGAATTTTTTCTCAATCTTTTCAGCCTGTTATGAAATTTCCTGCTGGACGATGGATCTGCCGCCGTTTAAAAGAGAAGGATCGAAAATGATTAAACAAGCCTAAAAGAATCAACTAATAAAAAAGGGTGTATCAACATGTCCGCATCAACGTTATTCATAAAGACCTTCTGCCTTTCTCTCGTATTGGTTTCATTGGTAATGATTGTGGGTTGTACGACAACTCCCTCCGGGTCGGACGGGACACTTCCGGTAACCTCCTTACCTTCAGCAACAATTTCCCCGGTACCCGTTCCATTATCAAATCCTGAACAATCTGCTGCAAAAATCCAGCTGGAAGGTAATATCTATGGATTATCTTCCAATCCGCAATTGGGAATTGACACAATTACTTTTTCGATCAGTCCCGCCCCGCAGGTACAATCTGTCGATCTGACCAGGCTGGAAATTGTCTTTTCCACACCGGCAACTGCCCCGGTAATCCTTACCCGGGGCACGAGAGATTCAACCAGCACGTTTACCACTACAATGGGTAACTACCCAATCACTTCACTACGTTCCGGCGATGAGGTTGAAATCGCATTCAGAGTGAGAGGGGTCCCGCCAGGTACCAAAGTGAATATTGAGTTGCGACCTTCTGCTGGTGCGGTATTATCCATTTCAAGGACGGTGCCCGCAATGATTTCATCAATGAATGTTCTTAACTAAATCTTCTTTTTCTCAATCATGAAAATTACCGGAAAAAGAGATCCGGATACACGAGCTGCTGGTGACAGAATTTTCTCCTCCTGAAAAGTTCCCTGCCAAGGATCAACCGGTAAGAACCCGGAGGTCTATTGTTGGGAATCGCAGGAATGAATGATGAACCACCTGAACCTGAAAAATCCCAAAGTTGAAGGGATAATTCCTGGCCCCGTCATCGTGATACTACTGACTGTGTCCTGTATACCTCCGGGTTTCGCTCTCCTTGGGGGTATTTTTTAGCATTATGGCATTTTTTGTCCTGGATATAAGGAAAAAGAAGAAATGAATTTTCGTTCCAGCTCTTTTACCAGACTCAGGTAAATACCGGGTCTCATTGAATAAAGGGGACAAGGGATTCAGATAGGTTGGAAAATAAAAAATCCGTGGGGCTGGATTAATTCTTTGTCCTTATTTTTTTATTGCCATCTGTACCCGGTAAATGGTATCAGCGGTGAGTACCGGCATTTTGAGTTCGGTTTCTGCATAATTGATAAACTTTCTCATGACATCTCTCTCATTTGTCCCGGTCAGTTCAAATGAATAATCCATTCCAAGATCTCTGCAGTTTAACGACACCATACGGAAACATCTTCTTTTTTGTTAACACCACTCTTCCCATGAAAATAATAAAGGCTGGCGAGGCACCGTTGCATTGCGCCTATGTCTGGCAGTGTGCCAGTATTCACCGGTTCACGGGAGACGGCGCAATGCCCGTGATGACTGTGCCCGGTTGTCAGCTACGGATTTCATTTCCAGGTGGACGCTCCAGAAAACTCCTCCTTCCCATCACGACACCTCCAGGGTCCGCTGTGCATACGGGAGGTTATCACCAGAGTGATGTGAACGGGAGCTGCGGTGCAGTGCAGTCCCGACGGTGTCGTCATCAGCCGGCGCAATCTCGATGATGTGATCAGCCTGTCTCATCAGCACCGAGAACGAGCGGTCGACAGACGGAGTGTACAGGATAACGAGTGATTCGCGGCCGATATCCCTGAGCATTCCTGCAATCTGCGGTAACATATTTTCTCCACCTTCAAAGAGCGTCGGGTCGTGCTCGAGAAGAACGACCGTGTGACTAATCTCTTTTAAGATAGTGAAGAGCTGGTGAGCTGTGAATGCCCTGCGGACCTCAAAGTTTTTGGATGACCGGTTGATCGACGAGAGGAGGCGTGAGTAATTGCCGCTCACGTACAGGAAGAGAAATCGCTGGAGGTCTGCGTTGCTGTTGAGCGCGGAGACCATCACCTTCTCAGGGGCGATCACCGCGTTGAAGGTGCATGGGTGGAGCCTCATCCCCTTGCGGAGTTCGATCAGCATAGCACCGGATCACTTCCACTTTGATGTGGATAAGGCTCAGGTCTGAGGGGGGTGAAAGTGAGTGAATGCCGTCACCGGATTCACAACCCGTGCCAGCTCACAAAAACAATGCAAGAATCCGGATTCGGCAGGAATGAAAAGGAAAAAAATTCAGTTGAGGTATTCCCGTAGTTTCCGGATGTGTGCGAGCTGGTTGTTAGCTTCCTTTTCCTTATTCGTCTTAATGCAGTCTAAAATCTCGGTAATCGGTTTTTCGAGTTCGTAGATCTTGACTGGTCTCCCTTTGTTCTCAGCCTTGATCTCTCTGCTCTTGATCCAGACCTGCTCCATCAGGTACTTCATTGCAATGCTGACTTCAGGTTGGCGGAGATCCGTGCCGCACTCGATCTCACGCGATGTTGCTTTTGGGATATTGGCAAGAAAAACCAACACTTTGGCTACATTTTTCTTTGTTCCAATCTCGATAAGGAGGTTTGCAAAATTCTCCTCCTTCTCCGTGAAATATATCACATTCTCAGTTTTCATAGAGCACATCCATACGATTCCTGAAGCTTCTGATACATTGACAGTTTTTAGAGATCTCAAACGAGGTGAGAACCCCATTTTATAAGCAGGAACCGTTCAACTTGCCGCGTTTCAATCATGATACCCGGATGATTTGAACCCTGATTGTTCTTCATAATCTTCCCGTGGTTCATCGAATATTAGACCAAATGTTTGTAGGAATTTATCGCATTGAATAAAATTTGTTAATTTATTATATAAATATTTTTACTTTTAGTTATCAAAAGCCCATTCAATGTATGTTCGGGTCACAACGGTTATTTCCAGAAAGAATAATTATTTCTATTATTTATTCTGCATCCGCCAACCTTGAACCACTGAAGGAGGGGGTATTTTGAACGAGAACCACTGCCAGAACATAATCAGCCTTTTAAGTGATACGCAAAAAGGGCTGACTATTGAAGAGATTTCAAAAAACCTGAACCTGAGCAGAATAACAACGACAAAATATCTTAATTCCCTCTTCGTTTCCGGTCAGGTGAATATGAGAAAAATCGGCCCGGCGAAATCATATACTCTCTCAACAAGACTCCCGTTCGACCAGATCCTCGGCCAATCGTCGGATCTTATCCTTGTTCTTGATGAAAGGTATACTGTTCGTAATATAAATAATTCATTTCTTCGGGCATTTGGAATCAGCAAAGATCAGATTGAAAAACTGGATATCAATACAACGTTCATCGGCCCCGGTCTGATCGATCGGATCCGCGATCCCGTACGGCAGGGAATGTCAGGGAAAGAATCTGTCGTGAATGCGTGGATTCCGGTACAAAAGGAGTGGAGGGCATTCCGTATCCGAATAATCCCTCTTGTATTTAGCTGGGGAGAAAAGGGCGTAGTTATCATCCTTGAAGATCGGACCGGGGAGATCATGGCCCATGAAGAAAACGCTCTTCTAGCCGATCTGGTCAATGCCTCTCCCGCTGCCATTACGGTCTCTGATTTTTCAGGTAATTTTCTGTATTCGAATAAAAAGAATCTCGATCTTCATGGTTATTCGCTCAGTGAGTTCCTGGATCTGAATCTCGGGCAACTCGATATATCAAAGTCTGCAAAATCCCTTGCTGAACGTCTGGAGAGACTAAAGAAATCCGGTGAGGAATCACTTGAGGTCGTGCATTCCCGAAAAGATGGGCAACAGATCCCGCTCGAAGTCCACGCAAAGATCGCCCGGTGGGGAGACCGGGACGTGGTCCTTAGTATTGCGACTGATATATCCGAGCGTAAACGGGCTGAACAGGCTATCAAAGAAAGTGAACGCAGGTTTGCCGACATCATCGATTTTCTTCCCGACGCTACGTTTGTTGTAAACAGTGAGGGCACCGTTATTGCCTGGAATCGCGCCATTGAAGAAATGACCGGTGTCAAAGCCGGGGATATTGTGGGAAGGGGGGATTATGCGTATGCAATTGCAATATACGGGAAGCATCGACCGGTCCTTCTTGACCTTATCTTCAAAGACGATCCGGAGGTGAGGAAGCACTACCGGCACATTTTAAAAGAAGGCAGTACCTTTACAGCAGAAACTGTCCTGACCCCTCCTGGTGCCACAGAACGGGTTGTCTGGTTGAAAGCATCTCCCTTTTACGACAGGGATGGCAGGATTACCGGGGCGATAGAGTCCATCCGGGATATTACCGAGCGTAAACGGGCAGAAAAAGAATTACGTGAATCAGAACACAAATTCGCTACTGTTTTCCAGAGCAATCCGGTTTCGCTAACCCTCGTATCGGCAACTGATGGTGTATTTGTCGATGTCAATGACACGTTTTCCATACATTCCGGGTATGCCAGAGATGAAGTGATTGGTAAAACGCCAGAGGAATTAGGAATTTTTGCTGATGCTGATGCTTTTGCACAGATAGTCTCCCCGATCCGTAACCAGCGTCAGGTACAAGGCATGGAATTACCGTGCCGGACAAAAAGCGGTGAAATCCGGACCTGCCGCTTTTCATCCGGTGTCATTATGATGAGCGGCAAGCCTCACATCCTCCTGACGGTAGAAGATATCACGGAACGCAAAGAAACAGAGTCAGCGTTCCAGGCCATGGTTGCGGGCATGGTAGGAACGACCGGCTTAGATTCACTGGACCGGATAACAGAGAGTATCAGTACCTGGCTGGGGGTGGACTGTATCATGATTGGGGAGATCACCCCAAACAAGGAACACGTGCAGGTGCTCTCCATGCTCCTTGACGGCCAAAAAATTGCGGATTATTCTTACACCCTGAAAGGGACTCCCTGTGAAAATACCGCCCAACGGGGATTCTGTTTGTATCCGGACGAGGTCCGCAACCTCTTCCCGGAAAGCAGGGATCTTCAAAAGTTTAATATCCGGGGCTATGCCGGAACACCGCTGCGCAATTTCGAAGGGCAGGTGGTAGGGATCCTCTGTATGATGACGCGAACATCCCTTATTCTGCCTCCTTCTGCCCGGGAGATCATCGACATCATCGCTGTAAAAGCGGCTGCCGAGATCGGGCGCAGGAACGCCCTTGAGGCTTTGCACGAGAGTGAGAGAAAGTTCCGGACCATCTTCGAGAACAGCCCGTACCCCATCGCGATAAACAGTTACCCGGATAATAAATTCCTGGAGGTCAATGCAGCGTTCTTAGAGTGCAGCGGGTATACGGAAACAGAGATCCTGGGAAAGAACCACGTGGAACTGGGACTGCTTTCCCTTATGGACTCCGCCAAACTCGTGGCACGCATGGTAATTGTGGGCAAACTTGAGAATGTACCTATAGCAGTGACGGGAAAGGAGGGCAGGCGTGTCCATGTCCAGTTCTCTGCCATCCCCATTACGATCAACGACCGGCGTGCCATCATGACCGTGACAGCGGAAGTAACAAAACTGAAACGAGCTGAGGAAGCACTGCACCAACAGAACCTGGTGCTTCAGACAATAAACCAGCTCGCCCTTGAATTTGCATCCCTGCCCAAGGGTAAATCCGTTCCGGAACAGGCAGTAAAAGAGCTCATGAAGTTGTCCGGGGCGGTTATGACCCTGTTCTGCGTGTATGATCCCACTGACCGCACGCTGCAGGTTACCAATTTTGAGATGGCACCGGGTATGCTTGAGAAGATCATCCAGTTGCTGGGGAAACGGCCTGGTGATGTGAAATCACCGGTCAGTACCGACATGTACCGGGAGATGGTCACCACTATTATCGGTAAGAGAAAGACACTGACGGAGGTCAGTTTTGGCCAAATCCCCGCATTAG
The DNA here is from genome assembly GCA_002495055.1 of Methanoregula sp. UBA247. Classification (GTDB taxonomy): domain Archaea; phylum Halobacteriota; class Methanomicrobia; order Methanomicrobiales; family Methanospirillaceae; genus Methanoregula. The sequence goes on along the minus strand of DADR01000056.1, from coordinate 58,076 downwards.
TCAGCATGAGTATCCAGAAGCTGATGAGTATCGATCGTTTTATTGCTATTGCATATGTCGTTGAGGGGAATCTTTATGGTACATCAATACTTGCAATGAAAGCCGGTCAGCCCGATCCCTCACCAGAGCTTCTGAAATCATTTGCCCATATCGTAGCAATATCGCTCCGAAGGGACCGTGATGACCCTGGTTCCTGAATAACAGGGATATTTCGTACGGTGATGTTGTTGTCTTCAATGAGCGGTGGAACAGGAAACCCGGGCATATACCTGCTGACAGAATAAAACGATACTGTTTTCCGCACCCCCGGATTAGACTAAAATTTCTATGAGATCACAAAAAAGGAGTTGATTATACTTCCGGTACTGTCAGGACCGGTTGCGGCTCACCCTGATCATAAACCAGCGTGAAGTACCGGGCGATAAGGATCGAGAAGAACGGGGCAACAATGAGGACGAGCACCCAGCCAATATACGGGATAAAAGACAGGATACCTGTAATGACGGCATAGATAACCGCGATAACGATGGACACGATGAGGGCAAGGATATAGGAAAGCCATCCCATGGTCCGGATCGTCGTGAGAATCTGTGAAAACCGGATCCCCTCGCGGATGCTTCCCGTCCGGGCAAACCGGACTGCTCCAAGGATGCCAAAGAGCATGACGATTACAAAGAGGACGCACTCCACGAGAAGGAGGAGAAGCACGAGGAGCAGGAGGGTGATATTCGGCGCAGCTGCCGGGGCAGAGAAGTAGATTCCGAACGCAACAGCGGCTCCCGCTGCCAGCACCATAAAGAGGGGCAGCATCCAGAGGAGCCATACAATAGCGAGTTTGATGCCATCGACAAACAGGCATGCCCATCCGGTGAAGTCGGGGGCTGGTTTTACTCCCCGGTATATGCGGACAGTATAGCCCGAGAGGAAGAACGAGAGGAGAATGCCGATGCCGAAGAGAACCGCGACCTGGCCCCACGGGACTGCATCCCAGTTCATCTTCGTGCCAGTCGAGATTGTCTTCGGGTCGAAGACGAACTGGACGAGCGAGAACGGGAGGGCGAGGATAATGAAGGTCGCCCATCGCACCCATTTTCCCACGAGGGCTTCCTGTGCATAGGCAAACGAGTCTGAAAGTAATGCTTCGATATCCATAGAATAATCTACGGGGGATGAATGTATATCAAGTGTTGGAAAGGTGGGGTTTTCAAGATACGCTAACCCACAATAACAATGCAAAGTCCGGTTTCGAACCGCATTTTATGACATAATGGCGATGACACAAGAAACACATAGAATCTGAAAACGGTTTTAATCATTTTAAAAGGACAAAGAGAAGCGTGAAAAAAGACCCAACCATCGCAAACATCCCCATCTCAACAAGTATAACCTCCCCCACCACAAACTCACTAACCGCGAGAGTGCAAGATGGGCGTCTTCAGGTTCGAGAATAAGTATGCAGCCCCGACAAAGGAGCAGCGGGAACGCTATATGAAAGGGGAGAGCGAGGAACTGCATTTCGGGCCGGACGGCCAGATCGTGCTCATTCTCTGGCCTGAAGCAGCCTACCTGAAAGATGACATCGATAACGTCCGGATCCTCTTCACCGGGTTCCAGGATAAACAGAAAGTGCAGGACGAGGTGAGGAGGCTGGTGGAGTACCATCAGCAGAAAGACGACCCTGCGGATTCATTTTCTTCTGGAAACGAGGTCTGATAGATCGCCTTCATCCGGTTGTGCGTTTTTTTCTTTGTGTTTGATGTCGGCGTTGCATGTGTTTTTATAAAGAAACGCGTTCCTGACTTCTCCATTCTTTACAAAACCCGGGGCTGCACCAGCACCAGCCTCTCCCAAAAAAAAACCCGGCCCCAGAAACAGCCCTTTTTCCCTTCTCCATACTCCAGGCCATAAAAGTGGAGATCTGCCAACCAAAAGGGAATAAAAAGGCCGGTTTTTATCCTGTTAAACCCGGGTATTTTGGATTCCACACCCGTAAATCAGGAATTGGAAAAAATGCGATAAAAAACACCCCAATAAGACCGGTAGCCGGCACCGTCCCAAAAAGAAAATACGCGTATATTGTGTCCCGATTGACGTTTTTGGCATTTATGGAACATGAGGAAAGATTATGTTGAAAAAGAAGACGTGAATTTTCTCCACCCTCCCTTAAAGATCAAAACAGGGGTTCTTTTTGTTCATCGGCAGGAATAGTTGATCCCACATGAGATCAGTCAACCAAAAAGGTCTGTCAGGGTCATTTTTAGGCCTTTAATAATGCCGGTTTCCCCTGAAAACCCCAAAAATCCGGGATGGTAAAAAAATTGACCAGTAATTCGCGATTTTATGCGAGTTGCCCGGATCCTGGTCTACGCTTTTTGCCAAAATAAGCCCGTATTGGGGAGATTTTACCACTCCTGAATGCACCTCCCTCAAATGCACGATAATCTTACCATGTCCTGGCTCCTTCCTTCTGCCCTTTTTATGCTATCGTCGTGGGAGAAAATTACGCTCAAAGTGGTGTTCTGGCAGGGTTTATGGAACCCTCTGTGGGTAATACTGTGTGGTGAAACCAGCCTTGATTGCATGACCTTTGGCAGGCTCTGTATGAGGGGTAAATCTGCCGTATTTTGGAGAACAGAGCAGTAATTGGGCATATTCTTTACTTGTACCGAAAAAAACGGTTTTACGGGCTTTTTCTTAGAGGAGCTGAGGACGAGGAAGGGATTCGGAGCCCTAATCGGGCTTATTTTCCTGTATCATACATACGATAGATCCTCTTCCCGATGATCATCGGCCCTGATAAACTCAGGTTGGCCTTTTTCGGATTGCCGGTCAGGATTGCAACACCCTGCGGCCCAGCCGTGGATCTGGTGCCTTTCGCATCAGTTAAAAAAAGAGTACTCATTGCCGTTCAGCTCATTCATGCCTGAGTGCATCGATCGGGTTTAAGTTCGCTGCCTGCCAGGCCGGGTAAATGCCGCAGGCAAGACAGACGACGATCCCAAAGCAAATCCCCTCACCGACAGAGAGCGCATTGGCCATCGTGATCAGGTACTTGGTTGAGCCCAGCATCAGGGCACTGATGAGATACCCGGCAACTATACTCAGAATACCCCCGGCAATGCTGCCGATCACCCCGAGGATTGCTGCTTCGTAGATGAACATGCTCATCACTTCTTTTTTCTGCGTTCCAATGCTGCGCATGATGCCGATCTCCTTGATACGCTCGCTGACGGACATCATCATGATATTAAAGATCGATACACCCGCGACGACCATAGAGATCCCGCCGATTGCAGTGACAAAGGTTGTGACCGTACCAAACGTCGAATAGATGGTCGCCAGCGTTGCCTTGCTGTCCATCACGCTGACAATCTTTTCCCGCTTGTTCAGTTGTTTTTCGATGAGGGTTTTGACATCCGCTGTATCCTGCCCCTCTTTTACCTTGACAATGATCTGATCGTAATCGTTCCGGTTGTAGGTGTTGTCAAACCAGTCTTGTGTAGCCACAATCGCATTATCGGTACTGAGATCGAAGCTCATTCCCCGTTCCTCAATGATGCCGGTGACGCGGAGCGTGCCCTTCTCGCCATCACTGCCGATGGAAATCCGTGAGCCGACTTTGATATTATGATCCTTGGCAAAGGTGAAACCGACAAGACAGCCGGAATTCCCATTGTTGTAATCACCAGCGGTTAACACCAGCTTGAGATCCGGGATATACTGTGGATCAACGCCATAGATGGTCGCAACAATATCATCAGTGCCAACACCCACTTTCATGCGTTCCGATGTCGAGAGCACCGGTATTGCCACGTTCGGTGCCACAGCTCGTTTGATCTGCTGGAAATTCTGGTCGGAAAGCTTCAGGTTAACTGAGGTTCCACTACCCCCGCCTCCCATGCCACCGCCGCCTCCGGAATACGGGCTGACGGTAACACTGTCCCCTACCGATGAGAGACTTTCCGAGACTGTTGCCACCAGGCTGTTACCTAAAATTCCCATGGACGCAATGGCAACCACACCGATCACGATACCGAGCATCGCGAGAGTTGAACGGAGCATGTGGATCCGGATATTGCGTTTTGCAATTTCCCAGAAGATCATTGGACGATTCTCCCGTCTGCGATCCGGATAGTCCTTCGCGAGTATTCAGCAATATGCGAATCATGCGTGACCATGATAATGGTGGTCCCCTTCCGGTTGAGCTCTGACATCAGGTCCATGATACCGGCTCCGGTCTTTGAATCAAGGTTGCCGGTAGGTTCATCACAGAGAAGAATGTCCGGGTCATTGATGAGAGCCCTTGCGATAGAGACCCGTTGCTGCTGACCACCCGAAATCTCAGTGGGTGTATGGGTAAAGAGCGAATCATCCAGCTGAACCGACCGGAGCACCTCCTTCCCCTTTTCCGGGTCCACCGATTTCTGGGATTTCAGCATCATGGGAAAGGTGACGTTCTCGATGATGTTGAGCAGGGGAAACAGGTTGAAATACTGGAATATAAATCCGATCCGGTCTCTCCGGAGATAGGTCAGATCCTTATCCGACATGTCCCCGGTACGGGTACCGCTGATGTAGATATCTCCTGATGTTGGTGTATCAAGGCACCCCATGAGGTTCAGGAGCGTAGACTTCCCGGAACCCGAAGGGCCCATGACCGAGATGAACTCACCTCGTTCAACCTGGAAGGATATCTCATCAAGTGCGGTTACGTCACCTGAGGGAAGAGGATATACTTTGACTACGTCTTTGAACACCATGACGGGTTGTTCGTTCATAGACAGGTCACTTCTTGTTCCTTCTCACGTAGAAGTACCATCCGCCGATGCAAACGCAGAGCACAATTACCACAGCAATAATGGGAACGAGGAGATTCGACCCCCCACTTGCCGGAGAATTTGCTGCAACTTCAGAAATTTTTACATCCTGTACCGAGGTGTACAGGTTACCATCCGTATCCTTGTACGACAGTTGAATCGGGATACTTGACGTGCTATTTGTAGAGAAGGTAACCTCAAAACTACCGAAATCATCCGGTTTGAGGGCACCAACCACATACGTCTTATAGGGATCCTGCGGAAGTGCCGGAGAAAGTGAAGTGACCGTCACGGTATTTGCCGTTTCCAGTCCGGCATTATTCACATCGCCGGTGATGTGATAAATTCCGGCGCTGGAGGTAACCTGGATATTGCTGACAACCGGGTTCGCCTGCTTTTTATCGATTCCAAAGGTTATCGGGAGGTCCATGGTCACTTTGTGAGGATTGTTACCGTTGTTGTACGTTGCCGTGAGAACGAGGGGAGTCTCCCGATCGGGGGTTACTGTGAAGTTTACCGCCATTTTAGCACCGGGCGCAAGGCTCCCGATAAATATTTTTTCAGGGTTTACGGTAACTCCCGTGCCGGAAACATCAAGCATTACGCTCCTTACATCATTTTTCCGGGGATTCGCCACTTGCAGGTAAATGGTCTCTCTCTTCCCCTGGACGAAGGTGTCGGGTTTATCGATAACCGTTAGTTCGAGGGGTGTGTTATCCACCTGTACCGGTACTCGGGAATAAAGACTGTCTGCATCGCGGAAGCTTAGGGAGAACGTTGGATAATACGTCCCATCGGGGGCATCAGCTACAACGGAAAAAACAAACGATTGCTTCTGGAGAGGACCGATATTGGTTGAGGAATCGTAGGGAGAACTCGTGAGCCTGATATCTTTGTCACCAATAGTTACATGATTTAAGGCGACACTCTGGTCGGAGTTGCCATTGGTAACAAATACCACCACGGTACCAGTATCATCGGTAAAAAAAGATCCGGGATCATAGGTAACATTGGATACATAGACATTGCCGGCAGCAACAATAGATTCCGGTGTCTGGAATGCAGTTACCGGTAGTGCCAGAAGTCCCATTGTTACAATAAGTACCAGGAATATTCCGAACCGTGATATCGCAAAGCATGTCGAGAGCACATTTTCCGCTCCCAAAAGAACCGGTCTGTTTTTTACCGTTAAATCCCGGGATGCCGGGAATGCTATAGGTTTTTCATTACTGAACATGGATTTCCTCAGTTTTATAGTAAAAATTTTTACTACTTTCTTAACTAGGTTATTACCCGGAATATAAAAAGGTTTCCAAAAAAGTAGTAAAATTTTTATCTACTGAACGATTATGAGTACACTATGGAGAGTATTCCCTCAGCACTCATAAAATCGCTCATTGATCTCGGGTTATCCAACTATGAAGCGAGGGTTTACTCCACGCTGGTCTTGTACGACAACGCGGAAGCAAAGGAAATCATCGAGTTTCTCTCCATATCAAAGCCGAGCGTATACGAGGCTCTGGATCGTCTTGCGGAAATGGGACTCGCTGTAAAGAGAGTCTCAAAACCTGCCCGGTACAGCGCGATCTCACCTGAAATGGCCATTGACCTTCTCATGGACAGGCACCGGAAAGCAGCCGATCTGGCACTGGCGGCACTCAGGACGCTGGAGAAAGAGAAGGTCCGCACCGACAAGGAAGATGCCCTCTGGACCATCTATGGGGACGCCAACATCGAGTATAAAATCCGTGACCTTTTCGGCAAGGCAAAGAAGCATATCGAGTGTGTGATTGGGGATCGATACCTCCCGTTTATTGAAAACATAAAAATCCAGAATATCCGATTACAATTAATTGTCATATCCGAAACGCCGGGACTTTCTGAAAAATTGTGCGGGATGTTTTCGGTGAAGAATGCCGAGATCCACGTCATTTCCCCGGCACGATTCCATACCCCCCCACCGTTTGCCCCCCCGGAATTTCTTGAGGCCAAGGAATTCATGAACTTCGAAAATGTTCTGGAGCTCAATGTCGATGATGAGGAACTCGTCATGATCCCGCCCTTTATCGGAGGGAGCAGTTCTGTACTCAATACACGGAACAAGGGGGCGATTATGCACATGAAAATGTTCAGTCAGATGCACATAAGAAGGCTCCTTGAGGGAGAGGAGTTTAGCCCCCCATCACCGCCAGCTCACAAGAAAAAGCGATGAGCATCTCCAGGATTCCCAATCTGGATACCTTAAGAAAACAAGTGAAAGGAGAGTTGAGCATATTCGATTTTTTGCCCGGTCCGGGTAACCGGTCGCATTGGGGCACTTTTGAGCACCTGTTTTCAGATAATTGAAATACGGGCATAGAACCTGAATTTGCCGATATTAAAGGGAGAAGAACCGGCCTTTTTATTACCTATTGGCAGGCGGATCTTTTATTTGACAGGCTGGAGCAGAGGGTAACAAAAAAAAGGCCTGTTTTAGGATCCGGGGGTTCTTCCCGGTACCTTGGAAGACATGCTCTTTTACCAACATTCCTTCTCCGTCGGGGAGTCCCAATACGGGCAGGTGCCAGTATAACCGGACCTGCACTTTTTTTTTGAATTCCAGCACATTATTTTTAAAAATCCCCCATATTGCGCCACATTTGCTGGATTCCGCATAAATATCCCCGGAAATGAACAATAATGGACGCTTTGCAGAGGCGGATCGTGCGCCGGTTGAGCTGGGGGAGGGTAAAAGAGAAAGGAAGGGCTGTTATGCGGATGGCATAATTAACCTGGGTCAATCAGGCACCCATCAATACCATAGATTTTTTTCTTACCCTGCACAACCACACTGTCAGGTTCCCGTACGAAGAGAGAAACCAGGATTAATCCAATGCACTATCGTTTTGCTGACAGGCTCTCGCACGCCCCAAAATCATTTCTGAATGAGCTCTTCAGGGTCTCCGCAGATCCCTCCATCATCTCGTTTGCCGGTGGCCTTCCTTCATCTGCGCTGATAGATACCGATGGGATACGTACGGCAACATACCAGGTCATGGAAGACGATCCCTCCATTGCACTCCAGTACACGACAACGGACGGCTACCTTCCCTTACGTGAATTCATTGCTGGCAGGTACCGATCCCGGCTTGGTATTCCCGCAACTGCTGAAGAGATCCAGATCGTGAACGGGTCCCAGCAGTGTCTCGATCTCTTTGCTAAAATTTTTCTCAACAAAGGCGACCATGTCGGCATAGAACGTCCCGGCTACCTTGGTGCAATCGAAGCGTTCTCGCTGTACGAACCGATCATTGACACGGTACCGCTCGAAGACGATGGTCCCGACATGACTGTCTTTGAGCGGCTTATCCACAGATCTCCAGAAAAATTTTTCTACGGCATCCCCAACTCCCAGAACCCTTCGGGCAGGACATATTCGCAGGAAAAGCGCCGGGCAATCGCTGAGATCATGGAGGAGACCGATACGGTGTTCTATGAAGACGACGCTTTCGGGGAACTCTTCTTTGACAACAGACCCCGGCTGCCGGTAAAGCGGTATATTCCTGACCAGGCAGTGCTCTCCGGTTCATTCTCGAAGACCATTGCGCCGGGTATGCGTATCGGCTGGATATATGCACCTTCCGGGATCCTCACGCAGTTTAATATCGTAAAACAGGCAGCAGACCTGCATTCCAATTTCTTCTGCCAGAAGATCCTGCACCGGTACCTGATCACTCACGACCTCGATGAACACATCAGGAAGATTGTAGAGGTGTACAGCAGGAAGTGCCGGCTGATGTGCGACCTCCTGGACGACCAGTTGCCGCAGTTATCGCATACCACACCGCAGGGGGGTATGTTCCTGATGGCAACACTCCCTCAGGGACTGTCATCCGGTACGGTTTTTGAAGCAGGGATCAAACGAGGAGTTGCTGTGCTACCGGGACTGCCCTTTTATATCGATGGGGGAGGTACAGATACAATCCGGATGAACTTCTCAACCGCATCCGAAGAACAGATCCATGAAGGCATGGACCGGCTGGCCCGGGTAATTACCGATCTTTAAGTTCCTATGAACCATGCCGGGACCACCGCAGGTTGTTTCCTAAAAAAAACAGTACTATATATATAATGCGGTCTTTTGAAGTTACACTATAGGAAGAGATATCATGAAAAATACCAGTCCAGTTCTTCTTCTCATTCTTGTGCTGTGTGCACTGCTTTGTATTGCTCCTGTAACCGGGCTGAATCCCGTTCTCACAGAAGAACCCTTTAATCCGGTAACAGAACCACCGACTCCTTTCCCCACAACCGAATCAATACATGTGGGTGGCGGTAAAGGATGGGTTGATGTTTACGCCAATATTGATGGTGCAACGGTCTATTTTGACGGTGTTCCGCAGGGAAGTATTGCCGGAGGCATTCTCTCGGTCGCTGTTACTCCGACAGCGACACCGGTCAGGACCGTCCGGGTGTCAAAATCCGGGTATACTGCCTGGTCAGGTCAGCTTTCGCGGATGCCGTCAAGCAGTGAGCATGTTCAGGTCTACGCAACCTTAAATCCAGTCCCCACCCAGACAACTGTGCCACCGGAGAGGAGCGGTGTAATCTATGCACATTCGAGCCCGGCAGGTGCTAAAATCTCGATGAATGGTAATACATTCGGTTACTCCCCGGTTACCATCCCGGATCTTGCACCAGGCACCTACTCCATGAAAGCAACCCTGAGCGGCTATATGACGGACACCCGGCTTGTTACCGTATTCGCCGGGCAGACTGCATCGTATTACCCCGTGCTCCAGCCATCCCCCACACCTCCCCGCGATACGGGGACTGTGTCCGTGACCTCCAGCCCGGATCATGCACTGGTCTTTGTTGACGGCAATTACCAGGGAAAAACCCCACTGACCGTCACCCTGTTCCCCGGCAGCCATTCTTTCAGGCTGTCACTGTCAGGGTATACTGACTATACCACGACCGTGTATGTAAATGGCGGGACTGCCCAGAACCTGAACACAATTATGACGCCGGCGGTTTATGGCTCGGTATCCATTATCTCAATGCCCGGTGCAACGGTATTCCTGGATAGCAATTCCCAGGGTACAATACCTCCCTCGGGAACTCTTACGCTCAACAACATCGCCAACGGAAACCACCTTTTCAAGCTGACATATCCCGGTTACAATGACTGGATCAACACCATTTACGTGATCCCTAATACCCTTGTACCTGTCACGGCAGTAATGACGACTGCCGGGCCAAATCCAACACCAGTCCCGGCAACAGGGGGATTTTCAGTAGTATCGACGCCGTCGGGAGCAGAGTTTTTTGTTGATAACCTGTTCCGCGGGTATACACCGGCCACAATCGATGGCATCTCTCCCGGGCAACATGTTGTCATGCTCAAGTATACCGGATACCTGGATTCCACGACCACCACTTCGGTGAGTTCAGGACAGATCACCCCGCTTGCCTTAAGCCTGCAACCCGTTCCGACCCCAACGCCAGGATCTGCCCCGTCCCCGGTAATAATCATAGGGGCACTGGTGGCAATATCCGCGATTAGCGGGATTCTTCGGAGGCGATCCTGAAATGACTTCTCATTGTTCACCATCCTCAAAATTATGGATAAGCGCTCTCCTGGTGATTATCATCATCAGTATACTCACTGCATTCGCATACACGAATTCAGACAATGCCATTAAAAGTGCTGCCAAGATGGGAATGAAAACCACGGCAGGAGTAATGGCAACCCAGATCAATGCAAGTGAACTTGTCGGCCTTGAACCCGGCGATGAACTGTCGGCAGAGTACCTGGCAGTTGCGCACAAACTGCGTTCGATGCGCAGTATGAATGATTACATCCTGAACGCGTATATCCTCAAGGTGAATCCGGATAATACGATAACCTTCCTTGTCGATGATCTCTATCCAGCTGACCCACAGGGTTCGGCTAAGATCGGCGAAGTTTCAACTGCCCCGGACTCGCTGGAAATCCTTGGTGCACTCTCGGGACCAACCGCATCCAAAGAACCCTATACAACAAAATACGGGTCGTTCATCTCTGCCTATGCTCCGATCGATACTTCCGCCTCTGACTCGGGTGGCAACACGTACGCCGTACTGGCCATCGATATTACAGCCCAGGATTATATGGATTACACCTCGCAGGGCGGGCTCATCATCCTGACCGGTATTATATCTATGATCCTTGCTGTGGGCGCAATCTTATATTTCGGTACAAAATGCGGCAGGGATAATGACAAAAAAGGCTGATGACCGTAACAAAAAACCAGGTTGAAGCAGTCACCCCAATATCTTTTATTTTCTTTCCCTGCTAACCTGAATAATAATGACCTCAATGCGTATCTTTTTCCTGCCATGTCTTCTTATGGTAGTGCTCCTGTTCTTTACAGGATGCACACAATCGACTTCGCCAAATAATACCAACATACCGGTTGTAACCACATTGCAGGCTGGCGCTACACAGGATGTCATCATACAATACACGACACCTTCAACGGAAACATGGAAACGGGTCAGGCTTTCGACCACAATGGGAGACATAATAATCGCACTCGACCCTGACATGCCCATCACCGCAGGCAATTTCGAGACGCTCGTGAAAAAAGGATTTTATAACAACGTAACCTTCCACCGTGTCATCGACGGGTTCATGATACAAGGTGGAGATCCAACCGGTACCGGTCACGGTGGCCCGGGCTATACAATCCATGACGAATATACGAGCCACAACAGGAACAGCCAGGGCTCAGTGGCGATGGCCAATACCGGACAACCCAACAGCGGGGGATCACAGTTTTTTATCAACCTCGTCGACAACAGTGCCCTCCAGAGTAATACATTTAACAACAACTACCCCGTCTTCGGGAATGTGGTTGGAGGTATGGAGGTCGTCGCTGCAATTGGTAAGACTAAGACCGGCCCTGGCGACCGTCCGATCCAGAACGTGACGATCATCAAGGCAGAGATTATCTAAAAATCCTTTTTTTACCCCCACCAGAAAGGAGCGGGTATTCGCAACACTGAAGAATCAACAGCCCCAATACTTTTGCTGGATACCATGACTGCACCAGGAGGAAATACCGTTCGGCTCGAGACGAACATGGGAAATATCACCATTGCGCTCGACCCCGCTATGCCCATCACCGCAGGTAACTTTGAAACGCTCGTCAGGAAAGGTTATTACGACGGTGTAATCTTTCACCGGGTCATTGGCGGATTCATGCTGCAGGGCGGCGATCCGACCGGCACCGGCAGAGGCGGGCCAGGTTACGTGATTAAGGACGAATTTACGAACGCCAACCGGAACAACCGTGGAACTATCTCGATGGCCAATGCCGGCCCTGACACCGGGGGTTCCCAGTTCTTCATCAATCTTGTGGACAACAACTTCCTCGACAGCAAGCATCCGGTCTTTGGAAAGGTCGTGGAAGGGATGGATGTCGTTGATAAAATCGGAAAAACGAAAACCGGTGCCAACGACCGCCCGGTCCAGAATGTAACCATTATCCGTGCTGTAATGACCTGAAGGTAAAATATTTATTCCTGTCGGGCATCCGTTTTAAACGGCAGCACCTTTCCTTTTTATGGTTAATCAGGCAAATGACCTTGTATATATGAAATCATCATTCGGCTGGATTGAGATCGACAACGTCCGGTATGACCATGATGTGATTATTTATCGTGATGGTTCTGTTTCCAAACGGTCCAAGAAAAAATCCAAAGAACTAAAAAGCACCTACGGGCACACTCCACTCTCCGATCATGAACTGGATATGTTAGAGAAGGAAAAACCAGACATCGTCTATATTGGAACCGGGCAGTATGGAGATCTCCCGATCACACCGGAAGCAATGACAGTACTCAACCGGTTTGAGACGGTCATCCTTCCAACCCCGGATGTCCTGGATATCCTAAAAAAAGAGGACCGATCGTTTGTTGCGATCATCCATGTGACCTGTTGAGCCAGGTTTTATTAATTAATGACATGGTGAATGTGCATTCCGGTGCGGGGGCAGGGTCTGTGCAAATGTACACAATGCCTCAAGAGACTGCTTCCGGTCTATCGCTGACACTTTCGTGATGGCCGCATCACTGAACTCTTTTTTAAATAATTCGGGTCGTGCACCTACACTATCGCACTTGTTTAAAAATATAACAAACGGGATCCGGGCAGCACACAGCGAATCGTGGAGATGGTGGATGAAATCGTCTACCGGGCTTGTAACATCGATAAGCAGGATCGCCCCGTCCATTCCCTTACCGATGATGTCCCGTGCAAACTCAAACCGTTCCTGTCCCGGGGTGCCAAAAATATGGATATGGTTCCCATTCATCAGTACACGCCCGTAATCGAGTGCTACTGTTGTGGTCCCGCCAGAACATTTGGCTTCAACGTGGCTGGATTCCGGGTCAAGGGTCTTTACCAACGTGGTCTTTCCTGCTCCAAATGCCCCGAAAATTACAATCTTGCATTTTTTATCGTCAGCCATTATGAGAAAATGTGACGGGCATTCATTTTATCATTTCGGTAAAAACCAGCAACATTGATGAAAAAAGGAAAAAATGGGAGAGAGGAGATTTAACCCGCAAGATAATCAGACGGGGTCGGGAGGACTTCTTTAAGTCCCTTGCGCTTACGGATTGCAACTACGACTTCCTTGAGCATGCTGTTGGGCACGAGTTCGAATCCTGAAAACTCCGTGTTCCACATGGCGCGGCCCTCGGTTGCAGAGCGGATATCACCGGCGAATCCGAAAAGTTCGGCAACCGGTGCTTTACCAACAACGGTAATCGTGTCACCTTCACTCTGCATGTCAAAGACCTGTCCGCGTCGTCCCTGGATCTGAGAGGTCGCTGCACCCATCTGGTCCATCGGAACTGTGATCTGAATCTTCTGGACTGGTTCTAAAAGGGAATCCCCGGCAACCAGCATACCCCCCTTAATCGCGCCACGGACAGCAGGGATAACCTGAGCGGGACCCCGGTGAATCGCATCCTCGTGCAGCTTGACATCGACGAGTGTCATCTTGAGATTCTGGACCGGTTCATCTGCAAGGGGGCCACCGGCAAGTGCCTCGTGGATACCTTCGATGATCAGTTCCATGGTCTCGTTGAGGTACTGGACACCTTTGGTCTTATCGATAAGCATGTTGGTGCCCTTGATATCCTTGATATTTTTCGCCTCATCCTTGTCCATGCCCGCCTTGATGAGAATGTCACGGCGCTCGAGCATCTGCTGGTTCATAGAGATCTCGCCTTTCTTGATAAGGTCGACGATCTCATCGGGCAGTGGCTGGAGATCGAAGTAGAAACGGTTGTGGCGGTTCGGGGACTTACCTTCCACGGACTCAACCTTCTGCACTACGGTCTCACGGTAGACAACGATCGGTTCTGAAGTGACGATCTCGACACCCTTGTCACGCTTGATACGACCGGTAATGATCTCAAGGTGCAGTTCCCCCATACCCGAAATCAGGTGTTCGCCGGTCTCTTCATTGATGGTGATAACCAGTGTCGGGTCTTCTTTTGCGACCTGCCGCAGCACTTCAACGAGCTTGGGCAGGTCTTTCATGTTCTTTGCCTCGACAGCAACCGTCATGACCGGTTCAGAGTAGTGTTTGAGCGACTCAAACGGTGTCATTTCCAAAAGGGAGGTAACGGTTGAGCCGACCATCGCATCCTTGAGACCGGTGACTGCGGCGATATTCCCCGCAACGATCTCTTCGACTTCCACACGCTTGGGGCCCATGAAGATACCGACCTGCTGGAGCCGGTTTTCCTTCTTTGCCGAACCCATGACATAGAGTCCGTCTCCACGCTTGAGACTCCCGGAGAAGAGACGTCCCGTGGCAACTTCACCTGCATGAGGATCAAAGGAGATATCAGTTACCATCATAGCGACAGGCCCTTTTGCATCACAGGCGAGCATGGCTTTACCTTCAGGAGTTGTCTTGTCACCATGCCAGATGACGTTCACACGGCGGGGCTGGGCTTCAAGCGGATTGGGCAGCTGGCGGACCACGATATCCAGCAGGACATCGGAAAGAGGGCTGTTCTTTGCCAGGTACTTCATGTCCCCGGAACGGCACTTTTCATAGACATCCTTGAATGAGATACCGCTTTTCTTCATGAACGGTGCAGATACTGCCCAGTTATAAAGCGCAGAACCGAATGCAACGGTACCTTTTGCAGCATCAAGCTTCCAGCCGTTGTTGTAGGCTTCCTCGTTCATCCCCTTAATCAGCTTGTTGACCTTATCGATTACCTTACCGAGCCGGATCTGCATCTCCATCTCGTCGACTTTCAGCTCGTTAATGAGGCGATCGACCTTGTTGATGAACAGCACGGGGCGCACCTGCTCCTTTAATGCCTGCCGGAGCACGGTCTCGGTCTGGGGCATAGTCCCCTCAACAGCATCGACCAGGACGACTGCACCATCGACAGCACGCATTGCACGTGTCACATCGCCACCAAAATCGACATGCCCGGGCGTATCGATCATGTTGATGAGGTAATCCTGGCCCTCATATTCGTGCACCATCGAAACGTTCGAAGCATCGATGGTAATGCCTCGTGCCTGCTCCTCAGCATCTGAATCCATGAAGAGCTGCTTGCCGGCGAGTTCTTCTGAAATAATACCGGCACCCGCAAGCAGGTTGTCGGACAGAGTCGTCTTACCGTGATCAATATGTGCTACAATTCCGATATTCCGAATGTGTTTCGGATCCTTCATGAGCTCAGTTGCGCGCTCAACAGATTTTTTGCCGCGGACCATGAAATAACCTCAAAAAAAGATATTTAACGGGCGGATTTCGCAATACGCTCGCGTTCTTCCTTTTTACCTACCGAGTAGCACTTCATGTCGCCCTTTGAAGCGGCGATCAGTTCATCGGCGAGAATTGCACTCGCTTTCTTCTTGCTTGAACGCGATCCCTTCAACGTTGCTTCTGCAATAAAACCGATTGCGGAATCAACCCTTCGCAGCGGGGCAGTATCGACAGATTTCGGGACGTTGATGCCACCATATTTAAGACGAACCGTCTCTTCCCTGGGACCGGAATTGGCGATTGCCTCAACGAGTACTTCAATAGGGTTGCGCTTGGTCTTCTTGTTGATGATCTCAAATGCTTCCCGTACTATCCGGATGGTCATCTGCTTCTTTCCGGTATTATTCTCGGTTTGCATCAGACGGTTGATCAGGCGCTCGACAATCGGCATGTTAGCCTTGTTGAACTCCTGCTTGGAGAATTTACCGCAGGAGTGGGGGATGATTAAAGCGGTCAGGTTCACGTAACGCACAAGGCCCGGGTCGTTAACCTTGACTTCGCTCGCGTCCCACTTATTAAACAGTAGTTTCTTTCCTTCTGTTTCTTTCATGGTGATCACCTGCGCGGTTTCTCCTTCCTGCCAATGACCATTTCATGGAGGCAGACATTATTCACTTTGGTTACGACGTACCGTACCCCGGGGATATCTCCCATAGAACGCCCGAGACGACCGCCAATACCCTCAATCTCAACTTCATCATGTTCATCGATGAAGTTGATTGCACCGTCACCGACTGCAAAGGCAGTAACCTGACGTCCGTTCTTGATCAGCTGCACACGGACGCACTTACGAATCGCTGAGTTCGGCTGTTTCGCTTCAACACCGACCTTTTCCAGCACGATACCTCTCGCTTGTGGAGCACCCTCAAGAGGGTCTGATTTCACATCGAGATTAAGTTCACGGCGGGCATAGTTTTTATCTGCCCACCGGAACTTGTTTGAGTCCCGAACCAATTTTCTGGCTGCAAATTTACCCTGTCCCATTAAATAGCCTCATTTTTGTTGTTTTTGTGGTTATCGATAACCTACACTGAGATATATACAAACGCAGGTTACCAATTTATAAATTGTGGCAACCCCACCTGCTTGTCTTATACTATTATCGCTCACTCGTAATAATATTATATCCTTCCATGGCCTATAGCATACAATGAAAGTCGGGATCTATAAAGAGGTGCATCTTGATACCAGTCACCGTCTGCTCCACTATACTGGCAAATGTGCCAACCTCCATGGGCACCGATGGAAGGTTGAGGTCTGGATGGAGGGCGAACCGGACCCGGCAACACAAATCCTGATAGATTACGCATTAATAAAACAGGTTATTGACAAGTACGATCACCAGATTATCCTGAACTGCGATGACCCGATGGTTTCCCGCATCCAGGAGTTCCACCCGGTTATTACAACACCAGGAGATCCAACCAGTGAGCTGATGGCAGCCATCATCCGCGATGATCTCTATAAGGTCTGCCGGGATCTGGGAATTAAGGTGACAATACCGAAAATCCGTGTCTGGGAATCCCCGACAGCTTGTGCCGAGCTTACTGAATGAAGATCGCAGAAATTTTCAGGAGCCTGCAGGGAGAGGGGAAAAACCAGGGAAAGCCCTGCCTGTTTATACGGCTTGCAGGCTGTAATCTTCACTGCCACTGGTGTGATACACCGTATGCACAAGCCGGTGGCACTGACATGAACATTGATACTATCCTCGAAAAGATCCGGCGCGTGAACACTCCCTATGTCTGTATCACGGGGGGTGAACCACTCCTGCAGGCAGATGATCTTGAACAACTGCTTATTTTGCTTCACGCGAGGGGAACCGCGATCGATATCGAAACGAATGGCACAATCAATTTTACCCGGTTGCAGCCCTACGCATCGATCTGCATGGATGTGAAATGCCCGTCATCAGGAGAGCAGAGCAACCTCGCACTGCTCAGTGCACTACACCCACAGGATAGTGTCAAGTTTGTCGTTAAGGACCAGACTGACTGCCAGTATGCCCGGGAGATCATAATCTCATACCGGATCCCGGGAGAGATTTTCCTGTCGCCGGTCTTTGGGACCGATTGCAAAACGATAGCACAATTTATTCTGGACACCAACCTCCCGGTACGGTTCCAGATCCAGTTGCATAAAATCATCGGGTTGAAATAATGAAAGCGGTGTGTTTACTCTCCGGCGGGATGGATTCGTCAACGCTCGCATATGTGGCTAAGAAACAAGGCTATGACATTCTCGCTCTCCACTTGAACTACGGACAGCGGACCGAACGAAAGGAACTCATCTGTGCAAAAAAGATCGCATCACTCCTGAATGCTGAAGTGTTTATTGAAATCAGCCTGGATTATTTTGCAAAGTTCGGGGCGAGCAGTCTCACCGATGAAAAAATTGCTGTGGAAGAGTATGATCCGGAGAGGGTGCATATACCTAATACCTATGTCCCGTTCCGGAATGCAAACCTCCTCTCGATAGCAACGAGTTTTGCTGAAGCACGGGGAGCAGATGCAATCTTTATTGGCGTCCAGTCACTCGATTACAGCGGGTATCCTGACTGCCGTCCGCAGTTCATTGATGCATTCCAGCGCGTGATCGACCTGGGAACAAAGGAAACGACAAAAATCACCCTCTTCACTCCCTTCATCACTATGTCAAAGACAGATATCCTGCATGAAGGTGTGAAACTCGGTGTTCCCTATGAACATACCTGGTCCTGTTACCGGAACGAAGGGAAAGCTTGTGGTACCTGCGGGTCATGCCACTTCCGTAAAGAGGCATTCGCTGCAATCGGCAAGCGCGATCCAATCGAGTACGAGGAATAGATGGAAATCTTCCGTGGCAGGCGGCTCTGGATTGAGAAAAGTATGATCCGGCTTCCGAATGGTATTGAAAGAGAGAGGGTAATCGTTCACCCCAGCAACGCAGTGGCCATCCTTCCCCTCATTGGTGACCGGTGCAAACTGCTGAAGCAGTACCGGTATGCTATAGATCAATACATCTTTGAAGCACCGGCAGGTACGATGGAACCGGGGGAAGAGCCGCTGGTAACTGCACGGCGGGAACTGATCGAGGAGACGGGATTTACCGCACAGACCATCGTTTCAAAAGGGTTCATCTACACGACCCCCGGCTATACTGACGAGAAGATCTTCCTCTTCGAAGCCCGCAACCTGTCGCCATCCCAGGATTACGCCAAAGATGATGATGAAGTAATTGAGGTTATGGATATCGCGACACGTGATCTTAATGGCATGATCCGGAACGGTACAATTATTGATGCTAAAACAATCTGCCTGATCCATAACTGTCTGGGGTGCTGAACTATGCACAGGGGTATCATCGCAGCAATAATTCTTGTTGCATTTATAGCCCTTGCCGGTTGTACGGGGAACCAGGTCTCATCCTCGTATTTCGTTGACAGTAATGGCATCCTTTCGGTTTCGTGTGCGCCAGTGACCTCAAGTGAAGAGATACTATTCACAAACGAGACCTATACCAAAACAAAGATCGTCATGCACACGCTGGACGGAGATGTAGTCACCTACCTCGCTGCACCGGAACACCCACGGGTGGCGATTGTCTATGTTCCCGGAGCCGGCGAAAAACCTGCAGGACATGAAGAGCGTATAGTTCGGTACACTGCCGCTGATTTTGCATTTCTGTTTGTTGATATCCGCGGCAATGGTGGGCAGACACCCGGCTACCCGTTAAATCCCCAACGGGACTTTTCCCTGTTTGAAAAAGGTGACTGGCCGCAGTATTACCTGACTACCTGTGATCTCGTTGCATCGCGGAAGATGCTTTCGGGACGGTTCGGGGCACCGGTATATGCAATGGGATCCAGCAACGGGGGCCGTTATGCAGCAGTTGCCGCTGGCGTTGATCCAGAATTTTCCGGTTATGTGGGAATCTCAACATCAGATTGGGGTGTACTCGATTCTGCTATTCAGCAGGGATATTCAGGAAACCTGATACGTTTTGCAACTTCGCTGGAACCCAGTACGTACTTTGTAAAAATATCCCCGCGCCCTGTCTGGATCTTCCATGCAGTAAACGATCCCATTATCCCGTTCGATAACGGGAAGCAGTTCTTTAAGGATGCACATGAGCCAAAGACATTCATTGAATTTTCCGGAGAGCACGGCATTAATACTGAAGTCGATGACCGGATCATTATGCAATGGGCGCAAATTTATGCCACACGCGAGTGAATAAGTAATAGCTCTAGAGAGGTTTGAGACCGGCAATGGCAGAAGAACGGGAGATGGACGATGCGCGAAAGCGTTACGAGTTCAAAAAGGCGCTCGAGAAACTCGAGCTACAGCAGGGAGACGGCACGGAACTTATCACGATCTATATTCCTCCTGACAAGCAGATTTTCGATGTCACCAATCAGCTCAAGGACGAGTTTGGCCAGTGCGCCAACATCAAGAGCAAGCAGACACGTACGAATGTCCAGAGCGCTATATCCTCTATCCTCTCCCGGCTCAAGTACTACAAGCGCCCGCCACAGAATGGACTCGCGATTTTCTGTGGTACGGTCAAACTCTACGGTGATCGCACGGATCTCCAGTGCACGATCGTAGAGCCTCCCGAACCTCTCAACCTCTACATGTACCGCTGCAGCTCGAACTTCGAGCTCGATCCACTCAAGCAGATGCTTGAAGAGAAGTTTGTCTACGGACTCCTTGTCCTTGACCGGAGGGAGGCATACTGGGGCTTTCTACGCGGCAACCGGATTGAACCCATGGGAGGTGCGAACTCAACAGTCCCCGGAAAGACACGCAAAGGCGGCCAGTCCGCTGCCCGGTTCGGGCGTCTCAGGGAGATTGCGATTGCCGAGTTCTATACAAAAATAGGGGAACGAGCCAGTGCCATATTCCTTGCTGAGAAGGATTTCTTCAAGCGGTTCAAGGGCGTGCTTATCGGTGGCCCCAGCCCGACAAAAGAGGAGTTTGAAGCAGGAAACTTCCTCCACCACGAGATCCAGAAACGGATCATCGGAATCTTTGATGTAGCATACACCAACGAAGACGGACTTTCCGAACTGGTGGATGCAGCAAAGGACGCGCTTAAAGGCATGGGTGTAGTAAAAGAAAAAGCGCTTATGGACAAGTTTCTCAGGGAGCTCGTCAAGGATGCCAGCAATGCTGCCTATGGGGAAGAGAGCATCAGGAAAAATCTTGAACTCGGGTCTGTCGACATCCTGCTTCTCTCGGCAAATCTCCGTAAGTCCCGGCTCCGGATTAAATGCCAGAACTGTGATTTTACCGATGAGAAGACAGTGCATATTGATGCCGGAAAATCGGTCCGGGACATCCCGCTCGGTTCATGTCCGAAATGCACCGCACCGATCATTCTCGAAGAAGAGATCGATATCATTGATGAACTGACCAAACTCGCTGAACTGAGCAGTGCAAAAGTTGAGCTCATCTCAGATGATTTTGAAGAGGGGTCAATCCTCTTCTCCGCGTTCGGCGGGATTGCCGCAATCCTGCGCTACAGGACGGGATGCTGATGTTACTCGAGAAACGGGCAATACTGGAACGTGTGCTCAGGCAAAGCACCGGATTGGAGGATGTGCTATTGTCAGAAGGCGGGGAGCACGCCGATCTTGCCACAACTATCGCATTCACTCTGGCAAAACAGAAGAAACAGGCACCGGTCAAAATCGCGCAGGATCTTGTGGATGAACTTACGAAACATCCTGATCTTAAAGGCATACAGGTTGAGGCGAAAGGCCCCTATATCAATTTCATTTTCGGCGCAGAATACGTCAGCGAAGCGGTGAAGGAAGCAGTTAAGCCCGGGTATGGTTCACTCACAAAAAAAGGGATACGGGTCGTTTTAGAACATACAAGTGCAAATCCGAACGGTCCCCTCCATGTCGGGCACATCAGGAACTCGATTATCGGCGATACACTGGCGCGGGTGTTCCGGAAGGCAGGGTACGGGCTCGAAGTGCAGTATTACGTCAATGATATGGGGCGCCAGATTGCTATTGTTGTGTGGGGATTTGATAATCTCGACAGCAATCCTTTGGCAGGAGAGAAAGAGGATGCCCATATCGCCCGGGTGTATATCGCTGCCAACCAGGAGATTGAGAAGGATCCTGACATAACCCAGCAGGTAAACATCCTGATGCAGCTGGTAGAAAATGGGGATCCCCCAACAGTGAAAAAGTTCCGCAGGGAGGTCTCACGGTGCCTTGACGGATTTAAAGTAACATTGAAGGATCTCAACGTAGTGCATGACCGGTTCGTCTGGGAAAGCGATTTCATCCGCAACGGATATACCGACCGGATCATTGCCAGACTACGAAAACTCCCCCAGGCACGGGATGAAGAGACGCTTGCTCTTGATCTCGGGGAATTCGGATTTGGAAACAAGTACGTGATCCGGCGCAGCGACGGTACTTCAGTGTACGCTGCCCGCGACCTTGCATTCCATACCTGGAAAGCCGCAAACTTCGACCGGGTTATTGATGTGCTCGGTGCCGACCATAAACTGATTGCTGCACAACTCCAGTGCACCATGAAACTTCTCGGTGAAAAAGCCCCGGAGATTGTCCACTTCGAGTTTGTCTCCCTGCCTGAAGGTTCGATGAGTACCCGCGCCGGGAAATTCGTATCTGCCGATGACTTGATTACAGAGATCAGGAAACGTGCATTTGATGAAGTCACCACCAGGAGACCGGAACTGGACGAAGAGACACGGAAGTCAATCGCAAAATCGGTCGGGCTTGCTGCCATCCGCTATGATATCGTAAAAGTAACTCCTGAAAAAAGTACAGTCTTTGACTGGAAAGAGGCACTGGATTTCGAGCGCCAGAGCGGACCCTATATCCAGTATGCCCATGCCCGTGCCTGCAGCATCCTTGAGAAGGCAGGCACATTCACCGAATGTTATGACCTTGAGTCCGACCAGGAGATCGCACTTGCCAAGCAGATCGCAAAATTCCCATCCGTTATTGAAAAGGTCATTGCAGAGCTCCACCCCCACATACTTGCCACGTATTCGCGCGAACTTGCTGATACCTTCAACACGTTCTATCATTTCGAGCAGGTCCTGAGAAGCGAGGGGAAGACCAGAGATCGCCGGCTCACACTCGTCAGGGCGGTGCAGAACACCTTGAAAGAAGCCCTTGAAACACTGGGAATCGATGCCATCAGCACCATGTGACGCCCTGCGTAGGCAGGGATACCAGTTTTTTTCAACGACGTCGTCAGCAGCGCTCAAGCCCTGCATGTGGTGCAAACGGGCACTTACCGGTGGCGACATGTGCTACAAGCACCAGTTCTACGGCATTGCAAGCCACCGTTGTGTCCAGATGACCCCGACCCTGCGCTGCAACCAGCGATGCCGGTTCTGCTGGCGCTCTTTTGAACATGAAGTTGTGGAAGAAGAAGAGTGTTCTCCTGAAACAATCCTGGCAGGCATTCCCAGGTTCCAGAAAAAGGCACTTGCCGGATATAATGCAATTCTTGATAATACCGTTACACCAGAACGGTGGCAGGAGGCCCTGGATCCAAGACATGTGGCGATCTCTCTTTCCGGTGAACCAACACTCTACCGGCAACTTCCCCAACTCATCGACCTGTTCAACCGGAAAGGCTACACCACATTTCTGGTGAGCAACGGAACAAATCCCGAGATGCTTGCGCGCTGCAACCCGTACCAGATGTATGTCTCGCTTGATGCTCCGGATAAAGAGACGTATATTTCTCTCTGTCGACCGCAGGATGATTACTGGGAACGGGTAAAGGAGAGTCTTGCCCTTCTCAGATCACGTCGTTCTGCAGTCCGGATCACGCTGGTTAAAGGATTGAACGATTTCAATCCGGAAAAATACGCAGCACTGCTGCAGGAGTCCGGTTCGATGTTCGTTGAAGTAAAGGGATATATGTATCTGGGATACAGTAGAAAACGGTTGGTACGGGAGAACATGCCGGAACATGAACTGGTTCGCTCATTTGCAGAAAAGATCGCGGCTGCATGCGATTACCGGATTAAAGATGAAAATGTACTGAGCAGAGTGGTTTGCCTGGAGCGTGTGAAATGAGGTTCAATCCTGAGGACTGGAAGAAAAAGACGCATGAGAATTTCGAAGAGGCATGGCATGAGGGTCCATCGATATTGACCCCGGCTGGGCATGCGGGAAAGTATCCGAACCTTACGTACAAGAGAGCCCAGGCACACCCGGTCTTTGCGACGATCAACCGTCTGCGTGAGACGTATCTCTCGCTTGGGTTTGACGAAGCGGAAAACCCGGTGATTATCGATGAGAAGGACATCTACCGGCAGTTTGGTCCTGAAGCGATGGCAGTACTCGACCGGGTTTTTTATCTCGGGGGGCTCCCAAGACCAAACGTGGGGATTGCACGAAAGCAGCTCGACGAGATCAACGAGATCCTGCAGAGCCACCAGAGTCCACTCACCCATCACGATTCAATCACGGCGGATCAACGCTATCATCCTGCCCCATACCAGATGATGACAACAGAGACCGAAGAGCACTTACGGGAAACCCTTCATGCATACAAGAAATCTGAAATAGATGGCGATGAACTCACCATAGAGCTGGCAAAGGTACTGGGTGTGGATGATGCTCTCGTTGTACACATCCTCGAAGCGGTCTTCCCGGAGTTCCGGGCACTCGTTCCTGAGTCCTCGCGAAGCACCCTGCGCAGTCATATGACAAGCGGGTGGTTCATGACACTCGGCGCCATCTGGGAACACACGCCCATGCCCATCCGACTCTTCTCTGTCGACCGCTGCTTCCGTCGGGAACAAGCGGAGGGACCGACACGACTCATGACCTATCACTCTGCATCTTGTGTTGTTGCGGGGGAGGATGTTACCAATGAAGAGGGAAAAGCAGTCAGCATGGCACTTCTCTCGGCATTCGGGTATACTGATTTCCGGTTCCAGCCGGATGAAAAACGCTCCAAATACTATATGCCGGATTCCCAGACTGAAGTCTACGCACGTCACCCGGTGCATGGTTGGGTGGAAGTGGCCACCTTTGGTATGTACTCTCCCTCGGCACTTGCAGAATACGGTATCGGCGTCCCGGTTATGAACCTCGGGCTTGGCGTAGAACGGCTCGCGATGATTGCATATAACGAAAACGATCTCCGGCAACTTTGTTTTCCCCAGTTCTTCCCCCGGATCCTCACGAACCTGAATATCGCCCGTGCGGTCAGGTTGCGTGAAGAACCGTCCTCACCGGAAGGAAAGATGCTCGCCGCAGCTATTGTCCACGTTGCTTCAGCGAATGGAACTGCACCCGGACCATGTTCGTTCGATGCATGGGAAGGAACGCTTGGCGGTGTGACCGTAAAAGTAGCTGTTGAAGAACCGGAATCCAATGCAAAGCTCTGCGGTCCTGCCTGTGCTAACGAGATCTTTGTCCACGATGGCTCGATCCTGGGAGTCCCGGATGCAGAAAAGTGGAAACAGGTACGCACTGAAGGGATTTCAACGGGTATCACCTATCTCTCCGCGGTGGCAGCTCTTGCGGCAGCCCGGATTGAAGAGGCCGCCCGATGTAAGAAATCCACGGTCGTCCAGGTTAAGATGGCAAAACTCCCCAGCGATATTAACTTAAAAATTGATGAATTCGCGATGCGGTCAGTCACCGATAACAAAAAGAAAGTTGACGTGCGGGGGCCGGTGTTTTTATCCGTGCGATCTACCGTACAGGAATAATTCCTTTTTTTTACCGGGATTCCCCCGCGAAGTGCCATTCCTTTTCGGGGATGTTAGAAATAGATAACATTAATATCAATGGATGTTAGAAATAGATAACATATAGGAAGTATAGCAATGATACCGGGTTACCGTCACATGAATGTTATCAGTTCAGTACTTCTGCTCACAGCATTGGTATTGATCTTTGTTTATGGGAACACGACACCCATTCCCCTGATACTGCTTGTTGTAAGTCTGGCCTGTTTAATTCTCCTTATTCTCCATCGGAAGGAATGGGAGGAAGAGATCCGACCGGATGAACGGACAAGGAAGATCGGGGCATATGCATTGTCCTATGCGTGGTGGATCGGTATTAGTGGGATCATCCTGCTGTTCTGGTCTGACAGCCGGGGGATCTGGAGACCGGGTACCCAGACTGCTCTGGGGATATCCCTCCTCTTGTTTTTCATTCCAGCCACTCTCTTTCTGGTTTTCCTGTCCCGCAAGAGTGATAACAATGTCTGATCCCATCAGGTATTTCATACCCGGATCCTGGAATGAGTCAGAACCCAAAACCAAAAAAGGAGAGAGAACATGAAACTAAGAAATCTCTATCGTATCATTATCGGAGCGCTGATGGTTATCAGCGGCATCGTCTCCATTGTTCTAACCGCGGGAGAAGCAAATATTGGATCAATGTTACTGGCTGCAGGAATTGTCTTTCTGGTTACCGGGATCACCCATCACCGGAGATACGGCGATGATCCGGAATCGGATGAACGGTCAAAGAAGATAGGGGCATACGGGTTGTCCTATGCATGGCTGACCGGCCTCTTCTTCATGTTTGGCCTCTTCTGGCTGGATTATCTTGGGGTGCTCAAACTTAGTGTACAAAATGCACTCATGCTTTCCATCTTTGTCCTTGCACTCTCCGCGGCGATCTATCAGGCTTATCTCTTCCGGAAAGGGGATGTCGGTTGATGATCACAACGATATATCGGAATTTATTGATCGGGGGTTTGTTAATAGTGGTCGGGGTTCTTCTCATCCTTGTCCGTGACTGGATGCCCCAGAAAATCATACTAATCTCCAGTAGCCTGATTTCAGCAGGAATTCTCTTTGTTGCAATTTCCGCATTACAACTTAAGGGCACCAGTGAAAAGCCGGTTGTTATAGATGAACGAATTCTGAAAATCCGCACTCATACATTCATGAAAGCATATTTATTTTCTTTCACGATTGTCTGCATCCTGGGCCTTCTTGATTTTTCAGGATTTTTAGTCATAACTTCACGATCAGTAATAATGATAATAGTCTTTACAATGGGATTGAGTGCTTCTCTGTTGTCATGGCATTACAACAGGCAGGGTGACATCTGTGAAGGATAGAATTCCCGGAGTTTCCTGATGATCACCCGGATCAAAGAATACCGCACCCGCCAGAATCTCACGCAGGAGGACCTCGCAAAAATAGTTGGAGTACGACGGGAGACAATCGTCTTTTTGGAACAGGGTAAGTACAACCCCTCGCTGAAACTCGCTCACGATGTTGCACGTGCTCTGCACACAAGGATCGATGAGCTGTTTATCTTTGATGATGACCCCGGACCTGAAAGCCCGGAAATCCGGGAAATACTCGTTGATTAAAGAAAATATCCGGATTGTTGGAATGCCTGTCCGGATTCCGCGGACAATCCAGTACATTCATTTTTTTCCGTTACGGTACACAGATCCCTGAGAATCAGTACCGCAGCCTCCTTGTCAAGCGGCTGGTTGTCATTCCCGCATTTGGGTGAATAAATGCAGGACGGGCATCCCTCATCGCACCTGCAGTCACGTACCAGTTCGTGTGCACTTGAAAACATGTCAGGAAGAATCTCGTATGCTTTCTCTGCAAGGCCGATCCCCCCCTCGTAGCCGTCGTAGACAAAAACCGTGGGTTCACAATTCTCACCAAACGCCGGAGACGATAATCCACCGATATCCCACCGATCACACATTACATGCAGGGGCATGAGAGCAATAATCGCATGTTCAGCGCCATGCAAGCCGCCGGCGAGATCGAGATTTGCGTGTTTAACGCGTTGTTCGGTGTCCGGTGCGGGAATAACCCAGAACGCCTTTGTCCTGAAGGTAATCGGTGGCAGATCAAGGGGTTCCAAACCAATGATGGTATCTTTGCGTTTGATCTTGTAACTGGTATACTGTTCGGTCACTTCCACATCGCCAAACGCACACCGTGCGCCATGAATCGTTCGTGTCTCCAGGATCTCAATAACCGAGAGATCAACCTCTTTGAGCGGTTGTGTATAGTAATCGACGTCAGTCTCTGTTACCCGGACCGTGTGTGTTTCCAGATCCATTTCGTTAACTACGTAAGTCTCACCCTGGTGCAGCATGATTGCGCCTTTATGTGCTTCACGATAGGCCTGTGCCCGGTCCATTGTCTCGAGCAGCCTCCCATGGCACAGGATCCGGAAGGTTGAACCGGGAATGCCATCAAGCCTCACGGCATCCGCAGCCCTGCCCCGCCCCGAATAGACCCATCCGCGGCTTGTTTTCCTGATGAGATCGCTGGATGCAAGTTCAGAAAGGAGCTCATAAAAATATTCTCCGAAAAACTGCCGGTCCTGGTCCTCACACAGGGGTAGCTCAGCAGCAGCGCAGAGCAGGTGGCCGGAAACTATATAGGGATTACCCGTATCGATAATGGCATGTTCATGCGAACGGCTGAAGAAATGATGAGGATGATTCATGAAATACTGGTCAAGAGGGTTTGCAAATGCTACAAAAATCGCCAGTGAATCGTCCCCTTTTCTCCCGGCCCTCCCAGCCTGCTGACGGGTTGACATCATGGTGCCGGGATAACCGGCAATAATAACGGCATCCAGTGACCCGACATCAATCCCAAGTTCAAGCGCATTGGTGGACACAACACCCTTCAATCTGCCATCTTTCAACTGGCGTTCGATAATCCGCCGTTCTTCCGGAAGGTACCCGGCACGGTAAGCTGATATCGATTCTGCGAGACGTGCTGATGAACGACGTGCATCGTCACGTGCCCAGAGCGTTACCAGTTCTGCCATTTTCCGGGAACTGGTGAAACAGAGTGTCTGGAGATTGTCTTTCACACAGGATACCAGGAGATCCTTTGTTTCCTGATACGTGGACCTTTCACCAATACCATCATAAAACGGGTTGAAAAGGACAAAATGTTTTCTCCCGTGCGGAGATCCATCCCCGGCCACAAGATCGAACGGCAGTCCCGTAAGCTTGCCAGCAAACTCCAGCGGATTTGCCAGTGTTGCGGTCGAGAGAATGAACTGTGGGGATGAGCCATAAAAATGGCACACGCGCATCAGCCTCCGGAGCAATAAGGCGATATGGGAGCCAAAGACACCCCGGTACCGGTGCGCCTCATCTACCACAATAAACTTCAGATTGGAAAAGAACAGGCGCCACTTCGCATGCCACGAGAGCACCTGGTGAATTTCATGCGGGTTGGAGATGATGACCCGGGAGTTATCACGGATCGCTGCCCGTTTTGACTGGGGTGTGTCCCCATCATAGATCGCCGGGCGGGCTGATATACCAGTGAACTGCGCCATCTGTTCAAGGGTGGCGAGCTGATCATTGGAGAGTGCCTTGGTCGGGTACAGGTACAGCGCACGTGCCTCACGGTCTCTTTCAAGCCCCTCGAATACCGGAAGATTGAACGCAAGTGTTTTACCACTGGCTGTGGGCGTGGTAATGATTACGTTTTTCCCGGATCGTACACGGTTTATGGCATCGCACTGGTGAGAATAGAGGTGAATCCGGTGCTGGGTGAGATATGACGCAAGGGTATCCCCGGGAGGGACTTCAAGCGTGCCGAATCGCGGGAGTTCCGGTTCGCTTATTTCAATATGCACTACACGGTTCCTGTAGACAGGATTCACGCCGAGAAGCCGGATAACATCAGAGACGGCCACAGGTCTCCCCCAACAGGTAAAAAAAGAGCAGAGCAAGCGATACCACGTCCTGCTTATTGTGCTCTACAACCGGGATGAGCGGTCCACAATTACCTGTCCGAAGGTACGCTTCATAGAATTCTGGTACCATCTGCCCGGGGATATCGTCTTCACGACGGATGCCCAGAATGTCTGTTTCCAGTGCGGCAAGGCGTAGGGACGGGAGTTGATTCTTCCATCTCCTGCGGCTGAAATGGAGTACATCGAAGTGGGGTATTCTTGCCAGAGAGCCCATGCCGTAATAAGCGAGCCGGTCTGAAACATAGGGAATGTCAAATGATTTGCCATTGAATGTTACCAGTGCCGGGCGGTCTCCTGACAAATGACCAAGCGTTGCCATAAGTGCCGCCTGCTCCTCATCGATATCACGAAGCAGGTACTGGTGAACTTCAAGGTTGCTGTTCTCGATTGTACCGATGCCAAAGAGGACAACCGGTCGGGAAAAAAGCCCGAGTGTTTCGATATCAAGAAATACATAATCTTCAGGTTCGTGGAGTCCTGCTGTACCAAGAACAGAAGGATGGGATTTTGCATGCCTCCAACCGATTAAATCCATAATCTCTGCGGAATCTCCACCGAAGAGGCAGGTCAGTACATCGTGTGCATACTCCCGAAACTTCGGGTGCTGCATCAGATCTGACAATGTCCGGAATCCTTTTGACCTCAGCCGTGTTTGTGTCCTTGGCCCGATACCGTGCACAAGTGTAAGGTCTTCCATAATTTCTGACCTGAAGCGATCCGGGTCCAGTGATGGAATTTTAAGAGATTGCCGGCTTTTCAGTGAAAAACAGACACCGCATTCGTTAAAAACTTCAGTGCCCGAAAAGATAGCATGGAACGGGACATCCTGGTGCTTCTCCATTAACATATCGAGCTGGTGATGGGCCTGTTCATAATCCGATGAAAAAACGACATTATTTGAAAAACCGGCTCCAAAAACATTCCCGTCACGGACGACTTCGTATTCCCGCATTGTTTTTATGCGCTGCTGCCAGAGGGACCCAATCCGTGCAGGGGCATGTGTTGCTGACATCTTCTGAATATAAAAACGGTATCCGGCATTTAAACGTCAAGCCGTGGGGGGTGAAAGTAAGATCATTCCGCAGGAAAAGGAATATTGCTGGTGACTGTATACTATCTGGAACCCAGATAATCCCGATCCTGTTTTCCGAAGTCATTCTATGGATGTAATGGGACGTTTAATGTTCACCGCGGAGTAACTCCATGTACATATAGTGCATGTCAACAACCCTCCATACTGGCCTGATCCATCCTGCCCTGGTGCAGTTTAATTGGAATTATCGTACCTGAAAACACACCGGGAGAGTGGTATCCTCATGATACCGGAAAGTTACAACAGGGGGGGAAAACAGTATCCCGGCGGGAATTGGCAGCGCTGCAGGTAAGGGACTGAAATGAAGGATATCAGGGGTTTTCTCATCGATCTTGACGGCGTCCTGTACGTCGGCGGCAAGGCAATAAAAGGGGCTCAGGAATCCATCGATCTCCTTAAAGACAGAAAATATGCCTTCAGGTTTGTTTCAAACACAACCCGTACATGCCGGAATACCATAGCTGGGCAGTTATCCTCACTGGGATTTGATATTCCCGTGGAATACATTTTCACCCCGCCGCTTGCTGCCGTTGCCTGGTTGAAAAATGCCGGTAAACACCGGTGTTACCTTCTGACAACAGGAGATGTGTACCGGGACTTTGAGCACGAAGGTTTCTGCAACCCCGGCACCATAATCGATTTTGTTATCATCGGTGATGCCGGGGACAGACTGACCTATGACAACCTGAACACCGCGTTTCGTCATGTCATGAATGGTGCTGAAATGATTGCGCTGGAGAAGGATCGGTACTGGATGGCACCGGGCGGTCTTTCCCTCTCTGCGGGTCCCTTTGTTCAGGCCCTCGAATTTGCGACCGGCAAAACAGCGACAATCGTCGGAAAACCCTCAAAGACGTTTTTTGACCTGGCCCTCCAGGATATGGGACTTCGTGCCGATCAGGCTGCAATGATTGGCGATGATATTCTTACCGATATTGGCGGAGCCCTTTCCATCGGTATGCAGGGCATTCTTGTACGGACCGGTAAATACCGAAAAGATGCTGTGGTCAATACCGGAGTCAAACCCAGTCGGGTTATTGATTCCATCGCACAGTTGCGTGATATTTTGTAATATATCAGATAAGCAATACTAGTGTACAGGGTGAATAATGCATAACCGGTTCCTCAAACTCATTGGTGCATTTTTATTTATTATTCTTCTCGGATTATCGATAGTACTGATAAGTGCAGTCATTTTTCCCAAAGAAGCGGTAATTGCGCCTCACATTACTCCCGATCCCACACATCTCCAGTCATCCCCTGCAATTATTTCCCATCAATTCCCGTTTGAAAAAACCACGGTCATCCTGAACCTTCCCATCAATGTCTCGGTGTACGAAGGTGCAAAGCAGGCAGAAAAAACAACACTGGTGTATGGTGACATTTCGGAAACAGTCTGGCTTGCACAAAGTTATCGTGCAATAATTCAGGATCCGGCACAGGACGGTCTCTATACAGCACTCCTCGCAGAATCTGACAAGATCGGGTATCAGCAAAAACTTACCGATGACGAATATCTCGAACTCATCACGGTCTATATCCAGTCACTGCGGTATGAAACCCGGGAGCAGAACCCGGTAAAATTCCCGGTAGAGACTGTTGTTGACCGTACCGGGGACTGTGATGACAAGAGCCTGTTATTAGCCGGGCTGTTGTCTCGGGAAGGGTATCCGGTCGCCCTGCTCTTGTTTGGCCCCGAATCACATATGGCGGTCGGTGTCGGATCAGACGATTATCATTACAGGAACACCAGCTATGCATTTATTGAAACGACCAATTACTCACTTATCGGGGTTCCTACCGATAAACTCGGAGGAGACCTGCCCCTGTATTCAGATCCTCTCATTATGCCCATCAGTAATGGCACAAAATTCTACGGGAGCGGAAATGAGACCCGGTATATCAATGACATGTATATGCTGTCTGACATGAAAGCAAAGGAACTCGAACCGCAGGTAAA
Source organism: Methanoregula sp. UBA247 (assembly GCA_002495055.1). Taxonomy (GTDB): domain Archaea; phylum Halobacteriota; class Methanomicrobia; order Methanomicrobiales; family Methanospirillaceae; genus Methanoregula. The sequence goes on along the minus strand of DADR01000056.1, from coordinate 25,648 downwards.
AAGCATGGGGGCCAACCTTGCATCCCAACACGAAAAAATTACCCGGCTCGAATCCCGGATGAAGGATATGAAAGATACTGGAAATACAGTCGGTTACAATGCGCAGGTACCGGTCCATAATGCACTTATCTCAGACTACAACACACAGTTGGCCACGTATCGCCAAATCTATGACCTTTATGAAAAATATGCCTTTGTCCATAATTATATCCTTGAGCATATGTACGACAGGAAAGGCGTGTATGAATATGTAAAAAAGAACATGCCGGGTGAATGAGGGCATTATTCGAAGGTTTAGTCAGGGTCCATAACCATGATTGCCGGTGCGGGGTACGTCATTGATACGGGGTGCCCGTTATCTGCAACAGATGCAAGACGCTGTAGTGCCGTATTGCAGTACTGGTCTGATATATCTATACCGATAAAACGGCGCTGAAGTTTCCACGCAACGAGGGTCGTTGTCCCGGCACCATTGAAGGGATCAAGCACAATATCATTTTTATAGGAAAACAGTTTCATCAGCCGCCGTGGCAACTCCTCGGGAAACATAGCCGGATGATCGTAATTCTTCATATGGATCTCCGGGGGAAACGACCACCTGCCAAGCACCCATTCCTTGAATTCTTCGGCGGTGATATCAATATCCTCGCGCCGCCCACTTTTCTTGTGTGTTTCCTTATCAAAAACTTCGATAAACTCCCAGGTATACTTGATATAAGGCATCGACGGAGATTTCCAGCTCCCCCATGCTGTATATTTTGCATTGTAATTATTCTTCTCCCAGAGAAACTCGGCTTTCCATAAAAGTCCCAGACCTGCAAGCTGGTGAGAGATACGGTGGTGGGTAGGTACATAATCTGAAAAGAGGGGCTGGATATTCACCGCCATCCTGCCACCGGGTCTGAGCACCCGGACACACTCCCGCCAGACGCTGAGCAGGTTTTCAAAATACCTGTTCCACTCATGAGTATCATCGTGGGGGTCCTGAGCATATGCATGCCCGAAATTATAGGGGGGTGACGTGATGATCAGATCGATACTCTGGTCCGGTATATGTGAGAGTGCGAAAAGTGCATCCGCACATATGATACGGTTGACAAAAGGTAAAATCTCACGCGGTTCGCCGGATATAACTGACTTTTTTTCACCCTTCGAACCCTTCCTGATAACCGCCTTTTCCGCTTTGTCCTGTACCTTTTCAGGTCTCATGAAAGGATATCCTGTGTGTACTATATCAGATGATGGGTTAAAATATCCGAAACACTATCACGTTTTTTAGAGTTAGTACCTTGAAAAGCGTTTAATGCAGTAATCGACATATTCTCTACGATTAATCTATGCTGCACATAGAAGACCTGCATGTAAAAGTCGGCGATAAAGAAGTATTGCACGACATTAATCTCCACATCGGGGAGGGGGAAACCCATGTTCTGCTCGGGCCAAACGGATCGGGTAAAACAACACTCCTCATGACCATAATGGGATTTGCCAACTATAGTATCACCGAAGGTAAAATCCTTTTCAAAGGAGATGATGTAACGACGATGAAAGCCCATGAACGGGCCAAACGGGGTATTGGTATGCTCTTCCAGCGACCGCCAACTATCTCCGGACTGAAGCTCGGTAAGATGTTGACCGCTATCTCCCGGAACAAGGAAAACGATATTCCGGAACTTGCCCGATCAGTTCATATGGATAAATTCCTCGAGCGGGACATCAACAAGGGATTCTCAGGGGGGGAGATTAAACGCAGTGAAGTATTGCAGCTGATGATTCAGAACCCGGACTTTATGATGCTCGATGAACCGGAAAGCGGTGTTGATCTGGAAAATATCTCGCTCATCGGTACTGCCATAGGTTCACTTCTGGAAAAAGACAAGCATCTTATCAAGCGAAAAAAAAGCGGGCTTGTTATCACGCACACCGGTTACATCCTTGATTATCTCGACGCCGACAAAGGGCATGTGATGTGTGACGGGGAGATCAAGTGTCACGGAAATCCACGGGAGATCTTAAAAGATATCAAACAACGCGGGTACAAGGAGTGTCTCGAATGCCGTCACCAGTGAAAGTTCCTGAACTCTCAAAAGCCGACCAGGACCGGGTAGCACAAGCAGGTATCGACCTTGCCATGAAAAACCGGTGTGGCAGCTATCTCCAGATGGACCAGGACATCGTCCAGGCTGAATGCTCGCAGCAGGGTATAGAAGTCCTTTCTTTTAAAAAGGCAATGGAAAAATATGACGGCATGAAAGAATATACCTGGAAAGCGGTTTCTCCGGATAAAGATGAAATTACCCAATATGTTGCAGCACAGAAAGAACCAAAGGGTTACGTCATTATTGCACACAAAGGCTCAAACAATATCCTTCCTATCCAGGCATGCCTCTATCTCGGGCGGGAACAGATCCAGCATGTCCACAATATCATCGTTGCTGAAGAAGGAGCCGAGCTCCACATCATATCCGGGTGTACAAGCGGTGCGCATGTAGGTAAAGGCGGTGCTCACTATGGCATCTCTGAATTCTTCGTAAAAAAAGATGCCAAGATAAGTTTCACGATGATCCACAACTGGAGCGAGAACATTGAAGTGTATCCCAGAAGCGCTTCCATCGTCGATGATAATGGGGTTTTCCTGTCCAACTACGTCTGTATGCAGCCGGTGAAAAAAATCCAGATGTACCCCACAGCCACACTTAAGGGGATAAACTCTGTTGCACGATTCAGCAGCGTTGTCATCTCCACACCGGGTTCCTATATGGATCTTGGTTCCCGTGCCATCCTTGAAGGCATGGGTGCGAGCGCTGAACTGATCACCCGGGCAATAACAAAAGGCGGTACAATCATCTCCCGTGGTCACATCAATGGTAAGACTGCCGGAACCCGTGGGCACCTTGAATGCAAGGGACTTATCCTGAATGACGGTGTTATCTATGCAATCCCGGAAATTGAGGGGTCTGTGGTAGGTACGGAACTCTCGCACGAAGCAGCCGTGGGCAAGCTCGCACGGGATGAGATCGAATACCTGATGTCCAGGGGACTTGACGAAGACGAAGCAACAGCAACGATTATCAGGGGATTTCTGGATGTGAAGATTGCCGGGCTTCCCGAAGCATTGCAGAGGCAGATCGACGCTTCGATTGATGTAGCAGAAAAAGCAGGATTCTAAAATCTAATTCCTATGGTGACATATCCAAGAGCGGATGAACGGATCATGATGGTGGAATCCCAGATTGCCGCACGGGGTATTCGTGACCGGAGGGTCATTGCAGCAATAAGAGAAATACCTCGTCACCTTTTTGTACCCCCACCCTATGACAAGTCGGCATACGAAGACTTTCCTCTTCCCATAGGAAGTGGTCAGACAATTTCCCAACCATATATCGTTGCGCTGATGACTGAACTGCTGATCCCGCAACCAACGGATAATGTTCTTGAAATCGGGACAGGGTGCGGCTACCAGGCTGCGGTACTGGCAGCTCTCGTCAGCAGGGTTACCTCTATCGAGCGGATCCCGGCAGTTGCCGGGCTGGCAAGGATCAACCTCGCTGCTGTCAGCAGTAAGAATGTTGAAGTGATAGATGGTGATGGCACACTCGGGTATCCAGAAAATGCCCCTTACGATGGGATCATCATCACAGCAGCAACACCCTCTGTTCCCAGGCCACTTATTGAACAACTGGCAGAGGGGGGCAGGCTGGTAGCACCCGTTGGAGGGCGGGAGATCCAGGAACTCGTCAGGCTGATGAAGAAAGGTAAATCGGTTACGGAAGAACATCATGGGGGAGTCAGGTTCGTTCCTTTGATCGGGGAATGCGGATGGAGCGGGTAGGTCTATGAAAATTATAGATATCACGCGCCCACTCTCTGAAGACATCCTTGTATATCCTGGTGATAGTGTCCCGGCTTTCCGGCAGGCTGATCACGGCAACTACCTGATCACTGACCTGCACCTGAGCACCCATACCGGGACGCATATCGATGCACCGGTGCATTACCTGAAAATGGGTGATACGATTGATACCATCCCCCTCTTGCATATCATGGGAACCTGCCGGGTACTGGAGGTATCCAGTGCGGGCACCAGCATTACAGCAGATCACCTGAAAAACCGGCTGGATGGTGTTGACAGGCTCCTGATCAAAACGTCATTTTCCGGCACTGACCGGTTTATTGAAAATTATCCATGCCTGACAGGAGATGCTGCACGGCTCATAACCGGTTGTGGCATAAAATGTGTTGGTATCGATTCCCCCTCAATAGAATCCTACGAATGCGACGGAACCGTGCACCGTGAGCTGCTCAGCCATGGATGCATTATCATTGAACTCCTCGATCTTTCCACCGTCGAGGAGGGCGACTATACCATGGTTGCACTGCCGTTGCGCTTAACCGGGCTTGATGGTTCTCCAGCCAGGGTTGTACTCATTGATAACCAGGGATGTGAATAATGGACATTATTATTGACACGGTTAAAAAACTCGAAACGATGATGAGAGACAGCGGTTGCGAGGATAGCGGTGTTGTTCTTGACGTCTGTCCTGATTCTGTAAACTGTCAGTTTGAACGCGGTGCATGCATGACTGCATTTTTTGGCGGGAGAAGTGCAGATTTTGTCACCTATGACCCCGTCAGGGCAAAAACAAAGATCTCGTTTATGTTCGGTCAACCGCTTGATACACCTCAGGTACGGGGTGCTGCCGTTGCAATTATAAATGTGGCCGCGGGTTTTTTCTGTCTCTCCAGAATACTTCATTCCTGCCCGGAATCTTCGCATAAAGATTGTCACCGGCAGCTTGTGCATGAACTTGGGGGAAAACATGTCTTTTGTGTGGGCAGCACACCTGCATTGGAGGCTGCCTTTCGGAACACAATGGTCACAAATTCTGATGACGCTGACGTTATCCTTGTCAATAGTGAAGGCATCATTGAGCCTGGTTCAGGTGAAATCATCCGGAATGCTCAAGAAACAAAGAGGATCGTATGTATCGGCCCGTCCGCCGCCGGCATTGCCCGGCTCAACCGGCTGGATCACTGGTGCCCATTTGGCACCTGCTGACACCGTGCTAAACCCCAGAATCTGAAACAACAACAAAAAATATGATCAGGCAAAAAGGTAAACTCTTTTTGACTGCGATCTAATAAATTATCATGCTTTTCGGGTCTTCGGGAATACGAAGGAAGTTCGATCAGACTCTTATCGACACGGCCCTGAACGTTGGGTCAGCGCTGGCATTCCGTTCCAGCGATATTGTTATTGGCATGGATACCCGGACGACAAGTCCTCTTCTTGTTCATCTGGTAACATCCGGAATCCTCGGGAGTGGTGGAACTGCGTATAATACCGGGATTGCCCCGACACCATCGGTTGCCTATGGTACCCGGACTGTAAAAGCCGGGTGCATGATCACCGCATCCCATAACCCTGAGGAATATAACGGATTGAAACTTTTCAACCCGGATGGTTCATCGTTTACCCAAAAGCAGCAGGCTGATATGGAGGAACTTCTCAAGACCCGTTACTGGACAGACTGGCAGCATCAGGGCTGTGAGCGGACAATAGATGCACTCACCCCTCATAAAAATGCTATTCTTGATAAAGTCCATATTAAAACCGGAATCACCGTGGTTGTTGACTGCGGGAACGGTGCAGGGAGCGTGCTTACTCCCTATCTTCTTGCTGCTGCAGGCGCAAAAATCCACTCTATCAACTGCAATCCTTCAGGCCATTTTGCCCGCCCTTCAGAACCATTGAAGGAGAACCTGGTCTATGTAGGGGAAATGGTGAAAAAAACAGGATCGGCATGTGCAGTTGTACATGACGGGGATGCTGACCGGATGATGGCTTTTGATAGCAAAGGACGCTACATTGACGGGGACCATCTTCTCATGCTTTTTGCAAAATATCTTAATGCCAGGCAGGTTGTAACAACAAGCGACGCTTCCATGATCATCGAAGATGTCGCTGAAGTCAGGAGGACACCGGTAGGTGATACCTATGTCTCTGAAGAACTTTTGAAGTGGGGAACATTCGGAGGTGAACCCTCAGGGGCATGGATTTTCCCGCAGATCTCGTACTGCCCCGACGGCCCGTTTGCCGCAGCCCTTTTCTGCGAGATCGCATCCGAATGGAATGTCACAGAAGAACTTGATGCTATGCCATCCTACCCGATCCTGCGGGAATCTTTTGCCTGCGACACTGCACGGGAAACTGTCCTGGCGCTTGGGGCGACGAGTCCAACCGATGGAATCAGGATTGCAAAAGAGGATGGCTGGTTCCTGATCAGGGCGAGCGGTACCGAGCCTAAAATCCGCATTACTGCAGAAGCTAAAACCCCAATGAAAACGAAGGAGATGCTAAAAGAAGGTCGCAATCTGGTTAAGCAGGGGAAAACTGCTTAAATGTTGTAATCCGAGGATTAGTATGGAATGTGTCGTTCTTGCCGCAGGAGAAGGAAAGCGGATGCGTCCCCTCACGGCGAAGCGCCCCAAAGTAATGCTTCCCCTCGCCAACCGCCCGATGATGGAGCACCTCGTTTTAGCGGCACGCGAAGCGGGGATAACTGACTTTATTTTTGTTGTTGGCTATGGCGAGCGGGAAATACGCAGGCATTTTGGGGACGGATCCGGGCTTGGGATTCGTATCAGGTATGCCCCGCAGCGGCAGCAGCGTGGGACGGCTGATGCCCTGAATTCTGCCCGCGATCTTATCACAGGACCCTTTCTCCTGTTAAACGGGGATATGATTTTAAAAGCCTCTGATATTGCAAATCTCTGCACATGTCATACACCGTGTATGAGTACCAGTAAAACTGATCACCCGCAGGATTACGGAGTGGTTGTGGTGGAAAACGGCCTCGTTACTACCCTCGAAGAGAAATCGAAACACCTCATGTCCGACCAAATCAATGCCGGGGCATATTTTTTCTCTCCGGATATTTTTGATTATGTTGACCGGGTCCAGTCTTCCTGTCGGGGAGAACTTGAGCTTACAGATGCACTCCTCTACTATATCGAGGGGAAAAAGCTGGCGGCATACCAGTTATCATACTGGATGGATGTCGGGAATCCATGGGATATGCTTGATGCAAATCTTACGCTTATGAGCAATCTTTCACCGGGTCTTGTGGGGACAATTGAAGAGGGAGTGACGTTGCACGGAACCGTTATTGTCGGGGAAGGGAGTGTGGTTAAGTCCGGAACCTATATTGAAGGGCCATGTATTATCGGAAAAAATTGCCGTATCGGCCCCCACACGTTCATCCGTGGAGCAACCTGTATAGGAGACGATTGCCATATCGGACACTGTTCAGAGCTGAAGAACTCCATCATCATGAACGGGACAAAGATCCCGCATTTCAACTATATAGGGGATTCAATCATCGGGACAGGATGTAATTTTGGTGCTGGTACTAAGATTGCAAACCTGCGGCATGATCATGCCAATGTCAGGGTCTGTGGAAAAGATACACGAAGGAAAAAATTTGGTGCTGTCATCGGCGATGGGGTACAGTTCGGTATCAACTGCTCCATCAATGTCGGGACTATTATCGGGAGCAATGCACAGTTTGCACCCAACTCGTATGTTTCCGGGTGTATCGGGGAGAATGCAGTTATACGCTAGGTGAAATGATGCAGGCAGTTATATTAGCAGCAGGAGAGGGAAAACGTATTCGTCCGTTAACCAGGAGCAGACCCAAGGCACTGCTTCCGGTTGCGAACCGCCCCATTATAGAATACGTGATTGAGGCGCTGTTGAAAAACGGGATACGCGACATTGTAGTGGTGGTTGGCTATCGGAAAGAACAGGTTATACGGTTTTTAAATGAGCTCAATGTACCTCTTACCGTAGTGGTCCAGGATAAACAACTGGGTACTGCTCATGCACTCAACTGTGCAAAATCACATATTACCGGGGATTTTCTCCTCCTGCCAGGAGATAACTATATTGATCCCCATTCTATCGGAAGAATAAAAGATATAAAAAATGCAATGCTGGTAAAAGAGCATCCCAATCCGTCAAACTTTGGCGTTGTCCTTTTAAAAGACGGATTTGTTAGCCGGATTATCGAGAAACCCGAACATTCACCAAGTTTCATGGTGAGTACCGGCATCTTTTCGCTGACAAAAGACTTTTTCTCGTATATTTCCGAAAACGATATCACTGATACTGTCTCCTCTATGCTGGCTTCCGGGAAGCGTCTGCAGGCGGTTGTCGCAGACGACTGGCAGGACGCCATCTATCCCTGGGACCTGCTGAAGATGAATATGCGCCAGTTGAAAGATTTGCCCGAAGCACGTGACGGTGCTATCAGCAGGCAGACCATCATTCACGGGCCGGTAAGGATAGGAAAAGGTACCACCATTGGTCCCAATACGGTAATATCAGGGCCGGTCATCATCGGCAACGACTGTGATATCGGTCCAAACTGCTGCATCATGCCTGATACCAGTCTCGGCTCCCGGGTAAAGATAGAACCATTCACGTTCATGGGAAAATCGTTGATCATGGATGACACATCGATCGGTTCACACTCACGGATCATTGATACGGTGACAGGTCAGGGGTGCAGGCTTGCAGACCACACCACCATTTCATCATCGGCAAGTCTGATGGATATTGAGGGGACCGTTATAAAACCGGAATTTGGTGCCGTGTTTGGTGACCAGGTCACTGCAGGACCATTCACCATATTCAACAACTGCATCGTTGGCAATAATGTGGCAATCGAAGGGGGGAGCCGGATCATTTCCCGCATTCTGCCTGACGATTCTAAGGTGATATAACGTGTGCGGTATCGTAGGTTATATCGGCCGCAGGGAAGCTGCCCCGATCATTGTGGAAGGGCTTAAAAAACTGGAATACCGGGGGTATGATTCGTTCGGGGTTGCCACTATCAGCGGGGGTATTGAACTGGACAAACACCAGGGGCGAATATCAGATTCTCAAAGCTCGGCGTGTCTCAAAGGGAAGATAGGGATAGGACATACCCGCTGGGCTACCCACGGTGTCCCCAACGATGTCAATGCGCACCCCCATATGGACTGTTCGGGTCGTATTGCAGTAGTACATAACGGGATTATCGAAAACTATGCAGAACTCAAACGGCAACTGGTCTCCAGGGGCCACACATTCCGCTCTGAAACCGATACCGAGGTGGTAGCACATCTTGTAGAAGAGGTATATGAACCGGAAAAAAATCTCCTTTCAGCTGTGCAGAAAGTTGTCCCAAAGTTGACTGGTTCCTATGCCCTGCTAATTATCGCTGCCGGTGAAGATCGTATAATTGCAGCACGTTATGCAAGCCCGCTCGTTCTTGGAGTGGGTGACGGGGAATTTTTTGCCGCGTCCGATATGACACCGGTCATTGACTATACCGAACGCGCAATTTTCCTCGAAGACGGGGATATCGCAAGCATATCCCATGAAAAAATCGAGATCTTCCATGAAGGTAAGCCGGTAACACGGCCTCTTGAGCTGATAAACTGGTCCGGTGAAGACACCAAGAAAGGGGGCTTCCCGCACTACATGCTCAAGGAGATCTACGAGCAGCCTCAGGCATTTTATAATTCAGTCAGGTCCGTTACCAATGAAATACTCCCTGCATCAGTCAAAAACGCTGAATCGGTGACTGTCATCGCATGCGGTTCTTCGTATAATGCCGGGCTTATTTTTAAGTATCTTCTCGAAGATACCTGTGCGATCCCTGTACGGCTTGAGTTCGCTTCTGAGTTCAAATATTTTCCCCCGCCAATCCGGGGACTCGTAATCGGGATTTCTCAGTCCGGGGAAACAGCTGATACCAACACCGCACTTAAGCAGGCAAAGGTGCACAATTGTACAACTCTTGCAATAACTAACACACTTGGGAGCTCCATCAGCAGGGTAGCTGATTTCACTCTTTTTATGCGTGCCGGACCTGAAATCAGTGTCGCAGCGACAAAGTCGTTTATTGCGCAGCTGGCAATTCTGATGCAAATCACTAATTTCCTGCGGAACGGTGAATTTGAGGATGTGCTGCGGAACGGGCACCGGGCAATCGAAGAAGTTCTTTTGATGGACCTGTCTGAAGCAGTCAGACTCTGCCTCAATGCCCACAGCATTTTCTACGTCGGGAGAGGTCCATTTTATCCGGTGTCTCTTGAAGGGTCACTGAAAATGAAAGAGATTTCCTACATTCACGCCGAAGGATATGCTGCAGGAGAACTCAAACACGGGCCGTTTGCCCTGCTTTCACCGGCAACACCGGTCATCGCAATTTGCATGCCGGGGGAAACCTACGGGGTGATGATTTCCAATATCAAGGAGATGAAGGCGAGGGGAGCACCTGTAATCGCAATCGGGGCGGAAGGGGACCTGGAGCTTTCCGAGGTTGCGGATATCTTTATTCCCCTTCCGGTGACCCCTCCTTTTGTGCAGGTGCTGACAAGTCTTATTGTTCTCCAGCTCCTAGCCTATTATACTGCGGTGGGATTAAAACGGGATGTAGACAAACCAAGAAACCTGGCAAAGAGTGTGACTGTTGAATGATTGAATATGGCATTAATACTGTTGGAAAAGGAGCACAGATTTTCGAACCGGTTACCCTTGGATTTCCCTCACGGGATAACATGGGAAAAACCGGTTTCACCGGGACAATAATCGGGAAAAATGCAGTAATCAGGTCAGGCACTATTATCTATTGTGATGTTACCATCGGGGATAATTTTCAGAGCGGGCACAATGTCATGATCCGTGAAAAAACGAGGATAGGTAACCGGGTTGCCATTGGAACGTCAGCTGTTATTGAAGGTAACACGATTATCGGGGATGAAGTAAGCCTGCAGAGTATGGTGTATATTCCGACCGATACCGTCATTGGGAACAATGTCTTTATCGGGCCTAATACTGTACTCACCAATGACCGATACCCCCCTACGCGTATTGGCGGGTTGAAAGGACCGCAGATCCGTGCCAATGCGGCAATTGGTGCGAATGCAACCCTTCTTCCCGGGGTCTGTATCGGTGAGGGAGCACTTGTAGCAGCCGGTGCAATCGTAACCCGCGATGTCCCTGCACATATGCTGGCAATCGGCGCTCCGGCAAAAATTACTGATCTGCCACAAAAGATGATCCGGGAAGCAACCAAAAAATAATATAAAAGTGCCCTTACACTTCATTGTTTTCCCATTAAACTGACATGAAATCCAGGGTGAGGTAATGTATTCTCCAGAAAGAGTGAATACAAAACCACTTTTTTTCGTTTACCTGACATGTGACGGATATTACAGGTACCCTTTTTTGAATCGAAAATTTTTTTTATTGGAAGGATACCGCCAATTTAAATGATTATTCGGGAGTTTTCTCTGAGGAATTCAACCAAATTTATTAATGGTCTCAACTTAAAACCAAGTACCCAAGAAAGGTTGATTTGATGGTACATTTTGATCTTAATAACCGCCGGAGCCAGCTGATTATCGGACTGGTTGCATTATTTTGTGGCTTTGCCCTGTGGCTTCGTTTGTTACCCATGCTTAATATGGGTAACACTGACGTGCTCCTGATGGTGGCAAGCGATGATCCGCTGTACAACCTGCGCCAGGTTGAACAGATCCTGGCCAACTTCCCGAACTATGCATGGTATGATCCCATGTCCTTGTTCCCCTCGGGGATGTCTGTCCCCTGGGGGTCTCTTTTCCCTACCATTATTGCGATATTTTGCCTTATTACAGGTGCTTCGACACGACCGGAGATCATTAGCACCGGTCTTTTAATTCCACCCCTGATGGGAGTCATGATAGTGGCGATCATGTACTTTGTCGGAAAAACCTGTGGAGACTGGAAGACTGGTCTTCTGGCATCAGGGTTTACGGCAGTAGTATCCGGCCAGTTCTTTTACCGCTCATTTTATGGATATATGGATCACCATATAGCCGAGGTGCTTTTTTCCACCATCTTCTGCCTGCTGTATATGTATATGGTCTTCCTTGAAAAAGATACAAAAATCGACCTGAAGAATATTAATTCCTATAAAAATACCCTCTTGTTATCAGGTATTGCCGGCATCGCTTATCTCCTCGGTCTGTTTGTTATGCCGACAATGATCCTTTTTGCCATGATTGTCGGGATATTTACAATAATCCAGTTTGTTATTGATGTGTTCAGGGGCAGAACAAGTGAATACCTGCTGGTGATTAACACAGTAATTTTTACTATCGCAATTATCGGCCTTCTGGCATATGGGTTAAAGGATCCTGGAGTGAATCTTATCTTTTACTCAATCGGGCATGTTTATGCATACCTGGCATTAATCGGTGGAACAGGTTTTCTCTACGGCATTGCATCCTTCGTTAAAGAAAAAGAATGGTATTACTACCCTGCAATTCTCATCGGATCCGGAATTGCATTTTCTCTCATCCTCTTCATTGTCAGCCCCCAGTTGTATGACCTGTTTATCAGTTCACTCTTCAATTTTTTCGGACAGCAGGCGGTAACAAATACGGTGCAGGAAGCACGGGGCTGGGCACTGGATCTCGCGTGGATGACATTTAACTATGGTCTTTTCCTGATGGCTGGTGGAGCGCTGGTCATGCTCTATAATAATCTTAAGGATGAACACCCGCACCAGATCTTTGCGCTCGTCTGGTCACTTATCATGCTGATATCGACCTGGCAGCACATCCGTTATGAGTATTACCTTGCCGTAAATGTAGCCCTGCTCTCTGCCGTTTGTGTCAGTTTTACGTTTGACAAGGGTTGGGCAGGAATCCGCAGGCTGGCAACAAGGATTTCATCTGATAAAGATGACCCGGAATTCCCTGGAGGAGACAGGAACGAGCCTCAAAAAGGGAAAAAACAGAAAAAAAATCCGAAGAGGGTCTCCGTTTCCTCCCCTTCGAATATTCCTGCCCTTGCTCTCGTTATTCTTGTTATCGGGCTCAGTATTCTCTTTGCCTACACTTCTGCTTCACTCAGTTTTGCAAATGCATCCGGCAGCGCAATACGGATGAATCCAGATTGGCGGGAAACCCTTGACTGGATGGGAAATAATACTCCGGATACTGGTGTGAATTACACCACAATTTACAATCCTCATACCTTCCAGTATCCACCTGAGGCTTATGGAGTCATGTCCTGGTGGGACTATGGCCACATGATCACCTATATTGCGAAACGGATCCCGAATGCCAACCCCTTCCAGGCAGGAGTCACCGGACCGTCGGGATCGGCGAGATTTTTCATCTCCACATCTGAAGAGGAGGGGAATCAGGTTCTGGACCTCGCAAAAACCCGGTATATAATCACCGATATCGAAATGGATACCGGCAAATTCTGGGCTATGTCGACATGGTATAATTCATCAGCTGGTGTTACTCCTTACCAGATGACGCTGCTTACTCCAGCACAGGATAATCTTAACAGTTACGAAACAGTCCTGCTTAATACCCGTCAGTATTATCTTACCATGATCTCACGGCTCCATAACTTTGATGGTTCTCTAAAAACCCCCTCGAGTGCCTATTACATCGAGTACGCCGATCCAAGCATTTCTAAGGTCTCTCTCCCGGTAATTACGGCAGCAGAATCAGTAAATGCCACTGAAGCTGTCAGTCGTGCAGCTGATTACAACCTCCGGGCACCGACAGGCTATCATGCCACCGCATTAAGCCCGGCCATCACGCTCCCAATTGAAACAGTACCAGCACTCAGGCATTACCGGCTGGTACATGAATCTCCGAGCAATGTGTTCAATTCGAATACCACTGATGTAAAATATGTCAAAGTGTTCGAGTATGTAAAAGGGGCGCATATCCAGGGAGAGGGAATGATCGAGGTTCCGGTTATCAGTAATACCGGCAGAACATTCACTTACCGGCAATCGAGTGTCAATGGTGAATTTGTCGTGCCTTATTCAACCACTGAAAATCCCTATGGTGTAAAGACGACTGGTAAATACCGGGTCATTTCATCAGGAAAGGAATATGATGTCACTGAATCAGCCATAATGGAAGGAGCACTTATCCGATAATTTTTTCCTTTTAGCAGGTCATAAAAACCAAACCTTTTGATGGCAGGAGAATAATAGAGGGATATTACGAGCATGGTCCGGTGTTCCGCAATTTTCGAGGAGATTTTCACTCATCATGAAATGGAGAACCACGATGAGAGCTCTGCCCGACTTAAGGCAGCCCTGGAAGGAATACCCAAAGACATACCGGTGATTGCACCGTCGTGTGCACCCGAAAGTGATCTTACGAGAGTCCATACACCCTCATATATCCGTATGATCCGGGATTTTTCTTCACATGGGGGACACCATTTCCTTGACCCGAGCACCTATGTTGATGAAGAGACGTATACAGTAGCTTCATTTGCAGCCGGTGCCGCAGCAGAATCTGTGAACCGTTCAATCGATGGCGAATCCTGTTTTGCCATTATCCGTCCGCCCGGCCATCATGCTGAACCGGACCGGGCAATGGGTTTTTGTATTTTTAACAATGCTGCAATTGCCGCAGCTGTTGCTCTGGATCGTGTCGATAAAGTCGCGATCATCGACTGGGATCTCCACCACGGGAATGGTACACAGAAGATCTTCGAAGCAGATGATCAGGTGCTTTTCTGTTCGATACACCAGGGAAACATCTTTCCTTATACCGGATGGGTGGATGAAATTGGTACAGGCGCAGGCAAGGGGTTTACCATAAACGCACCCTTACGAGCTGGATCGACGATCGCCGATTACCGGCTCGTCTTTGAAGAAGTGTTCATACCGGCTCTTGATGAGTTCAGACCGGATGCAATAATCATATCTGCAGGTCAGGATGCCTTGTTTGATGACCCTAAAAGTGGTATGGTACTCTTCCCCGCGGATTATGGCACGCTTACCGCTCTTGTCAGGGATGCGACCGAACATCAGCTGGCACTTGTCCTCGAGGGAGGGTATGGACCTTCCCATGGAGATGCCGTGCGACAAATTTTTTCTTCCCTCCAGGGATCACCTGTTCCCTCCACTCAGAGTGAGCCACATCGCACTACCCGTAATATTGTGGCTACACTCAAAAAGTTAAGGATGTAACAACAGTGGTTTTTCCTAACAACACCTTTATAGCAGAATGTATATCATTTTCCAGTATGTTAGCAGAAGAGATCAATCTCGGGATGCGGGTGCGGTACCCGCGGACCGGAACCACCGGAACCATTCTGCGCATCGAGCAGGTACGAGGAGAGGTTTTCGCCGAGCTGGACAGTACAAATCTCCTGTACCGCATTGATTACCTTATACCGGCAACCAGCGCGGAGAAATCAGCAAAGGCAATCATTGATGATGCAAAAAAAGTAATCGAGAGAGAAAAGAAGTTTGCTTCAGGACGAGAACTTCAGGACGCATGGAAAGCTACCGACCAGAGCTGCGAGGGAGGGGGGTAATCCCTTAAAATAGGCATTGGATTGGCCTGTATTGAGAAATGTTGTGGTTTGATTCCGTAAGCTTATCTATCTCATTTTTGTACGATAAGATGGAGCGATCTTGAATCGGATCCAGTATAAACGACCACGATTCTCGCAGGGTATGTGTGAAAACGCGATATCGAGGTCGGCAAAATAGAGTCAGGGGAGGCTCTTACACGTAATGACAGCGATACTTGAGCATAGAGCCGATCAACATCTGTGTTACGAAAAAAGCGTGTCATATAGTTCTGATATACTTTTTAGGGCATTTTTAGCGCGATACTTGAGCCAGACTTTCACTTCGTAAAATTCATCTTACAGGAATTACAAGATCGGGGTAAAAAAAATTATCTTGGGTTAAACTGACTAACGACTTTTTCACTCATGATTTTTTCCGCATTATCAATTGCTTCCTTTGCAGTACCCTTCTTCAAGTCTGCCTGTTCCTGCATCACCGGATAATACCGTTTCAGAACAAATAGGGCTCTGCTTTAATCCTTTACCATCCATGACCGTTTTAATCTGGTAAATATCTTCTAGTCTTTCTGATAATTTCAGATAGTCAACCAACGGATCAGATATTAATTTTCTGACAGAAGTGATGAGGGTTCAGATCCCCGGATGATTTGCCTTTCTGCAAGATACTTTAATAATAGTCTGGAGTCCTTAACTGTTATCAAACCAGCATTGTCTTTCTGATCGATGTCTCGTTGGATATCCGGGTGCATGAATCAAGAATGAAATTAAATCAAAAAAGGTGTTGGTGTTTTAGTTTCATAGAGAATAAGGAGGTTCGAATTATTTGCATGATGTAAGAGTTCCCAGTGTTAATATTGGGGTTGTAGGTCATGTTGATCATGGCAAGACCACACTGGTAAATGCGCTCACCGGGACATGGACAGACCGGCACAGTGAAGAGGTAAAGCGGGGCATCTCAATACGCCTTGGATATGCCGATGCGACCTTTTACCGGTGTGAAAAGTGCGAGGGTTCCGACGGCTTTTCAACCAGTCCTGATTGTCCGGTCTGCGGGGGAAAGGGGACACCATTCCGTTCAATTTCCTTTGTTGATGCACCAGGACATGAAACTCTCATGGCAA
Organism: Methanoregula sp. UBA247; assembly: GCA_002495055.1. Lineage (GTDB taxonomy): Archaea > Halobacteriota > Methanomicrobia > Methanomicrobiales > Methanospirillaceae > Methanoregula. The sequence goes on along the minus strand of DADR01000056.1, from coordinate 9,121 downwards.
CGATGCTTTCTGGTTCGGCATTGATGGATGGAGCGATGCTGGTCATCGCTTCAAGCGAGAAATGCCCCCAGCCGCAGACAAAAGAGCACCTGATGGCTCTCGAGCTTGTCGGTATAAAAAATATCGTTATCGTCCAGAGTAAAATTGATGTGGTCAGCCAGAAAGAGGCTGTTGACAATTATCACGAGATAAAAAAATTCATTAAAGGAACGATTGCAGAGAATGCTCCGATCATTCCGGTTTCTTCCCAGAAAGGAATCAACATTGGCGCTCTCGTGCAGGCTCTTGATACGACAATTCCTGAACCCACCCGTGACCCAAATGCCGAACCCGTTATGCTCATAGCCAGGTCTTTTGATGTAAACAAACCTGGCTGCAACTGGAAAGATGTGAAGGGTGGCGTCGTCGGGGGGTCTCTTATCCGGGGCATCCTCCGCGAAGGTGACGATATAGAAATCCGACCTGGAAGACAGACACAGATCGAAAACAGGATAAAATGGATACCCATCACGACTAAAGTTACATCGATCAACGCAGGTTCAAATAAAATTGCTGAGGCAACTCCTGGCGGACTTCTTGGGGTCGGGACCAAACTCGATCCAGCTCTGACGAAAAGTGACGCACTTGCAGGTCAGGTGCTTGGTCACGAGGGTAAACTTCCCCCTGTGTGGGACAAGTTACGGTGTCGCGTTACCCTTATGGAACGGGTCGTAGGAGCTACAAGCGAGTTGGTCATTGAACCTTTAAAACACAGTGAACCACTGATGCTTTCTGTCGGAACCGCAGTAACCGTGGGTGTAGTAAGCAATACGAAGAAGGACACCATTGAAATTCAATTGAAGCGACCTGTATGTGCAGAACTGGGTTCAAGGATTGCCATCAGCCGACAGGTGGGAGCACGCTGGCGATTAATCGGGATGGGAGTCCTGATCGAGTGAAAATCCTTCTGGATGCCAATGCACTCATGATGCCTGTGCAATTCCAGATCGATATTTTCGACGAACTTCGCTCCCTTCTCGGGGCATTTGAACCAGTCGTGCTTTCGGGCGTAATCAGGGAACTTACCGGGCTCTCCCGGGCAAAAGGGAGGGATGGAGCCGCTGCCCGGCATGGTCTTGTGCTTGGTGAAAGATGTACCGTTGTGGAAGGCGGAGATACAAATTCGGGATCCGTCGATGAGCAGATGATTGAATATGCAACACGGAATGCATGTATGGTGGTTACCAATGATCGGCATGTCAGGGATGCATTGCTCACACGTGGTATAGGAGTAATATCAATGAGAAATCAGAAAAAACTGGAGATATTGCGGAGGTAAAAGATGTATCATAAGTTAATGCTTGAGGACAAGGTGCGGGTACCCCCCCAGCGACTGGGCGAAAAACTTGAAAAAGTGATTCTTGAGGTCTTGCAGGAGCAGCTTGAAGGCAGCATTGATAAAGAGATCGGGATTTTCATCTGTGTTACGAAAGTCCAGGATGTCGGCGAAGGCGAACTCGTACCTGGTGACGGGGGCGTCTATTATGACGTGAAGTTTGAAGCCATGGTACTCCGTCTTACGTTACAGGAAGTAATTGAGGGACTTGTTGTCGAGACGACAAGTTTCGGCGCTTTTGTCAGCCTGGGTCCTATTGATGCGATGCTACACGTCAGCCAGATCTCGGATGAGTATATCAACTACGATGAGAAGAACTCCCGTCTCATCTGCCAGGAGTCTAAAAGATTCATCGGTGTAGGTGAGGTTGTCCGCGTTCGCGTTGTGACCCTCTCCCTGAATGAGCGGGAACCGCGTGACAGCAAGATCGGGCTTACCATGCGACAGGCAGGACTTGGGACTGCTCTCTGGCTTGAAGAAGAGATGAATAAGGAAAAAGAGAAAGACCAGAAACCCTCGGCTGTACCAAAAGAGACAGGAAAGGATAAGGGCAAGAATAAGAGGAAGGAGAATGCCTCCGGCGAATAAGAAAAAGCAGGGAAAAGTCTGCCGTGATTGTCATCGTGTAGTAGATGGCGAGATCTGTGTGATCTGCGGCACGACTAATTTGAGTGACGACTGGTCCGGGTACCTTGTCATCATTGATCCGGAAAATTCTGAGGTAGCGAAAAGGATGAACATCAAACTTCCGGGTCGCTATGCATTGAAGGTTCGTTGATGCTCATACTTCCCGATGAGCACCGGAAGCTTTTCCAGGAACCTTTCGGCGAGCTGTATGCTGACATCGATGAGATTATACCAAAGATTACTGACAGTACTGTATATACCGTCGGAGATGTTGTCACTCACAACCTCCAGAAAAGGGGTATCATACCGGCTATTGCTGTTGTCGATGGGTACTCCATGAGATTACCGTGCAGACGGATGCCGGTATTCCGCGGGGAGTGTATCAGAGTAAAAAATCCAGCGGGTACAATAACCGATGACCTGATCCGCGCGCTCAATCACGCAATCCGGAATCCCCCGGTCACGGTTATTGTAGAAGGTGAAGAAGATCTCGCGGTGATCCCGCTTGTTATCGCTGCTCCGGACGGTGCTGTCGTGTTATACGGACAACCACATAAGGGAGTCGTTCTTCGAATCGTAAATCATGAGGCAAGGGAAACTGCCCGCCATTTTCTGACGCATTTTATCCGCACAGCTGTATGAACTCGTATTTTTTTATGAAATTTCCTGAATTTTTCTCTTTGTTTTTTTAAAAGGCATCTGTGAGAGGCTCATATTATAAATAAGCCGGTTTCCAATAATTACAGGATATCGATGGACTTTGAGATCACCAGCGATAAAAGAAATGAACTTTTATCCAGAAGAGAGGTTCAGTTTAACCTCAAATACGATGGTGCGACCCCTTCCCGTATGCAAATCATTGGTAAACTATGCGCCCTGCTTAATGTAAAAGAGCCTCAGATAACCCTTGACACGCTCCGCAACAGCTTCGGCAAAACAGAGATTACCGGATCAGCACGTATTTACGATAATGAAGAAGGCAGGAATAAGACCGAACGCCCCTACCTTGCAGCGCGCGGGATGCCGAAACCCAAGGAAGAAGGAGCTGCATAACAATGGCAGCAGCAAAAAAGGCAGCCGTCGCCAAGGGACAAAAGAGGGGGGCATATTTTAAGGTCGAGGGTGCTAAAGTCACCACGACCAAGAAATACTGCCCACGATGCGGACCCGGAGTTATGATGGCAGACCACAAGGACCGGACTACCTGTGGCAAGTGCGGATATACCGAATTCAGAAAATAAGATTCAATGCCTTTTTTTGGGCAGATACTGGGGATTGAGGGGACAGCATGGAACCTCAGTGCCGCTCTTTTTGATAGCGATCTCATTTCACTTGCATCCGATCCCTATAGCCCGGCTCAGGGGGGTATTCACCCGCGGGAGGCAGCGCAGCATCATGCATCGGTGATGAAAAAACTCATCTCTTCTATCCTTAAAGAACCCAGGAAGGTTACCGGAATAGCATTCTCTCAAGGCCCGGGACTTGGACCCTGCCTTCGGACAGTAGCAACTGCAGCCCGATCACTATCACTGGCACTGAATGTTCCTCTGGTGGGTGTTAACCATTGCGTGGCTCATATAGAAATAGGGTGTTTTGCTACCGGTTGCCAGGATCCGATTGTCCTCTATGCAAGCGGTGCAAATACCCAGGTAATCGGGTACCTGAACGGCCGGTACCGGATTTTCGGGGAGACTCTTGACATCGGTATCGGCAACGCTCTCGACAAATTTGCCCGGTCGAAAGGTCTTCCTCATCCCGGGGGTCCGATAATTGAGGCGCAGGCAAAGATTGGACAATACATCGAGTTGCCGTATACGGTCAAGGGTATGGACCTTGCTTTTTCGGGACTTGTTTCAGCAGCAAAAGATAGTAAGGCATCACTTCCCGATGTGTGTTTCAGCCTTCAGGAGACTGCATTTTCCATGTGCGTTGAGGTAACTGAACGCGCGATGTCACTTGCTGGAAAAGACGAGGTACTCCTTGTAGGAGGTGTTGGAGCAAATCGCAGGTTGCAGGAAATGCTTCGGATGATGTGTGAGGACCGTGGTGCCCGGTTCTTCGTCCCCGAACAAAAATATCTCGGAGATAATGGCGCAATGATTGCCTATTTGGGAAAACTGATGCTTGAGAGCGGGTCGTCCCTTCCGATCGAATCCTCACAGATCAAACCTTCATTCCGCTCAGATGATGTCGAAGTGACCTGGAAAAGTAATATTCCTCCTGCAGCTGGTTGTATAGTGTCTGATCAGCTGTCTCATAAAAGGGGTGCGGAAGCAATCGTGACCTTCCGGAACGGTAAAGCTGAGAAGCGCCGGATCATGAAACCATACCGTGTACATGCACTTGATAAAAGACTCATTGCAGAGAGAACCAGGGCAGAGGCACGATTAATCGCTGCTGCACGCAAGAGCGGAGTTCCAACACCGATAATAAGCGATATCACGGGGGATACAATTGTGATGGAACAGGTGAAGGGAACTCTGCTTACCCGGAATCTTACTGAATCAGCAGTGTATAAAACCGGGCAAATGATCGGTAAGCTCCATTCTTCAGGGATAATGCATGGGGATCTCACGACCAGTAATATAATCCTTCGTGAAAATGATGGTGTGTGCGTTCTGATTGATTTTGGGCTTGCACAGGTAAATACCGATCTCGAGCAGCGAGGAGTAGATATCCATGTCCTTTTCCAGACACTGGAGAGTACGGCGCCTGAACATGCGGATACCCTTAAAGCAGCGTTTACATCCGGCTATGCAGAGACGTTTACAGAGGCAGCTGAAGTCATCACCCGTGAACATGAGATCGAACTGAGGGGGAGATATTTATGATACTCACCATAGTTACGAGCAACACCAATAAGGCAAAAGAGGTTGCGGAATTCTTTGGTGGTTTTCTTAAGGTAACCCATGTCCCCCTTGAAATTCCTGAAATCCGGTCTGATGATGTGGAAGTTATCTCCCGACAGAAGGCACAATTCGCTTATGATCATCTCCTCACGCCGCTTATCGTCGATGACACGAGCTTTTCCATCGATGCCCTGAACGGATTTCCCGGCCCGTATGCCGCTTATGTGCTGCACTCGATAGGTAACACCGGCATTCTTAAACTTATGAAAGATGTGGAAAACCGCAATGCCCACTTCACGACAGCGATTGCATTTGCCGATGACCATGGCATCCGTCACTTTTCCGGGACCATCCACGGCAGGATCATCACGGTCCCCCGGGGAAGCGGGGGATTTGGGTATGACCCCATCTTTGAGGTGGATGGGCGGACTCTCGCAGAGTTGAAATTTGAAGAGAAAAGTAAAATTTCTCACCGTGCGCTGGCGCTTACCGCATTCCGGGAATGGTTCATGAAGGAATACCGACCTTTAAAGAGTGACACAAACGGTTAATAGGTCTTACAGCTTTGTTATAAGGGCAGACAGGAGTGAAGTTCCATGGCAAAATTCCCCGAAGCCGAAGCCCGGTTACTCAACGTGAAAATTTGTATGCATTGCAATGCACGTAATGCGATACGCGCAACAAGTTGCAGAAAGTGCGGTTATCAGAACCTGCGCCCAAAGAACAAGGAAAGAAAGGCATAATTTTTCTTTATCACATTTTTTCCATTTTTAAAATATTAAAAAATCATGACGAGTAATAGGTCACCCGTTTCCCTTTCTTTGCATATTGCCCGGCAAACGTTTCGATGTTCCGCTTGTAGCCGATCCGTTCAATAAATCCCAACGTCCGGAGTGTTTCCCGGACACGCATGACATCCAGTTCATCCGCCCAGTTTTTCGTATAAACATAGATGACTTTTCGGCTGTCGCGGGATTCAGGATTTGGTTTTGATGTACTCACTTTTGCTGATATACCGAGATCGAGTGATACTGTTGCGTTACGAATCTTCTTCCATGATTCATCCACGAGTCCCGGCTCCTGAAAAATTAACCATTTACCAGCATTTTCATCTTCGATTGCCTCAGGGGCACTACCGGGAGCGTCCTGTACAATCCAGTACATCTGCGTAGTCTTTGACGGGATAACCCCTTCACCATTACAGAGCATGGCATAAACTGTGTCGATGTCGGTAAAACGTTTCAATAATACTTCTGACAGCTGGGGATATTCGAGTGAAAACTTCTCAAAAATTACTATGAGCTCGGATTTGAAGTCAATCCTGCCTTCGACGAGTGCAAAAAGGTATTTACCCTGTATCTGGAGCCCCCGGTTTAAGGAGTGCTCGAAGATGCCATATGCCACATCAGCCAGCGCTTCGGGATCGACATCAGTCATGCGTACCTGTCAGATGTTGGCAAGAAAATAGTTTTTGTATTGATCCTGCTGTGCGATCCACTACCGGATCCTTTTTTCAAACAACCCTAGGGTAAAATAGTATTCTATCAGGGAAAATTCGAAGGCATTGTATTGCAATTTTCGATTGTTTTAAGAGCGCCGATAACGAATATGTATCAATTATGGAATGGAAACGTGACTGGGGCCTTACCGGTAGAGTCTGGCTGACGATGTTCTTCTTGTTCATTCTCTACCTTGTATTTATGACAATCCTCCTGGCATTCGGAGCTGGTCTCTGGTTGATAGTATTATTAGCCGTGGGAATGGGTTTAGTCCAGTACTTCTTTTCTGACAAGCTTGTACTCTGGTCAACCGGGGCGCGGATCCTGGAGAAGGATGAATACCCCGAACTGCACCGGACCGTTGAGAAGCTCTGCAAGGAAGCAGAACTCCCTCTCCCCAGGATTGCAATCATGCAAAGCCCGGTACCTAATGCTTTTGCAACGGGAAGGAGTCCCAAACATGCAGTCGTCGCATGCACGGACTCGATTATGCGCCTCTTAAACAAAGAAGAACTCGAGGCAGTGCTTGCACACGAGCTGTCACATGTAAAGAACCGGGATATCCTGACCATGACAATGGCCAGCTTTATTGCGATGATAGCTTCGATGATCATGCAGAGCTTTTTCTTTTCCGCAATGTTCGGGGGACGTAACCGCGAAAGTGGGGGGGGGACGATTGTTGTCTGGATCGTTTCGATCATTGTGTATGCAGTAAGTACTTTGCTTATTCTCGCGCTATCCCGCTACCGTGAATTTGCCGCAGACCGTGGCAGTGCTTATATTACGAGAAATCCCAGGGCTCTTATGTCAGCATTGAATAAGATTAGTGGTCGGATGGATGTCGTTCCTGTCGAGGCAAAGGCAAAAATTGAAGGCGCAAACGCGTTTTTCATCATTCCGGCACTTTCGGGAAACACCATTATGGAACTCTTCTCAACTCACCCGCCACTTGAAAAGCGGCTGGCAAATCTTGAAATGGTGGAAACTGAGATTCGTGGGTATTAATCACCCCCTTTTCATTTTTTAAAAAAAGCTTGTTCCGATCTGTTAATTACTCAATTTTCTTGATCAGAGTACCCTGTATCAGTAGTTCATCACCTGCACATTGAAGATTAATTTTCCCCGGCTTTTAGAGCTGATGATCCCTGCATCGAATAAAGCGATGGGACCATGGGAGTTCAAGCTCTGTTATTATATCTGCCGGGAGATATTGAACTAATAGATAAAGGGGGGTCCTGCCTTGCTTTCTGTCCTGTTGATTGATGATGAACCTGCACTACTTGAAGTGTTCAGACTCTTTTCGGAACGTTCCCAGGAAATGAGTATACACACTACACAATCTGCAAAAGAGGCTCTTGAACTCCTACCAGAAAAAACATATGATGCCATTGTTGTCGATTACGATATGCCGGAGATTGATGGAATTGAATTTTTAAAAATTCTCCGTTCAGAGGGAGACACCACACCGGTGATCATCTTTACTGGTGTCGGGCATGAACGCACAGCAATCGAAGCAATCAACCAGGGTGCGAACTTTTACTTAAAAAAAGGCGAAAACCCGGAGATGCAGTTCCGTGAACTGGTCACTATGGTCAAAACAGCCGTAGAAAAGACCTATCTTGGCAAAAACCTGGGTACAACCAGGAGAGTTATTACAGATCTGATCAATTTTTCATCGGATCCTGGTTTTGCAATAGATCATGTGGGGAAGGTTGTTGCATGGAACACTTCCATGGAACAATTAACTGATACACCGGCAAGCGATATGATGGAAAAAAGCGATTATATCTATGCAGAACCCTTTTTTAGAACCCGGAGAAAAATGCTTGCCAATCTCGTATTCGAACCGGATGACGAGATTAAGCGATTAAAGTATATGATAGTCAGCAGGGTTGACAAAGGTCCGATTATCGCAGTTACCAAAGGAATAAAAAGAGATGGGAGCGAGTGGACGCTCTGGGCAAAAGCTATGCCACTCTATGATGGGCAGGGGAATTTCATCGCAGCTGTCGAAACGGTGCGTGATGTCACTGCGACATTCAAGGATATTGTGATTCATGATGAGTCACAGGATGCAGTCGCACATCCCGCTGAGGGTGTATCCCCACAAACTGCCAAACCTGCTAAAGGATTTTTTGATAAGATTCTTGGTAAAACAACCTCGTTTTACAAAGAAGGGATCATGCTGTATACTCAGGATAAGAGATATCCGGATGCAATTGTTGCATTCAATAAAGCACTGGAGATTGACGACAAACTACCGCATGTCTGGAATGAAATTGGTCTCTGTTACCGGGAAATGGGAGATAATAAAAGTGCGCTCAAATCGTTGCTGCGGGCTGTTGAACTTGCGCCTGAAAATCCGGAATTACTCTTCAACCTCGGCGAAACACTTGAAATGATTGGAGTGCTGTACATGAGTAATAAATATCTCGAATCGGCAATCCAGACATTCAAAATGGTGGCAAATGTGGTGCCCAATAATGCCAGTACATGGAACCATATCGGTGTCTGTTATAAAGAGTTAGGAAAAACTGAGGAGTCCAAATTCTACTTTGATCGTTCACGGGATATCCATATCTGGAAAAAGGATACCCCGATTATTCCCGATCGGGATAAATTTCTCTAAAATGAGATAATATACTCAGATCAGTTAAATTTTTTTATTCCTGTTCTTCCTTTCTTTATAGGAAATAGAGAATGGGAATGATTAATACCCCTGCTCACTAAAATTATAAAGCATCATTGCATCGATGGTCTAGTGGTATGAC
>DADR01000005.1:948-9573 GCA_002495055.1 Methanoregula sp. UBA247 | reverse complement strand
GGTGTGAGCCCATGGTAACAATGGCTACCGGGCTGTTAGCGTCACCTGAGATAAAGTCTCCTTTGACTTTCGGCCATCCACTTGCTGGTGATTTCTTATCTGCCATATCAGCCCACCTTTATCAGTTGGAATGCAATGATTCCGGCAATGAATAGTCCGATTGCAAGCCCGTACCAGAAAGAGGTGATACTACCCCCGATCGCAAGACCATTCTCCCTGTTGGGGAATGATGCAAGCAGGTTGCCTTCCCCGGAGAGCATGTTTACAAGATCATCGCTTGTAGCTTCAAGGATGGCGACTTTTTCAAGAACGGGTGAGAGTGATTCGCCAGCGGTTGTCACAATCCCGATCATAGGGTCTGCGACAAGCCCGAATTCCGGAAGTACCTGAATGTATGCCATATCAGTGTCCCTCCATATCGGGAATCGGCTTTGCATCAAGCCATGATGCTGCGTCACGCTTTGACATGCAGATATACTGGTTATAGGTATATGCCCATCCGAGGATCGCAACCAACAATGATATGATCGCAGATCCTGCGCTGATGAGCGCAAAGGACATGACAGCAGCGACGATCATGCTTAAAAACCCACATTCAGCGGTTAACATGAGCATGCGGTCCTGTTTCCAGCCCGGTCCCAGAGTTGCATTGAATGGGTGCTGGATTGCAATCGCTCCAAGCAGGAATGCAACAGCAATAAGGCCACCACCAATAAATGAAATCTGGTTAGAGCTTACGGTCATGCCGAGCATCGTGATTGTCCCTTCGGTCAGACCGGCAAAGGTGAATCCACCGGTGATCAGTGCTGCGAATCCCATAAGGGATAATGCACCAACAATTGCCATTTCGGTAAGTGCCTGGACCATTGCCGGGATCTTCATGTTCAGGATATTGTTTGAAATATACCCGAGAATGAAACCGATAACGGCTGCGAGAACAAGTGCCACGATTGGAGCAAGGATACCGAATCTGGTGGCGAGCAACATTGCAATCACACCAGATCCGAATGCGATCATACCTGCTGATGGCACACCTGTACCGATACCATAACTGCACAGTACCTTGATGGTGTGACTACCCCAGACCAAAGCAATAATCGCAGCCAGTCCACCGAAGAATGCGAACATCTCGGTGTTGGTGAGCACATTGAGATATGTCAGGTAAAGACACACCAGGGTGCCAAGAAGCCCCGACATCAGGATATTATTGTGCGGGATACCTCCTTCAATAACTTCAACTTTTATTGACATCTTCAACACCTCACATTGGTACTACGATCAGGATCGCTACAAGTCCGCACATAGCTGATGCGACAGCGGATGCAACGATTGCCCGTGGCCAGCGTTTGAATTTCGGGTCGTGGGGTCCTTCGATTGTTCCCGTGATGTTATATGCAGTCAGTACTGCATTCACAAGGAACAGACCGACAGCAAACATACCCGCGGCTGCAACTGCAATTGGCATTACCTGAGCGGCAGGAACCTGCATCAAAGCCGGGAGGGTTGCCTCGTAGAGGTTAAGAAGCTGCAGGTAAATGAGTGTACCGCCAGCACCTCCGAGAAAACCTCCGATTACACCACCGACAAAGGATATAAACGGAAGACCGTGCCCCTCAGTTCCCTGGGATTTGAATTCAGCCTGTGTATCTCCAGTAATGGGATCTTTTGCGACTTTACCTGATGCTGACGGAATACCCATACCGAAGACGTACACGAAGTTAACCATCATACAGGTGATTGCCATCATCAGTCCGCCACCGACTCCACCGGTGACTGTTGCAACAACAAGTCCCTGCTCTGCTGCCCATGCACCGCCGAAGAGTCCGGCGAGACCTGCACCAGCTGCAAGCATTGCAACACCTGTTGCGATACCTGGTGCCTGCCCCATAGCTGCCGGAGCACCACCGACTGGTACAAAGTGAGTGCCGAATCCAATCAAGACACCGCCGACAGTTATACCGATGAGTGCCATGAGACCTGCGCCTGGGGAAATATACCAGCAGATTGCGAGAATGATAAGAAGCATGACAACACCAACCGCCATTGCGGTCGGATTCATAGCCCCTCCTGCCTGTGGTTTTGCTGCTACTGCGCTCATGATTCCACCTTGGCTTCAGTGTAAGGACCATAGTTCTTTCTGGCCCAGACTTCAATGTACCGGTCGGCAACCGTGAAGATGAGGATCATCAGGATACCGACAACGATTGCACCCCATCCGGCACTGATCTTCTCAAAGAGAATCGTTCGCCAGATTTCAAGGAATACAATCAGACCAAAACAGACACCTGATGCCGAACCACCGATCTTATGGGTGAAAAACCCGTTGTCCAGTGAGTTGCGTTCCCCGGCTTCAGCATAGCGGACAATATTACCGGATGCTGAAATCGGTACACCAGCACCGAACTTCTGGTTCTGGTACTGTCGTTCCTTTCCATAATAGGGGTTACCTGTTGCAGAACCTGCTGCACCGAGTGCAATACCCCAGATCAGGCCGAGCAGCGGCAGGGGGAACGGGTGTCCCAGTGCACTATTGATCAGGTGACAGAGTGTTACGGTACAGAATATCGCGATGAAGGCATGTGCCATAGTAACCGATGTCATGGACTTAATGATGTCAACGTAAACCGGCTGTCCGAACTTGGCAAGACTTGCCGTCCGGCCCAGATAAGCGGTGGTTGCATAGACGCCCTGTACAAAGACTGCGAGTACACAGCCAAGGACGATTGCGAGAACCGCGTTTATCTGCATCGCCATAAAAGCCCACGCCAGACCTGCGCCAAGTGCACACCAGAGACCGTATGCTGGGGGTTCACCGGCGACCGCCTTATTGAAGATGCGGTGCANNCCGATGTTGGATTCAGTATCTTCCGCAGAACCGGCTATAGTGGCAAGAGCTCCTGTCAATGCAGTAATTCCAATGCCAAATACAATTTGTTCCATTTAGCCTCCTCCCTACGTGCGAATGCACGAGAGTATTCAAAATGCAATGCCACGCACATTGAGTTAAAACTCTTTGTGGTTAGTGTAAATTTGGTGAGAGCTTAATTAAAAGGTTTCGAAACTATATTTTCGAGATCGCACTTTAAATCGCCCGAATTATAAAACCAGCGTTAATATCGGATTATTTAATCATGTAGATTTACTTTAACGAAATAAAAATTGAGTTGCGCCCCCCTAACGTATCCGGGGTCGGTTGTCTCGCCATTATCCTCGGCGGGTAATAAGTGCAACACTTCGATCGAACTCGCCTTCAGGATTGGTAAACAGTTTAATGTATGATGAAGAAATATTCAGCCTTGATGAAGATTGTTAAACGAGTCTCTTTTTTTTTACCTATGCTCACGGACTTTTACTTTTTTTACCGCGACACTAATTTCCGCATTAAGGCCATAACTCCCGGTTTTGCAGATTTCCTGGGTTTTGATGGGTAAGGAGTCATCTCCATTATCGGGGCCTCGAACATCTCCTTGTTCATCCGCTCGTTGAGCTCGTTGAAAATCCGTTTGTAGGCTGTGCAGTGGGGATCAACACCGTCTAAAGATCCACCCGACGGAGCGATCGCGTTATACGGGCACCCGCCCCGGCAGTATTTGATATGCGAACAGTCTTTGCAAGCCACATCCACGTACGCAGAGAATGCCACCATCCTTTTGCCGGACTCTGACTGCATGAGCGCTTCCCTTGTCGGCCGGTCCCGGACATGCGCCATCACCCATTCCGGCATCCCCACAAAGCGATAGCACGGGTAAATACTCCCATCAGGCCCTACTGCAAATGTGCTCCCCATACAATCAACATACGTGCAGACCGTGCCCCTGCGGGTAAACACACACCGGCAGAGGTCGTTGATGTTCATCACATCGATATCCTGAATGTGTTCGAGTGATTTATCAAGAAGGTAGACGAGCAGTTCCCCATATTCTTCAGGGGGGAGAGCCCACTGCTTGGGATTTTCAGATCGCAGCGAAGGTAGTGCTGGGTGTAATTTCAGCGTATAACCGTTCTTTAAGAAGAAATCAAAAATCTCCTGTCGGTGTTTAACTGACTTGTTGGTAAATGTGCAGATGAACCTGACATTCAGACCGTGTGCCTTCGCGATGTCATATCCTCTCATGGTCTTTTCAAAATAACCTGTTCCCCTCTGCGAATCAGTAATAGTTTCCGGGCCGTCAATACTGGAACCGATGGGGACATGGTATTCCGCCAGGATTTGGGCAATTTCCGAAGTCATCCTCCAGAGATTTGTCTGCATCGCAAATTCAGGGTTAAGATCGTGTAATCCCTCAGTAAGCAGGGGCAATGCCTCGCGATAGAAACCAGCACCTGCAAGCAGCGGCTCACCCCCGTGGAATGTGAACGTCACCCGATCGGTCGGGAAATCCTTGAGCCAGGCAACCACGTCTCTCACGGTATCAATGCTCATCACCGGTGATCCTTCTTCAGAACTCCAGCAATAACTGCATTTGGAAGGACACCCCAGCGTCGGAATGAGCATCACATGAAAAGGATTTTTCATTACACTTTTTTCCCTTCATTACGGTATAATTGTTTTCATTGAGACTGAAATTTACCAAAAAACGGTAGATATTCGGATTTTCTTCATACATGCACTTCTTTCGATTCTCATCTGCCATGTACGAGGTTTATATCATTTTAAAAAAATTCCTGATTTTATTCACCCGAACATGTCCTTTCTTCAGGTTTTAAATCAGGATTCAACCTGGTTTACCAGGTTTTTCATTACGGCATCTACCGCTTTGCGGGTTGCGGATTCTGCATGATGGAGAATAAATGGCCTTCCATCATCCCCGGCCTTCACCATTTCTGGATCAAGAGGAATTGCACCAAGATAGGGAACACCCAGCTCCTCTGCTGCTTTCTTTCCACCACCCCGGGAAAAGAGGTCAATTATATCTCCACAGTGAGGACAGATCATCCCGCTCATGTTCTCAATAATCCCAATCACCGGCAATTCGAGTTTTTCGATAAATTTTGCTGCCTTGATCGCGTCCATGACTGCAACATCCTGGGGAGTAGTTACAATGACCGCTCCTTTTACATTGGGAGCAAGCTGGGCAATCGTCAGGGCTTCGTCACCGGTCCCCGGCGGGAGATCAACCACGAGGTAATCAAGGGATCCCCAGTTCACTTCGGCAAGGAACTGCTGGATCGCTCCCATCTTCATCGGCCCCCGCCAGACAACCGGTGTACTTGTATCCGGCAGCAGGAATGCCATCGACATGACTGCAAGGTTTCCGGTCACATGGACGGGTTCGATGGTTTGTGCCAGAACAGTCGGTCGCTGGTCTTCAATTCCCAGCATCTTTGGGATGTTTGGGCCATGGAAGTCAAGGTCGAGCAAGCCGACGTTCTTACCATGGTTGGCAAGGGCAAACGCAAGGTTTACCGAGACGGTGGATTTTCCTACACCACCTTTCCCGCTTAATACGAGGATGACGTGTTTCACATCAATCTTCGCTTTTGGTGGCAATCCTTTGGGAGCACTTTTTGGAATATTCTGGGGCTGTCCTGAGGAACCGGATGAGCAGTTTTCATTACACTCCTGATGGGTTGTCGTTTGATTTGCTGTCATGATCGTGTATCAGTTTGTCTTAAAAAGCGGCGTTTGAGCGTCATTAGTCATTCTTCTCTTCATCAGTTACCTGGGAGAGGATCTCATCAGTCGTCCCGATCTGGATAATCTTCCCGCCCCGCATCAGTGCGAGCCGGTCGCAGATGTCTCTCACAAAGTCCATGTCATGGGATACAACAATGAAGGTCTCATCCATCTCATCGCGGGCGTGCAGGATCGAGTGCTTGACATCCTGTTTGGTGATCGGGTCCATGGTGCCGGTCGGTTCATCGAGGATAACAAGCCGTGGTTCCCGGATAAGTACCTGGGCGAGCGCGACCCGGTGCCGTTCCCCATCGGATAGTTCGCCCGGGAACCGGTTCAGGATCTGCCGGGATTTTTCTTCAGTGAATCCTGCCATCCTGAGCGTGACAACCGCCTTTCTTAATGAGAGCTCTTTTGGAAACTCGAGACCGATCGAGTCGGTCAGGTTATCGAGCACGTTCCGGTGCGGGAACAGGTCGTACTCCTGGTGCAGGAGCCCGATGTANNCACCGATCAGGATATTCATCTCCCCGCTTGTGGGTTCGATGATGCCGGAGATGATCCGGGAGAGTGTGGTCTTACCCGCACCACTCTTGCCGATGATGCCGAAGATTTCTTTCTTCTGGACATCAAACGTCACGCTGTTGACAGCTTTCACCACACCACGGTCAACTGAGATATAGCGCTTGGAGACTTCCCGGGCAGCAAGAATTTTTTCGCCAAGTTCCGACGGTGCTGATTCTTCTATCTCGTGGTAGTCTTTGACAAATGTGTCGATTACCTGCTTTGGCGTACCAATAGCAGCGATACTTCCCTCTGCCAGCAGGATCGCACGGTTCGCCATATCCTCGATCACGTGTGAAAAATGTGAGGTAACGACCATACCCATGGTATTCCTTTTTACCGCGTCAATGAGCATGCTATGGACCAGGCGAGCGGTCTCAGGGTCAAGGGTGCCGGTTGGTTCATCAGCAAAGAGCATGGCCGGGTTCTTTGCGAGTTGCCGGGCGAGCACGACCCGTTGCTTCTCACCTCCGGAAAGGTCACGGGCGATGTGCATCATCCGGTGGGATAATCGTACCTGGTCAATGAGATCAGCGGCACGGTTGATAGCATTTTCCGAAGGGTAGTTGATGTCATCAAGGGCATGGAGAACGTTCTCTATCACCCGGTCATCACCGTAGAGGGCGAATGTACGCTGGAACATGATAGCGGTCCGGTGCATGACACGGAACTTCAACCCGTCACTCTTCTCATCCCAGAGATCGATATCAACGGCCACGAGTTCGCCGCCGCATTCTGGACATTTTTTACCAGCCCGGCTCTGGACATCCATGAAGGAACAGTGATCGCAGGCTGCCATATGGTAGATAACGGAGCCTTTGGTTGGTGGTTGTTCGACACCCCGAAGCAGGTGCATAAGGACGCTCTTGCCTGCCCCGCTCCTGCCGATGACACCCACAATATCACCTTCATGTATCTCGAACGAGATATCCTGTAATACCCTCGTCCCGTCAAACTCCATACACAGGTTGTTTACGGAAATAAATGGTGAAGGCATATGTTCATCAGATCCTTAATTATTCAGACGGGGATTCTTCCGTTTTGGGTTCACTGTTTGCATTGGTCTTGCGCTGGCATCCGTCATTGCTTTTTTTACAGGGCCCCATGCCCCGCCCGATTATCTGTCCTCGTTTAAGCGGTCCGGTTCCGTCAAAGTTTGGCATGGAAAATACCCCTCATTGGTCTGGTAGAATTATTACACATATGAGCATAAATATTTAAGGATCAGGTACGTTGAAAAGAAGTAAGCGGAAGAGGAGCTGCACGTTCATCTCCCGGACACCATTATAGTACCGGCGTGCGGGCTGTCTCTCTTCCGCCACGTGGCTCAAAGATTCCAATTTAAATCAGGTACACCGACAACGATCTTCAACGCTCCAACAATCTCACGGAGCCCGTCAGTCGGGATTACCGGGGGCACTTCGGGCACCGGCCTTCGGCAGCTTTGGTGCAGCCTGCCATTTCAATCCCTTTCCCGTTGACCAGAGCGTCTGCGATCTTGCGCCGGGCATCGTGCAGGTCACGCCATGCGGTCTTGCGGGAGACCCCCAGTCTCTCGGCAGCTTCTTCCTGTTCAAGTCCTTCGAGATCGATAAGCCGAATCAGTTCAATCTCCTCAGGTTTGAGTGAAACGCCTTCGTTCTCTTCACCAAGGCAGCAGCAGGGTTTGTAGCATCGCGACTCCCCGGTCCCTTCAATAATACGCCGGACGCGAGGCCTTCCCCGCCGTGGGCATGGAGGCACTTCTGTTGCTTCGCTGTCCGTCATCTATCCATCTCCTGTGATCAATCATTCTCTTATCAATGGGAATTAATGTTCTCACCGGCGCATGGTTTTCGTGTAATAAAATAGCGCTTGATCATCCGTTTTTGTGGAATGGTAACGATCAGGTTTTCAATTCTTGTCACCCGGTAAGGGCAGGTGAAGAAAGGCCGATGGTAAAGTCTCCGGAAAAATCCGGATATTACCGGGGATGAATAATTATCCAGTGCAAAATAGGTACGGAAATCCGGTACAGTTACCCATAACCCGGGTCCGTCATATGCCTGCATATATTCTTCCAGGAGTTCAGGTATCGCGTGATAATCGGTCATCACCCTCACCATGTCGTACAGATCGTCTGTGATAAAAGGCTGGTGCTTTATTGACAGCGCGGTCCATGCCCGCAGCGGTGGGGTGCGTTTTTGACCTCATCATCAGATTGGCAACAACAGGAATTACTAAATTTCAGGGAGGACGTGCAAGCTTCCCGGTGGCTGATATTTGCGGATTCCTGTTCGTGTTTTTCACCGCACGCGCAGGTGTGCTCATCGATGCAGCCTCGTTGTACTGGCTCAGCTGATTCAGTGTTGATGGTTTTACGTATGGTTGGTTCTTGCATTATGTCACCATGGGTACGGTTACCCGTACTATATTTACACATATGCGCATAAATAATTTAAACT
>DADR01000005.1:0-897 GCA_002495055.1 Methanoregula sp. UBA247 | reverse complement strand
ATTTTTGCGGTGAACCAGGTCTGTCATTTCTGATTGAAACGGAGGGGAAAAAGATCCTTTTTGATACCGGGTATTCTGACATGTTCTTGCAGAATGCCGAAAAAATGGGAATTTCCCTTCTTGATCTCGATGTTGTTGTGCTCTCGCATGGGCATCTGGACCATAGTGGGGGACTCTTCCCGCTCATTCGGCACATGACCCGGTCAATTATCGAGGGAATTTCAGTAAAGAAACCACTGCTGGTTGCCCACCCCTGGTGTTTTTATCCCCGCCCGAAACTCCCGGTTCCCGATATCGGTATGATACTCTCTGAACAGGAACTGTCACGATTCTTTGATGTGTGCACTACAACAACTCCCCGGCATCTTACAAAGAACCTTGTCTTTTTAGGGGAGGTTGAACGGAATTTCGAGTTCGAACGGATCGATCCGGGAAAACGAAAAATAATCCTTCCTGATGGAACAATCAGTGAAGATCATATCCTGGACGATTCTGCACTGGCTTTTGACACGAGCGAGGGGCTGGTGATCATCTCCGGCTGTTCGCATGCCGGCATCTGTAATATTGTGGAACAGGCAAAGGCTGAATTCGGTGAAAATTGCGTTATTGACATTATCGGGGGACTCCATCTTCTCACACCGTCTCAATCCCGGCTTAAAAAGACGGGGGAGTATCTCCAGCTCCTCGAGCTGAAGGCTTTGCATGCCTGTCACTGCACATCGTTATCATCAAAAACAGCCTTGGCTGGGTATTGTCCCGTACAGGAAGTAGGCACCGGTATGCAGCTTGAGTGGTAGGATTCCAATATTAATACTGGGCGGAATCGGGATTTTTATGCTCTGTCGAATTCCTCTTTATCCCTGACGCCGCCTGGGGAGGATGCTGGAATATCCCCCG
>DADR01000025.1:17828-17973 GCA_002495055.1 Methanoregula sp. UBA247 | reverse complement strand
GGTGCGCCGATGCCGGCACGACCGTTTCGGCCTGCTGCATGGCGGCATACACGCAGTCGTCCCCCTCTGTTTCCCAGGCCATCTTCCGGGCCGCCGCATTGATCCGCTGGACAACCGTCTCGGGGATCCCGCCGGCCTTCATGAT
>DADR01000025.1:0-17788 GCA_002495055.1 Methanoregula sp. UBA247 | reverse complement strand
CCTCCATCCGCCGCCGGCAGATGATGGCGATATCGCTGTAGGTCATCGGCCGGATCTGCCCTTCCGTGCGGGAGAAGAAGGGCGTCCCGACCAGCGTGTGGATCTCCCGGGTCACGTACAGGGCCTCGCTTGTCTCGTTCGCGCAGTCCGCCACCGTGACCTTTGCCCCGGCCGGGTTCCCCGTTGTCAGCGGTTTCGCGTGCCGGCCCGGCGCATGGTCCATGAGCCGGAGGGCAAGGGCGAGGATCGTCTCCGTGCTCCGGTAATTCTCCTCCAGCAGGTGCTCCGTGCAGGACGCGTACTGCTCCCGGAAGTCCTGCATGTTCGTGAGGTACGCCCCGCGGAAGCGGTAGATGGTCTGGTCGTCGTCCCCGACAACGCACAGGTTCTCCCCCGCGAGCTGCTTCACCAGCCGGAACTGCGCATAGTTGGTGTCCTGGAACTCGTCCACCAGGATGTGCGAGAACCGCTCCCGTAAGCGCTGCAGGACCCGGGGCTTTGCCGCAAAGAGCCGCACCGCCTCGTGGATCATATCGTCGTAGTCGAGCAGGTTCTCCTGCCGCTTGTACCGCTCGTAGGCCCGGTACACCTTCAGCAGGTCCCGGAGCTTGTCGACCGAGTCCGCTTCGTCCGCCGGCAGATCCAGCCCTTCCTTTTTCTGCAGGTATGCCTCCAGTTCGTCCGGGCTGACCAGCTCGTCGCGGAAGCGGCTGATCCCGTCGATGATCGCCTCGATCACCCCGGTCCCGTTGTTCCCCACCTCGATATATGAGAGGCCGAAGCGGTCGATATTTTNNTTTTGAGCCCCCACACCAGCTGGTTTGCCCGGCTGATGATCCCCGACGAGAAGCTGATGCCCGAGTCCAGCACGTTGTCCTCCAGCACCGAGAGCGCGAACGCGTGGAACGTGCTCACCGTGAGCTCGCCGGTGTTCGTGCGCTTTTCCAGCCGTTCGAGCATCTCCGCCGCGGCCTTGTCGGAGAAGGTGAGGGCTAAGATGTTTTCCGGTTTTACGCCGTTTTCTATCAAATGGAGGATTTTCTCGGTGATGACTCTCGTTTTGCCGGAACCGGGGCCGGCGAGGACGAGCTGGATGCCGCAGGTGGTGACGGCGCGGTGCTGGGAGGGGGAGAGGGGCATTTAGTGAGATTTTGTCCGGGATGGGGGATAAGGGTGGCGGGGCAGAAATCAATTGACTATTTTTAACCGTGTTATCCGTTACGCAATGGAGCGATAGCGGATTCAATGGAATCAGGAAAGAATTTTTATCTCACTATCTGCGTGGCTCCCTTAGATAAGTCCAAAAAAAGATAACTGTTCAATACGCCTCATCGTGATGCGAATAGTCCACGAGAAGTATTTTCTGGTTTTTCCGGTCAATCCTGTACATCAGGATATAATGCCCGATGTGCAGGCGCCAGTATCCTTTAAGCGGTTTTTTGAGCGGCTTGCCAATCTCCGGGTTTTCCGCGAGTTCCCGCAGTTTCTTCTCGATCTGGCTAAATCTCACGGAGTCTTTTTGCCACATTTTCCTGAATATGGCCTCGACTTTCGGATCCGGCACTACCGTGAAGTTCATTGTTTGATATGCCGGATGAAATCTTCCATCGAGGGATAGGTTTTTCCTTTTCCCTTTGCAAGCCCTGCTCCGGCCTCTTTGATCTTTTTGACATACGCGGGCCTGATGGCTGATTGTGGGGGGTATACGGCTTCGTCAATTTTTTCTTCAATGCGTTCGAGCCTGGCGAGAATTTCTGACAGGATCTTCTCGGCCTTCTGGTTCCCGGGAGTACCGGGGACTGATTCCATCACGCACGGAACGGACTCCTTAAGAGAACTACCCGCGGTGCGGGAAGTTTTTGCCCTGCTTTTGCGCTTTTCTTCCGGCCGGGGAGTACCTGAATAGTGCATGCCAGTAGTTCCATGGGTTCTCTCTCTTCAATAGCCTTTTTGTCTCTCCGTGCGGGGTGTGTCTTTTGTGAATGGGTGTATGGTTATTCGCAATGATACTGATACGGGGATACGGGTGGCAGGGTTTTGACGCTCAACGGGGCTCCGCCCCTCGCCGCGTGGGCTTGCCCAAAGGTTAGTAACCACCGGCTTTTTTGAACAATGAATTTCTCAAGTCAAACCCCAAACCTGGCATCTTAATCTCTTCCAAGTACAATCTCACTAAAAGGCAGTTCCGATGAAATCTCTCCCTCATGGTCTCTATGAACAACTGATCAACACCCATCTCGAAGAAAAACTCCGGGACCAGGGAATAACGATCAGCAAGGACGCCCTGAAAAATTTTGATTCACCGGTTCTTCTTTCTCAATACCTCGGCCCGGTCCTGAAAAAGTCCCTGGAATTTTTGGAGGATTCGCAAGGCTCAACGATCCCTGAACAGATTGCGTGCTGCAACGAGATCATCCGGCTTCTCGCAACAATCACCAAAGAAGAATGTCTCGGCCAGTGCGTGATCCCTGAAGATGGAGAAATTCTTCTTTCTATCGGTGACGAAAAAGGTTCAGCATCACGCCCCGTCACTCCCCTTTCGCAGAGCAGCCTGTTCACCGGCTCCGCTCTCGAACCGAGCCTGATCCAGGAGCTCAAGGCAGAGATCCTTTCGGCCGACCGGATTGACATTCTCGTCTCGTTCATAAAATGGAGCGGGATCCGGCTCCTCATGAATGAACTTAAGCAGTTCTGCGAGCGGGGCGGCCGGCTGCGGGTCATCACGACCGCTTATACCGGCGCGACAGATGTAAAGGCCATTGATTTTCTCTCGTCCCTGCAGAGCTCGGAGGTGCGAATTTCTTATGACACAGCGCACACCCGGCTGCACGCAAAAGCCTATTATTTCGAACGGGACTCCGGGTTTTCTACAGCATATGTCGGGTCATCGAATATCTCGAACCCCGCGATCACGTCGGGCCTTGAGTGGAACGTAAAACTGACGGAGAAGGATTCGAAGCCGCTGATCCGGAAGATCCAGGCATCGTTCGGGAGTTACTGGAATGATCAGGAATTTCTGGTCTACACGGAGAAAGATCGGGCAACGTTTGAGGAGGCAGTCCGGAAGGAACGAAGAGGATCCGCTGATACGGGCATGCCGTACTTCTTCGATATCACCCCCTTTCCTTTTCAGAAAGAGATTCTTGAACGGTTGCTCGCGGAGCGGACGATCCATAACCGTTACAAGAATTTAGTCGTGGCAGCGACCGGAACCGGAAAGACCGTCATCTCTGCATTCGATTTCCGCCGGTTCCGCGAGACAAATCCCCGGGCCCGGCTGCTCTTTGTCGCCCATCGCGAAGAGATCTTACGCCAGAGTCTCGCTACCTTCCGGGGGATTCTCAGAGACCAGAACTTTGGTGATATCAGTATTGCCGGTAAAATTCCCCCGCAGATAGATCACGTCTTCATGTCAATCCAGACGTTCAACAGTTCCGGGTTTTCCGACCGGACACCTCCCGATTATTACGATTTCATCATCGTGGATGAATTCCATCACGCGGCAGCAGCATCGTACCAGCATCTCCTGTCGTATTACAAACCAAAGATCCTGTTTGGGCTGACGGCAACACCGGAGCGGATGGACAATCTCGACATCTTGAGCTGGTTCGATGGCCGGATTGCCGCAGAGATCCGGCTTACAGAAGCCATTGGGAGAAATCTCCTTGCACCCTTCCATTATTTTGGTGTCGCAGATTCGGTTGACCTTCATGATGTAGAGTGGTCACGCGGAAGATACAACCAGGGCGTCCTGTCGAAACGCTATACGGGGAATGATACCCGGGCCGGCCTGATAGCCGATTCGCTCAGGAAATATGTTACGGAGATTGACGAAATAACCGGTCTCGGGTTCTGCGTGAGCATCGAGCATGCAAATTACATGGCCGACATCTTCACCCGGATCGGTATTCCCTCGGTTTCCCTGAGTTCAGAAACCGGCGATGATGACCGGCGATCCGTCCTGAAACGATTACGATCCAAAGAGATCCGTTTTATTTTCGTTGTTGACCTGTACAACGAAGGCGTGGATATCCCCGAAGTGAACACGATCCTGTTCCTGCGTCCCACCGAGAGCATGACCGTCTTTCTCCAGCAACTAGGAAGAGGGCTCCGGCTTTGTCCCGGCAAGGAGTGTCTCACCGTGCTGGATTTTGTCGGGCGGCAGAACGCGAATTATCATTTCGATGCAAAGTACCATGCCCTGCTTGCGGATGCCCACGTACCGCTCACACAGCAGATCCGGGAGAATACCTTCTCCCTTCCCCGGGGGTGTTTCATCACGCTGGAGAAGGTTGCCCGGGAGACTGTGCTTGCGCATATCGAGCAGGCGCTTGGGCGGAGGAAGGGGCTGGTGCAGAAGGCTGGGCGGTTTGAAGCGGAGTCCGGGAAGACTCTTGCTGTCGGGAATTTCCTCACGTACTTTGATCTTTCGCCAAGGGAGATCTACGGGAAGTCGAGTTTCCGGCGCTTGTGTGCAGAAGCCAACCTCTGCCCAGATCCAACACCCGAAGAGGAGGAACTCCTCACAACGGCGGCAAAACGTTTACTCCCGCTCAATGCCGTTTCGATGATCCGGTTCATCCGCCAGTTCCTCGCAACAAAAAATTTCGATGGTACCGGAATCGCAGATCCCAAACGCGACTCCTGTCTCGCTATCCTCTATTATTCATTCCACGCCGCCCCCCTCCCGGAGACCACGGATCTCCTCACCAGTATGCAACCCTTCCTTTCGAAAGATTGGATGGTCCAGGAGATCGACAGTCTCCTTGCGTACCTGGAAGATACAACGGAAGTTCTTGAAGCTCCGCTAAACCTCGGGTTCCCCACGGGATTATCTCTTCACTGCACCTATTCCCGCGACCAGATCTTTGCGGGGATCGGGCATTGGACGCCGTCCCGGATCAGCGTTGCCGGCAAACGCGAGGGAGTCCTGTATCTCCGGGAGAAGAACCTGGATGTGTTTTTCATCACCCTCAATAAATCCGAGAAGCATTTCTCGCCGTCCACCATGTACAACGATTACGCGATCAGCGAGCGGCTTTTTCACTGGCAGTCCCAGAGTACGACATCGGCATCGTCCCCTACCGGGCAGCGGTACATCAGTGGTTCTTCTAAAGTACTGCTGTTTGTCCGGGAGTTCAACAAAATCGGGAATGTTTCGCAGCCGTTTGTGTGCTTAGGGACTGCTCGGTATGTGAGTCATGAGGGGAGCAAGCCGATGAGTATTGTGTGGCGGTTGGATGCGGAGATTCCGGCGTGGTTTATGAAGAAGGCGGGGAAGGGGATTTGATGCTCAACGGGGCTGGCGCCCCACAGCCAGCGTGGGCTTGAATGAAAGAACTTTGTAGGGTGGAAAATGGAACAAATATGGATATTGAAAATAGAGTAAAAGCAAAATAAAAATCAGAACAAAAGCTATCGATTATTTATAGCATAGAAAAAAATATAAACAACTATTGAAGTGCTATGGTAAAGGACTCGATTCTTTTTTACTATTATTCAATGCCGGAATTACCTGATTATTGTTATTTAAATTTGAAACCTGAGGTTGCATATCGCAATATGCTGATGTTCCCATCTCAAGATGTGATTCATTTTGAACTTCCAGTGTTCGAAGATCATTCCTACAATACAATTTGTAATCGAGATGGGTTGAAAGCGCTTATCAAACGTCCATCTGAAAATGAGAAATATATCATTTTTCAAACAAAGTCAAACGACGATGGAAAGAAATACATTATCGGATATTATCGAGTGAGCAGAGAATTTTTTTATGAAACAAAAATGTGGGATAATTATGGATATGTATGGGGTATCGAGAGTTCTGAAGTTCATTTATTAAGAAAAGATGAATTTGAATACATAGGTCAAAGGATACCAAGGACACCACCCAGATCGTGGGGATCGAATGAGAGTTGGAAGCATATCCTTGAAGGACTAATCACTGAAATTTCCTCAAGACCGAATATTGCTTCTTTATATAAATCAGAATCAGAGAGACTGGTGAATCTTTTTAAAAATCCTCAAAATCTCCAAGAATGGCGTGATAAGTGCAATCATTGCGGAAACCGTAAATGCACATTTTTCAATAGAAATCAGCGGTATCACAATGAACAAGCCGATTCTGATTTAATCTCTGTAATTCAACATGCGTATTCAAGTAATTTATATTCTATGAATGTATTAGAGAATTTAGATAAGCATTATCTTCAATGATGTGAGGAAAAAAATGGGAACGAAATGCACGGCCTGTAATCAAGTAATTTCAGAGGATGCAGTTCATATGCCAAAAGTATGTCCGCATTGTGGAAATACGGATAGAACGAAATTCATTAGAGTTGATGAAGAGGATAACAGTCAATCATATCAAGAAAAACATGAGGAAGATAAAAAATATCTTGAGTCTCGTCAGGAAAAATAAATGCATTCTTTTAATGAATTGAGTGTGGAATTAACGAAGAAATGTGCTTTAAATTGTATTTATTGTAGTAGTGATGCAAGTATTTGCAGAGAAGAAAAATTAGATCTAGAAAAACTCAAAGAAACAATTTTGCAGGTTAAAACTAATCATTGGATTAAGAAAATCTCACTTTCTGGTGGAGATCCACTCTTGTACTCTGATTTTCTCAATTTCTTTAATTTTTTACGAGAACTAAATATTAAAATCATCATCTATAGTAGCGGGGTGGTATTGGATTCTAATGACAATATCATACCAATATCTAAAAAAATACTTAGAGAGATAAAAATATCCTCTGAAAATCCCAAAATTCATATCAATATTCAGGGATTTAATAAACAAACTATAGAAAAAATAAATGGGAAACCCGGATCTTATGATTGTATTCAGCAAACGATATCAAACATTAAGGCAGAGAAAATGTTTTTAGGAGCGAATGTCGTTCCGTTCAAAAAAAATTTTCAGCATCTCGAAAGAATATTTGATTTTTGTGTTGAAAACGGGTTTAATCAAATTAATTTTTTAAGATTTGTTCCTCAAGGTAGAGGAAAAGAAGGGCTATTTGATTTAACCCCAACTGACTTTTGTCAAGTACAAAAAAGCCTTGTGAGATTGCTCGAACGACCAGAGACCCAACAACAAAAGATAAAACTTAGAATTGGACATCCGATTAATTTTTTATTTCTTCTCGGTAAAAAGGACCTTTATCCTCAAGAAACGAAACATTGTTGTCGTGGCGGAATAGATGCACCATTAATTCTACCAGATGGAACTGTGGCGATGTGTCCTGCTTGGAAGGAATTAACTCATTTTTCTCCAGGAAATATTTACAATAAATCTTTTTGGCTCATCTGGACTTCGAGAGAATTCGAAAGGTTCCGAGAATTTGTTGATACTGGATACAAACAGTTGAACTCCCCGTGTAAACTGTGTCAATATCTTGAGGAATGCAAAGGCAAATGCGTTGCTCAACGATTGTTAGATTCATCCGACGATGCAAAAAATACATCATTCGGAGATGTGTTCAGGTATGCTCCAGATCCATTATGCTTTAAGGATTTAATCAAAAAGGATTGAAAATGAAATCCCACAATGAGTTGAAAATTTTTTTCGAGGCCAGCCCTTTGGCATTCATGAGGGTGATACCATTTAACGAGGTATGTTTTGATGATCGGTGCAAATTTCTCTGTAAATATGGTTGTAAAAATTTTCAGAGAAAATATTGCTGTCCTCCCGATTCACTAGAATTGAAAGAAGCGATTCAAAATCATAATTATAAATGGACTTTACTCGCTGCAACGTCCTCCCCTTTGCCACCTGATATTTCCCCGTATAAAAAATTATTTTTAAACCGACATAAGGAGCATGAAATCCAACGGATCTCAACGAATCTTCAAGATTTGTTTATAAAAAATAAAATCGGGCACATTGTTTTATCTGGTGGTGCCTGTAAAAAATGTCACATTTGTTCGAAAATAGTTCATTTGAAATGTAAAAAACCAAATCAAAAATTGACCAGTATGGAGGCGGTCGGAATCGATTGTCAAAAAACATTATCCTCCGCGGGTTTTCCTTTCGAAATGCCCGCAAAAAATAGTATCAACCGTTGTACTGCATTACTGTTCGACTCCGACGAATTTTCTACGGTTAATTGGAAAAAGATTGCATCATACCAGACCTTTCAAAAGGTATCGAAGAATCATATTCAAATTGCAATTGATACACTTCTAAAAAATAACCCTCAAATGTTTAAAGAAATCAAATTGATACCCATACACGAGATTAATACAGATAACAATCTCTGCGAAATTTGCAGTTCAAAACAAAATAATTATTCCTGCCCTCCATATTCAGACAAGATCAATTTATCCATGTGGGATCAGTGCGTTCTTTGGGAATGGAACAATAACGACTCGAAAAAAAATAGTTATAATAATGCTTTAAAATTAGTCCACAACACATTTTTTTCACTCGGGTTATACTTCGCGTTTACGATAAGGGATTGCTATTGTGACGCATGTCCAATCTGTGAATTTGGGCTGAGCGAATCTCAAACTTGTAAGTTCAAGAAAATATTGTCCCCGTCTATGCAATCTCAAGGAATTGATCCAAACCAATTTGGCGATGGAAAATTCGGATTAGAATTAGTATAATGTCGGAAGATCATTGTGATGGATGAAACAATTGATTTATCTCAATTTTTGGAAGGTACACGGTTTTCTCCAGAGGAGTTATCCAATTATTTGTTTTCAAATAACTGTTGCGTCTCTCTAGTGTTGACATTTGATAAGGCCCAACAATGGCCGCTTCTTCGAACACGGTTCATTGATAAAAGAGTTGAAAATATCCCCCTCTTATGGGCCATTTTATTTGCAAAGTCACGAACCCAAATTGGGTTATTGTGGGATATCCATCCGATGAAATGTTTTCCAACATTATACCTCTTGAACAACCCAAATTATTATAGTTATAAAATCCCCCCCCCACAGAAAAACGATGGCGGTTCAACATTAAGCGGATGTTCAAGATTTGTGGTAAACGTCTCTGGAAAGGAATATTCTGGGAGACAATCTGAGTACTGTTCTGCTTTTGGGCTACCGGATGATTGTTTTGATCCAAATTTTGGTAAGAAATGTATCACCGCATTAGAACAGTTCAAAGGGCAGTCAATCTGGTTCTTGGAGAATTCGGTTTTTCTTCAAAATAATTGTTCAGAACGTATCTTAAAACAATGTATGAAAGACACGTTCCTACCTAGTCAATATTTTTTTTATATCGATTCTTCGGCACAATTTTTATCAGGAATATTCAGTACGACGGAGATAGCAGAAATCAATCGAAATTTCTGGTATCCCAACGGACACGATTTCATTAAAGAGAGAGATTACCATAATTCTGGTCGGCCTTTTAGATTTGAAGAGTCTTCAATCGCGGCAATTAAAAATAAAGTCATTTTTGAATTAATTCGATTATCTTTATTGCTTAAAAACCAGGATAAATTCAGAGTTTTCACGAGAAGGGATACACCTCAATTTAATGAAGAGAAAAAAAATCGAAGTGAACTGTGTGTCAAAGAAATAATTGCAGAAGTGAAAAGTGAGAATGAGAAGAAATGTAATTCTACAATTCAATCAATAATTCCCCATTTGGATCAAACCCAATTAAAAAAAGTAGATCTTCTTGTATTAGATGTAGAGTTTTATTCTATAACTTATCCAACACAAAGCCCTACAAAGGACCCTAGAGTGTTCAAATTTCCCTGTATCTATTCATCGATATATTGGAATAGTAAATCGAGATCTGCTGAAATTGACATTAACGTTCTAAATCTTCCATGTCACTTCTGTGAAGAACTGTGCTGGGAAAATAAAAAACACTCATTAAAGTTTGATTGCACTTATTTCGCCAATTCGTTTGTTAATAAGCAAACTTCATTCTTCAAAGAAAAACTGGCTGAATGTAATTCCCTTAAATTATATTCTTATGGAAACGGAGATTTCAAACAATTGGAGCATAGTGATAATTTCTTTATTAATTCTTACAATGCGAGGATGTACTATCGGAAAAATCGAAAAAAACCTTTACGAATTATCCACCTCGCTGAAGACATCTCCATTCCTGACACACGTCTTGCTACAATTGAAAAAGATATTTTAAAACCATGGTTGATTGGATGGTCGAGACAAGGAAATCATGTAAATGTAAACAAAAATTTTTCAACACCCTTCTCGAACCAAGATTTCAAAAAACGATATTATGATGCAATTGAAACATGCGTAGCCGATTCAATGTCTACATTTTTGTATTTATTATACAGGGATTATCGATTGAATGATGAACCGATTAATGTTCGACAGAATGTTCAAGCAACATTATTTTAAATTGTGATCTTCGCAATACCCCCTCTTCCCCGGCACAACTCCCCGCACCCCGCCCCGTGGCTCAGGCACATCCCCGACATACCGCGGAATCACATGGCAATGGCAGTGCATCACCGTCTGCCCGGCCACAGTACCGACATTGAACCCGATGTTGTACCCGGCCGGAGAGAACTCGTGAGAAATCAAATCCCTGCACGAAGCAACCAGATCAACCAAAGCCCCCCGCTCTTCCGGAGTCATCGAAAAAAAATCCGGCGTGTGGCGGAACGGGATCACGAGCAGGTGGCCCCTGCTGACCGGGAATTGGTCCCGGCGGGCATAGCAGAGGTCGTTCTTCGCAAGGATGTCATCAGCGAGTGGATTGCAGAACGGGCACTTCACATGCTCCATGCATCGAACCCCCGGACCTCGATGAGGTATTCGCATTTTTCCCCGAGCCGTTCCAGGGCCGCATCTTGCCAGCCCGGTAATTTTTCTGGCGAACCAATCAGGGCGAGGTTGATCTCCCGGGAGAATCGTCGGGGATATACTCCGGACATGCTGTCCCAGTAACTGACAATCGCATCCGATCTCTTATGGATAAAATCCGGTGAGGGGATCTTGTCACGCTTCTTCGCGTTGACACTTTCTAACGCCGGGAGCAGGTTCCAGAGATTGTTGTTCTTCCAGACCGAGAACGGGATCAAGTGATCCACGTGGAGCATTGCGAGATCGGTGATCGGTTTCCCGGACCAGACACAATCAAGGCCGTGATTCTTCCCGTGCAATTGCGTATAGACCTGCCGGGCCTCGCTCACAGCCCTGCCGGTCTCCGGCACGGTTCGTAATGTTTCCATCACGGAGGCGACCGTGTGCGAACCCCCGCTTGCCTTGCTGGTAAACTCTGCCCACTGGTAGATCAGCGAGTCATCCCCGGAGATGAAACTGCCGAGATACTGGAATACCAGGAACAGATCCTTCCGGAACGAAAAGGTCCCGGAATAGTTCACGACCGATTCCTGGCTGACCGGCATTCCGGCAGACATGCGCCGGGCATCATTGTTATATGAAAATATGGAGAAATCCCGGTGCCCGTGCGAACGGCCCAGGTGTTTCATGGGCATGGTCGTTATGGTAGTTTTGAGTTTCCCGATCAATTCACCGACTGAGGAAGAAATTTCCGCCGGGAATGATCCATTCACGTAATCATTATAGAATACCGAGAAGCCACCCTTTCCCGCATAGTAATCCGTAACTTCCCTGAACACTGGCCGGAAGGAGATCCTTTTGTGAGCAGAATCCGGTTTTTCTCCGTGCAGCTGCGGTAAAAATTCCTGGCTCTCGATGAGGGGATAATAATACAGGAGCCATTTCTCAATAAGAAGCCCGAGTGGGAGAGAGACAAGATCCCCGGTCTCGTGTCTCAGGTGCTGGTATTCCTGCGAGATCTCGATGACGCCGCGTAACAGGGCAAACTTGTACGTCGAATCCTTGCTGTCCCGCTCAATAATCGTGTTGATCGTTTTGAAATTCTGGAGATCAAACGATTCCATAGTAAGAGATATCTATGAAGGATATTGCTTGTTTCTATTTGTTGGTAAATCTAGGCCCGGTCAACGAAAACGTAACCATCGAAAAATCCTTAATAACGTAAGACCGTCCGAAAAAAGATTACTTGTAGTGTTTTTTATAGCAACTGTAACAAATTGGTTTTGCGTAAGATTGAGCGGACTCTTTTCCACAAATATGACAGAATTTTTCTGGATATTTGTCGTCAGCATATTTGGCCCATATTGGATAACATTTTGAACAGAGCGGTTTATCGGGGTTCAAAGCCATTTTGGCCCCACATCTCAGGCAGAATCCCTCATTGCTGGAGGTCTGTTGTCTTTTAGGAGTTTCTTTAATGTTTTCTGGCTGTTGGCTCTTCGATTCGGTTTTTTCTTTCTCAACAATGCTTATTTGATACTTTTTGCTTTCACCAAAAATCCGTTCGACTTCTTCATACATTGCATTATAAAGCTCAGTTTCTGTAGATTTGTCGATTTTAATTCCCATTTCAATGTTATTATGCTGAGAAAATTGGTACAGGTTCAATGACGTAATAATTGCAGTTTCCTCGTTCAGATAGCATTTTGCATGGAGATTATCTAATGCGTAAACTTTTACATTTTTTAGATTTTGTAAAAAACTCATATCGTCAGCATTGATCTTATCAGTCCTGCTCACGATTCGAATATCAATAGTTGAAATTCTGTTATCGAGTTGTTGAAGTAGACTTCTTAAAAGTGGATTTATTTGCAGATATGGACTTATTAGATACAATCGTTGCTTGGAATTTTTTACCATCTGTTCTATTGCATGAGATGCCCCAGCCGTTGATAAAAAGTCCGCCATAAAAATACTGTGCTTTATTTTGGTATAAATGATGTGAAATCTCCGGGGCTAGCCCACGCGGCAAGGGGCGGAGCCCCCGATGAGCGTAAAAATCCTCACTTCCCCACCGCATCCCCGCTCGCCACCATCCGCTCGATAAACTCATTCGATTCCGAGTACGTAATCACGAGAACATCCGACGCCCGGGTCATCGCAACGTACAGGAACCGCTGCTGCAGATCAACATCCGCAGGAGTACGGGGGGAGAACAGGTCAGCCCACATCACGAAGACGACGCGGTACTGCAATCCTTTGGACGATGCTACGGTCTGGACCTTGATGGACTGCTCGAAAACCTTCGTGCGGGCATAGTAATCCTCGTTCAGCCACGTTACCGGCGCGAGGCTGCCGAGATCGTTCAGGAACCCTTTGAAAATTTCAGCGTCTTTGTACGGTTTTCTGACGTACAGAATGCCAATGTCCTGGGGCTGCAGGGTTATTCTGATATCATTGAACGGGACGTCGCCGTGCAGGAAAACGTTTGCGATATTGCAGATGCGTTTGCATTCATCGGCATGGTCCTGGCACCGGAGGAGAATCGGCTTTGGCCCCCGGCGGATGGCCTGGTTCGGGTCCACCGGCACGACCGGGATGGAGTCCTCGTTGTTCTTCACGTTTTTCGCGGTGAAATGCGCAGTAAGGCGGAGTGTCTACCGGATGTTCCGGTAATTCCGGCCAGGGCCGGAGGCCTGGTGAATCGTTCTGCCCTGTGCAGTGATCCTGGTAACCAAACGTTGATTATTCCCCCGGCCAATGATGGATACGACAAAACATGACGGATTCGGCACTCTCACGGATAATCGATGTGGTCGTCCGCACGCTCGACCCGGACACTATCATCCTGTTCGGATCACGGGCACGGGGAGATGCACGCGAGGATTCCGATTTCGACATCTGCGTGTTAAAAGACGGCATCAGAAAAAGGCGTCCGCTGGCACGTAAACTCTACCGTGCACTCTACGGTGTCGGTGCCCCGGTCGAACTGATCGTGGAAACCCCGGGCGTGTTCTCGAAAAACAAGGATAACCCGCACCTGATATACCGCGACATCGCCCGGTACGGAAAGGTCATCTATGAAAAACCGCACACTGGTTGAACAATGGCTCAGCCGTGCGCAGAGCAATCTTGACCGTGCCCGTGCAGGGAAAATCCGGGATACGATCCTGTTCGAAGACCTGTGCTTCGACTGCCAGCAGGCCGCAGAAAAATCGCTCAAGGCATTGCTCGTTGCCACCGACAAGGAGAGCCCGCATACACATATCATTGCACACCTGCTCGAAACCCTTGAACAGGGCGGCCTGGAAATTCCTGAGGATGTGAAATCCTCATCGGATCTCACTGAGTACGCAGTCCACACCCGGTATCCCGGCCCTGTACGAACCGGTGACTGCAAAAGAGTTCCGGGAAGCCCTGGTGGTTGCCGAGCGTGTCCATGAGTGGGTTGTTGCCCACATCAACCTCACGGTATCACGTAAATCCAAAAACAACCCTTGAGGATAGTACGACAGGATAGTGTGTAATGCCATGACAGATGATTACTCATCGGGGAATGTTCCTGCAGGTGTCAGGAGGAAACCTGCCGACGTGCTCACCGGGATCGGGAACTGCACCGGGCTTGCCGGTTCCGTTGAGAAGATCTCCCGGGATATGCGGAAGAGCCGGATGAAGACCGTAAAGTTCTGAAAATACCCCTGCCCATAGCCGATACTACCTTCGTAACAGATCTGATGAGACGGGATCAGGGAGCGATCTCGTTGTATGAAACGTACGAACAACAGGGAATTGCACTCCAGACCACGGGTATCACGGCACTTGAGCTGTAGAAAGGGGCGTTTTTCTCCGGGACAGCACAGAACCGGTTGAAGGTTGCTGCCCTCCTGGAATTATTCACCGTGCTTCCCATAGACGAAACCATATACGAAGCGTTTGGCAGGATCTCGTCGGCACTTGCCCTGCGTGGCGATGCAATCGGCGATTCTGGCGAAGTTATTGCAACCCTGGCCCTCATGTACGATGGAGAGATCATTACCCGGGACCGGCATTTTTCAAAAATCCCTCACCTGAAAACAATTTCCTACTGACCGGGAAACCCCGGCACATGCCCCATGGGCCGCCGGGACCCGTGCAACCAGGACAATCCGTGCAGGACTCCTGCCGTAACAATGTTCCCGGAATCTGTGGATGAGAAAGAGGCAGTCAAAAACGAAAAGGAAGTATCCGGAAGAGCGTTTTTACTTCCTGATTCTTTTCTTCCGGCGCTCTTTGATCCCGGCCATGACCGTGTCGAAATCCTTGTCAAGCCACTGTTTGCGCTCTTTCGTATAATCTCCGCTCCCGTGGGTATAGCTCTGGATGAACCGGATTGCATCGGCAGGTCCGAGGTTTTTCACCAGCACGCGGAACCCCTTGATCCTTATCTCATTCAATGTCTTCGCTTCCATCCTTCGTCACCTCCATCAGCCATTGCACGGGATTATGGACTCTGGTAGTAATCTTGTCTTCGTGCCTCTTAATAGATTTTATCAGCGAATCATCAGTTGTCAGGAAAATCGCACCAGCAGATCCGGCACAGGCAAGATGAAGGGAATCTAAAGGATCCAGGCCGAACCGGTGATATTCCCGTGCAATGGCTTCGACGTCTTCATCAATCACTACGCGGGTTCCCGTGAACTGGAGAACACTCTCCACACTCTCCCTTCGTTCGTCATCAGATATCTCAAAAATCTCTGATTCAATTGCCTCACTTCCCACCAGTTCCCAATCAGTCATACAATGTTTGAGAATCTCGGTGATCGCCTCGGTCTCCATCCGGATCCGGTGAACCGTCTGGTCATCGAACGGCCTGCACAGGCAGCAAACGTCAAGGTAGATCCTTTTTGGTGCCATCCCGATCCTCTATTCTCATGCGGTACCAATAAATGATTGGATCAGGCAGGCAGCGGGTCCGGGAAGCCATCATTCCAAAGGAACGGGGGGGGATTATCGCTATGCAGGGATTCTCTGCACCTGAGCGGCCTGCCCGGCCAGGCACAGGTAAGAACCCCTCGTCCTTCGGGAGGTTTTCATAGAAGCACCATGCCAGCCCGGCATCGCGTTCGGTGAGAGGGAAGCCTGGGTTTTTCACGGGCACCGGCACGGCTCACATTCCCGTCACACCCAACTCCCGTGAATTTGTGCCTGCCGGGAACAAAGGCCGCGTCCTCACCGGCAGGGAACGGCCCGGGGAGCGAAAAGATCAGGTTACATTCCCTGAGGTCATCTCTGTCCCATGGGAAGTGAAACAGTCCCCCGAAAAGATTCTCTGCATCAAAAACAATAAAATGCTGAATCATTATGTCCTCATCTCCAGGTTCGGTCGAAGAAAAAATCCAGATGCTGCCGCCCGATTTACGTGAGGAAGCAATTCTGTATATCGACCAGCTGGTAAAACGGTCCAAAAAATCCCCGGCCGCTGCATTCCGATGTGCAGCCGAAGGTACGCTTGCTGAACTCGGCAAATGGTATTCCTCCGTCGAACTCCAGCATTATTTTCGCCGGAGAAGAAATCTATTTCATATCCAACACGAAACGTAGTGAACAGGTGCCGTCTGTGACGACCATGATTAAAAACCAGGCGCCGGTTCAGGTTCCTGCAGGCGCAGGAAAAAAAACCCGGACACCAAGGAAAAAATCCCCGGTAAAAGGATTTTTCGGTCTGCTCCCGGACTGGAAGATCGATACCCAGGCACTCAAAGACGAGTTGCGTGACTAAAGTATGTCCTCTTTTTTTGCCGACTCGTACGCTTTAACCGGGATGCTGAAAGGAAATAAAAATTACCAGACGTTTCAATCTGAACGGCTTGTTACAACCGAGTTCAATATCTGTGAAGTGGGATTCGCCGTGTGCAGGGAATATCCGACGGACGCAACCCGGGTCCTTAAAGCAGTAAGAAAGATGGTTGTGATTCAGGAAACCCGGGACGAGGACTATTGTGCCGGCGCAGCCAGAAGAAAAGAAGCATCAGGGCAGGGAAAGAAGCTGTCGACAATAGATTGTGTCGGATATTCTGTCGCGAACCGGTTGAACATCCCCTTCCTGACCGGTGACCGCGAATTTGCCGATTTGGACAATGTGCAATTCGTCCGGTAAGACGTCCGCAGAAATGAATAGTGAACCCTCCCCTACTTCGTCCCATCCACCTCAGGGTGGCATCATCCTTTTTTTGGAAGGACTTACTCACTGATGTATACAGAGGTAGTTCAAGAGGAATAAATTTCCATTGAAACAAAAGACAATCGATATGCAGGGATTCCCTGCTCCTGATCAGCCTGCCCGGCCAGGCACAGGTGAGAACCCCTCGTCCTCCTTGAGTTTTTCATAGAAGCACCGTGCCAGCCCGGCATCGCGTTCGGTGACAGGGAACGTCCGGAGCAACTCAGGGGCACACCGGCACGGCTCAGATTCCCGGAACGTGCGGCATGTGTGAATTTGAGCCCACGGGAACAAAGACCGCGTCCTCCCCGAACATGTCCGGCCCCGGGATTTCAGCGACCATGTCATATTCCCGGGACAGGGACCCGGCCCCGAACTGCCGGATCAGCGGATCGCAGCCCACGGATGTACCGCAAGGGATCACAACGTCGCGGTCATAATCGAATCCCGCATGTTCTGTTTCTGATCCGTTCCAGACCCTTCCCCGTTCGTATTCCGTGACACTCTTCTCCTTTCTTTGCGATTCACCCCGGAGGAACATTTCAGGTACCTTCCAGCCGGCCCCATAAAAAGCCCGGCCTGCCCATCAGGCTCCAATAAATTCCCGGATTTCCCGAAAATCCGGTTCATAATAAAAGGCCATAGTCCAGCCCGTACCATGGTGTTCTGTCAAAGGGCCCGATGACCCGACCGCGGGAGCGGACCACTCCCGCACCGGGGAATCCCGGGAAGGACGGCGGAGCCGCCTTCCAGGTGGAACCCGGAAAAGGCAGGGGATCCGGAGGATCTCCTGCACCATCAGAAAAAAAAGGAGAGAAACAAACATGGCAGACTTTGTCC
>DADR01000036.1:7857-8306 GCA_002495055.1 Methanoregula sp. UBA247 | reverse complement strand
TCCAGGTGCTCACCCGCCAGCCGACGGAAGGCAGGGCCCGGGAAGGCGGTCTCCGTTTTGGAGAAATGGAACGTGATGTCATGATTGGCCACGGTGCAGCAATGGCACTGAAAGAACGTTTACTGGATGAATCCGATAAAGTCCAGGAATACGTGTGTGCCCATTGCGGGATGGTCGCGATGCTGGACCGTAAACGCAACATGACACGGTGTCTTGCCTGTGGTAACGAGACAGATATCTATTCTGTCGAGATGAGTTATGCCTTTAAACTCCTGCTGGACGAGATGAAGAGTATGGGGATTGCCCCAAGACTGAGACTACAAGACGTGGTCTGAACAGAGGTTAGTCATGCCAAGCCCAAAACGAATTGGACAAATTGAATTTGGATTATTATCCCCAAAAGAAATCCGTGAGATGAGTGTAAGGAAGATCATCTGGGCGGATACCTA
>DADR01000036.1:7546-7760 GCA_002495055.1 Methanoregula sp. UBA247 | reverse complement strand
GCCGTTCATGCGGGCGTGTCCTGTTAAGCCCGGATGAAATAGAAAAAGTAGTGGGAACAGAAGATGACCAGACCGGTGATCTGCTCTCGGAAAAAGACGTTAAAAAAGAGCGTATCTGCCCGCACTGCGGAGACCAACAGCTCAAGATTAACTTCGAGAAGCCGACCACATTTTCAGAAGTGATGGTTGAGGAGGGTAAGAAAGTTGAGCATAA
>DADR01000036.1:0-7437 GCA_002495055.1 Methanoregula sp. UBA247 | reverse complement strand
GGTTCAAGGAGAACCAGGACGCAGGTGCTCCCCAGCTGATCATTGAGGATCTCTGGGAACTACTCCAGTACCATGTAACTACCTACCTTGATAATGAGGTTGCAGGGTGTCCCCCGGCACGTCACCGCAGTGGAAGACCCTTGAAGACCCTGTCCCAGCGCCTGAAAGGTAAGGACGGGCGGTTCCGGGGATCACTCTCGGGTAAAAGGGTAAACTTTTCATCCCGTACGGTAATCTCTCCTGACCCGAATCTCTCGGTGTCCCAGGTGGGTGTCCCGCGTGCGGTCGCTAACGAGATGACAATTCCTGTCCGGGTGACCACTCATAATATTGAAGAGCTGAAGCAAATCGTTCGGAACGGACCTATCCGCCCGGATGTCAATGCACCCTGCGGTGCCAATTACGTGATCCGGCCGGATAACCGGAGGCTTCGGCTCGCTGATGGTAATCTTGATACGGTTGCTGATTTGATCGAACCCGGGTATACGGTCGAGCGGCAGCTTCGCGACGGGGATGTTGTTCTCTTCAACCGCCAGCCGTCACTGCACAGGATGAGTATCATGGCCCACCGGGTCAAGGTCATGGAAGGCAGGACATTCCGGCTTAATCCGGCTGTCTGCCCTCCCTATAATGCGGACTTTGACGGGGATGAAATGAATATGCATGTTCCGCAGACGGAGGAGGCGCGGGCCGAGGCAACGATCCTTCTCTCCGTGCATGAAAACATCCTGTCACCCCGGTTTGGTGGCCCTATTATCGGGGGGATTCATGACCATGTATCCGGTATTTTCATGCTTACCCATGGAATGCGATGGTTTACCAAGGAAGAAGCTCTCTACCTGCTCAGGTACGCGCGCGTCGAACATATGCCCCCGCCCGGTAAAGAAGAAGAGGGTGTCCAGTACTGGAGCAACAAGCAGATCTTTTCTGTTATCCTTCCCGACCAGTTGAACATGGTTTTCCATGCAAGTTCATGCCTGAACTGCGATACCTGTAAAAAGGAGATGTGTGAGCGTGATGCATATGTCCGGATCATTGATGGTATCTTAGAATCCGGCACCATCGACAAGAAGGCGATTGGCGCATTCGATGGCCAGATAGTCAATCGTATCATCCGTCACTACAGTATGCGACGTGCGGCAGATTTCATCGACGACCTGACCAAACTCTCGATCCGTGCAATCATGTTCGACGGTTTCTCGTTTGGTATCGATGACGAAGACCTGTCGAAGACTGAATATGCCCAGATCGATGAAGTACTGAATGGTGCGGCGACTGACGTCACACGACGCATTAAGATATATGAAGACGGGCAGCTTGAACCTATGCCCGGGCGTACTGTTGAAGAGACACTCGAAATGCAGATCATGCAGGTACTGGGCAAGGCCCGTGACCAGACCGGTCAGATAGCTGGCCGGCACCTTGGCCTGGGCAACAGCGCTGTGGTCATGGCGGTATCCGGTGCACGGGGTTCTATGCTGAACCTTACCCAGATGGCAGGCTGTATCGGGCAGCAGTCCGTTCGTGGAGAGCGTATTGTCCGTGGTTATGATGACCGCACACTTCCGCACTTTAAGAAAGGTGATCGCGGCTCGGATGCCCATGGGTTCATCGCCCATAGTTATAAGGGCGGTCTCAATCCAACCGAATTCTTCTTCCACGCTATAGGTGGCCGGGAAGGGCTTGTCGATACTGCGGTCCGTACTTCGCAGAGCGGGTACCTGCAGCGCAGGATGATTAATGCACTGCAGGATCTCAAAGTCGCCTATGATGGTACCGTGAGGTCAACCGGTGGAAGAATTATCCAGTTCCAGTATGGTGAAGACAGTACTGATCCAACCAAGAGCGCATTTGGCGACCCCGTTGATGTCAAAGGTATTGTTGAGAGTATTTTAAAAGAGGAAGTCTGATGGCGCTCCAGGAAAAGTATGACAAGAAAATTGAGGTGGCAGACCTCCCGAAAAAGACCAAAGATCAGCTGCATAAATTTCTTGATAATAAAGAGATCAGCGATTCCCAGTTCACACAGATCCTTGAACGGGTACTCAAGGAATACCTCTCTACAAGAATCGAAGCATGTGAGGCTGTGGGGGTCATCGCAGCTCAGTCTATCGGTGAACCTGGTACGCAGATGACGATGCGTACATTCCACTATGCAGGGGTTGCTGAAATTAACGTAACTCTCGGTCTCCCACGACTTATCGAGATCATGGACGCGAGGAAGGAGCCCAGTACTCCCACCATGACTGTATACCTTGAACCCGAGTACAGCAACGACCGTGACCGGGCACGTGAGGTCAGCTGGCAGATTGAAGCTGCTCCTCTCCATGAGTTTGGGGATATCACAACGGATATGGAAAACATGCACGTGATTGTGCACCTCAACACAAAAGTCTGCGATAAACGAAAGATCTCACCGGCGGATATCATGGAGACTGCTCCAAGGAAGATCCGCGACCGGCGACACTACCGTGACTTCGAGCATGATATCGACGAGGCAGCGGCGACTATTACCTTCTCGCCAAAAAACAAGGAAAGTTACCAGAACCTCTTCCAGCTCGCTGAACACGTAAGAAACGTGATCGTGCAGGGAATTGATGATATTCTGCGTGTTGTCGTCAGAAAGGAGACCGGAGAGTATATACTTTATACTGAAGGTTCCAACATAAAAGATGTATTTGATGTTGTTGGTGTGGACACCACACGGACCCGCACTAACAATATCAGTGAAATCGCGTCAGTACTCGGTATCGAAGCAGCAAGGAATGCGATCATCCACGAAGCGGTTTCCACGCTCAATGAGCAGGGTATCCTTGTCGATGTCCGTCATATCATGCTTGTTTCTGACATGATGTGCATGGAAGGGGAAGTCAAGCAGATTGGGCGACACGGAATCGCCGGTGAGAAGGAAAGTGTTCTTTCACGTGCGGCATTTGAAGTAACGGTCAACCACCTGCTTGATGCTGCTGTCGCAAACGAAGTCGATGAACTAAGCGGTGTCACCGAGAATGTCATCGTCGGCCAGCCGATCCANNATGGATTTTAATGCTTCACTCAGAAGAGCCATAAAAACGGGAAATGTAATTCTTGGCCAGAATAACACGGAAAAATGTATAAAAGAAGGCAAAGCCCAGATGATCGTTATCGCGGGAAACTGTCCGGCGAGTTTCAAATCAAAACTTTCAGCTTACGAGAATCTGTTTATCCATACTTTTGAGGGCTCCAGCGTGGCACTCGGCAAGGCATGCGGGAAACCCTTCATGGTCAGCACACTTGCTATTGTTACTCCGGGCGAATCAGATATCCTCTCTCTTAAGAGGGCATGATATGGTTGAAGTTAAACTGACTGAAGACTGTATGCGCCTGATCTCCCAGTTCGAGAGCCTTACCGGTGCGGGAAGCCGTGACTGTGTTATCGATGAGCGTAACACACGCCTGATCTTTGTTGTTAATCCCGGTGATATGGGATTAGCTATCGGAAAGAAGGGGGCCTCCATTAAGAAAGCCTCCGAAGTGATGGGTAAGAAGATTGAAGTTGTGGAATACAACAGTAATCCCGAGCAGTTTATCAGGAATTGTTTTTTACCGGCTCAGGTAACCTCAATCCTGTTCGAAGGCGAGCCCGATGAACAGACTGTTCAGGTTGAAGTCAGGGATGAAGACCGGGGTATAGCAATCGGTAAGGACGGAAAAAATATCTTCAAGGCAAAAAAACTCGCCCAGCGCCAGCACAATATCGCTGATGTCCAGATCCTTCAAAAACCTCCTGAAGGGCAGCTTGCCGATGATCAAATGCAGGAATAATTTTATTTTATTTTCCTTTTTTCCGTGGTAACCGGTTTTTTCATACTACTATTCAAACCGAAGAAATTCTCTCCATCTGAACAAACCCTGGTGTTTCGTCTTCTCACGCAGTTCTGTCAGGCAGATACCGATAGTCCCCGATCCGGTAATTCATTGCATCCGCTATTCGTGCAGTCAATAAAAAACTGGAATTTGCAGGAGACCTGCACGACAGGTACTTCACAAGATTTAAGAGTACTCCCCTTGCATATTTTCTGAATAATTTCTTAGAATAGTTGCCGGTGAATGGCAGTTTTTTAAGGTATTGTGCAGGAATAATCGCACATTATGAACGATATACGGGTGATGGCATGCCGGGTAATCTTTTTTGGGAAGATAAACAATGGTTCTGAACAATAAACCCATAAAACCGTCGGTAAAAGTCGCTCTGGGCTTTCTTGCATACTGCCTGCTTGCCGCAACTATTGCCATCATCATGTATACTCTCCAGGTCCACTCGAGTGACTGGACTTCCCTGGACGCCGATCGTTTTCACCAGATGGCTCTGATGATCATCAACGGCTCTGAGCCCTACGTCACCTATATCGATCCAAAGCCCCCACTTCTTTTCTTTACTATCGCCTTGATGGATGTGCTATCACCAGCCGGTTCGATTGACATCCTGTTCATGACAATCCTGAATGTCGTCTGCGCCATGTTGATCTGGAAGATCGGCTGGGAGGATTATGGTTGTCTTGCGGGATACTCTGCAGGGCTTCTCTTCCTCATTGCATCAGTTTTTACCGAGGGCTATTTTCTTTTTTCCGAACAGTTTACTGTACTGTTCCTCCTGCTTTCCCTGATCATGGCACGACAGGAGGCATATGCAACTGCAGGAGTGTTCCTCGGTCTTGCCTGTGGATTCAAACAGTATGCATTTCTCGGATTAATTCCCCTGTTGTACCTGATGTGGGCGCACAATGACCGCCGCTATCACCGGCTCCTGCTCCCGGTTATCTTCATTGTCGGGGGAATGTTTGCTGCACTCTATCTTGCCTATGGGATGGAGGTTGGAAACAATGCGGTATACTATACGTTCCTTATCGCTCCCTTGTATAACTCCGGCAACGTGACCACCTTTTCAACCTACGTGCCTGAAACCCCGATGGCGTATGCGGCAAATTTTATTTTCAGCATAACTATCGTCATCCCAACCCTTCTTTTTGCCCTCGCCAGTGCAGTGAATAAGGGATTCCGCACTCATCACGAAAAAGCGCTGGGAATTATGATCCTTGTCCTGTTTTTTACCCTCCTCGTTCGCCAGTATCTGCACTACTGGATCCTCCTGATGCCTTTCCTTGCCCTGCTTGCCTGTCGGGAATTCGCTGATCCTGACCAGAAAACATAAGATTCCGGGTACCCTTATAAATCCGCATTTTTCCCTGCAGAATTTCTGTTTTTATCCTTAAGGTAAAAAATTCCTTCAGGGATACACAAAGAAGATGATATCCCTCCTTCACACACTCCTGAATATTTTAGCGATTGTAAGCATATCTGGCCTGAAGGGGATGGGTACGTTGTACCGGTTGGATAAAGGACACCTATGAGAAGCCCCGGGGAGGGATTCTTTTTGAATATTGTATGATGTTTATGGATCGGGTGTAAACCGGATCCATTCAGGTCTGTTTTCACAGGTCCGTTTTCCGTCGCCGGACCAACACAGCAATTCCGATTATGATAATGACCCCGGCGATACCAGCACCAAGTATCGTCATGAACGAGAAACCGGAGGAGGGCTGGGTTCCCGGTTGTGCCGGAGGTTCTGTAGTCCGCAGGGCAACAGGTGTGGATACTGAGGGAGGTGGAGTAGCAGCCGGAACCATATCACCAAAGGTTTGCGGTTCTGGTTCCGGTGACTGAACAGGCTGAGCGGATGAACTATTAGTGTCTGCCGTGATGGCAAATCGCATGAGACCTGGAGACGCGGCGATGTAGTATGACCGTCCGATCTCTGATTTTACCAGCGTTGTTGGCAGTGCTGTCCAGGTAGAGTTCGCGAGATGGTATGCGATGATATTTCGTGGGGTCAGGTGTTTAGCGTCAAGCCACGTCTGCGGTACGGAAAACGACAGGATTGCCTTTTCAATGCTGGCGTACCTGGCTGGCAGGAGATCTGCATACTCATATACGGTGCCCGGTGCCGGTGATGTACCTTGCCCGGGGCCGGATGCAACAATGCCGGTAAGAATGAGATCTGAATGTCCGGTCCCGTTAACATACGCCCGGTAGAAACTGGAACCCCCTCCGATATTAACCGTAACCATGGAGCTGCGCAGTTGAGTTGGTACCGGTGTCGGATCGCTATCAGAATCACCGCTGACTGATACTGAAGGAGTAGTGACCGTAATATAATTACTGCGGAGTTGTGAATCGGACCCGCCGGTGTTGGTGACCGTGAGGTTGACACTGTATATCCCTTCGTTAATGTACCGGTGGAATGGGTTAGTACTGATCCCGTATTCCGTGATATTCCCGTCGCCGAAGTCCCATCGCCAGCTCGTGATCGATGAACCCGTGGAACTATCGGTAAAGGTCACACCGAGCGGCGCATTTCCGGAAAGGGGACTTCCCGTGAAAGCAGCAACCGGGGCTGGTGGCGGAGTGATCATAAACCCGCTGACAAGGGTGCCAGACGATCCATCCGGGTTGGTTACAACAACATTATACCATCCGGGTACAGCGCCGGTCAGGTTAAACGTGCAGGTGATACTGTTTGGAGCAGCCACATTCACTCCTGTGGCGGTGATCGTTCCGATATCAACGATCTCGAGTGCATTGTTGCCGCCGCT
The DNA here is from genome assembly GCA_002495055.1 of Methanoregula sp. UBA247. GTDB lineage: Archaea > Halobacteriota > Methanomicrobia > Methanomicrobiales > Methanospirillaceae > Methanoregula. Next base: position 805 of record DADR01000036.1, on the reverse strand, counting down.
TGCTACGTACGCGTAGGTACCTGACACAAAGACGCTGGACGCGTTATTCAGGAGAGCTCCGCCACTTCCGGTCTGTATGCTCCCCGCGTGAGCCGGGTTTGCAGGATTGGAGACATCCACTATTTCGAGTGTGTTGTCTTCCGCACTTGCGACGTAGGCGTAGTTACCTGATATAAAGACGCTTCGTGGATCATAGAGGAAAGGAGCGATGCCATTCCCGTTATCCAGGCTGCTGAAATGAGCCGGGTTTGCAGGATCTGTCACATTAACGATTTCGAGAGCAGTGCTCCCGGCACTTGTGACGTATGCATAGTTACCGGAGACGTAGACACTGGTCGGAAGGCTCAGGCACGGAACGGAACCACCTCCGTCAATTAAACTGGCGAAATGAACCGGGTTTGCAGGATCGGTGACATCCACGATTTCAAGTGCACTGCTATAATAACTCACTACATACGCATAATTACCTGACACGTGGACGCTTTCCGGCCAATCCAGGAGAGCGCCGCCAGTACCGTTTACAATGCTCCCGGTATGAACCGGGCTGGCCGGATTTGATATGTCAACGATCTCGAGTGCATCGCTCCCGGCGCTTGCCACGTAGGCATAGTTACCGGATACGAATACACTGTACGGGCTATTGAGGAGAGCGCCGCCAGCACCGTTCACAATGCTCCCGGTATGAACCGGGCTGGCCGGATTTGATATATCAACGATCTCGAGTGCATTGCTCCCGGTACTTGCCACATAAGCAAAGTTTCCGGATACAAAGACGCTATTCGGGCTATTGAGGAGAGCGCCGCCA
>DADR01000001.1 GCA_002495055.1 Methanoregula sp. UBA247 | reverse complement strand
CGCAGGCGCCCTGCACGTTATTCTGTCCACGCAGTGCACAGACACCGCCGCCACGCTTGCCGAGGTGACCGGTGATCATCTGGAGATTTGCCACAGATTTTACGTTGTCAACACCAGTCGTGTGCTGGGTGATACCCATGGAGTACAGGACATTGCTCGATTCCGCTTTTGCGATCCACTCAGCGGCAGTGGCAATATCCTTGGCTGGAATCTTTGTAATCTTGGAGACATTCTCAAGTGAGTAGGTATCCTTCATCACAACTTCCTTGAGTTTGTCGAAATCCTTTGTCCTCTTGGCAATGAACTCCTTGTTCTCCCAGCCGTTCTTGAGGATATGCTGCATAATACCGTTGAGGAGTGCAACATCAGTCCCTGAATCAAAGGGCATATAGAGATCCGCAAGCTTCGCAGTTGGCGTAAACCTTGGATCTGCGCAGATGACTTTTGCACCACGTTTCTTGGCAAGCACGATCTGACGACCAATAAGCGGGTGCTGTTCAAGGGTATTGGAACCCAGCACAAAAATGCACTTGGATTCCCCGATATCACCAATCGAGTTGGTCATGGCACCGGACCCAAACGCCCCGGCAAGTCCTACGACCGTCGATGCATGGCAGAGGCGGGCACAATGATCAATGTTGGGTGTCTTGAGAACTGCTCGGGCAAACTTCTGCATCAGGTAGTTCTCCTCGTTGGAAACCCTGGCTGATGAGAGGCACGCCATCTCGTCACCCTTGTATGACTTGAACTTAGAAACAATGAGCTTGTACGCCTCGTCCCAGCTGGCTTCGACAAATTTGCCATCCTTCTTGATGAGCGGTTTTGTCAGCCGATCCGGGCTGTTCACAAATTCCCAGGCATAGTTCCCTTTGGGGCAGAGCTTGCCCTCGTTAACGGGAGTACGGTGCCACGGTGCTACGCCAACAACCTTCTTGTCCTTGACAACAAGGTTGAAACCGCACCCGGATCCGCAATACGGACATGTTGTTGGTACGTATTTCAATTCCATAGTAAAACCTCTCTACATTTGAAAATCAGGTTGACTCCCTTTAAACGTTTTTATTTTTCAGGGAGGGTGCATTTAAATTATTTTTTTTTTATAAATATTATAAATTTTACTTGTTACAAAAATTAATGAATTATTATTATTCTTACACCCATCCAGCAATAGAAAATCATGAGCAGCGCATGCGTTTTTTCCGCAAATCTAATCATTTCTGTGCATTCTGCACTTTTGAATGGCATATCTGCATATCAGTTCTGCATTGCAAAGCTCCAAAAGTTCATAATGGGGTATGATGAATATTTTATCAGATTTATCATGCCCAATCCGCACAGACAATTGATTGATACTATATGTAATGATGTCCTGCCGAATATGGTCCGGATATATGAATCAAAGAGAATGGACAGCGCACTGGATCAGGATCAGTTCGTAAAACTTATCGAGCAGAAAATTGAGCGGGCGAACAAGTCCCTCAAAATGCTGTCTGATGAGGAACAGCATATCTATCGGGCAAAAATCGACCGTGCATACGCAGAAAATATTGACCGTTTAAGAGAAGAAATACCGATCCAGCGTCAGTATGCATAAAGCGCTGATTTTTATGGGAAAATAAAAAAAATCTATTGGAATTAGATTAAACTTTTTGCTAAATGTAATGAAAAAACATTTACTAATAACCTAATTTTACGTTATAGCATGGCATATTTTTTTAATGTAATGAAGGTTATTTCCAGTAATGGATACCCGCCAGGAAACTATTAAAAAAATAAAAAGCCTTCTTCGTGTCCATCGCAATGGGCTCACTATAAGCGACATCGCCCAAAAACTCCGGCTGAACCGGAACTCAACAGCAAAATATCTTGAAATTCTTCTCATTTCGGGAGAAGTCAATCTTAATACTTTCGGTCCTGCAAAGGTCTACACCTTCTCACAGAAAATGCCGATATCCGCAATGCTGAAATTTTCCGCTGACATTATCCTTCTTATCGATAACGAAATGCGTGTGCTCGATGCAAATGAGAACGCACTCAGTATTCTTGGAATGTCTCGTGAGGATCTGGTAGGAAATCTGGTTGAAAACGTTAAGTCCCCTCTCATTGTCCGTCTCGCTATTCCCGATGTGCTTGAGGAGATTCAAACAAAAGGGGAAATACAACGGGAGTTTAGCATAGTCCGAGAGAATGAAGACCACCATTATCGCGTACGCCTCATTCCAACCGTATTTGATAATTTCGACGAGGGAATAACAATTATTGGAGAAGATATAACAAAACAGATACGGTTCGAAGAATCTCTGATGATCTCTGAAGCGCGATATCGTGCCATCGTGCAGGATCAGACAGAATTTATATGCCGGTGGCGTTCTGACGGTGAGATTACCTTTGTCAACGATACTTTGAGTATTTTTTTGGGAATCCCGTGCAACGCTGTACAGGGAAAGGACGTTCTGTCATATATATTTCCGGATGACCTCGCTCGTTCAAAGGAGAATATTCAACAACTAACTCCTGATCAGCCAAACATATCCACAGAAATCAGAGTAAAAGACAAGGGGGGATTGTACCACTGGCTGCTGTGGCAAACAAGGGGGATCTATGACAATGCAGGAATTCTGGTTGAGTGCCAGTCTGTTGGCAGGGATATCACAAAACGCAAAGTGGCTGAGGAAGCTCTTTTCAAGAGTGAACAGATGTACCGGACTATTCTTGATAATATCCGGGATGTTTATTACCGTTGCACCATTGATGGAACTCTCGTGATGGTCAGCCCTTCGGCCACCAGACTGTTTGGTTACGATTCTATTGAAGAAATAATCGGACAGAATATTGCAGAAAAATTTTATCAATCCCTGGAAGACCGGAAGAAGTTTCTTGAAATCCTTCATAAAGAGCAAGAAGTGTCCGATTATGAGATTTTATTAAAAAAAAGCGATGGAACACCCCTTGTTGTTTCCACGAACAGCCATATTCTTCAAGACTCTGCAGGGAATGCAACCGGCATTGAAGGTTTTTTACGGGATATTACATTCCGCAAAGAGGCTGAAAAAGCGCTTCAGGCAAGTGAAGAACGTTTCCATATGATTACGGATCATTCCCCTTTCCCTATCTCAATTATTGATGGTTCGGGACAGAACCTGTATATAAACAAAATATTTTCACAACTCTTCGGGTACACGCTTGACAATATTCCGACAGAAAAAGACTGGCTTTCAATGGCATTTCCCGATATTTCTTTACGTAAAGAAGTGATGCTCACCTGGGAAAAAGATCCTGCACAGTCAATAGCTCATGACGTCAGCCCATGTGTGTTCCCGGTCGCGTGCAAAGATGGAACTGTTCGCCATATCAACTTTTTCCGGGCTACTCTTCAGAGCGGTGAGCAATTCACTGTATATGAAGACCTAACCCCAAAAAAAGAATCAGAAAGGCTCCATTCTGTGCTTGCATCAATTGTGAATTCTTCAAATGATGCAATCACCCTGTATCGAAGTCTCAACAGCTCTAGCCCCCACCAAAGATGAACACTGTCACACCATATGTATATCAGGTGTTGCTAAATCAATGATAGGCGCAATAAATTGAATGCAAGGTAATTCAGGAACACCATCTATTATCATGAGACCCAGAGGGTGAATATATCTCAAAATGTCATTTGTTTTACCGTGAGCAATCTCAGTTTCAGTATACGGGGAAATTCTGCATAAAAAAAGAGGTGTTTGGAATTCAGCCAGATCCCTTGACTAATACTACTGAATCCCCGGGTAATTATTTGGGAAATTTCTCCAATGCCTCCTCTGCTGCTATCTTTACATAGCCATTGTCTCTCTTGATTACCGATTGAAGGTCCGGTATTGCCTTTGGATCCCCGATTTTACCAAGTGCAGCAGCCGCTGCAAAGCGCACATCCTGATCCGTGTCTGTAAGGCGAGCGATTAGGGAATCCACTGATTTGGTTGCGCCAATGTTTGCAAGCGCATCTGCAGCGAGGTATCTGACCCAGCGATCATCGTCGTCTAGTGCCTTGATGAGGAATTCAGTTGCCGGTGGCCCAAATTTTTCGAGCTCTATGACAGCTTTAAACCGTTCGAGATTTTCCTTGTTTGCGAGTGCGGCTACAGATTTTTGCATTAAATTACTCCTAACCCCCAGGGGTTGATGAGATTTCATTCAGGAAATCTATTATATATTTGCCAGAAAATACTGGATGGCATTAGTGCAAGGCAGAGCCGAACGATCCTGTTTTTTAATCACGGTAAAAAGGATAAATCGGGATTTGGGCTTTTCGGCTATGGTGCTACGGTATCCTGAAATACGGTGGAAAAGTATCAGTCATTATCGTGAAGAACATAAAAGCCGTATCCCTTGTGAGTGAAACGATAAAAAAGCATAGCGAAGTGTCAGGTTTATACAAAAAAAAATGACGAATGCACCAATTCTCACTATTCCCTGAATATTGTCATTGGAATTTTAATCATCGCGATAAATTCAAACATGTGAACTGAACGATCCTGTGCTTTTGATAATTGGATTGATGAAAAGCACGGAATCCTGAAAGGTAAATTCCTTTGCCAAATAAAAATGTGGTACAATAATCAAAATGATGTATTAGAGATCTGTGGAATATTGGTTGCTTTAATCGTGATCACTGGGAATGTTTCATAGTAATTTCCTTAGATTTTACGGTGTGTTATTTTATCACGATGATATTTTGCAGTGATATAAGACAATTTCATTATAAGATGCTCGCCAAAAAAAACGTGGAGAAAGTATTGAACAAAACATTCGTTACTTATTTTTTAGTTGAGGACAAAAGGAGATCATCTGATGATTTAATATGGCCAGCTTGCTGAAATTTTCCGTCGAAGGCATTGCCTGTGCGATACCTAATAACTGCACCCAGTTTGTTGTGCAGATGATCGCGCTGATACTGCCTGCTGTACCTGGGGGGAGAATATCAGGAACAGCAAATATTGAGGGTAATATCCTGCCGGTCTACTCTCTTCGCCGGCTTTTTGGATTTGCTGAACGTCTTCCCCGCCCGTCCGATATCATGATTATTGCACAGGCAGGCCCGGAGACCATTGCGCTCTGGGCTGATGAGACATCAGATGTCATGGACAGTTCCGTGTTTGAGAATATAAACCCCCGTCAGGATATCGCCGGACTGTATATCTCGGCTGATGGTGTTGTTATTATTCATGATCTGCCTGCGTTTCTTAACTGCGCGAATCCCGATGCTGTCCGAATTGCTCTGCCCCGTCCTTATAAGGAAGTTGTTGCAGAAGTTGAAGATCCGGCCCGGGTACGGGCTATCCTTGAAAAAAGGGCAAAAAAAATGGCACGACCGGTTAAAGTAAAAAATGAGGTGATGCCGATAGAAGTTCTGAAATTCCGTCTGGCAAACCAGGAGTATGCCATTTCCATGGACTATATACGGGAGGTGATCCTAACCGGTGAGATTACTCCTGTGCCCGGCACTCCTGAGTATATCAGCGGGATATGCGCGATCCGGGGGGAGATCATCTCGCTCGTAGACCTGAGGGAATTCTTTAAAATTCGTGGAAAAGGGCTGACAGATCTTAACCGGGTAATCGTCATCACTGACGGGAAGATCACCTTTGGCATCCTTGCGGATTTTATCACAGGACTCGGCACGATCTTGAAAGAGGTGCTTGCCCCGGTTCGTATAGGACAGACCCCTATTGCTGAAACATTTCTTCTTGGTGCTGTTGAAGATCTTATTGTCCTTAATGCAACCGCCCTTCTTGCAGATCCTGCACTGATAATCGATGATACAAGAACGTGACGTTCTTATTTCACATAGTTGTGCCTCTGATGTTTTCTGAAAACCTCTGTTTTTTGCCTGGTTGTTATCTGGTAAGACCGAATCATCAAGTTTAAGAGACATCGCATCAGTCTATTCATATAACGACAGGTTAACCCGTTCAGGAGTGGTTCTGGGTGCAGTTTTTTTCAAACTTTTCAAACATGAAAGTCGGGACAAAGATCCTCGTGATCTGCCTTTTCCTCGCGATCATCCCGACACTGTTACTCGGGCTGGTCGCGTATACCAGTTCAAGCAGCGTTATCAACGAACAAACACAGGCATTGCTCGAGACACAAGTCGGGGATATGAAAGGGTGGACCAATGATGTCTATAAGCTCACCCGGAACAAGGTCAACAGTGATCTCAACGTAGCAAAACAGAATTTCTATGGAAAAGGCGTACCGGAAGTCATCAAGGAGAAAATGACACTGGTAGACAGCAGCGGTAAAGAATATGTTGTCAATGATAACTTTGAAATTGTTGATAAAGTCCAGGCCATGGTTGGCGGTGCTGCAACTGTTTTCCAGGTATATAATGATAGTTACGCTGTCCGCATATCGACCAATGTTCTGGACACAAATGGACAAAGGGCAGTCGGGACACGTTTGACCGATGAGGTCTATAAAGTAACGGTAAACGACGGCCAGACGTACTATGGAAGACGAGACCTGTTTGGGAAAAACTACGTAACCGCTTATGAACCGATTAAAGATCAGAATGGTAAAATTATCGGTGTTCTTTTTGTCGGTACTGAAGAAGGACAGACTCTTGACGTGGTCAAGAAAAGTATACGGGAAACCATCGTTGGCAAGAACGGATATATGTATGTGATCGACAGCGCAGGAAATGTGCTCGTACACCCTACACTCGCGGGGCAGAACTGGGTGCAAAGTAATTTCGTTCTGGAAATGTTCAAAAATAAAGAGGGTGTAATCCCTCACGAAGTTGACGGGACGCAGGTTCTCGATGCCTATACCTACTATGAACCGCTTGACTGGTACATCGTTTCCCGCGCCGAATTATCAGATTTCACCGGTCCTATTGATACCATCCGGAATATCATTTTTGCACTGATGATTGCATCGATGGCAATCGGTGCAGCTATTGCGATCCTTTTTGGCCGCTCGATTTCCGGCCCGCTTCAGCAGGTCGTTGTGATGATCAAGGAGCTCCGGAACGGGCATCTCTCTGCACGTCTGAATATCAAAAGGCAGGATGAGATTGGGATCATGGCCGCAACCATGGATGAGTTTGCCGACGATCTCCAGACCAACGTTGTCGGTAACATTAAAAAGATAGCACATGGGGATTACATAGAAACTTTCGCAGAACCGGTTGATGATCGCGATGAGATCCGGCCGGCGCTCCGAATGATGGTGGATTCTTTGGATCACCTTCACAAGGAAACCATCAAACTCACCGATGCCGCCAAGGCCGGAGACCTGTCCGTACGCGGGAACGAGAAAGCGTTCCGTGGTGGTTACCGCATGATCATTGCCGGGTTCAACAAGACCCTTGAAACGATAACGGAACCGGTAAATGAGGCGATGCGTCTGGCAGGTTTTTACGCATCTGGTGATTTCACGGCGAGGTTTGACGAAAAGATCCCGGTTGCCGGGGAATTTGTCGCGTACCGCGATGCATTGAACACTATCGGTATCGAGCTCTCCCGCATGATGAAGCTTATCAATGAGGAACTCTATGAGGGTGTATCTGTCCTTTCATCCGCATCCAGCGAGATCCTTGCCGTCACAACTCAGCTCTCCACAGCCAGTTCCCAGACAGCAAACACGGTCAATGACACATCAGATTCTGTTGAGGGGGTCAGGAAAAAGACTGAAATAGTCATCCAGAAGTCGAAATCAGTGTCTGAGAAAGCCATGAAGGCAATTAATGTGTCCGGCGAGGGACAGAAATCAGTACAGGAGATCCTGAACGGTATGAACCAGATCCAACGCCAGATGGACATGATTGGTATGAATGTCATCAAGCTTTCCGAAGAAAGTCAGGCGATTGGAGAGATCATCGCAACGGTGACAGATATTTCCGAACAGAGCAACCTGCTTGCGGTGAACGCATCAATTGAGGCGGCAAAGGCAGGGGAGCTCGGGAAAGGATTTGCGGTCGTTGCCCATGAAATCCACAACCTTGCCGAGCAGTCCAAGAAAGCGACTGCCAACGTCAGGAGGATCCTGACCGATATCCAGCGTGGTGTTTCATCAACGGTGGTATCTACTGAGCAGGGTACCCGCTCTGTGGCTGATGCGGTAAGACTGACAAGCGATGCACGACAGGCTATCGAAGTACTTACCCGCTCTATTGCCGACTCGTCCAAAGAAGCGATCGAAATTACCACTTCAATTCAGGAACAGGCGGCCGGTGTCGACCAGATCTCACTAGCTATGGAAAATATACGGAACGCTGCACAGAAGAACCTTGAGATTACCAAGAAGGTTGAAAAGACCGCAGAAGACCTGCATGAACTTGGCGTCCGCTTAAAGAAGCTAACCGTCCAGTATCACGTATAGACGTGCTCAACAATGACCGGATCGGATGAGGATTTCAGGCAAAAACTGCTTGTCACATTCCGTGAGGAAGCTGATGAGTATCTCGTGGTGATTACGCAGGGGCTTATCGAACTTGAAAAGGCCGGCCCCGGTGCAGCACCCGATCTTGTCGAACAAGTGTACCGAAAAGTTCACAGCCTCAAAGGTGCGGCACGGGCAGTCCAGTTAAAAGAAATCGGATTGATCTGCCAGAACCTTGAAAATGTCTTTTCCTCAATAAAACAGGGCATATTTTTCCCGGACGAGGTGGCATACGATATATTCCACCGGACGCTCAAAGTAATAAAATCATTGCTCTCCGGCGAAGAAAATCCTGACCTCTCAAGCACTGAAATCATCCACGCAATCCAGGATCTGACGGGGGAAAAAAAACAGACCGGGGTTGATAATTGTCCAAACAGGGATACTCTCCCCCATTTACCGTCATCGCATCCATCTCATATCCATGCCTCTGACGGGGAATCGGCTGTCGGCCGGAAAAGACTAGCAAAAAAAATTTTAGCAAATGTATCCGCACCGTCTGATGTATTGGTTCAATCAGATAATTTATCGGGAATCAGCCCGACAAGAGAGAAGAGTGTATCACGCATCGATGCTGATAGTACCGTTCGGATTGCTGCCAGCAGGCTTGACCGTCTTATTGCCGGCTCCGACGACCTGCTCACAACCCGTCTTTTCATCACACAACGGTCACACGAGCTCGAAGAACTGATGACCCGGATTTCCCTCTGGCGGTGGAACCAGGCACTGGTATCTTCTGACTTGCACCGTATCCGAAAATATACCCTTGGTACCCATCAATCGCCCCTTCCCCCTGATATAGTCCTGCCCCTGCAGCGAGTAGCGGAATTCATAAAAATCGACCATGAGTTCGTTACGTACCTCCAGTATGCCCTCTCTTCCCATATCCGTGCAACGGAACGGGACAGCGCTGCAATCGAGGCAAGCACGTCTGGTATTTCTGATATCATCCATGATGCAGTACTGCAACCTGTCTCTGCATTTTTTATGCCGTTTTCCGGGTTTGTGCGTGAATATTCAAGGGAGATGGGGAAGATGGTGGATCTTGTTATTGAGAGTGGCGAGATTGAGATGGACCGGAGAATTCTCAGTGCTCTGAAAGATCCCCTTCTCCATCTTATTAACAACTGTATTGATCATGGGATCGAATACCCTGATATCCGGACTTCCCGAAAAAAACCCCCCCGGGGGATTATACGGATCCGTATTATCCCGCTATCCGGGAGTATGGTTGGAATCGAAGTTTCTGATGATGGGAATGGTATTGATTGCAGCGCGATCAGGAAGGCGGCAGTCAGATTTGGCTTAATCACCCAGCGCGACGCAGACAAACTGACCGATGATGAAGCAATCTGGCTCATCTTCCGTTCCGGACTGTCTATAAATCCTTCCGTGACTGAGATATCCGGACGAGGACTTGGCCTTGCAATTGTCGAAGAGACGATTACCCGCCTCGGCGGAAATATATCGGTTTTTTCAACCCTTGGTACCGGGACAACTATTACCTTATGGGTGCCCATCCGTCTTGCCACTCTTCGTGGTGTTGTTGTCAGGTCCGGGAATCAGTCGTATGTCATTCCCATGAAGCAGGTCAGTCAGGTAATCCGGGTACGAGCGGATGCGATAACATCCATCAATAACCGGGCAGTGATTACCGTTCAGGAAGAGACGATAGGTGTAATCCCGCTAGCCAGTGCACTCGGAATAACAGGCAGCCGGATCCGCGATGAGGGGACTGGACATATTCCGGTTATCATCCTTGCCACCGGTGCCGGTAAGATTGCATGTGTCGTAGATCAGGTAATCAGGGTACAGGAGATCGTGGTTCGCCCGCTCGGTTCCCAGTTACAAAGGGTGAAACGGATTACCGGTGCTGTTATTCTCGGTGACGGTACTGTTGCACTTGTAATCGATCCACTCGAGCTGATCCAGGATGCACTGGGCGCTGAACGGCCAGTACCTGTCTTACCTGTTTTCCCGAAGAAATCCTACCGCGTTCTTGTAGTGGAGGACTCGGTCACTTCGCGCACCCTTCTCCAGGAGATACTCGAACGGCAGGGTTGTGAAGTGATGACAGCAATTGACGGGATTGAAGCATTCGCAATGTTTAAGGAGCATGAGTTTGATATGGTCGTTTCAGATGTGGATATGCCGCGGATGAGTGGATTTACACTCACCGAAAAGATCCGTTCGGATCCCCGTCTGTCAAAGATACCCGTGGTCCTGGTCACCTCCCTTGGTTCACCTGAGGACGAAACGCACGGCTATGCTGTAGGGGCAGATGCATATGTGATCAAAAGCGACTTTGAAAAAGGAGAATTCCTCAGGATGATACGACGCTATATTCCCTCAAAAGACCGCTGATATCCAAAAAACAATGTTGATCTTTTTCACGCGGAAGGACGTTCTGACTGGATGATAATTACGATGGATAAAATGATGACGCAAAATAAAAATGCGGATACGAAAATTCTCATTGTCGAGGACAGCCGGACACAGGCTGAATACCTCCGCCATATTCTTGTGAATAATGGATACCAGGTTGCCCTGGCCGCGAATGGGAATGATGCCCTGGAGCAGATCAGAATTGACCCGCCTACCCTCGTACTGACCGATATAATCATGCCAGCGATGGATGGCTATGCACTTTGTCATGCTATCAAACAAAATGAGAATATGGCGCATATACCGGTCATCCTTGTTACCCAACTTTTTGACCCGGCCGATTTAATAAAAGGTCTGGAGGCAGGGGCAAATAATATTATCATCAAGCCTTTTGAGCCTGAACATGTGACATCACGGGTAACAAGCACCCTGAATTCAATGGCGCATCAGGGTTCGGATGATACAGGTGCTGCCGTTGAAGTATCGTTTGCTGGTCAGACACATCTCATTCCTGCTAATAACCTCAGGACACCGGCAATCCTGGTCTCAACCTATGATCTCGCGCTCAGGAAAAATGCAGAATTAAAAGAAGCCAACGAACGTCTTACTACTATGAACCGGGACCTCCGGCAGACGGTTGAGATGCTGCAGCAAACCAATGAAAATCTCCTGCAGGAAAACACCGAACAAAGGCGAATGGAAGAATCGACCACCAGAGAAAATAAGAGACTTCTGATGATGATAAACCTCACCCGTGATAACCTGGCAAACCAGCTCACAGCCATACATGAATGTCTGGATCTGGCCAATGCAATTCATGAGAAAGAGCCAAACCTGGCATGGGAGCACATGACAAAAGCTGAACTGATGGTGGACCAGACATTAAAGACTCTTCGTTGAATGTAATCGGTGAACCTGTACAATCGATCAACGAAGCTGAATTTTCTTACTCCAATTCATGTTCTTTAAGATAAAAAACCTTTTTTTTGCCCTATGATGAATCTTTCAAACTGTAAAATTGTACAAGATTTTTAATATATACTGGACGGTCATAAGGATTATCCATATTTTTTTGTACTTATTTCACGTCCGGTAAGAACTATCCATGCCCTTCACTGAATTTTTATTATTCGCATGGCAGACTATGATGCAGAATTACAGTGCAATTATGCATTACAATTATATTGTGCAAATTAATATAAATTAAAAAAATTATTTAAAACTGGTCACGGAAGATCCTGGGGATGATCCCGTGGCATGGAGGAAAGAAAATGAAACTCGATGCGATACACGGCGCCTTTGGGGAAGCTGAATATCTTGTCAGGCAGGCGCAGGAACGGGCAATGACGGGAGATCATACTGCAGCAATAAATTATCTTATGAAGGCGATCGATAAAAATCCCGGTTATCCGGAAGCATATACACTGCTGGGCAACTGTCAGGATTGCCTTGATAAGAAAGAAGACGCGATCGCATCCTATGACAAAGCCCTTCAGATTGATCCCACCCATGCGGACGCATGGTTCAATAAAGGAATGAGTCTGAAAAAGCTGGGGAAAACCAAAGAAGCAACACAGTGTATTGAGAAATCAATCGATCTGTACTGTGGCAGGTAAGGGAAGAACCCGGTCGACAAAGCAGACTTTCGACAAACGATATAAAAAAATATCTATGTGCTGGGGGCAAAAATACTCATCTCTCATCTCAAAAAATTTCCCCCGGTCTTTCTGCTTTTAAATATTTTACAAAATAATCCAGATAACGGTTTTCTGGTTTCCTATCATTATTCGCTCAGATATATTGAAGTCCTCCTTTACGCTTTTTAAAAAAGGGATGAACAAGTCTCCCTGCAGATTCTCCCGTTGCTCCAACCAATGTATTATAAACTGTTTCAACCTTAGAACCGATCAAGCAATGAATAACTATGCCTGACCTGAAATCTATACCAGATGTAATGAAATGGCGACTTGCCGCAAAACTTGCAGCTCACCTTCCAGCACTCTATGATAGTGCATACCGTAGAGTTGTGGGTGAGAAATACGACGAAATCGAGCAGGAGATCTGGATGGCGCTCTCCAACATGGCACTTGACATCGTCTGCGATCTTTCGCTCCCCACCAGTAATGCAGGCGAACTTGCCGATAGCCTGCGGATAGTGATGACGATCTTCTTTGGTCCCGATTATAACTCCGAAATCCTTAAAATCTCACAGGAGGGTGCAGTGGTTCTGGTCAAACGATGTCCTCTACCATCCAGAAATCTCGAAATCGGAGCAGAAGATCCCGCTACTTTCCACAAGTGCATGGCGTTAACCCTGACCACAATCCCGCGACTGAATAAAAAATACTCCGCACGATTTGTCAGGACAATGTGCACGGGTGATCGCCAGTGTGAAATTAAAATTGAAGAGGCAAACCTGCCGGAAAAAGACGGATCCAAGAAAAAATAATGGGCTGTTTATTCGTAAAGAAGTATACTTGATTATTTGATGTAGTAACCGATTACGACCAATAATAGTCCCAGGTAAAACATGATACTGAAATACTGGGATATCTCCGGAAACAGGGAATCAAAGGATTTTAAGTAAGGAATGAAGAGCATAACTAAACCGATAATGAACAATACAATACTGAACTGCCGTTTTGTTATCACAATGGGCGACTTTTTAGTACTCATAATATTCTCTCCTGAAATTATTGTTTGATTCGTGCCCGTAAAAGAGTTTTTCTCATCGGAAGTTGTATACATCTTTCATGCCGGATGGCAAATACCCCAGGTGCGATCACTAAAAATGCGGTGCAGCAACCAGTATATGATAATAAGAAGATATCTCATAACCGTCTTTTCATTTCTTTGACAAAATATTTTCTAATTTTGTAGATGTTCATATCGCCACTTTTCTGATATGGATGCACTCACCATCTGTCTATAACTGGTATACCCCCAACTTTGATCGCGGACGTTCGGATTATCTTTGTGGATATCCGGATAGTTCACGAGCAAATCCCAGAGTTCAACCGGAAATTAATTCACACGAAAATTGAGTTTGTCAGACGAAAAGCGGCGCTTTGACCGACTTATTTCCCATGGAGAACTGGTCGTTTTGTTGTTTTTATTATCTACCTGTTAAAATGGATCCCTGTTCACTCTCACCTTTCATATACAGAAAACTTGTATGCCCTATTTTGTTCACCCGTAGTCAATAGATAATCAATACAGGAGCAGCAGGATTACTGGTCATCCAGGTAATTATAAGTGGATGGACCGGAGTATCCCGCTTTCCAGTTTAAGATGAACACCCAGACCTGTCCAGAGCTGAACTTGTTATTATTCTCAACATAAAAATTGCTATTTTTTGGAAATTTACCTGCAGTTTTGTTTCTTTATCCATAGATACATTCTACTGAAGTATCGAAACCAACGGGAAAAAAGCTTGTTGTTATAGGCTTTGAATTCCTAATCATGTGAATAATCAGAAATTCCCAATAACGATGGAATATATTGCCTCAGTCGGTTGAGGTGGTGAATGGATATCCCCTATAAGAATGTGCTCTTCAGGATACCCGAGATTTTCGCAAAGCGCTATCTTCAAGGGCTCAGGAAGCGCTGAAAGTTCTGTGTAGAGCTCCTGAACATTAAATTTTGGATCGGCAAGAAGAAAAACGATCTTGCCCCGTTTCACTTCCTCCACGGTGTCCCGCATACCTTTTTTGTGACCTTTGCCATGTGCTACAACAACTGCCACCCGTGAAATCGGGATACGCAGCCTTGCAGTCGCAACCTGGAGTGAAGAAATTCCCGGAATCACCTCCCCGGAAAGATATCCTAATCCGGCAAGCATGGGATCACCGGTGGAAAGAATAATGGCGTCTTTTGCGAGTTGATCAAGATTTTTGAAGTCATCGATTGTTTTTACCGTGCAGTTAAAAGGGATATATGATTTTGCCAGTTCAATTGCACGATCTGATCCATAAACAATGGTTGCCCGGGAAATCTCACGGATTGCTTGTTCGGTGAGCATACCTGGTCCGCATCCGACACCAATAATTATCATGGGCTTTCTCCGATAATGACACCCTTCCGGTTGATGAGAACTACCTTTATTTGAGGGTACTCTGTTTTGAATTCCCTGAGGTTTGCACTCATTGTAGTGTGAAATTGTGGTGACTCTGAATATTCCTCTACGGTAGTATATCCGGTCCCGTCGAGGATATTCGGATTGATATAACGCAGTATGAGTGCTGGCAGTCCAAAAAGTATCGTGTCCCCCTGAGCCATATGGAGTGCTTCACCAATTTTACCCCCAACAAGCACGATATCGTGATCCGGATACAGCAACCGTGCATACCTCAGCCCGATGCGACCCGTTGTGAGTACTGCATTATGCGATGTGGAAACGCGTTCGCGTATTGATTCTTCGAGATGGTCATCCCATGGTTCAACGAGACCGGTAGTACCAAGAACGGAAAGTCCTCCTTCCACGCCCATTCTGGTATTGAGAGTTTTTTTAGCAATCTCGGCACCAAACGGGATCTGGAGCTTGACCCGTACACCTGAAAGTCCTTGCTGATCGATTGCTTCCTGTATCGATATGAGGATACATTCAAGGGGAGCCGGGCTGATAGCTGGTTCGCCTTTCCTGAATCTGGGGGTATCACGTGAAAACCGCCCGATCCCCTCACCAGGGAGAAACCTGATACCTTCCGGGAAAGGCTTGGCTTCTGCGATAAATTCACACCCGGCAGTCACGTCATCCGGATAATCTCCGGCAAATTTTTTACAGGATGCATTCCCGGCTATCCCGAAGACCGGGACAGAAACTACGAGTCCGCAGGGGAGAAGGACAGGAACCGATGTCACAACACCTGAAAGGGAAAGTATGGCAGCTTTACATGCAGCAGCAGCTGTAGTTCCGGTGGTATATCCCCGCCGGATCACGGTGCCCGAGGAAGTAAGCACTGCCAAACCTTCCTCTGCCAGATGGAGTAAATCCGGGGAGGAACATTTCTTTACCCATTCTGTGGGATAATCAAAGCCGGTAACCGGATCTCTCATTGGTGGTGCCTTTCAATAACTATTGTGATGCACTCGTTCAGTGCTGCAACCGCCACAGGAGTGCCACCCCGTGTTCCTTTTGTTGATATTGAGGGTATATCCAGTGTGCGCAGCAGTTCCTTAGACTCCGCTGCATTGACAAATCCCACCGGGACTCCTATGATAACGGCAGGGCGAATCCCCCCTTTGACCATATCGCAGAGGGACAGGAGGGCTGATGGTGCATTACCAATCAAAACTATCGAACCGGCAAGTTTTTCCCTGAGGGCGAAAATGCCGGCTGAGCTCCTTGTTATCCCTTGCTCCTGTGCGATGTCGCCACCGAAATCAAGCGCACACAGCACTTCGCTCGCATGTCCTTTTTTCTGGATACCTGCCTGTACCATGCGAATATCGGTGATAATTGGAGCACCTTGTTGAAGTGCAGTAAGTGCTGCGGCAATAGGATCATTGTGGAATCTCATGAGAGCTGCCATGTTAAAATCACCGACGGCAACAGAACAACGCTGCCTGACTCGGTCTTCATCATTTGTATTGCCAACCATGGTTCGTGCAAGCGAACGCGATTTTTTTGAGATCTCGTAGGCTTCTTTCGTTTCAGCACCAGGATCAATATACGTATTTGTGGTGATATCCCCGTGGCGTAATAATTCCTTTGACATCTTCACCCATCCTCCATATCCGGCTCTCCTTTCCGCCAATAATAACTGTCGCGTGCATGTCTACATCTTTCTCTACCTTTTCCGCACCGGCAAGTGTCGTCACGATTACTTCTTCACCATCACGTAAAGCGTTCCTGACGACTGCTATGGGTGTTTCAGCACCAAGATACTTGCGGGCATGTGCTATTGCAAGCGTAAAATTATGCGGTCTTCCCCGGCTTTTCGGGTTGTAGAGCACTACCGGGATTCCAACGGAAAAGACTGCGTCAAGTCGCTGTTCAATCACTTCGAGCGGGGTTAAAAGATCCGATAAACTGATGACTGCAAAATCACCAGACAGGGGAGATCCGATCCTTGATGCTGCGGCATTTGCCGCTGTGATCCCCGGGATTACCTCGACATCGATATCAGCGCCGGAATGCTCGAGAACTTCAAGGACAATGCTTGCCATGCCATAGACCCCGGCATCACCTCCCGATACAATGGCAACCGTATGCGAAGAGGCAAGATCTATAGCCTGTTGTGCCCGTTCAACCTCTTTGCCCATCGAACTTCGGATTACGGTTTTCCCTGAAAGCAACGGTTCAAGAGGATCAAGATACAGGGCATTGCCAATCACATAGTCTGCGCCGGCAATAACCTTGAGGGCACGGGGGGTTATGTATTCCCTGAGTCCAGGTCCCAGACCAACTATGGCAAGGCTCCCATTTCCAGATTTAGTGTGCGATGGCAATAGTAACTCTCCCGTAAACTTTCTTTCCCATCACAAGCTGTTTTCGTTTTGCCACAGCAAGGGCGGATGGCTCGGCAACACCTGAGAGCCCGATCTTTGTTGCCCGGGAAGGGGTGATCCCACGCTGTGCATTTATTGTAGCATCGTCAAGGAATATTAAATTGCCAGATAGGGTAGATATTGCCTCGCGGAGTCCTGTCTCACCACTCTTTTTCTGCGTGGTTGCATAGACAAGTACATCGTGTTCTGCTACCCCGGCTTCAGCAAGTGCTTTCCTGATGGCATCAAGGACTTCCTGGCTGTTCACGTCTTTGCGACACCCGATACCAACGGTAAATTCGCCTTGTTTTAAAAGAATTGAAACATCAGAACCTGCTATGACGATGCCGGGACCTTTTACCGCAAATACCGGGATGTCTCCATCGAGCATGGTTGCATTAACCTGCCGGGTTGATTCCCTGTTGATAATATCACACCCGCATCGTTGCGCGATTGACTCCACGGAATCCCTTCCGGTTGCTTCGGTCGCTGTCGTGATAACCGGCTGGATACCCAGGGCTGACAATTCTTTTGCAAGTTCATTGGCTCCATGATGACCCCCAAGGAGTGGGATGGCATAAGCAATATCAGGACTCACAACAACAACAGCCGGATCATTCCATTTATCATGAATAAGCGGTGCGATCCTGCGCACGACAATTCCTATCGACATGATGGCAACAATTCGTCGTGTGTGGGGAAAAATCTCTAAAAAAATATCAGGAGTATATTCACGGACATCGGCACCCAGAAAATCCGCGATTCTTTCTGCTTCGCCTAAAAACCGTGAAAGTGCGATGACTATCGTATCAGTCATGAGTAGAGATATGACCTTGTGTATCCTGTCCTGCGAGGATCGACAACACCACCTATGATGAGGAGTGCCGTGTGGTCGATCCCTTCATCCAAAACTTTTTTTGCAATATCGGCAACCGTTCCACGGATAATTTTCTGATCAGGCCACGAGGCATGATAAACAACCGCTGCAGGGGTATCCCCGGGACAGGCAAGTTTTTGGGTGATCTCCCCCAGTTTATCGGTACCGAGAAAAATAACAAGGGTAGCGCCGAGTCTGGAGAGTTCTTTGATTTGATCGTGATCGAGTGTTTTTCCTGCCGGTCGCGTAACAATCAGGCTTTCAGAGATCCCACGGAGAGTAAGCTGGGAACCAAGTGCAGCCGCTGCAGCAAAGAGTGATGAGACCCCCGGGATGATCTCAACATCGATTCCCCGTCTTTCCAGTTCTTCGATCTGCTCAACGATCGCCCCATAGAGTGAGGGGTCGCCAGAATGAAGCCTGACTACCGTTTTTCCTGACTTGGCCGGTTCCTCCATCGCCGTGACAATCTCTTCAAGCTTCATACCCCAGCTGTCAAGTTTGATGAGCGCACCCGACTTGGCAATTAATTCGGGATTGACCAGTGATCCAGCATAGATAAGAACATCTGCATCAATGAGAAGCGATAATCCCTTAACGGTTATCAGTTCAGGATTTCCGGGGCCAGCACCGACAATCCAGACCTTTGCCCTCATAATCAGCGCCTCGCATACATGACGCTTAAGTAATCACTTTTTTCCGGGAGCTCTTCGTTGCGGAACACTTTCATATCTGCAAAAAACATTCGTTCAACAAGAATGAACTCGCGGTAGCCTTCCCTGCGGAGTTCGTCAGCTTTTTCTTTGGGATGACGAACCTTAAGAAGGATCCGTGAGTCGGGCACCCTCCCGTCCGATACGATGAAACCGTCATTGAGTGAAATACCGGCAGCGGCCGCAAATGCGGTGATTGAACTGATTCCAGGCTCTGTCCGGTATTGAATTGAGGGATGCTTTTCTGACAGGATACTGCATAACCGCGAAAATGTGGAGAAAAAATTCGGATCTCCAAGAATGCCAAAAACTGCAAGACCATCCTTTGCTGCCGGGGCAATCTTATCTGCATTCTCTTCAAGGCATTTCCGTATACGTGATTCGTCATCAGTCATGGGGAAGTCAAGTACGATTGCCTCACGATATGGGGAGACAAGATCGTGTGCTATTCTTCCCGGTACAAAAACCCTGTCTGCTTCCCGGAGCAGGCGTACAGCCCGCAGGGTAAGAAGTTCAGGATTTCCCGGGCCTAGTCCAAGACCGATCAGCATGCTGTCCCCTTTCCTACGATTACGTATACCGGGTCGATAGGTTTGAACATGATACTTCCCGCGATCTCATGCGATCGGGCAACCTGCACCTGGACAACTTCACACAAGATGCCAAGCTGCTGCATGGCAGTAACTGCCTGTGCCAGAGTGCTCAAAAGCACCGCATTTATTATAATCGTTCGCTTCACTTTTTTTGAAAGGACTGGAAGTATCAGGGCGAGTTGTTGCGTTCCGCCAACAAAAGCACAATCGAAGATCCTGTCCCCTGCAAGGAAGTCAGCGGCATCAGTGCATGAAAATTCTATGTTGTGGAGTGGGATTTTTTGTGATGATTCCCGTGCGATTTTTATTGCTTCGGGTTTTTTATCGATTGAATAAATTTTCGCAGCCTGTTGTGCAATGGCAATCGAGACTTTACCGGTACCGCACCCAATCTCAAGCACTGTATCAGTGCTGCGGAGTCCCAGCTTGAACAGGGAGACTGCCATAATCTCATCCTGGGTTGGACCGCCGGCAAGCTTTATTGCAGACATCTTCTCAATTTTTGTTGTGTTAAGGTATTAATACTTGTTTGGGGCTTCGACCTCCAATCACCGAAATCGCAGAACAAGTAAGCAATAATTTTGTCTTTATGTTTTTTCATCATCCTAAATATCATTTTTTGCCAATAACGGCAATATTTTCTCATTTAATTTTTATATTAATATTTCGATGCAATGCACCGATGCTGCGCCAGCTTTTATTATTTAATCAGTATTTGTTAGTAATCAAGGAAGATCCTCACAAATTAAAATTGGAGAAGGTATCATGGGTCTTCCGTTGTGCACGGGTGGCGGAACAGTTACGCGGTTGACTGCAGGTCAACATATCCTGGTGCAAATCCAGGCCCGCTGCTCTCTTCTCTTGTTTTACAAATATTTTACGGTTGTATTTGCATTCTGTTAACAGAAAAGAAGGCGGGCGTACGTTTGAATCCTCACGATGGAAGTTAACGAAACAGTTGCCAAAGACACAATTTTGAATAGATATATGGCATAGAAAAATATAGTAACGAACAAATGACGGAATTATGAGAAAACCAAAACAATGCCCGAACTGTAATTCTACTAATGACGTAATTCCAATACAATACGGGCTCCCTTCCTCTGATATGCGTTATGAATGGGCTGCCGGGAAAATAAAACTGGGAGGTTGCGTAGTAGAGCCGGGAAACCCTAATTGGCATTGCAAAAAATGTCTCCACAGTTGGTAAAAACAATATATTTTTCCAAAATAGAATTTTTTATCGGCTCTTCGGCTCTACTTCCGATTACATAATCCAATGGCCTATATGCTCGTTATCCATGCCATGCACGAATGCCTCGCCAGACTATAAATTAATCCTTGAAGAAATATGGTTTCTGTTTTGATAAAATGATTGATACCAAAAATCATGATTTGCGAATAAAATGTGTTGATTCTGAAAAAGATTTCGTAGATATTCAGTGTGAATGGGATGCATTGTCCGAAAAAAGTATCAATCCCTCGTTGTATGCAACGTATACCTTTGTTTATACAGCCTGGAAACATTACAGGAATGAAAACGACCAGTTATTCATTCTTACAATAAGACGAGGTGCTACGCTTGTCGGCATTGCGCCATTTAGAATCGAGAGCCGCAAGTTGGGGAATATCCGACTCCTGAAGGGAGTAAACATCAGGGTAATACGATTCATTTCCGAATGGGGTGGTGGCGATAAACCCTCAATTTTAACGACAGAAGAACCAGAAATTCTGTGGGATGCGATTTTTCAGTATCTGATTACCGATTACACGAAATGGGATATGATCTCCCTTGCAGAACAACCGGAAAACAGTCGTGTTCTTCATCAAAGATTATTCAGTAATATACGGTACTCAACTAAAGTTCTTACAGAATCTGTTTCGTATTATATATCAATCACAGGAACCTGGGAAGATTATTTAAAAACACGTGGGAGAAATACCCGGCGTTACTGGAAAATTCGCAGGGAAAAACTATTGAATCTTCCTGTAGGAGTGAATTTTCAATACTTTGAAGATCCTGGGATCCTGCCGGAAGCATTACAAAAATTCCTCAGTATCGAACAATCCGGATGGAAAAAAAATCACGACTTCACTATTGGAGGAAATGAGATAAATAAAAGATTTTATGAAGAATTGCTGATGCGTTTGGCAGAAAAAAAAATGGTGACAATACATCTTTTGACATCAACAACGACGGATATAGCTGCGGCTATAGTATATAAAATTCATGATAATGCGTACATTGCGAAAATAACCTATCGAGAAGAATATTCGGCTTATTCTCCAGGAATAATTATGAGCTCAGAGATCATTAAAACACTTTTTGGTACGCATTACAAAGAATGCGATTTTCTGGGATTCAAAGGTGAAGAAAAAAACAATTTAAAAAACAATTGGTCTACAGGAACGCTGCAGACAATCACAATACAGATTTATAGAAAAAGCTTGTGCATGTTTCTTGATATGTATGGATACAAAATAAAAAATTTGCTGCGGATTAAATCAAATAATCGACCCTCAGAACGTGCACAGGTTACAAATTATATTTCGTCGAATGACTCCACAAGCTAAAGTGTTGAAAATGACAGATTTTAGTATAATTAATCGATGGAAAAATCCGATTCGCCAAATCGATAATTCCTGGGATTTTAATTTCCGCTCATCTTCATTGGTTGAAGTAAAACAATCTCCAGTAATACTTTAGGATGGAATGAAAATATGGAAATAAACTACCGTTTGCTTGATTCGGGTTCAGATGATGACATTCAACAATGGCTGGATCTGTATCGGGTTTGTTTTCACGAAACTATGGATCGTGATTATTGGCGCTGGCTTCATGAAAAAAATCCGTTTTATAAAAAAACCAAACCTCTCGTTTTTATAGCCGAAATAAATCGCAGAATTATTGGATCTGTGTCGGTAATCCCTTCCCAGATTCAAGTAAAAACGCATCAGGATCATTATTTTCTAAATTCGTGTTATATATATGGGATAATGGTTCATCCGGAGTTCCGGAGACAGGGAATTTCTTCCACTCTACTAAGAAATATTATCAACTTCACAAAAGAAGAGGGGTATGATCTCTTAACCGTATGTTCGATTAATTTATTTTCATATCAGAGTTTGGTACATGCCGGTTTTACAAGTCTCACCAGCTTCACAAAATCTAGAGGATATCTCTCTATGAATGGGATATTTAAGAATTATCTTCCCATTCTACCCCAACAAATCAGTAAAACAATCGGATTTCCCATATCCGGAATTTTCACACTATTATTTCCAAAAATCTCACACACCTTCAAGGTTCAGTACGGAGATGTAACGGAATATCAAGAGGAAATTAACAAAATACATACATTAAATCACTCTCAAAATGGCTTGTATTTTGGACGGACACCCCCATACATTCAATGGCGTTTTTCAGCTCCTGAAATTCAGAGTAAATGCCTGACTCTCTGGGATGGGGAAGTGATGCTTGCCTATCTCATACTTGACTATCCTGAAACTAATAAAAATGTATTGATTGAAGATATGTTTGCACTAAAAGATGATGAATATCTTGTTTCAATCCTGATGAGTGAAGCAGTTGCCATTCTTAAAAAAGCGAATGTGGATTCGATGTGGACCTATCTGATTGAAAGAGAAGGGAATCATTCAAAAATTTTCTCGGTACGACACGGATTTATTTGCCATTCTTCAGCTCTGAAAACAGTGCCTATGGCACGGTTTCTCTATTTCCCTTTAAAAGGAGATATGAAGAATGAGATTTTTTCAGATGAAAAACAATGGAACCTCATGGTTGCAGATTTCTGGTTTTTTGAAAAGAGTGATTACTGAATTGAAATGGCAATGGATCAGAAGTGGATTTAAAAATCCCCTCCGTTATTAATCCATTTGACTATCGAGTTTTTCTTGTTGCATCAGAATGTTTCATGCACCGATATTTTTTTTTAGTGCCATACTACCTACCGGAAAAATACCGGGAAAAATTCCGGTTCTTTCTCCTCTTCCTGTACCTTTCCACGCAGTGCCCAAACGATACCATTTGCTGTATCCTCCTCGCCCGCTGGTATAGGAACGACGATATCAAATGACTGGATGATGGAGAGCCCGACAAGTTGTGTGAATGAAAAAATTAGTGCCGGATTTTTCTTGGGTGTCGCTTTTTGCAGTGAGACTTCATCTATATTCATCATAAAGGAACGGAAGGGATAGACCGCCCCTTCATAGATAATTCCATTCCTTGCCAGGAATGCTTCATGGGGCGCTTTAAGGGCACGGTCCAGTTCGAGTTCCGGGGTAATTCTTGAAATGATGAAAAGAACAAGAGTGAATGCGAGGAGGAATAAACCCGTGGCAAGACCTCCGTCCTCAACAAAGATGATGAACACCAGTGCAGTGACTATCAGCATCCCGCCAATGAGAATAAACATAGCGCGGTTTCGTTCCAGGAACTCCTGGTATTCCCGTAGAGCGCTTTTACGGGCAATCTCCCTTGGATACACCCAGTGAGCGAGGAGCTGGTTACTGTTCAGGATCGCATCCATCACGCGGGCACGGTGGAAAAATAGTAAGGCAACTACAATACCACAGAGAGTAATGAAAAAAGAGACAAACGCTATGGCATAACCCCCGGCCATTCCATCAACAAAATTAAATGCGGCAACGCAGATTGCTGCAAAAAAAACTACCACAAAGATCGATGCATAAACTCTCTTCCACTCATGATTCTCCATACTTCTTCTCTCCCGTTATCGTACACGCGTTATTGTTAAAAAAAACACATACTCTTTTTAAAGCACATCCAGATACTTATTCCTCCTTTTCTGGCAAGGTTTCCTCACGATCTCCCATTTCTCCCGTTAATAATTCCCCCTCTTCCACTTCGTCTTCAGTGCACCAGCACTCGATTGCCAGGTCGATACCGATATATTCCTGATGGTATTCTTCGATGGTAGACCCTTGAGACATCACGAGTCTGCTGATCAATTTCCCGTCCCTGAAACCGTAGAGCCGGCGGAAAGGCCAGTCAGGTTCAAGAACTGAGATCCGCTCGTAATACACATCCTGTGCAAGGGAGTGGGTACAGTATATTCCTGTGGTCACTTCAAACAGGGTCTCCCGAACATAACGACGGAGATACCAGCGCAGTTCTGAGACGAGCGATAAAGCACTACCGAGTGTTGATACGGTAATATATACTCCGCAGGGCTTTTTTTTCGGGTGATAAAACCTTAGTGCCAGTCGGCTGGTTTCGGATGCAAAAAGTGTATGGTGGAGGTCGACTCCGTCCCGCTGAATTAAAAGGATATTCATCCGGGTATCCCGTAAAATGGAAGTTGTATTACCCGCGTACCAGATCAGGTATACATACGATTATCGGTAACAATTTCATTCTTGACTTTGTGGACAGCATCCATAAAGTCAGCCATTTCCACGCATGAAGCTTCCCTTCTCACCGCCATCATGCCTGCCTCACGGCAGATCGCTTCAAGTTCAGCACCCGTGGCATTTTCGGTCATGCTGACGAGTTCTTCCAGGTTCACCGTGCCAAGATGCATCTTCCGCGAGTGGATCTTCAGGATCTGCAGTCGGGCATCTTTATCCGGCAAGGGAATCTCTATTAACCGGTCAAACCGCCCAGGCCGCAGCAGTGCCGGGTCCAGCATATCAGCCCTGTTGGTGGCCGCCATGATGCGGACATCACCTCTATTGTCAAAACCATCCATTTCGGCAAGGAGCTGCATAAGTGTCCTCTGTACTTCAGCGCTTCCGGATGTTCCGTCATGGGTCCGCGTACTGCCGACCGCATCGATCTCATCAATGAAGACGATTGCAGGGGCACGTTCGCGGGCAAGCATGAAAAGTTCCCGGACAAGCCCGGCGCCTTCACCGATAAATTTGTGGACAAGTTCGCTCCCGGACATACGGATAAATGTGGCATGTGCCTCGTGAGCCACCGCTTTTGCAATAAGGGTTTTACCGGTGCCCGGCGGACCATAAAGCAGGATGCCTTTTGGGGGTTCGACGCCGATTCTCTGAAAAATTTCAGGTTTGGTCAGCGGGTACTCCACCGCTTCGCGCACCTCCTTAATCACGTCAATAAGACCGCCGATCTGGGCGTAGCTGATATCCGGTGACACATCAAGTTCCATGATACGAATGCGTGAATCGTAAATATTTCCAATGACTTTTACTATGGAAAGCGCATTGTTGACGGCAACCTTCGCGCCGGGCTTCAGAAGCGGCCGGAGATCTTCTGTAGCGGTGGTGAGATATTCCTGGTTGTTTCCCTGCTGCCGGAGATATACATCCCCGTTATCCAGTAAGTCAATGACAACGGCAACAAAAAGAGGCATACGCTTGAGCTGATTGTTCTCCCGCCTAAGCTGGGCATTCTCTTTTGAAAGTTCGTCAACTTTCACCTTCAAATCGAGCAGGCTGGCTTCAAGTTCGTTGAGCTGTATCTGGTATTTTAGCTCAGTTGAAGGCGCAGTATTATTGACGGAAGACTCTTCCATATTACTATAATAGTGTAATCTTCAAACATTTATTAGGTGTGATATTGCTTATCCATGGAAGAGGCATAGCGAAAGGACAGGGGACTGGTCCGCTGCTTGTCAGCCCGGAACCTATCTCGTTTCTTTCCGGTGTAGATCCGGCAACCGGGATTATAGTCGAAAAAGGCCACCCGTTACAGGGTGAATGTATAACCGGAAAAGTTCTTGCATTTCCCTACGGCAAGGGTTCAACAGTAGGCTCATACGTCCTCTATGCTTTAAGCCAAAATGGTCACGCTCCGGCAGCAATTATCAATAATGAAGCTGAACCCATCATAGCTACTGGTGCAATCATTGGCCGGATACCTATGATTGACCGGATTGACGTTCCCTTGACCTGTTTGCAAAACGGTGTGCATGTCAGGGTAAACGGGGAATCCGGTGAGATGTGGTATAACGGCAAACTTGTCTAATTTCCGGTTTTTTTTGATTATTATCCTGCATCCTGAATTTTTCCTGAAACAGGTCCTAACCGGAAGTTTTAAGAATGATTTTTCGGATGAGAAAATTGGTAATCCGAGCACGGTAAGGAGTTATCTCCCAAAAAAAAAGAATGGATCCGGGTGATTTGTGGTTGGCATTCAGGAGTCAGGACCGGGTAGTAGCGTTTGGACCTGATATGATGATGTGATACCATCAAAAATGTTCCAAACCCAATCTCTTATACGATATACTATCATATATTACCGGGAATGTTTTGGGATTTCACCCGGGCAAAATAAAGGGGATAGATTAGTGCAATGGGATCACAGTGGGGATATGACCGGACGCATATAAGGGCAAAGCACGAGGGGTACCGTTCGCGGGCAGCCTACAAGCTTCTTGAGATCCAGCAGAAGTTTGCTATCATCCGCCCCGATGATAATATTGTTGACCTCGGTGCAGCCCCAGGAAGCTGGCTGCAGGTTGAGCGTACACTGACCCATGCGAAGGTTATTGGGATTGATTTGAATCCTATTGCCCCTCTCGATGGTGTAGAGACAATCGAAGGGGACTTGAACGATCCCGAAGTGCAGGAAAATGTCCGGTTAATGCTCGGTGTCATCAATGTGGTTGTGTGTGATGCAGCACCCAAACTTTCCGGTCATAAAAGTTATGATCAGGCCCGCATCATCGAATTGAATGAACAAGCCCTGAAGTTTTCCTGCAAGGTATTAAAACAGGGTGGTAATTTTGTCGTTAAATCGTTCCAGGGTACAGATTTTCCCGAGCTTTATGCAATGACCAAAGAACGATTCTATTCGGTTAAAACCTGCATTACCCGATCTACCCGCAAAGGGAGCACCGAGCTCTATATTATCGCAAAGAATTTCATAGGTTGAATACTTGTGACCCTCAAAGACCCCTTTAACCGCCCGGTGAGCAACCTTCGGGTTAGTCTTACTCCTGCATGCAATCTTTCCTGTATATACTGCCATAAAGAGGGGGAAAACTCTCCACAAAAACAGATTTCTGCAAAAGAGATTGCAGAAATCCTGCGTGTTGCTTCGAAATTTGAGATCCGGAGTGTAAAATTCACCGGCGGAGAACCACTGCTCCGTGAGGATCTTCTGGAAATTATACGTGCAGTACCCGCAGGTATGGAATCTTCACTCACAACGAATGGCACTCTTCTTGCAGATCTGGCAAACGGGCTGAAAGAAGCAGGTCTCAGAAGGGTGAATGTCAGCCTTGACAGTCTGAACCCGGAAACGTATAAAAAGATCACGGGGATCGATCGATTGAGCGATGTGCTTGCCGGTATTGATAGTGCACTTGATGCAGGTCTTACACCCATCAAGCTGAACATGGTAGTGCTTGATGGTGTCAACGACAAGGAGATTGATGATTTCCTTACCTATGTCAGGGGCAACCGGAACCTGGTTCTCCAGCTTATTGAACTGATGCATTTTAATGACTGCACCTACCATGGGGACTTAAACGGGCTTGAAGATTCACTTGCTTCGCGCTCAAAACAGATCATCACCCGGAGAATGCACCACCGTAAAAAGTACTGTCTCGACGGTGCAGAGGTTGAAGTTGTCCGTCCGCTCCACAACACCGAGTTCTGCGCTTTTTGTAACCGCCTCAGGGTTACATCTGATGGGAAACTTAAACCCTGTCTCCTGCGAACCGACAACCATATAGACATCCGGGGAAAGAAAGGTGCGGAACTTGAAGCATTGTTCCAAAAAGCGGTATCGTTACGGGAACCATTTTACAAATAAAGGTAAATACTATCGTGAAACCGATAGACTGTGAACGAGATCTTTCAAAGTCATGCGGCAATTATTTACAACTCCGGCACGAACAAGGAGGATATGGAAGAAAATGAATTCCTGTCGGTTCTTTCTCACTTGTATGAAAAAACCCTGATACTCCAGGATCCTGGCCAGTTCAACAAAGTACTCTATTTTTTCCTGGTCGATTCCCTTGCACATATTGATTACACTGCAGGCATCTACGCTTTCAATATCCTGTCCCCAAAAAACATCATGAGCGGGGAATACCTGAGGTGGCGTATCGACGAGGAGAAAAAAGGGGACCGTGCGAAATTTCCCGGATTTATTACCTGGTTAAAAGAGCACCACCCGACGAAGTTCGCTTGTTTGCCTTCACTCTGGCAGATGATTTACGATGCTGAAGACCCGGCTGGTTATCGAAGTTTCCGGATTGTGCTTGACCCGGACAGCCGGAAACCTGTTCCGGTTGATTTCTTCTATGTAATTATTGATGAATTCTTTGAAACGGAATTCTTAAAGAGCCTGTACGAAGATGCATCACTCTCAACCTTATTTAAAACCTATATCTCAGAATCCTAAAAAATTTAAGGTGTGATGGTATGGATGTCAGCCGGATTTGTTCTGAACTTGTTGCAATAAGGAGCGAAAATCCCCCCGGTCGCACAACTGAAATTATTGAATACATCAGAACATTTTTCGATACGTTAGGTATTGGGTCAAAAATTACGAGGAACAAAACAGGACATAGTAATCTTATCACCAAGGGCACCGATAGCCGGCTGCTTTTCTGTGGGCATGTTGATGTTGTTCCTGCACTGGACGAAGGATGGAGTTACCCCCCTTTTTCCGGTATTATCATGGACGGTTGTGTGTGGGGTCGGGGTACTACGGATATGAAGGGAGGATGTGCTTCGATGCTGGCTGCCTGCCAGGATCTGATAAATCACGATAAGGATGTGACAGCAACCTGTGTTTTCGTGTGCGATGAAGAGACCGGGGGTGAGAACGGCATACGGTACCTTCTTGCAAAAAAAATGATCAGTCCTGCTGACTGTCTGATTGCGGAACCCACACCTGTCCACAACCCCTGTATCGGGCAAAAAGGGCTCTGCAGGCTCGGGATGAAATTTTCCGGGACCCCGGCTCATGGCTCGCTGTATCCCGCTGTCGGTGTAAGTGCGGTTATGGAAGCGGTGTCCCTTCTTGAATATGTGAAAGGACTGCATGATCAGGAGTATCCTGTTGATGACGGGATCAAGGAGATTATTGATCGGTCTTCAGGTGTCCTTGAATCGGAATTCCATGTCAATAATGTCAGTGATGTACTAAAAAAACTGATGTACAACCCGGGGATTATTCGTGGCGGTGAGAAGTCGAATGTGGTTGCCCAGCACTGCGATCTTGACCTTGAACTCCGGGTACCGTGGGGATGTTCGATACCGGAACTTGTATCAGGGATCATCTCTCATGCCAGTCACGGTAAAATCATTTCACAGACAACCCATGAGCCCTCTATGACTGATCCGTCCTGTCTGCTGGTAAGGGTTACCTGTAACGAAGTAGAGCGGGTACAAGGTGGACCGGTATTCCCGATTGTCCAGTGGGCGGCAAGTGATGCCCGTCATCTTCGTCTGTGCGGGTTTAACGTGATCGAGTACGGGCCTGGGGAGATTTCAACCCTTCATGCAGTGAATGAACGGGTTAAGGTTGATGACCTGAAGAAAGCCTCTTCAATATATGCGGGGATTATGACCGCATATGCCAATAATGATGCATAATGGGCTCTTTTAAATGACGTGTTCAATGCAGGTGAATCCTTACGAAGGTTTCATTTTAGAAGCCTCGATCCCCCGAATGTGATACTCCAACAACTACTACAACGGAATCATCGCTGCCAGTGCATTGGCGGTTATGGGGGAAAAAGGCTCTTCTCACTCCCTGAATGTTTTGAGGTAACCGGAAACATTCAAAAAAAGAATCATTCAATAAGATGGTGGATTATTTCCTGATGCGTTGTACTGCAAGCATGAACCCGCAAACAACGAATACACCCATGAGTGTTGTAATTGGTGAAATCGGGGAATACGTTGTTTTCTTTACAACCGGAACGGTGGTGCGTGGAATTACACTGGTGAGCGTTTCCTGGGGCGTGTCCTGAGTTGGCAGTTGGGAAGGTGTCAAAAGTGTCCCAATACGACTTATGGTTACCGTTGGGGTGATAGTCCCTGATATATTGACAACCTGTAACTTCCCCATAACACTCTCTTTGTTCATCAGTGCGTCAGCAAAATCCGGTTTTAAT
The DNA here is from genome assembly GCA_002495055.1 of Methanoregula sp. UBA247. Taxonomy (GTDB): domain Archaea; phylum Halobacteriota; class Methanomicrobia; order Methanomicrobiales; family Methanospirillaceae; genus Methanoregula. Next base: position 3,632 of record DADR01000001.1, on the reverse strand, counting down.
CCCAGCGCCTTATTGAAGCACTGGAGTGCATCCTGGGACCTTCCGAGTGCAGTAAAGGCCAATCCTTTATTATTCCAGATATCAGCATTATTTACGGTGATCTTGGTCGCCTGGTCATAGGCATTGAGCGCATCCTGGTATCTGCCGAGATTCATGAGTGCAAGACCTTTTTGATTCCATCCGTCAAGATTTTTCGGGTCAATTGTTGTACACTTCTCTGAGGATATGACTGCATTGTCGGATTTATTCAGCATCAGGTACGCATAACCCTGGTTGCAGTAGGCATCTGAACGGATGTACCCGCCTGAAAAAAGTGCGTCATACGCTGTTATTGAATCCCCATAGCGCCCTGATTTGAGCAGTCCGTATGCCCGGGCATTCAGGGCGTTCACATCTGATGATTTAATGGCAATCGCCGCATCCGCTGCATTGATGGCTTCATCATATCTTCCCAAGTTATTCAGCACAACTGCTTTTCCTGACAATGCGGGAGCATATTTTGTGTCAAGAGCAAGAGCATTATTATAACAGGTCAGGGCTTCTGCATAATTCCCCACCATTGCAGCATACTGCCCTTTTGTGTACCAATCAAGAGCGTCTTCAGCATGAACTACCGGTGTAGACAGGAGGACGAGGAGAAATACCAGAACCAGTACCTTTGTTTTCATAATCTCATGACGAAGTTTTCCCTCATCGCTGATGAATGTATTGTTTTTCTGGCTTGCTGATTACTATGTCCTGTGTAACTGACATTCGCACCGGTCAATAGTAAGAAAAACAGTTAATGCAAAGAGGGCAGTTGCACAAAATGCATAAAAAAACCCGGAAGTATCTGCTACCACCCCGGCTATAAACGGAAGTAGAGCCATACCCAGATAGCTCGTGGTTGAGAACAATCCCATAGCTGCACCCTGGTGATCCCTGACTTGTGCAAGAAACATCATCTGGGCGATCATTACAACACCTGCACATAATCCTAGTAACACAAAGCCAAGAGGTGAATAGTACGAAACTATTGCGGAGATTATCATAAACAGTGCTGACCAGCGGATAGCAGGAACAGGGGGCAGAGGGAGCCGGGATGCAAACAGGACTCCTGCTATCGTTGCAATACTCATAAGGGAAATCCAAATCCCGACACTATCCGGTGAATAACCGGAAAATTTTGGAAAAAGCGAAGTGACGACGCCGGTGATCCCGATAAGTATTATCGATGAGTACCATAGCCATCGGAATTTCTGCACGAGAGTAAGAATTGTATTGAGATCCCCTTTTTGGGAAAAACTACCCGTTTCATTGATAAAAAAACTCGCAGCTGCGGGAATGAAGACAAGAACGGAAAATACGAGTATACCGGATGCCGGATAGGGAATCTGTGCTGCCAGCCACCCGGAAAAAACCAGCCCAATCACCAGTCCCGCATTGAGCGATGCCATGAGGTATCCGCTCAATCGTTCGTGTTCCGGGAGCGAGTTGACATAGGACATCGCTGCGGCCACAAAGCACCCCGTTCCCACACCTTCAATAATACGGGCGACAATGACCGGAATGGGCGATACCAGAACTGCCAGAAGAAGTCCGCTGGCAATGGTGATAGCAAGACCAAAACGGATGACAGGCACACGGCCATACCGGTCGGACAGAATACCAGCGGGAAGTGTACTAACACACGCTCCCAGGAAATACGCGGAGTAGATGGCTGCCTGAATTGCAGAACTCCCCCCATAGGAAGGAAGCACAGGAACTATGGCATTTGAAAGAGCCATTGCAGCAAAAATGCCAAAAAAAAGGGAGATTTGTATCCTCATTAAAGAACCTTCAGACCATGCGGTATGTTTCAAGGTTCATTGGAGAATGCGTTTCGATATGGTACCGTTTGTAGATGGAACTTGCGAGATCGATTGTATTATTTTCATCACCGTGGATGCAGAATATCTTTTCAGGACGGGGCTGGATTTGACCAATATAGTTCATCAGTTGCCGACGGTCTGAGTGACCGGAAAAGCCATCGATAGTCACGATTTCAAGGTTGATAGTGATGGTACCTTTGCGCCCCATCGGTACCTCACGCCATCCTTTCTGGATTCTTCGTCCGTAGGTGCCATCTGCCTGGTAACCTACAAAGACCAGGGCGTTCTTTTCATCCTGTGCCAGGTTCAGAAGATATTCCATGACAGGCCCGCCATTCAGCATACCGCTGGTCGATATTATTACACAGGGATCGCCGCCCATCACTTTTTCACGCAGCTCCTGACTGTCTACCTGCTGGAAACATTCGGCCAGGAACGGATTCATCCCTTCACGGAATATAAGGTTCCGGAGCTCAGTATTCAGGTATTCAGGATACGTTGTATGGATTGCAGTTGCTTCGCGGATCATGCCATCGAGATAGATCTTTCCTTTCGGGATTTTATCAAGTCGCATCCCTTCTTCAAGAGCCAGCATCACTTCCTGAGAACGACCTACCGAAAATGCCGGAATGATAACCTTGCCGCCGCGAGTGAGTACCGTATTAATGGTCTCGTAGAGTTTTGCCTCTGCATCGGAGCGGGCAGGCTGAAAATCATTGGATCCACCATACGTGCTCTCCATGAAAAGCGCTTCGAGCCGTGGGAACTGGTTTATTGCCGGGTTAAAAAGGCGGCTTTTGCTGTAGTTGAAATCACCGGTAAATGCGATGTTGTACATCCCGTCCCCGATATGAAAGTGGGCGATTGCCGATCCCAGGATGTGGCCTGCGTTATGGAATGTCAGTTTTATATCAGGTGCGATATCAGTTACGCTGCCATAGTTGAGGGTAATTGAATGCCGGATATAGGTCTTGACTTCATTGGAAGAGTACGGGATTTTCCGGTCTTCCTTATGGATCACGTCGAGGTAATCGAGCTGGAGCATTGCCGAGAGATCGCGGGTCGGAGGCGTTGAGTAGACCGGCCCTTCGTAACCGTACTTGTACAATAGAGGAATAAGTGCACAGTGGTCGAGGTGGGCATGTGTCAGTACAACGGCATCAAGCTGGGCAAGGGGATGAATCTCGGGGACATAGAGATAAGGTGTACCGTTCGAGTTGTCCGGCTTTTCCCCGCAGTCGATCAGAACGCGGCTATTGGGGGTCGTGAGTAAAAATGCAGCACGTCCGACTTCACGACAACACCCGAGCATTGTGACCCTGGCCCACTGGTCCTTTTTTACTGCGTCCTTGCTGGTATCATCTTTTCCTGGAATATCACGATGAATGCGTCGACCGATGGTCCGAAGGAACANNCGTTCCTCGTTCACCGAGCGGAGGTACTGGCGAACCTGTTTTACCGTAGAACTCTCGATAGGTGGTGTTCGTACAACTTTGGGTGTCCAACCGATATGTTTGGTAATCTCCCTCAACGTCGTGCCGTTCTTTCCAATGACAACACCAGGTTTTTCTGCCTCAATCAGCACTTCACCGGTATCTGCATCAAAAAAGATATCGGTGATGCCGGCTGTATCCGGAACGACCGATTTAATCTCATTGTATGCCTTCTCAGGGTCTTCCAGTATGGTAGGTCTGACCACAATCCGCTTCCGCAGATCACGGGCGAGAATCTTAATCAAGTCCGCCTCGTCCGCAAAACGTTTCGGGTCATCGGTATAGATGA